>JAHFGW010000008.1:32766-43799 GCA_023247235.1 Candidatus Omnitrophota bacterium | reverse complement strand
GGCCGCCCGCTGACCCTCACCGAAAAAATCCTCGCGCCGCACGCGCGCGACCTGGCGACCCAAGCCTTCAGCCGTGGCGAAAGCTACCTGAGCTTGCAACCGGACCGCGTCATCATGCAGGACGCCACCGCTCAAATGGCGATGCTGCAGTTCATGCAGGCCGGACGGGACACGGTGGCGGTACCCTCGACGGTGTATTGCGACCACCTGATCCAGGCGCGGGTGGGCGCCTCCCAGGACATGCAGGTCGCGCTGGAGGCCAATCGCGAGGTCTATGACTTCTTGCGCAGCGCATCCCAGCGCTACGGCGCCGGGTTCTGGGAGCCTGGCGCCGGCATCATCCACCAGGTCTTTCTGGAACAGTATGCCTTCCCGGGCGGCTTAGTCATCGGCACCGACTCGCATACGCCCAATGCCGGGGGCCTGGGGATGCTGGCCATCGGCGTCGGCGGTTCGGATGCGGCCGAAGTCATGGCGGGCCTGGCGTGGGAGGTCAAATGCCCGACGCTCATCGGCGTGCGCTTGACGGGGAAGTTGAACGGCTGGACTGCGCCCAAAGATGTCATCCTGAAGCTCTGCGGCATCCTGACGACCAAAGGCGGCACGGATTCGATCATCGAGTTCTTCGGCCCCGGCGCGTCCTCGATTAGCTGCACGGGCAAGGCGACCATCACGAACATGGGCGCGGAGGTCGGCGCCACGACCTCGGTCTTTCCGTTCGATGAGCGGATGGCGACCTACCTGCGGATGACCGCGCGCGAGGACGTGGCCCGCCTGGCTCAAGAGCATGCGGCGCTCCTGGTCGCGGATCCCGAGATCGAGCGCCAACCCGAGCGCTACTTTGACCGCCTCGTGGACCTCGACCTCTCCAGCCTGGAGCCGTACGTGGTCGGTCCGCGGCGGCCGGACCTGGCGCGGCCCATCTCCCAGCTCGCCAAGGACGTCGAGCAAGAAGGATTCCCTCCGCGGATCAAGGTCGCGCTGATCGGCAGCTGCACGAACTCCTCCTACGAGGACATCGGCCGGGCCGCCGCAGTCGCCCGGCAGGCTCACGAAGCGGGGTTGAAGTCGCAGGTCTACTTCCTCATCACGCCGGGTTCGGACCAGATCTACCAAACGATCCGGCGCGATGGCCAGCTGGAAGCGCTGGAATCGATCGGCGGCACCGTGCTGGCCAACGCGTGCGGCCCCTGCATCGGGCAGTGGAAGCGCGACGACATCACGCCCGGCCAGGTCAACTCGATCTTGACGTCGTTCAACCGGAATTTTCCTCGCCGCAACGACGGCACGGCGGAGACGCTCGCGTTCATGGCCAGCCCGGAGGTCGTGACCGCGATCGCCCTCACCGGCGATCTACGCTTCAACCCGGTCACGGATCCGGTCAGCGATCCAGCGGGCCGGCAGGTTCAGCTGAAGCCGCCCGAGGCGCCGGAGCTGCCGCCGGGTGGGTTCGCGCCGATCACCTCCGGCTACCTCCCGCCGAAGCCCCTCGCCGAGCGAGGGAGCTTCCAGGTCCTGATTGCAGAACACAGCGAGCGGCTGCAGCGGTTGGAGCCGTTTGCGCCGTGGGACGGCCGGGATTTCGAGCGGTTGCCGATTCTGATCAAGGTCAAGGGGCAGTGCACGACGGATCATATTTCGCCGGCCGGCAAGTGGCTGCGCTTCCGAGGGCACCTGGACCGCATCAGCGAAAACATGTTCACCGCCGCCGAGAATGTCTTCACCGGCCAGACGGGGACGGCGATCGACCAGCTCGATGGCCAGAGCAAGCCGATCCCGCAGGTGGCCCGGCACTACAAGGCGGCGGGGCTGGGCTGGTGCGTCCTGGGCGATGAGAACTACGGCGAAGGCTCCAGCCGGGAGCATGCCGCGATGTCGCCGCGTTACCTCGGCTGCCGCCTGGTGATCGCGAAGAGTTTTGCGCGGTTGCACCTGACCAATCTCAAGAAACAGGGGATCCTGACCTGCGCGCTTGCCAGGCCCTCCGACTATGACCTCATCGTCCTGGATGACCGGGTCAGCGTCCAGGGACTCAGCACGCTGGCTCCGGGCCGTCCGCTGCGCGCGACCCTCCACCACCGCAATGGCTCCGAGGTGCCGATGGAGCTCGCCCACTCGTACACCCAAGAGCAGGTCCGCTGGTTCCGGGCCGGTTCCGCCCTCAACCTCTTCCGAGATGCCGGCTGAGCGACCCCTCGACTCCCCCGCCTTCGGCGGGGTCGCTCGGGATGTCGCCCCCCCATGCGTCGAGGGGTCGTCCTGAGCGAGCGCAGCGAGTCGTGGTTCGACTCCCTGCGGTCGCTCACCACGATCCCGAGCGAGCCCACGGGGCGAGTCGAGGGATCGAAGGACGAGGGCAGTGGAGCCCCGGGTTTCCCCTGGGGGCTCCACGCTTGACAGCCGTCGCGACGGCGGTTAACATCGGGCGTCCCCATGCCGCGCACGACCACCCCGCGCTCTAACGCAGGACTGTCCACCACCGCGGTGATCGGCCAGGCCCTGCGCCGCTATTTCGTGACGGGGCTCGCCACGCTGGCCCCGCTGGTGATTACCCTTGGCCTACTGGTGTGGATCTTCCGCGCAGCGGATCAGTTCCTCGGCCGCTACTTCGGCTTCGAGGTGCCGGGCCTGGGCTTGATCGTCACGATCCTCCTCGTCATCGCGGTGGGGATCATCACCATCCATTTTTTTGGCCGCGTCGTGATTCGGGTGCTTGAAGGATGGCTCTATCGATTGCCGATCATCCGCAAGATCTATCCGCCGATCAAGCAGTTGGCGCAGTTCTTGTTCCGCGACGGGGAGCAGCCGGCTGCCTTTCAGCGGGTCGTCCTGGTCGAATACCCGCGGCCCGGATCGTACTCGCTGGCGTTCGTGACCAACGAGGCGACGACCTCGGTGACCGGCCGGTCGGTCACCTTCTTGACCCTGCTCATCCCCACGCCGCCGTCGCCCTTCAGCGGCCCGATCCTGTTCGTCCCCAAGGGGGACGTCATTCCCCTCCAGCTGTCGGTCGAAGCGGCCATCACGCTGGTCGTTTCAGGCGGCGTGGCGGCCTTACCGCTGCAAGCCGCAGCGGCTGCCCGAGCGAAGTGAGCCGCTGATGGCGGATCTCTTTACGATTATGTCGGACCCAAGCTTCACGATTTGGGAGCGCGCCGCCCTCAGTGCTGTCCTGGTGGTGGCGGTTCTGGGCTTGGCCTACGCGGGCTTCCTGGCGGGCGAAGTCCTGCGCAAGGACCAGGGCACGGAAGACATGCGCCGCATCAGCCGGGCGATCCGCCTCGGCGCCAACGCCTACCTGAGCCGCCAATTCCGGGCGATCGCCCTGCTCATTCTGCTGATCACCGGGCTGCTGTACTTCACCGCGGGCGCACAGCATATTGCGATCGGCCGCGCCTGCGCGTTTCTGATGGGCTCGCTCTTCTCCGCGACGGTGGGCCTGATCGGGATGAACATGGCGGTGCAGGGCAACGTCCGAGTCGCCGCCGCCTCGCGGACGAGCTTCGCCGAAGCGCTCAAGATCGCCTATCGGACGGGGACGATCACCGGCATGCTGACCGACGGGTTAGGCCTCTTGGGCGGCACGCTGATTTTCCTTGTCTATGGCGAGCAGGCCTACGAGGTCCTCCTGGGTTTTGGGTTCGGCGGGACGCTGCTTGCGCTGTTCATGCGCGTCGGCGGCGGCATTTACACCAAGGCCGCCGACGTCGGGGCGGACTTGGTCGGCAAGCTCGAGCAGAACATTCCCGAGGACGATCCGCGCAACGCGGCGACCATCGCGGATAACGTCGGCGACAACGTGGGCGACTGCGCCGGGATGGCCGCGGATATTTTCGAGTCCTACGAAGTGACCATCGTCGCCGCCATGATCCTCGGCTGGGCGTCGTTCGGGCACAAGGGCGTCATTTTCCCGTTGCTGGTGCGCGCCATCGGGGTCCTCAGCTCGATTGTCGGCACCTATCTCGTGCGCACGTCGGAAGAGGCGCGCGCGGCCATGAAAGCGATCCATCTGGGTTATGCCGTGTCGGCCCTGGTGTCGGTCGTCGGCTTCTGTCTCGTGGGCTTCTATTACCTGCGCTTCCCCGAGGCGGGGCCGCTGGCGGGCTGGATCAACCTCGGCGTCGAGGGGCTGGATATGCGGCCGGTCTGGACGACGCTGATCGGCATCGCCTTGGCGGTGTCGATCAACTTTCTCACCGACTACTTCACGGCGCCGGAGAAGCCGCCGGTGCAGTTCGTCGCACGCGCCACGCAGACAGGCCATGCGACCACGATCATTAACGGCCTGGCGGTCGGCCTTGAGAGCAGCGTCTGGGCGGTCCTCCTGATCGCCCTGGCGATTTTCGGCTCCTGGCTGATCTACCAGGGCACCAACCCGACCTATATCGCCTACGGGGTCGCGATGTGCGGGATCGGGATGCTCACGCTCACCGGCAATAACATCTCGATGGATGTCTTCGGCCCGGTCGCGGATAACGCGAATGGCATCGGCGAAATGGCCCACTTGGATCAGAAGGCGCGGCAAACCCTTGCGGACCTGGACGCCTGCGGCAACACGACCAAGGCGATCACGAAAGGCATCGCGATCGGCTCGGCGGTCATCGCCGCGGTGTCGCTCTTCAACGCCTACATCACCGACATCGCCAAGTTCACCGGCAAGACCTACGAGGACATCGTGCCGCTGCTGTCCATTTCCGAGCCGCTGGTCTTCATCGGCTTCTTAATTGGAGGCGCGATCCCATTTCTCTTCAGCTCGCTCACCATCCGGGCCGTCGGGCGCGCCGCCTTCTTGATCGTCCAGGAGGTGCGGGCGCAGTTCAAGGACCGGGCCATCTGGGAGGGCACCAAGACCCCGGACTACGCGCGGGTCGTCTCGATCTGCACCGCGGAGGCGCAGCGCGAGCTCATCGGTCCAGGGCTGCTCGCGGTGCTGGCCCCCATCATCGTGGGGGTGCTGTTGCACAAGGAGGCATTGGGCGGCTTCCTGGCGGGCATCATCCTGGCCGGGCAGCTCGTCGCGGTCTTCATGGCCAATGCTGGCGGCGCCTGGGACAATGCGAAGAAATTCATCGAGGACGGCCACTATGGCGGTAAAGGCTCGGAGGCGCACAAGGCCTCTATCACCGGCGATACGGTGGGCGATCCGCTGAAGGACACGGCCGGGCCGGCCCTCAACCCGCTCATCAAGGTCATGAATCTGGTGGCCCTGCTCGCGCTGCCGTTCATCGTGCGGAATGAACGACAGCCAAGCCTGCTCCTGTGGCTTGTTGTCCTCGTCGGCCTCGTCGTGCTTGGGATCATCATTTACAAGAGCAAGCAGGAGTCGCCCGAGGTTCTGAAGTGGCAGGCGGAGATCGACAAGGCGAACTGATGCGTCGCCGGGCGGCCCTGGCGCTGGTGGCGCTCCTTGCCGCCGGCTGCGGGCGTTCGCAGCCAGTGGTGAAGATTGGCTTCGTCGGCCCGCTCACGGGCGATCAGGCGCCGGTGGGGCAAGGCATGCTGAACGGGGCGATCCTCGCCGTCGAGCAGGCCAAGGCGCAAGGGCCGATTCTTCCGGGCCTTGAGGTGGAGCTGGTCGCCTTGGATGATCAGCGCAGCCCCACGCAGGCCGTCTCCGCGGCGAAGAAGCTCGTCGCCGATCCGGATGTGGTTGCGGTCGTCGGCCACCTGAATTCTTCCTGCACGATGCCCGCCTCGGCGGTGTATCACCAAGCGGGCATGCTGCAGATCACCCCGGTGTCCTCCAATCCCCAGATTTCCCGCCAGGGCTTCGAGACGTTCTACCGCACCTGCGCGACGGACGACCTGCAGGGACCGGCGGCCGCGCTCTTTGCCGTGCGGGAGCTGGGCGCCCGGCGCGTGTTCATTCTCGATGATATGACCACCTACGGTCGAGGCTTGGCGAATGAGTTCAAGCGCAAGCTCAAAGGGCTGGGCGCGGAGCTCCTGGGGCACGAGGGCATTCCGCAGGGCGACAAGGACTTCACCCCCGTCCTGACGAAAATCAAAGCCTATGAGCCCGATCTGCTGTATTTCGCCGGCATGTTCCCCGAAGGCGCACTGCTGATGAAGCAGCGCCTGCGGGTCGGCTTGACCTCGCGCTTCATGGGAGGCGACGGGCTCTACGACGCCTCCCTCATCACCCTGGCCACGCCGGAGGCGGCGGAAGGCGCCTATATCACGACGATCGGCTCGGACGTGCGGCAGATCCCTACGGCCCAAGCGTTCGTGCGGGCCTATGAGGCCCGGTTCGGTCCCATCGGCGCCTACTCGGCCTACGCCTACGAGGCCGCCAACATCGCCCTCTGGGCCGTTCGCACCGCCGGCGCGAAAGACCGCGGCGCGGTCCTGGCGGCGATGA
This sequence comes from Candidatus Omnitrophota bacterium, assembly GCA_023247235.1. Taxonomy (GTDB): domain Bacteria; phylum Omnitrophota; class Gorgyraeia; order Aquiviventales; family Aquiviventaceae; genus JAHFGW01. The sequence goes on along the minus strand of JAHFGW010000008.1, from coordinate 37,438 downwards.
AGGGGTTGAGGGATTACCCGGGCATCTTCGGCCCGCAGAATTTCGATGTGAAGGGCGACTCCCTCATCAAGGTGATCGGCATCTTCACCGTCCGCGACGGCCGATTCGAGTTCGTCAAGACCGCCTCCTGGGACTGACCGATGAACTCGTTCGAGCTGCTCCTCCAGCAGCTGGCGAACGGCCTCACGCTCGGCGCCATCTACGCCCTGATCGCCCTGGGCTACACGATGGTCTACGGCGTCGTCCAGCTCATCAACTTCGCCCATGGGGAAATCTTCATCGCGGGCGCCTATGCCGCGCTCACGGTGATTCTGATGCTCTCGGGCCTGGCGCTGCCGTGGTGGGCCGTGCTGGGATTATGCACCGCCGGCGCGGTCCTGGGCTGCGGCGCGTTGGGATGGGGCATTGAGCGCCTCGCCTATCGGCCCATCCGGCGCGCCCCGCGCTTGAACGCCTTCATCACGGCGATCGGCATGTCCTTCTTCCTTCAAAACGCCCTCATGCTCATCTTCGGAGCGACGGACCGGCAGTTCCCCACGCTGATTCCGCTGGTGCGCTGGCAGCTCGGGGGCGTGACCCTCACGCTTATCCAGCTCGTCATCTGGGCCGCCAGTGGCGCGCTGATGATCGGCCTCCAAGGGCTCGTGATGTCCACGACGCTGGGGAAAGCGATGCGGGCGACTTCGCAAGATCTCGTCGCCTGCGCGCTGCTGGGCATTCCGGTCAACCGGGTGATCGCCATCACGTTCATGATTGGCTCCATGCTGGCAGCCGTGGGGGGCTTGCTGTTCGGCCTCTACTACAACACCATCAATTTCCATGACGGCTATCTCGTCGGCCTGAAGGCGTTCACGGCGGCGGTGCTGGGGGGCATCGGGAACATGCCCGGCGCGATGGTCGGCGGGATCCTGCTCGGCCTGCTGGAAGGGCTGGGCGCGGGGTACCTCTCCGCCCAATGGAAAAACGTCTTCGCGTTCGCGATTCTTGTCGTCTTGCTGCTGTTCAAGCCGCGGGGTCTCTTCGGCGAGCGTGTGGCGGAGCGCGCCTGATGTGTTCCATCGGCGCGCGGAGTCCTGAGCGAAGTCGAAGGGCGGAGCGCGCCTGATGCTTCGCAATCGTCAGCTCTGGGTCTGGTGGGCCGGCGTCTTGGCGGCGCTGGTTCTTCCGCTGGTGAATCCCAATCCCTATCAGATCGATGTCCTGGCGACGGCCCTGCTGTACGGCTTGCTGGCCCTGGGGCTCAATGTCATTGTGGGGCTCACCGGCGTGCTGCACCTGGGGTACGCCGCCTTCTTCGCGATCGGGGCCTATACGTACGGCCTGTTGAATCTGCACGCTGGGCTGCCATTCTGGGCAGGCCTGATTCCGGCCGCCCTGGTCGCCGGCCTGGCCGGCGTGGCGCTTGGCCTGCCGGCCCTTCGCGTGCGCGGCGATTACCTGGCGATTGTGACCTTGGGCTTCGGAGAGATCGTCCGCATCGCGTTCACCAATCTTGAGCAGTGGACCGGCGGTCCCAATGGACTGCTCGGCATCGCGCATCCGAGTTGCTGGGTGCCCGGCCGCGGCGTGGTATCGTTCGGCGTGTCGTCTGCACCCTATTACTACCTCATCTTGCTGCTGACGATCCTGGTCGCCGGACTCTGCGCGCGCCTGAGCCGCTCGCGAGTCGGCCGCGCCTGGATCGCGATCCGGGAAGACGAGCTGGCGGCTTCGTGCGTGGGCATCCCGGTGCTTCAGCTGAAGCTGCTCGCGCAGGGCATCGGTGGCTCCATTGCGGGCCTGGCCGGAGCCATTTTTGCGTCGAAGCAGGGGACCGTGACGCCCGACAGCTTCGATTTCATCCTGTCCGTCATGATCTTGGCGATGGTTGTGCTGGGAGGGTTGGGAAGCATTCGCGGCGCCATCGCCGGGGCGCTGATTCTGGGGACGCTCCCGGAGCTGCTGCGCGGCTTTGAGCAATATCGGATGCTGCTCTTTGGACTCGCCATGATCCTGATCATGCGGATCCGTCCTGGGGGCCTCTTCGGAGCCGCGCATCGGCTCGGCCGCGCCTCCAGCCTGATGCGCCAGCGGACGGCGTGCCCCGCCCCTGGGGGCTAAGATGGCTCAGGCTCTCCTGGAAGTCGAGGGATTGACGAAGCGCTTCGGCGGCGTGGTGGCGCTGGAGGACGTGACGTTGCGGGTCCACCAGGGCGAGACCGTGGGGCTCATCGGGCCAAACGGCGCCGGCAAGACGACGCTCTTCAACTGCGTCACGGGGCTGCTGCGAGCCGATCGTGGCGCGATTCGATTCGGGCGCAGGAATCCGGAATCGCTGGCGGGCTTGGCGGCGCACCATATCGTGCAGCGGGGCATCGCACGGACATTCCAGAATATCCGGCTCTTCGGGAGCATGAGCGTCCTTGAGAACGTCGTGTTGGGCACGTATCAACGGACCCATACCGGCTTGTGGGGCGCGGCGCTGGCGACGCGGGAGGCGCGTCAGGAGCAGCAATGGGCCGCGGAACGCGCCATGGAACTCTTGGAACTCGTGCGGCTCCAGGACCGCGCGGAAGCGCTGGGCGCCTCGCTGCCATTCGGGTTGCAGCGCCGCCTGGAGATCGCGCGGGCGCTGGCCTCTGATCCGGTGCTGCTGCTGCTGGACGAGCCGGCGGCCGGGCTCAACCCGGTCGAGAAGCAAGCCCTCCTGGCGCTCATTCAACGGATCAAGGCCCAGGGACTCACCATGGTGCTGATCGAGCATGACATGCACGTCGTGATGCCGATCTCGGATCGCGTGGTCGTGCTCGATTACGGAAAGACCATCGCCGAGGGCTCTGCCGAGGCGATTCAACGCGATGCGCGGGTCATCGAAGCCTACCTGGGCGTTCCCCAGCGTGGTGCAGATGCTGCGCGTTGAGGGGCTCGTCGCGGGCTATGGGCCGACGGATTGTCTCATGGGCGTGTCCCTGGAGGTGCGCGCTGGCGAGATCGTCGCCTTGCTGGGCGCCAACGGAGCCGGCAAGACGACGACGCTCATGACGATCTCGGGCTTGGTGCCTCCCCGTGCCGGCCACATCCGCTTTGAGGAGCGGTCGCTCGTGGGGTTGCCCCCGGAGCAGATCGTGGCCTTGGGGATCAGCCACGTGCCGGAAGGGCGAAGGATCTTGCCTCGGCTGACCGTCCTGGAGAACCTGGAGCTCGGGGCGTACCTTCGCACGGATCGGCAAGCCGTCCGGCACGAGTTGGACCGGGCGCTGAGCCTCTTTCCCATCCTGGCGGCACGCCAGGGACAGTTGGCGGGGACGCTCTCGGGGGGTGAGCAGCAGATGCTGGCGATCGCGCGCGGACTCATGGCGCGCCCCAAGCTGCTCCTGCTGGATGAACCGTCTCTGGGCCTGGCGCCGAAGATGGTCGTGATGATTTTTGAGACGATCCGGCGCATCAGCCGGGACGGCATCACGCTCCTGCTCGTCGAACAGAACGCCTACCTCTCCCTGCAGATCGCCCACCGCGGCTATGTCTTGGAAACGGGCCGCATCGTGCTGACCGACCGGGCCGATCGCCTGGCGCAAAACCCCCAGGTCAAAGCCGCGTATTTGGGCGGCTGAATGGTGAGGTAGAATAGCCCACATGGCTTCCCAGCAGTCGTCACTGCTCAACTGGCTTGATCGCGAGCTCGACGCGTGTCGGGACATCGCGATGCGCTATTTCCGGAAGCGGCGCCTACAGGTGCGGCGCAAGGCCGACGGCTCGCCGGTGACCGACGCCGATCGGCGGATTGAAGAGCGGCTGCGGCGGGCGTTGGCGCGGGCTTGTCCCGGCGAGCCGATCGTCGGCGAAGAGTTCGGCGGGACGGCCCCGCGGGACGGGACGTTCTGGACGGTCGATCCCATCGATGGCACCAGGGCGTTTTCCCGCGGGCTGCCGTCGTGGGGGATCCTTGTGGGCCGCGTGGAAGCGGGGCGGGCGGTCGTGGGAGTCTGCGATTTTCCGCTGGCGGATGCGCGCGTGGCCGTGGCGCCAGGCGTGGCCGCGCGTGAACGGTTCCGCGGCTCGAGTCTGCCGCTGCCTCGCAAGCGGATGGTGCGTCCCCTCAGCGAGACCGTGCTCTTCCACGGCGGCGTCAACTGGTGGCAGGGCACGCCCTTTCTCGCTGGCTTCGAGCGGCTCATGAGTGCGTGCTATCTCGAGCGCGCCTATGGCGACTGCTTCGGCTATCTGTGGGTGCTGCGCGGCTATGCCGACGCCATGCTCGATTACGTCGTCCACGTGTGGGACCTGGCTCCTCTGGCCGCGCTCGCCGAAGCGACGGGGCTCGCGTTGACGGATGAGCGGGGGCGGCCCAGTTTCCGTGGGCCCGGCGCGATCATGGCGCCCCCGCGGCTGGCGCGCACCATCAGCCGCGCGCTGATCACGAAGTCATCCTCGCGTCATGTGTAATGTTGAATGCGTAATGTGTAATGGAAGTGCCCTTCGCGGTTCCATTACACATGACACATTTCACATTGCGCAGAAACGATGACCACCGTCAGTTTCCCGGACGGTTTTCTGTGGGGCAGCGCCACTTCCGCGCACCAGATCGAAGGCGAGAACACCCAGAACGACTGGTGGGCCTGGGAGCAGGCGGGGCGGGTGAGGACGGCGTCGGGGCTCGCCTGCGATCACTACCGGCGCTTCCGCGACGACGTGG
>JAHFGW010000008.1:0-32666 GCA_023247235.1 Candidatus Omnitrophota bacterium | reverse complement strand
GCGCACCAGATCGAAGGCGAGAACACCCAGAACGACTGGTGGGCCTGGGAGCAGGCGGGGCGGGTGAGGACGGCGTCGGGGCTCGCCTGCGATCACTACCGGCGCTTCCGCGACGACGTGGAGTTGATCAGTCGCCTGGGCCACACCGCCTACCGTTTCTCGGTTGAGTGGAGCCGCATCGAGCCGGCGCAGGGACAGTTCGACGCGCAGGCCCTCGCCCATTATCGCGAGCTCGTCGACGCCCTGCGCCAGCGCGGCATCACACCCATCGTCACGCTGCATCACTTCACCAACCCGCTCTGGCTCGCGCGCGCCGGCGGCTGGACAAATCCCTCCGTCATCGAGTGGTTCAGCCGCTACACCGAGCAGGTGGCCGACGCGCTGGGCGATCGGGTCCGCTACTGGCTCACTATCAATGAGCCGATGGTCTACATCTATATGCATCACCTGACGGGTGAAGGCCCGCCAGGCGCCAGCGACCCCCAGCAAGCCATGCGAGTGCTTGAGCACCTCATCCGGGCTCATGCCGCCAGCTACCGAATTCTGCACCAGCGGGTGCGCCCGGCAGACGGCCCGGTGCAGGTCAGCGTCGCCAGTTACCTGCCGGTGTTCGTGCCGTGCCGGCCGTGGTGGCCGCTGGATCGCGTCGCCACGTTGATCACGGATCGGATGTTCAACGCGGCGTTCCTCGATGCGGTCACGCAGGGCCGCTGGGCTCTGCCGGGGGCCGCCAAACGGCGCATCAGCGAGGCGAAAGGGACGCTCGATTTTCTTGGCGTGAATTACTATCGGCGCCATGTCATCCGCTTCCGGCCGTTCGGCGGGGTCTGGGCCGCGGAGAGCTGCGACGTGGCGCACCACAGGCGCCACGAGAAGGAGTCGACCTCGTGGATGCATTGGGGCGTCCACCCGGAATCCTTCTTTGTCACGCTGACCCGTTGGGCCGGGCTCGGGCTGCCGATTCTCGTGACGGAAAACGGCACGCCGATGGCGGACGACGCGCGGCGCTGGAGCTATATTTACCGGCACCTGCAGCAGCTCGCGCGAGCGCTGGAGGCGGGCGCGCAGATCTTCGGCTACTGCTATTGGTCGTTGATGGATAACTATGAGTGGTCCCATGGCTTCAGGCCACGCTTTGGCCTGGTCGAGGTGGATTACCGCACCCAGGAGCGGCGGCCGCGGGCCAGCGCCCTCAAATTTGCCGAGGTCTGCCGCACGAACCGCCTCGTTATCGAACGCTGACCTACTTCTGTGTCACGTGAAATGTGTACACATTACACATCGAACATTACACACGTGTGTAGTGGTTAAATGGCGAAGGCGCTGGTGTTGGGCGCCACGGGACACATCGGCGCGCACATCGTCCGGGCCCTCTTGGCCGAGGGGCATCAGGTGCGCGCGGCCTATCGCAGTGAGCGCTTCCTGCCTGTGTTGGAGGGCTTGGCGGTCGAGCGCGCGCGGGTCGATCTGGATTCGCTGGACGGCCTGCGCGAGGCGCTGGCAGGCTGCGCGTGGGTCTTTCACGCCGCGGCCTATTATCCGGGCCTGCGCGCCGCGCGCGCGCAGGCGCTGGAGCGTGCGTTGAGCTCGACGCGGCGCGTCGCCGAGGAGTTGCTGCGCGCCAAGGTCGAGCGTCTCGTGTTCACCAGCAGCGCCTCGACCATCCGGTACGTGGCGGAGCGTCCTGCCACCGAGGCGGATACCGAGCCGTGGCCGCTCCAGAGCTGGCGGCCGCTCTACACGACGGTGAAGATCGCCATCGAACATGAGATGCACCGAGCGCAGCAGGCGGGCCTGCCGCTGGTGATCACCAACCCGAGCATCTGCATCGGAGAATACGATGCGCATCCGTTTTCTGGCCGTGCCGTGCTGGCCTTCGCGAAATACCAGATTCCCTTCTATCTCGACCACACCTTGCACCTCGTCTATACCGGCGATGTCGGTGTGGGGCACGTCCGCGCCGCCCAGCGGGGCCGGCTCGGGGAACGCTACCTGATGACGCAACACCAGGTCCCCATCAGAGAATTCGGCCACTTGGTGGCGCACGCGGCCGGCGTGTCGCCGCCGCGCTGGCGCCTGCCGCGCGCCGTCGCCTACGCGGCCGCGTGCGTCTTGGAGCCGCTCGCGCGCGCCGTCGGCGCCGAGCCGCTGTTGACGCGCGAAATGATCGCGAGCACGCGCGCATTCCCCAGGCGATTGGATGGCAGCAAGGCGGCGCGAGAACTCGGCCTACCCCAGACGCCGCTGGCCGACGCGATCGCCAGGGCCGTCCATTGGTTTCGGGCGCATGGCTACTGCTGAGGGCGTGCGTTGCGTGGCTCGGGCCACAAGGCTACAATGACATAATGGAACACCTCAGCGCCATCCTCGAACACCACAGCCTCCTCGTCGGCCTGCTGGCCGTGTTCGTGGGCGGCCTTGCGCTCAATCTCACGCCCTGCGTGTATCCCATGATCCCGGTCACCCTGGCGTTTTTCAGCGGCCAGGCGCCGGGCGCGCCGGCGCGCACGATTCGCCTGGCCCTGGCGTACGTCATCGGGCTCTCCCTGAGCTACGCGGTGCTCGGAGTGATTGCCGCGCAGACCGGAGCGCTGCTCGGCTCGTGGCTGCAGCATCCGTTGATCCTCGTGGCCGTGGCGGCGGTCATCCTCGGGTTGTCATTGAGCATGTTCGGGTTGTACGAACTGCGCGCGCCTGGCTGGCTGCTGGGTCGGGTCGGGCAGGCCTCCGCAGGCTTCGGCGGCGCGTTGATCATGGGGCTGATGATGGGCCTGATCGCCGCGCCGTGTATCGGGCCCTTTGTGCTAGGTCTCTTGCTGTTCGTTGGCCGCCTGGGGCAGCCGCTCATGGGGTTGCTCGTCTTCTTTGTGTTAGGGTTGGGCATGGGCCTGCCCTATGTCCTCTTGGCCCTGGGCGCCACATCGGCGGGCCGCCTGCCCAAAGCAGGCCCGTGGCTGGTCTGGTGCAAGCAGGCGTTGGGACTGGCCTTGTGGGGTCTGGCGCTCTATTTTCTCAGGCCACTGCTTGGCCCGCGCCTGGTGACCTGGGGCGCGGCCGGATTGCTGATCGGCTCCGGCATCTATCTCGGCTGGCTTGAGCGCGCCGCCCGAGGCGGACGGGTGTTTCCGTGGGTGCGGCGCGCGGCAGGCTTCGTCGTTGTCGCCATGGGGTTGGCGCTTGTGATTCCGCGTGGCGTCGACCGTCCCTCGGTGGCCTGGCAGCCGTTTCAAGAACCCGCAGTGCGCCAGGCGCTGGCGGCGGGCCAGCCGGTGCTGATCGACGTGTACGCGGATTGGTGCTTGCCGTGCGTGGAATTGGACCACGTGACGTTCCGCCATCCTGACGTCGTGCGCGCGCTAGCGGGCGCGCGCGCGTTTCGGTTGGATGTCACCTTGGATGAGCAGATCTCCGAAGAGATCGAAGCATTCCTGAGCGCCTCGCAAATCTATGGGGTGCCGACCGTGCTGCTGTTCGATGCGCGCGGCACCGAGCGGCGCGAGCTGCGCATCATGGGGTTTGTGAGTCCGAAGGAGTTTCTGGAGCGGTGGCAGCGCCTGATAGGACACGCCCCATGAGCCGGTCGTCGCGTCGCGCGACCAGGGGGCAGCGTGAACTGCGCTTCGCGCTGATCTCGACGGTCGCGATGATGATCGTCGAGTGGCTCGCCGCCTGGAGCAGCGGGAGTCTATCCTTGCTGGCCGATGCCGGGCACATGCTCGCGGATGCCTCGGCGCTGGCCCTCAGCCTGTTCGCTGCCTGGTTTTCTACGCGCCCGGCGACGTCGGAGAAGACGTACGGGTACTATCGAACCGAGATTCTCGCCGCGCTGGCCAATGGGATCGCGCTGTGGTTGCTCGTAGTCTGGATCTATGTCCGGGCGCTGTGGCGGCTCCTGGAGCCCATGCCCGTCCAAGCGGGCGTGATGCTCGTCATCGCCAGCCTGGGGCTCGTGGTCAACTTGTTGAATGGGTGGATTCTCTCGCGCGCCGGGGCGCGCAGTTTGAATGTGCGCGGGGCATGGCTCAATGTGATGAGCGATGCGCTCGGCTCGCTGGGCGTGATCATCGCGGGCGGACTTATCCACTGGCGCGGCTGGATGGTCGCCGATCCCATCGCCAGCATGGTCATTGGCGTCTTGATCGGCGCCAACTCCTGGCAGCTCGTGAAGCAATCCGTGAACATTCTGCTTGAAGGAAGCCCCAGCCATCTGCGGAGCCCGGATGTCATGGAGGCGATGCGGGCGCTGCCCGGCGTGTGCGACGTGCATGACGTGCACCTGTGGACCATCACGACCGGCTTGGACGCCATGAGCGGGCACGTGATCGCCGAGGACATCGGGACCGGCAGCCAACTGCTCCAGCAGCTCAATGAGCTGTTGTCGAGGCGGTTTGGCATCCGCCACACGACGCTGCAGATCGAGCCCCGGGATCATGCCTGCGGCCTGGTGGGCGCGAGTCATCGGCCCACGTGAGGCGTGTTGAACGGCCTAGAGAATTCTGTTAGACTGGCGCAAACAGGAGGGGCGAATGCGATCGGCACGTGCGTTAGGACTCGTGTTGGGGATGCTCGCGATCAGCGGATGCGCAAGCATGGGCACGAAACAACACGTCAAGCGCCTGGAATCGCAGGTCGGGTTATTGGATGAGCGGGTCACCCAACTCGAGCGCCTGAGCACGCAGCCGCCGGTCGGCGGTGGCGCCCTGCTGGACAGCGAGCCGTTCGGCGCGGGAGCCGATCCGGCCTCTTCCTGGAAAGAACCGGCGCCGGCGAAGCCCTCCGCCAAGCGGGCCAAGAGCGCGTCCTTTAGACCAGCGACGCGAGAAGTCCAGCAAACCCTGAAGAGCGCCGGATTCTACCAAGGGCCGGTGGACGGCAAGATGGGCCCCCAGACGCGCGAAGCGGTCCGTGAATTCCAGCGCATTAACGGCCTCAAAGTGGACGGCGTCGTCGGCCGGCACACGTGGGAAAAGCTCGGCGCCTACGCCGATTCTTCGGCAGCCAGCGGCGAGCTGAACGCGGCCGAAGTCCTCAAGTAGCCTTCCTCGCACGCCGGGCTCACGGTGCGAGCCGCCTCACGGGCGGCCAGGTGATGATTCCGCATGCTCCATGACCGGCGGCGACGCGCTCAATGCTTCGGTTGGCGCCCCATGTCTCTGTCCTGGAGCGCGGTCTTGGGCGCCCTGCTCGTGGCCTGCGGCTGCGGCACGCGGCGTGTCACGATTCCCGTCCTTCCGCCGCTGCTGGAACGGCCGACCGAGCCTGTGCTCTGGCACGAACCCTTTGATCATGTGGATCCTTCGCGCTGGCGCGAAATCGAAGTGAAAGGGCAGACCACCTATGAGGTCGTGACCGTTGACGGCCGTTCCTGCTTGCGCGCGGAGAGCCGCGGCGGCGCCTCCATCTTGCTCGCACCGCTCCGATTCAACCCGGATAAATATGAGTGGCTCTCGTGGGACTGGCGGGTCGAGCGGCATGTCGATGGAGAAGACTTGAAGCGCAAGCAGGGCTCGGATGCCGCGGCGCGCGTCTACGTGTACTTCGACACGCCCGGGCTGCCCTGGCAGCGCCGGAACCTCGACTACGTCTGGTCCGCCGTGCTGCCGTTTGGCACGCTGCTCAGCAGCGCCTTCTCGCCTACCTCCAAGATCCTCGTGGCCGACAGCGGCCCCGCATCGGGCGATGGATGGCGCCGCGTGCAACGGAATCTCGAGGAAGATTACGAACGAGTCTTCGGCGGCCATCCGCCCGACGTGGTGGCGATCGGCCTGATGACGGACGCCGACAACACCGGAACGCACGCCGTGGCCTATTTCGACGACATGCGCATCAGCCGCACTCCACCGCGCCCGCCACACAAGGCGGGCAAGTAGTCCGCGCATGCCCTCGACTCAGAGCCTCCTGGCCGGCTCCGCACGCGCCGCTGTGGAGGCCGTCTTCAAGCGATTAGCGGCCGAGCGCGCGCTCCCGCGCCTGTGGGAGCGCGATACGAGTCTGTGGAGCCGGGATGCCCGCAGGCAAGAGGCTATTCGCCAGCGCCTAGGCTGGCTGACCATCCCTCGGTACATGGCCGGCCAAACCGGCCGGCTGCGCCAGGTGGCTCGCGAGCTGTTGAGCGCGGGCTATGCCCATGCGCTGCTCTTGGGCATGGGCGGCAGCAGCTTGTTCGCCGAAGTGTGCCGGAAGACATTCGGCCTTGCCCAGGGCGCCATCGACCTGACGATCCTGGATTCGACCGATCCCACCGCCATCCGCGCGCACCAAGCGCGCGGGCCGCTGGAGCGGCTGTGCGTCGTGGTGTCCAGCAAATCCGGGACGGCCAGCGAGGTGCAGGCGCTCTCCGCGTATTTCTATGAGGCCTTCCGCGCCGCGGGACGTCCCGCAGGCGACCACTGCCTCGCGATCACCGACGCGGGAACGCCATTGGAAACGCGGGCCAAGCAGTGGAAGTTCCGCCAGGTGTTTGCCCACGACCAGGACAGCGGGCGCGATGTGGGCGGCCGGTTTTCCGCCCTGACCTATTTTGGCCTCCTGCCGGCGGCCATGTTGGGGCTGGATGTGGACATGTTGCTGGCGCGGGCGATCGCCATGCTCGACGCGTGCGGCCCGTCGGCGCCGCTTGAGGGCCATCCGGCTGCGGAGCTGGCAGCGGTGCTGGCCGCCGGCGCCCAGACTGGGCGGACTCGGGTGACGCTGCTGACGTCTGGGGCGCTGGAGGGCTTCGGGGCGTGGGCCGAACAGCTCGTGGCGGAGAGCACCGGCAAGGCTGGCAAAGGCCTGGTTCCGATCATGGGGGAGCCGTTGTGGACGCCGGCTTCGTACGGCCGCGACCGCCTGTTCATCGAGCTTCAATTAGCTGCGCATCCGGATGCGTCGGTGCGGGGGCACGCCCAGGCGCTGGCGGATGCCGGACATCCCGTGGCGCGCATCACCTGGCAGGACCGGTACGATCTGGGTGGGGAAGTCGTGAGATGGGAGCTGGCGACTTCGCTGCTCGGCTATCTGATGGACCTTGACCCGTTTGACGAGCCGAACGTCCAAGAAAGCAAGGACCGCACGAAGGCCCTCTTGGCCCAGTACGCCAGCACCGGCCGCTGGGAGGTCGCGCCACCCCTCTTGCAGGATCACGGCGTGAGCGTCTTTGGATCCGCGCGCGCCGGGGTCTCGAGCCTCGTCGAGCTGCTGACCCAATTCCTGCAAGGCCGGCGAGCCGGCGACTACTGCGCGGTGCTCTCCTTTCTCCCGCGCACCACCGCGCTCGATCATGCTGCGGCTGCGCTGCGTGAGCGGCTCGGGCGCGGGCTGAGCGCGGCGACCATGCTCGGGTTCGGGCCGCGCTACCTGCACTCCACCGGCCAGCTCTACAAAGGCGGGTCGGATGACGGGCTCTTTCTGCTGCTGAGTGCGCAGGAAACCTCGGATTTGCCGGTGCCGGGGACCGACTACACCTTCGGCATTCTGAAGCAAGCCCAGGCGCTCGGAGATTTCGAGGCCATGAGCCAGCGGCAGCGGCGCATCCTGCGCATCGACCTGGGAGCTGACGCGGACGCGGGCATGGACAGGCTCGTCGGTGCGGTTGAGCAAGCCCTCGAGAGCGTGTAATGTTCGATGTGTAATGTGTAATGAAAAACCCGGTCAGGCTTATGCGCGAGAGTTGGCGGGCAGCTGCTTGGGGCCCGTGACGGTTCTTGCGTTTGGCAGTTTTTCCATTACACCTTACACATTGCACATTACACAACATATCATCTGACGATGCGCATCGCATCGCTTGTTCCTGCTGGGACGGAAATCTTGTGCGCGTTGGGTCTTGAGCAGGAGATCGTCGGCGTCTCGCATGGGTGCAGGGTTCCGGCGGGGGCCGCGCAGGGACCGCGGCTGACGCGCAGCGCGATCGACCCTGGGCTGTCCAGCGGCGCCATCGACGACGAGGTCCGTGAGGCGCTGCGGCGCGGCACGCCGCTGTACGCGGTCGATGACGCGGCGTTGCGGCAGGCGCGGCCCGACCTTGTCGTCACTCAGCGGGTATGCGAGGTCTGCGCGGTTGGCGCCGAGGCGGTGGAACCGGTGCTGGCTCACCTGGTGCCCAGGCCGCAGGTGCTCGCGCTCCACACGCATTCCATCGCCGAGCTGCTGGAGGAAATCCTGGCGTTGGGCCGCGCCACCGGACGTCTTGAACAGGCCCAGCGATTGACCCGCTCGATGCGTCAGCGGATTGAGGCCGTGCGCAAGCGCGTCGCGGATGCGGCGCGGCCGCGCGTCTTCTGCTTGGAGTGGCTGAAGCCTCCGATGGCCTCCGGCCATTGGGTGCCGGAGATGGTCGAACATGCCGGAGGGCGCGAGGTCCTGGGGCATGCCGGGGAGCCGTCACGGACCGTGACGTGGGACGCCATCGCGGCGGCCGCCCCCGAGGTCCTGGTGTTGATGCCATGCGGGTTGTCTGTTGAGCGAACACGCAGCGAGCTGAGCGTGGTGGAGGCCGAGCCCCTGTGGGCGCGGCTGCCCGCGGTGCAGCGCGGCCGCGTCTACCTGGTCGACGGCCCGGCGCTGTTCAACGGAGCAGGGCCCCGGCTCGCGGAGGGCGTGGAGCTGCTGGCCGGGTTATTCCATCCTGAGCGCTGCGGCAGCTTGATTCCGACGGGGTCCTTCGGTAGGATAAGGTAAGGTACCTAACGATGTGCTGGGACCGCGTGATCGAAGCCGAAACCCCGCTTCCGCAGTGCGCCGCACGGTCGGCTCTTCAAGACCCTCCGGCGGCGCCGTCGACGCAACCGGTATCCGTACTGGCGCTCCGCGACGGTGGTGTGACGCGGCAGGCCGGCTTGCCGGAACCGGCGGAGGCTACTGCAGCCGGGTCCTGCCGTTAAGCCGTTGGGGCACCCACATCTCGTAGGGTCCGCAATGACCGAGACCTATCTCCAGCAATACGTCCTGATCGGCCTGTTAGGCGGAGTCGCCATCGTCCTTGGCGCCTTGCCGCTGATCTTGGCCAAACTCGTCGCTCCCAAGAAGCCCGGCCCCTCGAAGTTCGCGCCGTACGAATGCGGCCTGGAGTCCTCGGGCGATCCGTGGATGCAGTTTCGCGTGCAGTACTACACCTATGCGCTCCTCTTCGTCCTCTTCGATGTCGAGGTCGTCTTCATCTATCCCTGGGCCCTGGTGTGGAAGGCCTTTGGGCCGGTGGCGCTGGCCGAGATGGCGGTCTTTCTCGCCGTGCTCGGGGTCGGGCTCGGGTATGCCTGGCGCAAGGGCGTGCTGGAATGGAGCTGAACCCGCCGCGTGCCGTGACGATAGCCGCTGAGCAAGGAGTACAGAGCGAGCTGCAGAAGCAAGGTGTCTTCGTGACGACGTGGGAGCAGCTCGTCAACTGGGGGCGGAGCAACTCGATCTGGCCGCTGCAGTTCGGCCTGGCGTGCTGCGCGATCGAGATGATCGCCACCGCGGCCTCCCGCTATGACATCGCGCGGTTCGGCTCTGAGATCTTCCGCGCCTCGCCGCGGCAGGCGGACCTCATGATCGTCGCCGGCACGGTGACCAAGAAAATGGCCCCGCAAGTCGTGCGGCTCTACAACCAAATGGCCGAGCCGAAGTACGTGATCTCCATGGGCGCGTGCGCGACATCCGGCGGACCGTTTCACACCGGCTACAACGTCCTCAAGGGCATCGACCGCTTCATCCCGGTGGACGTCTATATCCCGGGGTGCCCGCCGACCCCCCAGGCGCTGCTGGAAGGCCTCACGAAGCTGCAGGAGCGCATTCGCAGCCGCTCCTTCACGCAGGCGATGGGCGAGAAGCGCGGCGAATATCCGATCCCGGACTTCGGCTCCCAGGGGCTTGAGCCCCGCTACAACTCGGACGTCTATCAACCGCGCGCGACCAAATCTGCCGCTCCTGCGCCGGCGTCTGGCCCGGCGCCATCTGCCCAACCCTCGTGAGCTGATAAGCCCAGATGCTGCCCGCTGCTGAGGCCTTGAAAACCGAGCTGGAACAGCTCCTGCCCGGCGTGTCGGTGACCCTCGAGGGGACGGCCCTGGCAATCGCTGCCAAAGATCTGCTAGCGGTATCCCGCTGCCTCAAGGACACCGACCGCTTCGCCATGGATTACCTCTCGAACGTCACCGCGGTGGACTACCCGACGGAGCAGCGGATCCAGATGGTCTACCACCTCTACTCGATGAGCCAGCGGCATGGGCCGCTGACCCTTCTGGTCAACGTCGACCGCGCCCAGCCGGAACTCGAGTCGGTCACGCCGCTGTGGCGCAGCGCGGAGTTTCAGGAGCGGGAAGTGTACGACTTGTTCGGGGTGCGCTTCCAGGGGCACCCGGACCTGCGCCGCATTCTGATGTGGGACGGCTTCGAAGGCCATCCCATGCGCAGAGACTACGTGGTGGAAGATCAAGACAACGCCCCGGAGCCCGTGCGATGAGCCCCGAGATCGATACGCGTCCGCAGGTCGAGACGCAGACCCTGGAAGTGAATCTGGGGCCGCAGCATCCCTCCACGCACGGGGTCTTTCGGATGGTGGCGACCCTCGACGGCGAGACGGTGATTCGGTTGAAGCCCGTCATGGGCTACATGCACCGCAATCATGAGAAGATCGCCGAAGGCCTCACCTACATCGGGTGCTTCCCGTACACGGACCGCCTCGACTATTTTTGCGCGATGACCAATAACCTCGCGCTGGCGGTGGCCATCGAGCGGCTGGCCGGCATCCAGGTGTCGGAGCGGGGCGAGTACATCCGCGTGATCATGGCGGAGTTGACGCGCCTGGTGAACCACACGGCGGTGACGGGGTTCCTGCTGAATGACATGGGCGCGTTCGGCACCCCGCTGTTGTACGCCTTCCGCGAGCGCGAGAAAATCCTCGACCTCTTCGAGGCGGCATCAGGCTCCCGGATGATGTGCAATTACGTCCGTCCGGGCGGAGTGCGCGAGGACCTGCCGGCCGGGTGGGTGGAGCGGGCATGGGAGATCGTGCGCGCGTATCCGAAGTTTCTCGACGAGTTTGAGACGCTGCTCACCAAAAACGACATCATCCTCCAGCGCACGCAGCAGGTGGGCAAGCTGCCGCAGCCGCTGGCGGTGAGCGCGGGGATCACGGGCCCGATGTTGCGGGCCTCGGGGGTCAACTACGACATCCGCAAGGTCGACGGGTACTCCGTCTATCCGCGCGTCCAATTCAAGGTGCCGCTGGGCACGGTGGGCGACGTCTACGACCGCTATCTCATCCGCATCCTTGAGATGCGCGAGAGCCTCAAGATCCTGGAGCAGGCGCTCCAGGCGCTTCCCACGACGAGCCCTTCGATCAGCCCCAAGGGCGCGGCGATGGGCAAGGCCCCACGGACCTTCCGGCCGCCCAAGGGCCATGCCTATGGTCGGATCGAAGCGCCCAAGGGGGAGCTCGGCTTCTTTCTTGTCAGCGATGGCTCGCCGCAGCCGTATCGATATCGCATCCGCCCGCCGAGCTTCATCAACCTGACCGTCCTGGAAGACATGTGCCTTGGCCAGAAGGTCGCCGATGTCATCGTGATTCTGGGCTCCATCGATATCGTGCTCTGCGAGGTGGACCGCTGATGGCGCGCCGGCTGGTGGGATTCCACGTGCTGCGGGGCATGGGCGTGACGCTCAAGACCTTCTGCGAAACCTACCCCTGGGGCCGGGCCGTCCTGCGCGTGTTGCGCATTCCCTCGACGAACGGCCTGGTGACCATCGAGTATCCGGAGGTGAAACAGCAGCACAGCGAGCGGTTCCGCTATTTTCCGTTCCTGGTCTACGACGGCACGCCGGATGACCTGCGCTGCGTGGCCTGCAAGATCTGCGAGCAGGAGTGTCCGCCGCAGTGTATCCACATTGTCATGGAGAAGGACGCGCAGGGCCGGCCCGTGAAGGTCCACGGCCGGACGCTCCCGGCGCAGTTTGACATCGACATGTCCATCTGCATGTCCTGCCGCATCTGCGTGGACGTCTGCCCGTTCGACGCGATCGAGATGGATAACGCGTATGAGCTCTCCGCCTCCGACCGCTTCGAGCACATGTTGTTCGACAAGCAGCGGCTCCTGAAGTCCAACGAGTACTTCCAACAGATCAAGCCGACCGAGGCCTCGGAGGTAGACCAACGCCTGGCCGCCAAACAGAAGAAGACTGCCGCGCCCGCCCAGGCGCAGCCGGCGTCAGCGGCGCCCTCAAGCCCGCCTGCCGCGCCCCCAGGGGCAGGGCCTGCTGCGCCGCCGACTGGCCGCACCCCGGGACCGCAGCCGACAGGGCCTCCGCGTGCGCCCCAGAGCCCTCCGCCTGGCGCATGAGCTCCCTCGATCAGCTCTTTGTGGAGGTGACGCGCAGCCTGGTCTCTCGGCTGCCCCCGTGGCTGGCGCCCTGGGCCTCCATGCTCGCGACAATCGGCGCGATCGCCGCGGCCGCGCCGGTCATCATGATGTATCTCACCTGGCTTGAGCGAAAGCTCATCGCGCGCATGCAGAACCGTCTTGGCCCCAATCGCGTGGGCCTCTACGGCTTGCTGCAACCCATTGCGGATGGCGTCAAGATGTTCATCAAGGAGGACATCGTGCCGCGCGGAGCCGACCGGCTCCTCCATCTGCTCGCGCCGATCGTGGCGGTGGCCCCGGTCATCCTCCTGTTTGCCGTGTTGCCCTTCGGGCGCAACATGGTCGGCGCGGACTTGCATGTGGGGTTGCTGTACTTCCTCGCACTAGGCTCGATCACCTCCTACGCGATCTTCATGGGGGGGTGGGCCTCGCGCAGCAAGTTCTCGATGTTGGGCGCCATGCGGACGGTCGCGCAGATCATCTCCTATGAAGTGCCGGGCGTGCTGTCCGTCGTGGCGGTGATCATGGTGACCGGGACGCTCTCGCTCGTCGGGATCGTCGAAGCGCAGGCGGACCACTGGTTCCTCTTCACCCCCTGGGGCTTCGTCGCCGGCGCCATCTTCTTCATGAGCGGCATCGCCGAGGTCAACCGCACGCCCTTCGACATGCCCGAGGCCGAATCGGAGCTCGTCGGAGGCTTCCATACCGAGTACAGCGGCATGAAGTTCGCGCTGTGGTATATGGCCGAATTTCTCGAAGCCTTCGCCATCTGCGCCTTCACCACGACGCTCTTTCTAGGCGGCTGGCAGGGGCCGCCGATCCCGTTCTGGATCTTGGCGGCGCTCTTGGCCCTCCTCGTCGGGACCGCCAAGTCTCTGGCGCTGCCGGCGCGCGGGCTGGGCGTCCTGGCGCTGGTCGCCTTGGGGGGGCTGTACGCTCGCCAGCCGATCCCCTCGTGGATCTGGTTTTTCGCCAAGACGTACGTCCTGGTCTTCGTCCTGGTGTGGCTGCGCGGGACGTTTCCGCGGCTGCGGATCGATCAGCTCATGGGGTTCGCCTGGAAGTTCCTCTTGCCCATGGCGCTGGTGACGATTCTTGCCGCGGGCCTGTGGAGTTTGATGCCCTTCCCATACGGCACGGTGCTTGCCGTGCTCATACTGGCCGCCAGCTATGCCGTCCTGGTCCGCTGGAACCGGCCTGCGTCGCTGTCACCCCGGACCTACGTCCTCGCAGACTAGCGTCGATGCCCGCTTCGCCTGATCACTCTGCAACCGGTTCACCCGCCACCGAGCACGCGGTCGAATGGGAGCGCAAGCCGAAGGGAACCCAGGCCAACCTGCCCGACTACGAAGCCGCCTACCGCACCTTCAACTGGAAAGACGTGGAATCCGCCTTCGATTGGTCTCGCACCGGCAAGGTCAACATGGTCCACGAGGCTATCGACCGGCACGCGGCGTCCGCCAAGTCGGCGCAGGTGGCGCTCCACTACACCAACTACGACGGCCGCGACGAGCAGTACACGTTCGCCGACTTGAAGCGGCTCTCGAGCCGGTTCGGCCAGGCTCTCAAGGCGCTCGGTGTGCGCCGGGGAGACCGGGTCGGCGTCTTTCTCCCGCGCACGCCGGAGCTGTACATCGTGATCCTCGGCGTGCACCGCATCGGCGCCATCCCGGTGCCGCTGTTCGAGGCATTTATGGAGCAGGCGATCCAGGACCGCCTGAGCGATAGCGAGGCGGTCGTGTGCGTGACGTCGCCGCCGCTGAAGACCCGCATCCCGCTGGGCCAGCTGCCCGCGCTGCGCCACCTGGTGCTCGTCGGCGCGTCCGGCCCGCTGGCGGCCAACGAGGCCAGCTACGAGGCGCTGATGGCCCAGGGGGCCGATTGGCTCGAGCCGGAATGGCTGACCGTGGACGACGGGCTCATCATCCATTACACGTCCGGCTCGACCGGCAAGTCCAAGGGCGTGCTGCATCGGCAGTATGCGATGGTCGGGCATTACCAAACGGCAAAATGGGCGCTGGATTTGCGGGATGACGATCGGTTTTGGTGCACGGCGGATCCGGGCTGGGTCACCGGCACCTCCTACGGCATTTACGGCCCGTGGACGCTGGGCGTCACGAGCATCGTCATCGGCGGCCGATTCGATCCGGATCGCTGGTTCCACACCATTCAACGCTACCGGGTCACCATGTGGTACAGCGCGCCGACAGCCTACCGGATGCTTATGTCCGCAGGCGACGCCATCCCGAAGCAGTACGATCTGTCCAGCCTGCGGCATATTTGCAGCGTGGGCGAACCGCTCAACCCGGAGGCCCTGAAGTGGGTCAAGAAGGTCACCGGGATCGCGCCCCATGAGACCTGGTGGATGACCGAGACCGGCATGCAGATCGTCTGCAACTACCGCAGCGCGGATTTCAAGATCGGGTGCACCGGTAAGCCGTTTCCCGGCACCTACGCGACGGTCGTGGACGACCAGGGGCGAGAACTGCCGCCCGGGGAGCTGGGTCACTTGGTAGTCAAGCCGGGCTGGCCGGCCATGATGAAGGAGATCTGGCGCGACCCGGCCAAATACGACGAGTACTTCCGCATCCCCGGCTGGTATGTCAGCGGCGATAGCGCCTACAAGGATGCGGACGGGTTCATCTGGTATCAGGGCCGCCAGGATGACGTCATCAAGACGGCGGGCGAGCGCGTCGGCCCGTTTGAGGTGGAAAGCGCCCTCGTGGCGCACCGGGCGGTGGCGGAAGCGGGCGTGATCGGCAAACCTGATCCGATTCGCGGCCACATCATCAAAGCCTTTGTGGCGCTGCGCAAGGGCTTTCAGCCCTCCGAGGCCTTGAAACAGGAGATCGCGGAGTTCGTGAAGACCAATCTCGCGGCCCATGCCGCGCCCCGCGAGATCGCGTTCGTTGAGAAGGTGCCCAAGACCCGCTCGGGGAAGATCATGCGCCGCGTCCTGCGCGCCTGGGACCAAGGGCTTCCCGTAGGCGATATTTCGACGATGGAGGAGTGATTGGATGGTCGGCGGCGACCGAGCCCAGCCACCCGGCGAAGCTGGGTGGGCGAGGGAAGTCCCGCAAGACGCAGGGTTGCGGGAGGCCCAGGACCTTCCGGTCGGGGACATGTCCGCCATGGAAGCATGAGAAGGCGCCTTCGGGTCCCGATGCTTTTCGCGCTCCTGCTCGCCGTCGGGGCCTGCGAATCGGAGACGACGAGTTGGGTTCGCGTTGAGCCTGCTGTTGAGGCGCCGGACTTCACGCTCATCCAGCTGCAGACCGGCCAGCCGCTTCGCTTGAGCGAGCTGCGCGGTCGCATTGTCCTCATGGAGTTCTGGGCGACTTGGTGCGGGCCCTGCCGGTTTTCCACTCCTTCGCTTGACGCCGTCTACCGGCGCTACCGCGATCGAGGCGTCGTCGCGTTGCTCATCAACGAGGGGGAACCGGCTGACACGGTCCGCAAGTGGGCGGGCCGGCGGTTCACGGCGCCCATACTCCTAGATTCGCAGCACCAGGCGGCGCAGCAGTATCAGATCCAGGGAGTCCCGCGGCTCTTCGTCATTGATCAGCAGGGCCGCATCCTGTATGACCGCTCCGGTTATCGCGGGGGCTTGGAGCGCGACCTCAAGCGAATCCTCGATGAGCTCCTTGCGGCGCGCCCCTCGCCAGCCTGACCGGTTGCGCCTCCACGGCTTGGCGGTGGTCTGCCGGCTCGGCGTGTTCGAGTGGGAGCGGCGCAGGCCCCAGCGCGTGCGGATTGACCTGGAGCTGCCCATCGACGCCGCGCGCGCGGCCTGGCGCGATGCGATCGAGGACGCCGTGGATTACGCCCGACTCGTGGCCGACGTCAAGCAGCACGTCCGCAGCCGCACGTACCGTCTGATGGAAACGCTGGCTCAAGACGTGGCCGCGCTCATCCTGGGGAGCCTGAGGCCTCGGTGGGTGCAGGTGCGCGTCACCAAGCGTGCCCCGCCCTTCAGGGCGGGGCGAGCGCTGGCAGGGATTGACTCGGCGTCCGTGGAAATTCTACGTCACTCGGCTTCGCTCGGGACCAGTCCTGAGTCCTTCGACAGGCTCAGGATCCCTCGACGAAGGATCCCGAGCAGGGTCGAGGGACGAGCGAAGCGAGTCGAAGGACGCCGGCGTTGAGGCGCGATAGGTCGCGACGGAATGCTCGGTTTCCCAGAGCCGCACGGCCGTGACGGGAAACCGCAGGCGCACGCAGTAATCGAAAATCAGCTTGGCGATCGCTTCGGCGGTCGGGTTCGTGTCTAGCAGCACGCACCGCTCGCGTCGGCGGCGCAGCATCGGCGCCAGCGGATCATCGCGCCGCAAGAGCATGGTGTGGTCCAGCGTTGTGTCGATCCAGCGCTGAACCGTCCGCTTGATTTCCTCGAAGTCCCGCACCATCCCCCGCCGATCCAGCACAAGGCTTCCCAGTTCGATCTCGACCTTGCCGTTGTGCCCGTGCAGGTAGCGGCACTTGCCCCGGTAGTCCAGCAGGCGGTGGCCATAGCAGAAGCGAATGACCTTGGTCACCGCGTACATCAGGGCCCACCCACCGGGGGAGCGATCAGCTGCCCGCCGTCGACGTAGACCACCGAGCCCGTCATGAAATCCGTATCCTCAAGGAGAAACCGGACCGTATTGGCTACATCCTGCGGGCTGCCCCAGCGCCGCAGGGGCAGCCGGCGCGCGATGCGCGCCCGGGCCGAGGCGCTCAAGCCCGGCGGCGGCAACACCGGGCCCGGCGCCACCGCAACGACCTGGATCGCCGGCGCCAACTCAAGCGCCAACGCCTTGGTGAGGCCGATCACGCCGGCCTTGGAGACGCAGTACGGCAGATAATGACGGTAGGGCCGCACCCCGGCCCAGTCGGCGAGGTTGACGATTTTGCCGCCCCGCCGCATGAGACGGCTGGCGTACAGCGAGCAGAGAAAGGCGCCCTTTAAATTGACATCGAGGGCGCGGTCCCAGTGGGCCTCGGTCAGGCGCGCAAATGGCACCCGCTCAAAGGTCGCGGCGCAATTGATCAGGGCGTCCAGCCGCCCATAACGGCGCCGGAGCGCCTCGAACAGGCGGCGCACCTGGGCCGCCTCCGAGAGCTCGACGCGCACGGCCTCGGCCCGTCCTCCCAACCGCTCAAGACGCTGGATGGTTTGGCGGGCTTCGACGGCGGAGCGGCGGTAGGTGATCAGGAGGCGGGCGCCGCGACGCGCAAGGGTCAGAGCAATCGCCTGGCCGATCCGCTTGGCGCCGCCGGTCACAAGGACGAGGCGGTCTTGGAGGATCATCCCACCACCTGCGCCACACGGCGGCTCCAGCGGATGGTGGCTGCAGCCGCCGTGGCGATGAGGCCACGCGGCCCTGAGATGAACGATGTGCTGATCATGCGCGACTCATCGGTCCCGCCTCTGGGCGGGACCGGCGCAGGGGGTGGGAGCATCCGGGAAATCCTAGGACGGCTTGCCGAAGCGCTCCTGAAGGTGCTGCGCCATCTGGTTGAGCGCCCCGGCCAGGTCGGTGAGGACGTCTCCCTCACGGAGGGTAATGCGTTGGGAGAAATCGCCGGAGCCGATGCCATCAATCATGCGCTTCATGCGGTTGATGGGGCCGACGATGCGGTGCGTTTGGCGGATCCCGACATAAAAGATGATCGGAATCGCCAGCAGCAGCTCAATCAACAGCGTGGTGGACACCGCGATGGCGGCAGCCGTGAACGTCGCCTGATGCGGCGCGCCCGGCTGATAGAGGTTAGACCAGAGGATGCCCGTGGCGATCAGGGAGCTGGTGATCGCGACAGCTAGGACGGCCCCAAACAGCCAGGTTGTGAACTGGAGCTGGAAGGCCGGATCGACGATGAATTGCCTTCGCTTGAATGTCTGCGTCTCCATCGGACGGGTATTATGATAGCATAACCTCGTGTGCGGGTAGGAGTTTTGTCGTGGCGTTGACTTTCCTGAGACCCTCTGTTAGCCTGGCGCAGCGAGCCGGGCGATCCGCACGGTCGATCGCTGCCCTGGTCAGCGGCGGACCCGATAGCGCCATCATGGTCCAGCGGCTCTTGGCTGAGGGCGCGCGGATCCTGCCGATCTACCTGCGCGGCGGACTCACCTGGGAATCCGCAGAGCTGGCGTGGCTGCGGCGGTGGCTGAGCGCGATGCGCTCGCCGCACTTGGCGCCGCTTGAGGTGCTCACGTGGCCGCTTCATGCGCTCTACGGCCCCCACTGGAGCCTCACGGGACGCGGCGTGCCCGGCGCCAGGCGGCCGGACGCGGCCGTGTACTTGCCCGGGCGCAATGTGATCCTGTTGGGCGCGGCGGCCATCGTGTGCGCGCGCCGGAAGATCTCGACCATCGCGCTGGGGATTCTGCGGGGCAACCCGTTCGGAGACGCCTCGACGGATTTTCGTCGCGCGATGGGCCGGTGTCTCACCCGGGCGTTGAGCCATCCGATTCGCATCATCGCACCCCTGGCCGCATGCAGCAAAGCGCAAGCGCTCCGGACCGCCGCCGGCGTGCCCCTGGAGCTGACGTTCTCCTGCCTGCGGCCGCAGGGGTGGCGGCACTGCGGCCGTTGCCAGAAGTGCGCCGAGCGCCGCCGGGCCTTCCGAGCGGCGCGCATTCCGGATCCCACCGTGTACGTCAGCAGATAACGAGCGGATGAGTCGCTATCGCGGGGGCATCGGGCAGTGGTCGTGGATCCTCCACCGGGTGACCGGTGTGGGCGTCCTGGTCTTCCTCTGCCTGCATATCCTGGATACGGCGCTGGTCGTCCTGGGCCCGGACCACTACAACGCCGTAATCCAGCTCTACCGCCACCCGGTCTTCCGGGTGATGGAGATCGGGCTGTTCGCCTCGGTGCTCTTCCATGCGCTCAACGGCCTGCGCATCACCATCCTGGACGTGTGGGTGGGCCTCATGCGCTTTCACAAACCGCTGTTTCAGCTGGAGATGATCCTCTTTGCGGTCGCCATGGTCCCCGTGACCTGGATCATGCTGCGCCCGCTCCTCAGATGAAGAGCCACACGTTGAGTTCGGAGTTCGGAGTTCGGAGTTCGGAGTGTGCCGTCTTGGTGGTCTCCGCACCCCGCACCCCGCACGCCGCATTGCCATGACGCTTTCCTCTTCCTACGGCCGCTTGCGCCCCACCGGAGGGCTGGAGCTCTGGTCGTGGGTCTTCATGCGCGCCTCAGGACTGCTGCTCCTCTTCCTGGCCCTTGGGCACCTGATCCTGATGCATCTTGTGCATACCGTGGACGAGATCGACTACGCGTTCGTCGCCGGCCGCTATGTCTGGTGGTTCTGGCGGGGCTACGATCTGCTCATGTTGCTGCTGGCGATGGTGCACGGCGTCAACGGAGTCCGTGTCATCATCGACGACTACCTGCATCGGCCCCTCCCGCGCCGCCTGGCGTTGGGGTTCCTCTACACGGTCTGCGGGGGATTGACCCTGTTGGGCACCGCCGTCGCGCTCTTCTTCCAACCAAGCTAATGGCCCCGCGGACCGTCGTTCGGCACCAGTTTGATGCCGTGATCGTGGGCGCCGGCGGCGCCGGCCTGATGGCGGCGCTGGAAGCGTCCAAACGCTGCCGCGTCGCCGTCGTGAGCAAGCTCTATCCCACCCGCTCGCACACCGGCACCGCCCAAGGCGGCATCGGCGCGGCGCTGGCGAACGTGGAGCCTGACAGCTGGGAATGGCACATGTTCGATACGGTGAAGGGCAGCGACTATCTCGCCGACCAGGATGCCGTGGAAGCGATGTGCCGCGAGGCCGTCGAGGTCGTCTACGATTTGGAGCACATGGGCCTGCCGTTCAACCGCACGCCGGAGGGCAAGATCGACCAGCGGCGGTTCGGCGGCCACACCAAGGAGTTCGGCAAGGCCCCGGTGCGCCGCTCCTGCTACGCTGCCGATCGCACCGGGCACATGATCCTCCAGACGCTCTACCAGCAGTGCATCAAGCAGCAGGTGACGTTCTTCGATGAGTACCACCTGCTCGACTTGCTCATCGAGCACGGCCGGTGCGCGGGGCTGGTCGCGTTGTGCCTGGCCACTGGCGAGCTGCACGTCTTCCACGCGAAGTCGGTGCTGTTGGCGACCGGCGGGTTCGGCCGCATGTTCAAAGTCACCTCCAACGCCTACACCCTGACGGGGGACGGGTGCGCGGTGGCGTTCCGGCGCGGCGTGCCGTTGCAAGATATGGAGTTCTTTCAATTCCACCCGACCGGAATCTACGGGCTGGGCATCCTCGTGACCGAGGGCGCCCGCGGCGAAGGCGGCGTGCTGCGCAACGGACGCGGCGAACGGTTCATGGAGCGCTATGCGCCGACCCTCTTGGATTTGGCGCCGCGGGACATGATCAGCCGCGCGATCTATCTGGAGATTCGCGACGGGCGCGGTGTCGACGGGAAGGACTACGTCCACCTGGATCTTCGGCATCTCGGCCGCGACGTCATCGAGGGCAAGCTGCCGGATATCGCCGATTTCGTGCGGACGTACTTAGGCGTCGACCCGGTCAAGGAATTGGTGCCGGTGCAGCCGACGGCGCATTACGCGATGGGCGGCCTGCCGACGACGCTGGAGGCCCAAGTGCTGGCCGACGGGGTGAGCCGGCCGTTGATCGGCCTCTATGCGGCAGGGGAGTGCGCCTGCGTCTCGGTGCACGGCGCGAACCGGCTCGGCACCAATTCACTGGTCGATATCGTGGTGTTCGGCCGTCGAGGCGGGCGGCACATGGCCAACGCCTTGGCTTCCATGGACTGGCCGACCATGCCTGCGGCGCCCGAGGCGCGCGCCCAGGACCTGATCGGCCGCCTCACGTCGCCAGCAAGCGGAGAATCCGCCGCCCAGATTCGCGCCGAGCTGCAGCAGATTATGATGGACCATGTGTCGGTCTTCCGGGTCGGCGACGGCCTGAAGGAAGCCCTCGGCGGCCTCTCCTCGCTGCGCAGCCGGTATCAGCACGTCGCGGTCCGCGACCGCGCCCTCCAGTTCAATGTCGAGCTTGAAGAGGCGCTGGAGCTGGGCTATCTGCTCGATTTAGCGTGGGCGACGGCGGTCGCCGCGCTGGCGCGCACCGAATCCCGCGGGGCGCACAGCCGCGAGGACTTTCCCAAGCGCGACGACGCCAACTGGCTCAAGCACTCCCTCGCCTCGCTGCACGATGATACCGTGGCCTTGGCGTACAAGCCGGTGCGTATCACGAAGTTCCCGCCGAAGGAGCGGACCTATTGATGTCTGGTGTCCTCATCTCTTGTCAGCTTGCGTGCGGGTGAGGAAGCAGGGAGAATAGGCGCATGGAGATCCGCATCAAGATCCAGCGATTTGACCCTGAGCGCGATGAGGCGCCGCATTGGCGCCAGTACCAGGTCGGCGCGCAGCCGATGGACCGGGTCCTGGACGTGCTCCATACCGTGCGCTGGCAGCACGACGGCGGCCTGGCCTTTCGCCGCTCGTGCGGCCACGGCATCTGCGGCTCCGATGCGATGGAGATCAACGGCCGCAACCGGCTGGCCTGCAAGGAGCTCGTCAAGTCGTTGCGCCAGCCGATCACGGTGGCGCCGATGCGCGGCTTTCGCGTCGTGAAGGATCTCATGGTCGATATGACGGCGTTCTTTGAAAAATACCGCGCGGTGCGTCCGTATCTGATGACCGACGACGCGCCGCCGGAGAAAGAGCGGCTGCAGAGCCCGGAGCAGCGCGAGCGCTACGACGACACGACCAAGTGCATCCTCTGCGGGGCGTGCACGACCGCCTGTCCGTCGTTCTGGGCCAACGGCAAGTTCCTGGGCCCGGCGGCCATCGTGCAGGCGCACCGCTTCCTCATGGATAGCCGCGACCAAGGCGCCGAGCAACGCGCGGGAGTGCTGAATGACGCCAGCGGGGTCTGGCGCTGCCGCACGATCTTCAACTGCACCGACGCCTGCCCGCGCGGCATCCAGGTCACCAAGGCGATCGGGGACGTCAAGAAGCTGCTCGTCGCCCGCTCGGCGTCGCCGGACGGGCCGCCTGCCCGCGCGCAGCGCGCAGGCGGGCCACCGTCCGCGTGAACCGCCGCGCCGCCGGTCCCTGACTCGTGATGCCGCAATCCCCCCGCATTGGATTCCTCGGCCTGGGCACCATGGGCCGGCCGATGGCCACCAATCTCCTCAAGGCCGGCTTTCCGCTGACCGTGTGGAATCGCACGCCGTCCCGCGTGCACCCACTGCAGGCGCTGGGCGCGCGGGCGGGGAAGAGCCCGGCGCATGTCGCCGCGGAGACGGAGATCCTCATCACGATGGTCTCGCAGCCCGCGGATGTCGAAGCGCTGGTCCTGGAGCCCGGGGGTGCGCTGGAGGGGCTGCGCAAGGGCGCGGTGCTCGTGGACATGAGCACCGTGAGTCCCGCCACATCCCGAAAGCTGGCCGGGGCGGTGGCGGCCAAACAGGCGGAGTTCCTCGATGCGCCGGTCGTCGGCTCCAAAGGGCCGGCGACGGAGGGCGCGCTGGTCATTCTGGTCGGCGGGTTGCCGGGGACCCTGGAGCGCTGCCGCCCGATCCTGGCCGCGATGGGCCGGACGATCATCCATGCCGGCGGCGTCGGGATGGGGTCGGTCTTGAAGCTGGCCACCAACCTGATGTTAGCCCATGTCATGGCCGGATTTGCGGAAGGCCTCCTGCTGGTTGAGCGCGGCGGATTGGATCCGCAACGCTACCTCGAAGTCTTGGAGGCGAGCACCTTCCGTTCGCCGTGGTATCGGAGCAAGGGAGCGGGGATGATTGCACGCGACTTCTCGACGCACTTCGCCTTGAAGCACATGCGCAAGGACCTGCGGCTGATGGAAGAGCTCGCCCAAGAGCTCAAGGCCGCCCTGCCCGTGACCAAGGCCGTCCAGGAGCAGTTCGCCAAGGCGGAATCGGAAGGCCGCGGCGAGCTCGACTACTCGGCCGTGCTGGCATCTCTGGAGGCGACCCGGTGAGCCTGCGCGCCGCCCAGCAAGAAAAATTGCAGCCGCTGCGCCGGGACGTCCATTTTCTCGGCGAGCTGCTGGGGCAGGTCCTTCTCCATCAGGAGGGGCCCCCGCTTCTTGAGCTCGAAGAACGGGTGCGACGGCTGGCGATCCACGCGCGCCGCCGCCACCGAGCCGAGGATGAGCGGCGTCTACGGCGGCTCCTGCGGCGGATGCCGGTGGCCACGGCCGAGAAGATCATCCGGGCTTTCTCGGCGTACTTTCAGCTCGTTAATATCGCCGAAGAGACCCACCGGCTGCGCCGCAAGCGCTACTATGAGGGCTTGCCGGGTTTTCATCCGCAACGCGGCTCGATCGAGGACCTCGTGCACCGGCTCCATGCCGCCAAGATCCCCTTTGATGCGCTCGCCCAGCGAGCCCAGGATCTCTCCATCACCCTCGTGTTGACCGCGCATCCGACCCAAGCGCTGCCTCCGTCGGTGCTGACCAAACATCGGACGATTTGGAGTCTCTTGCTCAAGCGCCAGCTTCTGCACCCGGTGCCCAAAGAAGAGGAAGCGATCGCGCGCGAGCTGCGCGAAGAGATCATGAGCCTCTGGCAGACGGATGAGCTGCGTACCGCGCGGCCCAGCGTGGAGGATGAATTAGAGCAAGGCCTCTACTATCTCTCCTCCGTGCTGTTCGACAGCTTGGCGGAGCTGGGCCTGGCGTTTCGCCTGGAAGTCGAACGCGTGTACGGCAGGCGCCTGCCGCTCGTCGGCCCGGTGCGCTTCGGCAGCTGGATCGGGGGCGACAAAGACGGCAACCCGAACGTCACGCATGAATCGCTGCGCCGCGCGCTCCTGCGCTACCGCGCGGCGATCCTGGGCAAGTACCTGGAGTCATTCGAGCGGCTTCAGGGGCGCCTGACGCACTCGGATTTGCTCTGCCGCATGTCGCGGGGCTTCTTGCGCTCGCTGGCGAGCGACCGGCGCGCGTTCCCGGCGCTGGCCGAGTCGCTGGATCAAACGTTTCCACACCAGCCGTACCGGCAGAAGCTGGCGATCATGAGCCACCGGCTGCGCCAGATGTACCGGCATCCGGCCGAATTGGAAGGCGGCTACGCCAGCGCCCAGGAGATCCGGCGGGAGCTGGAGCTGATCCAGCGCAGCCTGCGGGCGCACCGGGCGGAGGCGATTGCCGAGCACGAAGTCGCCAAGCTCATGCTGCAGGTGTCCCTGTTCGGCCTGTCCTTCGTGAAGCTCGATGTCCGCGAGCACAGCCAGCGGCATCGGGACGCCTTCGCGGAGCTGACCCGCCTGCACGGCCTGGCCCCGCCCCACCTGGGGGCGGGGATGGCCGCGAGCGATCCACGCCGCATGAGCGAAGCCCAACGCCTGGTCCTCTTGGGCGAGCTCCTCGCCAAGCCCCGTTACCTGGAACTCTCGCACGGCGCCTCGGCCGCCACGCAGGAAGTCATCCGGACGTTCCAAGTCATGGCCGAACATTCGGAGCAGGTCGACGCGGAAGCGATCGATGGCTACATCATCAGCATGACGCACGAGGCCAGCGACGTGCTGATCGTCCTGTGGTTCTTCCAGCAGGCGGATTTGCTCCGCCGCACCAGCCTGGGGTGGATCAGCCGCGTCAACCTCGTGCCGCTCTTTGAGGGGATCGAGGAGCTGCGCCGGGCGCACCGGATCATGGGCACGCTCTACGGCCACCCGGGCTATCGGCAGTACCTCAAGGCGCGGGGCGGCAACCAGCAGATCCAGCTCGGCTATTCAGACTCCAACAAAGACGGCGGGTTCCTGACGGCCAACTGGGAGCTGCACGAAACCCAGCGGCGGCTCTACGCCGTCGCCAAGGCCCACGGGGTGCGCGTGCAATTCTTCCACGGCCGCGGCGGGACGATCGGCCGGGGCGGCGGGCCCTTGCACCAGGCGATCTTGGCGCAGCCTCGGGGGACCCTGGAGGGCCGGATCAAGATTACGGAGCAAGGCGAGGTCATCGCCGAGCGGTACGCCAATCCCGTCATGGCGATGCGGAACTTAGAGCTGGTCCTCTCCGCCGTACTGGAGGCCGGCCTCATCGCGCCCAAACCCCCAGCGCGCCTGGAGGCCTGGCGGACGGTCATCGAGGAATTGTCGCAGGCGGCCTACACCGGCTACCGCCGGGCGGTCCTGGAGGATCCGGCGTTGCTGCGCTACTTCGAGCAGGCCAGCCCCATCGAGGCGATCATCAAGTTCCGGATCGGCTCGCGGCCCGCGCGACGCAGCCGCTCGCGGCGGATCGAGGACTTGCGCGCGATCCCTTGGGTCTTCAGCTGGACGCAGAACCGGCACCTCCTGCCGGGTTGGTTTCCGTTCGGCGCGGCGGTGGAACAGTTCTGCCGCGCGCATCCGGAGGGGCTGCGCACGCTCCAGCAGATGTACGAGGGGTTTCCGTGGTTTCAGGTGATGGTGGACTTCACCCAGATGAGCCTCGGCATGGCCGACATGCGCATCGCGCGCGCGTATGCCGGGCTCGTGAAGCCGATCGACCTGGGCCGGCGCGTCTTCTGTGCGGTAGAAGAGGAGTTCGCCCGTTCGCGCCGGGCGATTCTGGACATCACCGGCCAGCGGGAGCTGCTGGATACGCACTACGTCCTGAAGAACTCCATCCGGCTGCGCAATCCGTACGTGGATCCGATCAGCTTGCTCCAGGTCCGGTTTCTCGGGGCAGAGCGGCGCGCCCAGCGATCACCCCAGCGGCGGCGGCTGGAGCGGGCGCTGGCGCTGACGATCAACGGCATCGCCGCCGGCATGCGCCACACCGGATAGCAAAGAGGGAGCCCCAGAAAGCCACGAGCCCTTGCCTGACGGCAAGGGCTCGTGCTATGAGGGAAAAAAGAGGAAATGGAGGTTAGTGCAGAATGTCGGTACCGCCTTCGGGCAACGGGACATCGACAGCCGGGATGGGGAAAGTTACCAAGTGCACCACCCCACCCAGCGTTTGGCCGACGCCATTCCAGAGCCCTTTGCCGATCCCGACGAACACGTTCGAGCCGGCCTGCACCTCTTCCACGGGCGTTCGGAAGAGGGAGGTCCACCCGAGCAGCGTGTTGGTCAAGCCATATTTCAGCTTGCCAACAGCCTTGTCCCCATATGTCGACTGGTCAGCCCAAGGGCTAGCCGCCGATGCGCTCATTGGGGCCGCCAAGAGCGCAAGACCCAAGATCATGAGTCCCATGCGATGTCCCATCCCCACCTCCTAGTTGGCGAGAGTCTAGCACCAAGCCCTGCTCGATGCAAGTATTTTTTAAGCATGCGTAATCTTCATGAAGCATGCTCAAGAAAATCGCAGCGCGGCACAAAGAGGTGGTGGGGTTGACTTCCCCTAGACGACTCGCTACAGTGTGCACATGTCTCAGCGTACGCCGGCATGGTGCCTCGTGCTCGGCCTGCTCGGCCTGGGCCTGGCCGGGTTCCTCTATACCGCCCATCTAGGCCTCCTGCGTGGCGAGCTGCTCGGGGGCCCAGTGTGCGGCGGGACCACGTTCAACTGCCATGTGGTGACCGCGAGCCGGTGGGGGTCTTTTCTGGGGTTGCCCCTGGCCCTATGGGGTCTGGTGGGCTATGTCGCGGTGATCGGCTTGGCCCTGTTGGCTTGGCAGTCCACGGAGTGGGCAGCGATCGCCCTGACGCTGCTAGCCGGCCTGGCAAGCCTCTTCATCGCCCTCGATGTCTCGTTGCTGGTCATCATGCTGGTGCCGATCGGCGCGCTGTGCCCGCTGTGTTTGGCGACGTATGCGGTAAATATCGGGCTGCTCGTCGTGGCGCTGCGCGGTCTGGGCCGGTCTTGGCAGGCCGCGCTCGGGCAGTTGGGCCAGGCCCTCGCAGCCCTCGTGCCATCGGCCAGCCGTCCGGCGGCGGCAGGTTTCTGGGCCTTTGTGCTTCTAGGGTTCGGCAGCGCCATCTCGCTTCATGCGGCCACGACCTTCATCAACCGCGGAAGCCTGACCGGGGGCCGCCAGCAGCTCGAGCAGTTCGTCTCGCAGCAACCTCGAGTCCAAGTCCAGACCAGCGGCGACCCTCGGCTGGGTCCATCCAATGCGGCGGTCGAGATCGTGGAGTTCAGCGACCTGCGCTGCCCCGCCTGCCAGCAAGCCTCCAAGCTCAACCATATCGTCTTGGCGAACCATCGGGACGAGGCGGCGCTGATCTTCAAGCACTTCCCGCTGGATACGAGCTGCAACGAACAGCTCGGTCGCAGCCTCCATCCGGGGGCCTGCCAGTTGGCCGCGGCGACGGAGTGCGCGCACCAACAGGGCAAATTTTGGCCCCTCCATGACCGCATCTTCGCGCGCGGCCCGTCCTATCCTCTCTCGCAGCTGAACCAGGACGTCCGCGCGCTGGGCATGGACGAAGCGCGCTTCGCCGCCTGCATGAGCTCGGGGGAGGGCATGACCGCGGTCCGAGCGGACATTGAAGAAGCGCTGCGGCTGCAGGTCAGCAGCACCCCGACGTTCGTCGTCAATGGGGTGCGCATTTCCGGGATTGTGCCGCCGGCGCAGTTTGGCGCCCTCATTGACCTGGTGCGCAGCGGCGGCGCCAGCCGCACCGAGCGGCGGTAGAGGAGCGGAGGCGCGATGGCGGCGGCAACACTGCTGCGTGTCGGAGATCCGGCCCCGGCGTTTTCGCTCAAGAGCGGCGACGGCCGGACGGTGAGGCTCTCCGAGCTGCGCGGCCGAACGGTGGTCTTGTATTTCTATCCCAAGGACGACACGCCCGGCTGCACGCGCGAGGCCTGCGGGTTCCGCGACGCGCTCGGGGCCCTCACCGGGGCGGGGGCGGTGGTGCTGGGCGTTAGCCGCGACACAGACGCCTCCCACCGGCGCTTCGCCGAGAAGTACCGGCTGACATTTCCGCTCCTGAGCGACCCGGATGCGGCGGCGGCCAACGCCTATGGCGTCTACAAGCGCAAATCGCTCTACGGCCGCTCGTATCTGGGCATCGAGCGGACGACGTTCGTCATCGATGCGCAAGGCCGCATCGAGCGCATCTTTTCCCGCGTGCAGGTGGATGGCCACATCCAAGAAGTCCTCGAGGCGATCCGCAAGACCCCGGGCGAGCACCAGGCCGGCGCGCCGCAGGCGCCTCGGGCCCGCCCGCGCCGGCTCAAGCGGGCGCCCTCCCTCCGCCGGTAAGCCCTCCGCGCCCAGCCCGCCTGCGGCCGCGGTGGATCCGCGACTCGCCGAAGGCGTGGCGCTCTTTAACCATCGCCAATTCTTTGAGTGCCATGAAGTGCTCGAGAAGCTCTGGCTGGACACGCCCCGAGGGGAACGCGCGCGGGATTTCTACAAGGGGGTCATCCAGGCGGCGGTCGCGTTTTACCATTGGTCCCGGGGCAATCCGGGCGGGGCGCTCAGCCTGTACCGTTCGTCGAGCGCGTACCTGCGCAAGTACCGGCCGGAGTTCCTCGGTGTGGATGTCGAGGGCTTCGTCCGAGACCTCACCGAGCTGTTCGGATGGATGCGCCGCCACCGGCTGCGCTACGACGCCCACGTGGTGCCGATGATCCGCTGGGCGCGCTAGACGTTACGATAGGAAGGGCACAGCGCGGCGCCCAGAGGACAGGCCTCGCATTTCGGCCCGCGGGCCGTGCAGACCGTGCGGCCATGGAGGATTACCTGATGCCCGAAGCGGATCCAGCGCTGCCGAGGCACCAGGGCCATCAGGTCCTGCTCAATCTTCTCCCGGTCATGCTGGGTGGTCAGGGCCAGGCGCTGGCTGACGCGCATGACATGCGTATCGACGACGATCCCGCAGGAGACGCCAAAGGCGTTGCCCAGGATGACATTCGCCGTTTTGCGCGCGACGCCCGGCAGCTCCAGCAGCTCCTCCATGCGATTGGGGACCACTCCGCCGAATCGCGCCACGAGGAGCCGGGCAGCCGCCTGGATATGCTTCGCCTTGGTGCGGAAGAAGTTCACCCGGCCGACATCGCGCTCCAGCTCGCGCAGGGGCGCTGTCGCATAGTCGGCGGCGGAGCGGTACTTCCGAAAGAGGGCGGGGGTGACTTGGTTCACCAGCTTGTCCGTGCACTGGGCCGAGAGGATAGTCGCCACCAGCAGCTCCAGCGGGGTGGAACCCTGCAGCACGCAACGCGCATCGGGCAGGCTCTTATCCAGCGCCGCAAGGATCTTGGGTATCCGCTCGCGAGCCGGCGCCAGCTTCCGAGGAGGCATGCTTCCATTTTAGTCCAAAGCCCGTTAGAATGCTGACGCAACCCGACCGTCCCCATGGCTAACCTGAATTCCGATCGACGCAGATTCCCGCGGTCCGCCGCTATTCCCCGCTTCCTGATCGGCCTGCGCAAGGCCGAGGGGCTGGTGTCCGCGACCAGCGTCAACGTCAGCGAAGGCGGCCTGTGCCTCCGCATGCGCCAGCCGCTGGACGTGCGCTCGATCGTGCAGCTCTCCCTCACGCCGCAGTCGGGTCGCCCCGCGCAGCCGATGGTTTGCGCGGGGCGGGTCGTGTGGGTCATGGCTCGGCAGGACTTGGCCGGAGCGGCGCGCATGGTGTACGACATCGGACTGGAGTTCATCGCGCCGCCGCCCGCGCTGCGGCAGCTGCTCAGCCCATCCGGTGCCCGCACGGCCGAGCCCATCCATCGGGCCAGGGTGCCGGAAGTCGTGATTCGCCAGCGGCGCTATGTGCCTCGCCTGGAGCGGGAATCCGCGCAAGACCTGTCGTGGCACCTGATTGTTGATGTGGAGGGCAATGCCTGCTTCAGCGGCCGGTTCGCCACGCGGCGGGAAGCCCTCGGAGCCTGGGAGCGCTTTCAGCGGCAGCGGGCGCACAGCCGCAGGGCGCCTGTCACAACGGGCGCGCGGCCAGCGCGCCGGGCGGCGAGGCGCCGATGAGGAGGCCGATGGGATGATCCCACCACCTGTCACCGGCGGTGCCTGGCGGATGGACCGCGACGAGACAACGACGCATGGTGAACGCGGGTCCGGCACCGCCGAGGCCGGCCGAATGGAGCGCCGGGCAGGATCGGCCGGCCGTGGCCCGCATGCCGCAGGCCTGCGCCAGGTGGTGGGATGATTCGCATCGCCAAGCAGATCGCCGTGTTCCTGGACAATCGGCCCGGGACGCTGGCCCGCGTGTGCGAGGCGCTGCAGGCGGCCGACGTCAATATTCTTGCGTTGTCGATCCTGGACACCATGGACTATGCCATTGTCCGCATGATTGTGGACAAGCCGGAGCAAGCCGAGGCCGTCTTCGGGAAGCTGCAGCTCACGCCGCAAGTGCGGGATGTGGTGTTCATGGACGTGCCCAATGAAGTCGGCGTCTTGGGCCGGATCGCGCAGCAGCTGGCCGAGGCCGGCATCAACCTGGAATATGCCTACTGCACGGCGTCTCCCGGCCAAAAGGTCGGAGGCTTGGTCGTGCGAACGAACGATCTCGAAGCGACGATCAGCGCGCTCAGCTGACGCTCGCCTCCTTCCTTCATGAAGGCCGTCATCTTCCGCCGCCACGGCGGTCCCGAGGTGCTCGAGCTTGCCGACGTCCCGGATCCTTCGCCCGGACCGGATGACGTGCTCGTCCGGGTCAAAGCCTGCGCGCTCAACTATCTTGACCTGTGGATCCGGCAAGGCATCCCGGCGTACCGGATCACGCTGCCGCACATTTCCGGCTGCGACGTCGCCGGCATCATCGAGCAAGTGGGCTCCAAGGTGCGCCAGTGGAAGCCCGGCGATGCCGTCGTGTTGGCGCCGGGACTCACCTGTGGCGCGTGCGAGTGGTGCCGCCGCGGCGAGGACAATCTCTGCGTCTCGTTTGGCATCCGGGGGGCGGCGGTCGATGGCGGCTACGCGGAGCTGACCGTCGCCAGGGCCCGCGATGTGCTCCGCCTGCCGTCCGGCGTCTCATTCGAGGAGGCGGCCGCCTATCCGCTCGTGTTCCTGACGGCCTGGCACATGCTCACGGGACGCGCCGGGCTCAACGCGAAGGAGCGGGTCCTGGTCCAGGCGGCCGGCAGCGGGGTCGGCCACGCGGCGATCCAAATCGCCCGGCACCTCGGCGCGACGGTTTATGGGACGGTGGGCTCGCCTGCAAAGCTCGCCAAGGCCAACGCCTTGGGCGCTGCGGCAGTCATCAACTATCGGCAGGAGGACGTGCAAGCGAGGATCCGAGAGCTGACCGATGGCCGAGGCGTCGACGTCGTCATTGAGCACATCGGACCCCAGACGTGGGAGTCCAGCCTGCGCAGCTTGGCCAAGGCCGGGCGCCTGGTGACTTGCGGCGCCTCGAGCGGGCCTGACGTGCCGCTGGATCTGCGCTATGTGTTCTCTCGGCAGCTGTCGATTCTGGGCTCCATGATGGGCACGCGGGCGGAGCTGGATGCCGTGACGGAGTTGATCGGGCGGCGGGTGCTCAAGCCGGTAATCGATACGGTCTATCCGCTGGCCCAGGCCCGCGCGGCGCAGGAACGGATGCTCTCGCGGAATGTCTTCGGGAAATTGGTTCTCCGGCCTGACTTAACGTAGGAGGGGCTCATGGCCTTGCAGGGCACGCGCATCGCCATTCTCGTGGAAGATCTCTACCAGGACCAGGAAGTCTGGTATCCGTACTATCGCTTGAAGGAGGCCGGCGCCGAGATCGCCGTCGTCGGCACGGGCAAGCCGGAGTACAAGAGCAAGTTCGGCTATCCGATCACGCCCACGCTCTCGGCGGAGCAGGCCTCGGCCAAGGACTTTGACGCCGTGCTCGTGCCGGGCGGGTATGCGCCGGACCTCCTTCGGCGTTTCCCCGCGGTCTTGCGCTTGGTGCGGGAAGCGTTTGAGCAGGGCAAAGTCATCGGGGCGATTTGTCATGCCGGCTGGGTGCTCTGCTCGGCCGGCATTCTGAGAGGCCGCACCGTCACGTGCTTCTCGGCGATCAAGGACGACGTGGTCAACGCAGGCGCGACCTACGTGGATCGTGAAGTGGTCCGCGATCACAACCTCATTACGTCCCGCACGCCGGATGATCTGCCGGCCTTTGTGCGCACGATCATCGGCGCGCTTGAGGAACGCCGCCCTGCGGCTCCGTTCGCCTTCGGCGAACGTCGCCCAGCGCCAGTCCCGAGCCGAGTCGAGGGACGCCGTGCGGCGGCCGGCGGCCTCCAGCCGCGCCCCCCGCAGCAGCCGCAGCCGGCCGAAGCGGGCGCCGCCGTCGCCTCGGGTGCCGCGCCAAGTTGGCCTGACGACGCCGGCCGGCCGCGCCACCGCAGGCGACGACGGGGCGGGCGAGGAAGGAATCGCAATGCGGCGAAGCCCGCCACGGAATCTCCAGCCAGCCCGTAGCGCTGCGCCGAATCCACGGGTGCTCTTCGATCTGACCGGTCGTGTCGCGCTGGTCACGGGCGCGGGCCGCGGCTTGGGCGCGGCGATGGCGGA
>JAHFGW010000046.1 GCA_023247235.1 Candidatus Omnitrophota bacterium | reverse complement strand
AACCGATGCGGGAGATGCGATGAGGCATCAGGCCTGCCCTTCCATCAGCGCGGACCCGTCGGGTAGTGAAAATCGGTCGCCAGGAGTTCCTTGCATCGGGCTTCTCCGGACGCCACACAGACGGAGCCGGCATCGAGCGCGCTGTTCGACTGACCGTCCTTGATCGCGTTCCAGACCGCCGCCTCCGCGACAAACGCCTCGTACTCGATATCCACCACGCGAGGAAAATTGCGCCGATCATTATGAATGCCATTAAACAATTGGTTGACGTGCCATCCTTCGTGCGCCAAGATCGCCGCCACGACCTCTTTCGTCGACGCGGCCAGTACGGTTCGATCGAACACCAGCCGGATAGGAGCGGCAAGATCGAGGGTGCCGTCCGTGTTTTCGCTGAAAAACACCGCGGCCAATGAGTCCGTGAGATCCCCCACGAGGATGGGAACGCCATACCGGCCAATGTTGTTCACGATCTGCGCCACCGACAGGGTGATGACTCGGCCGAGTGAAAAATCAAAGAGGTTGAAGGTGACAGGAGAGGCCAAGAGAAGCGCCCTCGCGGCATCAATGAGCGCTCGTTGGGTCGCGTTCGGTCCCTGTCCGGTCACGGTGGGCGACACCGGGATAAACACGGTCGGGCTCACCCCGCCCCTCCCCCCTCCATCGATGCGTCCCCCGCCGATACTCCCCCCGCTTCCTCCACCGCTTCCCCCAATCCCGCCGGTCCCGGTCCCTCCAGACACGTAAGGCTGGCTTGGTCCGAGTGGCGGGCCATGCCCGGGACCGGCCGCCACGACGATGGGCCCTTCGTCCTCAGCCTGTGCTTCCGGTTCTTCCTGCTCACGTTCATCAGCCGATGGTGAAACCCCGACCATGGCTCGGCCGAACGTCGCTGAGGCGTGTTCCATCCTCTCCGCATCGGCCGTAAAGAGGCTGCTAATGCTTTGAGCAAATGGTGTGACGAGGAGCATCACGGCCGAGAGGATGGCCGCCAGCAAAAGCAGGATTTCTAGGAGGGCCTGTCCGGTTTGACCGTGAGAGGGTTTAGCCATGCGTGTAAGTATACTATAACCTACGCTCCTACTGCCTCTGCAAAATGGGCGCGAGGGCATCCAGAGTGCGTTGGGTCGCCCCCTGAAAGCGCTCGGTCAGCTCGCGCGCCCGGCGGCCCATCGCCTGCGCCTCGACAGGATCCCCCAGCAGTGCTTTGAGCAGGCGGGTGAGCTCGCCGGCGTTAGCGACCTGCCGGGCCGCGTGATGCGCGAGCAGCTGATGGACGATCGACTCGAAGTTGTGCATTGACGGGCCGAACACCACCGGCTTCCCGACGCTGGCGGCCTCCAGGGGATTCTGGCCGCCGTGGGGAATCAGGCTGCCGCCGATGAGCGCCACCGTCGCCAGCCCATAGTAGCGCGGCAGCTGTCCCATCGTGTCGAGGAGCCCCACCGCCCACTCACCGCCAGGCTCAACCTGCGAGAGCCGCACGGACGAGAAGCCGGCGTCACGGATCAGGCCTTCCACCTCGCCCAACCGCTCCAGATGCCGGGGCGCAAGGATCAGGCGCGCAGCGTGGTGCTCGGCTCGCGCCGCGCGGAAGGCCTGCAGCACCGCCGCCTCTTCTCCTCGGTGCGTGCTGCCGGCCACGATGATCTCCTCACGATGGCCCAGCCCGATCCGCGCGGCCGTCTCGCGAATCGCCTCCGCGGTGGGGCGGGTACTGAGGCTGGCATCCCACTTCAAGCTGCCGGTGACTCGGACCTTGCTTGGCGATGCGCCGAGCTGCAGGAGACGATCCGCATCCGCCTGGCTCTGCATCAACAAGAGCGCCATGCGGCCCAGCGTCACGCGCAGCCACGGTTTGACGAGCGCGTACCGGCGGAACGCCCGCGGCGAGATGCGCCCGTTGACGACCGCGACCGGGATGCCGCGCGCGCTCGCCTGCCGAATCACCGTCGGCCAGAGCTCGGACTCCACCAGGAGAAGCAGGCGCGGCCGGATCGCGTTCAGCGCGCGTTCCACGCAGCCGCGCAGATCCAGGGGAAAGTAGATCGGCGTGCAGCCGCCGGCCTGCGACGATGCGACGGCGAAGCCGGTGGGCGTGATGGTGGAGAGGACGGGCGGGCGCTCCGGCATCGCCTGCCGGAGCGCGCGCACGAGCGGTTGGACCGCGAGCACTTCACCGACGCTGACCGCGTGGACCCAAATGGAGTGTTGAGCGATCCCGAGCGAGGCCAGCGGCCGAGTCGAGGGAGCGTCGAACCTAGGGTCGAAGGACAGCGCCTGCGCGACGCGATCCGGATAGCGGCCGAGCCGCATCGACCATCCGCGGTGCGGCAGCCGCCGCCGCCAGAGCGCGCTGGGTAGATACAGCAGGAATCCGATGAGGTAGAGGAATTCGTAAAGGATCCACATCACGCCCTTGGATGCGCCTGATCGTAGACTTTCTTCAGGCGTTGGGGCGTGATGTGCGTGTAGAGCTGCGTCGTCGAGAGGCTCGCATGACCCAGCAGCTCCTGCACGCTGCGCAGGTCCGCCCCGCGGTCGAGCAGATGCGTCGCGAAGCTGTGGCGCAAGCTGTGCGGGCTGATCGACGCCGGCAGCTCGGCCACCCGGACATAGCGCACCAGCAGCCGGTCCACCTGGCGCACCGTTAGGCGCGTGCGTTTCTGGCTGACGAAGAGCGCGTAGGGCGCGTGGAGCTTCTTCGGCCGGCGGTCCAGGTAGCCCCGGATCGCCTTCAACGCCGTCTTCCCGATCGGACAGAGCCGCTCC
>JAHFGW010000034.1:7038-11325 GCA_023247235.1 Candidatus Omnitrophota bacterium | reverse complement strand
GAAGGTCGCACGAGAAGGCGATCGCGCTGCCAGGCCGCAACTCCGCAAGCGCCAGAGCTTGTTTGCGGCAGGCCCCCGCATGCAGATCGAGGATTCCCACGCGCGCCCCGAGCTCCACAAACGCCTCGCTGATCGCAGCACCGATGTGCCCGGCCCCCCCGGTGACCAAGGCTCGGCGCCCGGAGAGGTCCATCAGCTCGCGGATGGAGCGCGTGGCCGCAGGCCGGCCCGCCAGCGGCGGGACGTTTCGCCTTGGGATCATCGCACGAGGGCTTCGCTCAGCCATGGGAAGGTGATCAGGCCGTGCTTCACGAGCAGCTCCGCGCGCTCAAATTGCTCCAGCGTGTCAATTGACATCGCGCGAGATTCCGGGATTTCGCACAGCAAGTGCCGGCCGGCCTGCCGCCACGTGCGGTCCTCCTGGCTGCGCACAAACGGCGTGCGCCAGAGATAGAGCGATCCGTTGATTCGAAAGACCTTTGGCAGGTCCTGGCGCCGTACGTAGCTGGCGCCCTCGGGATGGAGATCCGCCATCCAGCCACCCTCCTGCTCGATGACACAGTGCCAAATGGGGTGGAATTCGGGTTGTGAGACGCCAATCACTCCATCGGCGTCGGTGCGCTCGCGCAACTGCGCCACGGCCCCGCGAACATCAGACGGCTCGCGCGCTGGCGACGTCGGGTCCAATAGCAGCAGCGCATCGTACGGCGTGCCGTCCTGGCGCTCCGCCCAGGCGAGCGCGTGCTGGAGCACGGGCCACAACGGAGAGGTATCCTGCGCGAGCTGGGCCGGTCGGACAAATGGCGCCTCTGCGCCGAACCGCTTGGCCGTCTCGGCGATCTCCGTCGAATCCGTTGAGACAAGGCAGCGGCTGATCTGTGGGCACAACTTGGCAAACAGAATGGAGTGGGCGATCAGCGGCAGCCCGGCAAATGGGCGGAGATTCTTGCCGGGCAGCCCCTTGGAGCCGCCCCGCGCTGGGATGACAGCTAGGAGCCTCGTTGGCTCGTGGCTCGTGGCCATGCCTCGAGCCTCGAGCCTCGAGCTTCCAGCGTGCTGCCGGTCGTCACTCATGGATACTCCACGGCTATCAGCCGTTGCGCCTGCGAGGCGCGGCGCGCGGCGTCGCAGACCGCTAACGCCTTGACGCCGTCTGCACCTGTCGCGCTCCGCGGATTGCGCGCGCCGTGGGCGGTGTCAAGGAACGCCTTGAGCTGCGCTGCGTACATCGCATCCCGGCCCTGGGGCGGAGCGATCACGTGCACCGCATCACCGGCGAGCGACAGCAGGACGGTGCCTTCGATCCCATCCCATTCCAGCGTCCCGAATTCACCCGAGGCCCGCATGTGCCGCCGGTGGGGCCTGGTGAGATAGTCGAGGCTCAGGGACACTGTGTGGTCCTCCGGGGCCTGCCAAAGGAGCTCCGCCGTCTCCTCCGCGGCGATCCCCAGGCGGCCGAGATTCCGCACACTCGCCTGGATCGCGTGCGGCCACCCGTAGATCCAGCCGGCATAATCGATGTCATGGATCAGATCGCGCAGCACGCCGCCTTCCTCCGCGCGCGCGGAATACGCCTCCTGATAGGCCCGGGCAGGCCGCCAGTCCGGCAGATACGATTGGCATTCAATCCGCACCGCATGGAGCCTTCCGAGCCGAGGCACCAGCTCCCGAAACACGTTCAGCGACTCGGAAAACCGGAGCACGCAGCCGACAAAGACGGCCCGACCGGCCTGGTGGGCTCGCTCCTGCAGACGCTGCGCCTCGTGCGCATTCACGGCCATCGGCTTTTCCACCAGCACATCCAGCCCCCGATCGATCGCCGCCAGACCGTCCTCCACATGCCGCCGGGTGTCTGTGGCGATCACGCAGTGCGTGGCCCCGGCGCGTACCGCGTCGTCCAAGTCGCCCGCCGTCGCAAACCCTGCCTGGTTGAGTTCGCGCGCACGCTCCGCCCGCACAGGAACGGCCACGACCCGCACGCCATCGAATCCGCGCAGCAGCTCCAGGTGCCGCGTACCGATGCTCCCGGTGCCCAGCACCGCGACGCAGGCGGTCCCAATGGTCGGTGCCGCGCTCTGGCTCATGCCAACTCCATCTTCTTGTGCTCCTTGAACCACGCCGGCAGCAGCTGCGCCGCCATCTTGAGGTCCTCGTGATTCCGGACCTCAAGATAGGAATACGGGTTGCTCACCTCGTACATGCCGACCCGCTGCCCGAGCAGGCTGCCCTGCCGGAGGAATTCGGGATGTGTCACGCAGGCCAGCCCGCGCAGCTCCAGGAACGTCGGGTCCTTCAACCCTCTGGGCACCAGGCCCTCATCCAGCTCCACGATCGTGCCATCGCGCTCTTTCCAGATCGCCCGGTTCTCCCGCTTGACGGCCACCACGCTGTCCAGGCCGCCGCGCACGAGCTGGCCGACCATGTCATCCAACAGCCCGTCCGGGCGGAACGGAAACGTGATTTCAAGAGACACCAGCAGATCGGGCAGCATCTGCAGCGCTTCGATCTGCTCCAGCGAATAGCGCAGCACCTGCAAGATATCCACGTGCGGCTCCGAGAGCTCCGGGCCGCGGATGAAGGGGGCCTCGGCGCCGAGCGATTCGGCGAGCTTGGCGATCGCCGGGCTGTCCGTGGAGACGATCGTGCGCTTGATGACCTGCGACTCCAGCGCGCGCTCAATGGTGTAGGCGAGCAAGGGTCTGTCGTTGACCGTGCGGATCTCGCCACGGACCGGGATGATCGCGACGGTGTTGAGCCGGTCGATGTCGAGCGACTTGTAGCCGTAGGGCGCGCTGAGGCGCTCAAGCACCCGCATGACCTTCGTGCAGCGCTCCGCGTTGCCGTCGTGATGAATGCCGTGATGGTGGTACACGCTGGCCTCAGGCTCGTAGACGATCGTATAGCCGCGCGCCAGGACCTCCTGCGCCCAGGCCCGGTCTTCGATATTCGTCACCGCCTCGTCAAAGGGGATCTGTTGCCACAGCGCCCGCCGGATTAGGCTGTTGGCGTTGTGGAAGAAGCTGTCCTTGATCTGGACTTTTCGGTCCAGGCCGAAGACGAGCAGGAGGTCCCGCTTATCCGCATCCGGCGTAAAGGCCATCGGTTCCTGCCGCCCATAGACGCCGGCGACCTTGGGGTCCTCCATCGCGCGCACCAGGTTGGCCAGCCAGTGCTCGTTCACCGGAATGCAATGGCCTGAGAGACACACGAGGTATTCTCCGACGGCCTCACGGATGCCCGCATTCAGCGCCTTGCCGGGCCGGTACTCCGCGCAGGACACCACCTTGCGGATGGGGAACTGCTTCGCCTTCTCCACGGTTTTGTCTGAGCTGTCGTTATCCACGAGGATCACCTCGATGTCCGTGTGCGTTTGGCTGAACACGCCCTGCAAACAGTGCGTGATCCAGCGCTCCTCGTCTTTCGTTCGAATAATGATCGAGACCGTCGGCATCACCGTCAGCGCCCCGCGGCCGCGGCGGCGCGCGGGCGCCGCCTTCGCTCGGCCGGCCGTGCCGCGCTCTCCGAACGCCTCACCAGGTTCGGATCGACCGGCACCCACAGGCTGCCCCGCGCCAGGCTCTCGTTGACCGCCTCGATCACGGCGCTCGAGACGATCGCCTCCTTGAAGGAGGGTCGCGTCGCACGCAACGCGTCAAGCGCGATGCGCCCTTGGATCAGATCGCGCACATCGCTCAGAAACTGTCGAATGCTGCGCGGCCCGTACCCCTCAATGACCGCTTGCCCGGTGGCGCTGCGCCAGACCTGGCTGAAGTACGGGTTCACGTCCTCTCCTTCATCGTCAGTTACCAGCTGCGCCCCGCGATGCTTCTGGTCGCTGTCGTAACGGCCGCGCGTGCCCAGGACTCGAATGCGCTGGTCCGACATCGCGCTCGCGCGAGCCGGCTCAATCCAGTTCGTCAGAATGGAGGAGGTGAACCC
This sequence comes from Candidatus Omnitrophota bacterium, assembly GCA_023247235.1. Taxonomy (GTDB): domain Bacteria; phylum Omnitrophota; class Gorgyraeia; order Aquiviventales; family Aquiviventaceae; genus JAHFGW01. The sequence goes on along the minus strand of JAHFGW010000034.1, from coordinate 7,386 downwards.
CTCGCCCTGGCGAGCCTTCCACTCAATCAGCGCTTGAATCGCCTCGAATCGTGGCAGCGCCTCGCCCCGCGAGGCTCGGGGCTCTCCGACCGCCAGCACGCGCACGGGCTGCGCGTGAGTCAGAAAATAGATCAGGTCGACGTAGTGGACGCCCAGATACTGAAAAATGTTGGTGTGCGTGATCCAGGCCTCGAAAGCTTGCTGGATCTGGCGGCGCTGCCCATACTCTACGCTCACATGCCGGATCTGACCCAAGCGCCCATCGGTGATCGCCTGCCGCAGCAGCAGGTTCGCCTCATCCCACCGTTTATGGAACTCCACGGCGCCATAGACGCCGCGCGTCTGCGC
>JAHFGW010000034.1:0-6938 GCA_023247235.1 Candidatus Omnitrophota bacterium | reverse complement strand
CGCACGCTGTCGGATGACGTGGCCGCGACGGCGATTTCGCCGATCATCCCCTCGGCCTGCGCCTGAACCAGCGTCGGCAGCACCGTCCCAAGGCCCGGCGTGCCGCGCCCGCAGACGTACAGGCCGGCTCCGATCACCAGGACGCTGGGCCCCGTCGTCTTCGCGCTCATCTTGCCTGGCCTGCCATCTTGGGCGCCCGCCCGTCGTACCGGACCTCGGACGCTGCCGCGCTCAGCAGCGCCTCCACCACCTGCAGATCTTCCGGAGTCTTGATAAGGATTGCGGTGCGCTTGCTGACCGGAAAGACTCCGAATCGCCCGGAGAGCAACGCATGGCCCGACTGCTCAAAGGCGCGCATAAACGTGGCCGTGCGCCACATCATCACCGAATAGACGAAGAGCTGCACCGGGGTGAGGTCCTGGGTTCGCGCGAACGGCCCCTCCGGAATGAAATTCACCGGACGCCCGCCTGCCATGGCATGCACGTATCGGTCCTCCACGGTGATGAGCGAATCAAGCCGCTCGGCGCGGAAGTGCTCGACGACACGGCGGATTTCCTCTCCGGTTTGCAATGGCGACGTCGGGTTGATCCATGCGATGGCATCCGCTGGGTACGCTCGCATGAAGTCGTGCACGACCTCATCCGAGCTGGTCGAGGAAGACCCCAGCGCCTTCGGCCGCAGGTAGAATTCCACCCCCTCCTGCTCGGCAATCGGGCGAAAGGCTTCGTGGTCGCCATTGACGATGATCCGATCGAAGACGCCGGCTGCCTTGGCGGCCCGGACGGCATAGGACAACAGCGGGCGTCCGCCCAGCAGCGCCAGGTTCTTCATCGGCAGGCGCGTGCTGCCGATCCGTCCTGGAATCATCGCGATCGTCGTCATCAGGCCACGCGGTAGCGCTCCACAATCTCCGGCTTCATCTCGCAGCCGACGCCTGGCTCCTGCGGCAGCGAGTAGTGGCCGTCTTGCACGGTTAAGGGTTCCTTCCAGATGTCGGCGAGCGACTCATAGCAGTATTCCACCATCGGCACGTGCGGGGTTGCGGCGGCCAGCTGCACGTGGACATTCTGCTGGACATTCGTGTGCGGCACCACGGGCACCCGATGCGCCTTGGCGAGTGCTGCGACCTGCAGCCACTCCTCGATGCCGCTCAGCTTCGTGACATCCGCTTGGACAATCTCAACGGCCCCGGCCCGGAGAAACTCCTCAAACATTTCCGCCGTATACAGCGTCTCGCCGACCGCGATCGGCACCTCAAGCGCTTTGGCCAGCCGCGCGTGAGCCCGTACATCGAATGGCGGCAGCGGCTCTTCCAACCATTCCAGCCGGAACTCCTCCAGCTTGCGCCCCCAGCGCAGCGCGGTCTTCAGGTCCCAGCAGGTGTTCACATCCACCATGAGGCCGATGTCATCGCCGATCGCTTGGCGGACCGCCTTGACGCGCGCATAGTCCTCGCGAGGATCCGGAAGCCCGATTTTCATCTTCACCCGGTCAAACCCCCTCGCGACGAGCCGCTGCATGTCCTCCACGAGCTCGGCGGTGCTCATCGTCAGCCACCCGCCGTCGGTGTTGTAGGCCTTGATGCGCTGGCGCGTCCCCCCGAGCACCTTCCACAGCGGTTGTCCTAGCTGCTTGCAGTGCAGATCCCACAGCGCCAGGTTGATCGCGCTCACCCCGACTCGGGCGACGCCCAGCCGTCCGATGAAATGGGTCTGAGAGAGCAGATCCTTGCCGAGCTGCTCGCGATCCGCCGGGTCGCGCCCCACCAGCACGGGCGCGTACGCATCGTCGATCATCACTTTGACGGCGCGCGTGCCCTTGGTGTAGTTCCAGTTGAAGCCCCATCCGCTGGGCCCGGCATCCGTGTCTAAGCGCACCAGCACGAATTCGACCGCCTCGACGCGCTTCTGCTGCGCATCGCCGATCGCGCGCTGGCGAGGCGGAATCGACAGGAGATAGGTGCTGACTCTGGTGATGGTCAGCCCGCGCGCGGATGAGGCCGGGCGGGCTGCGGGCCGTTCACTCGGGCGCGCCGCGGCCGATTCCTGCTGCGCTGCGACCGGGGTCATGTCCACCCCTCCAGGCCGCTCAGGTGCGTGGTCGCGTACTCTTCGCAGAGCCGATCCAGCGCGTCGAGCGCCTCCGGCGACGCCTCTTGGGCCGCGTACGCGCGGCGCTTCTCCAGCTCACGGCGCTCCGAGGCGTCCTGCTCCGGCGGCAGCCATCCATTCTGTCGATAGACGTCCAGCGCCACCCCCGCCGTCACCCGCGCCCGCGGCACGCGCTGCTGCTTGAGGACGCGCCGGGTCTGCGGGGTCCTGTGCGTCCCGAGGAACGCTTCCAGCTGTGCCAGGTAGGGCCACGGTTCCAGGACGAACCGCTCAAACGGCACCAGGAGCACCTGGCCCCGCTGGGCGTCTGAGAGCTGCTCCAGGTGCTGCCGGCCGGTTCGCATCAAGTGCGCGATCGTGTAGATTGAGCGGTCCATCAGGTTGGCCTGCAGGTACTGCTCCTCCCAACCCTGCGCAAAATAGGGGACCGACCGCCCGTCAAAGTCGATCCAGAGCGTGAAATCTCTCGGGTCGGTCCCGTAGCGCTCGATGTAGAACCGCCAAGCCCGCAGCATGTGCAGGGGATGCCGCACCACCTCCACGAACCGCACCGCCTCGCCCAGCGCGGTGAACAGCGGCGGACAGAGCACCAAGGGATTATGGATCGTCAGGTGCAGGATCAAGCGCTCCTGCCGTATTCGCTCGGCCGCCGCCGCGTCTCCCGGCTGCACGAGCCGCCGGAGATAGCGCCAGGTGCCTGGATTCTTGAAGATGGAGGACAGATCGGTCGGCCGCAGATTCACTTCCCGAGACATCGCCAGGTTGTACAGGTCAAGATCGGTGACGAGCCTGATCAAGGCGGTGGCCGCCTCATCCTCGAGGCTGTGCAACAGCCGCAGCGCGCAGACATGTTCCAGGACATAGTTGAATTTTTGCAGCTCGACTCGGGCCAGGCTGCCGACGATCGGGGTCATCATCGTCTTGCCGCAGCCCGGCAGCCCGCCCACGATTACCACCTGTCCGGCGATTCGAGACGGGCGCGTGATCTTCGCCGACGGCTGGGCGACCTCGCGTGCCGGGAGGCTACTGACGAACGGCATCACGCTCCTCCTGACGGGCGGGATACTCGGCCTCGCCGATAATCAAGTCGCAGACGGCCAACAGCCAGATGTGGTGCGTCATCTCAATCACGTTATAGGCGCGGCTGTCCAGCCAGAAGCTCAAGTGACCCAGGGCGGCAAGCGGGTTGTCCTGGGCGAATCCTGTGAACGTCACAAGCTTCAAGCCTTGTTCCAGGGCATACCGCGCCGCGTTCAGGATATTGGGCGACTTGCCGCTTGAGCTGATCAGGACGACCAGATCACCGTCGTCCGCGTAGGCCTCCAGCGCCTTGCGGAGCCACGATTCATAGCCGTAGTCGTTCGCGAAGCAGGTGATCAGGTCCGCCTCATTGAAGTTGATGCTTCGGATGCCTGCGTTCTTCGTGAAATCGACGGCGCAGTGGCTCGCCATGGCGGCGCTGCCGCCGTTGCCCGCGAAGATCACTTTCGCGCCGCGCGCCTGGGCCTGGAGCATCCAGCCCTTCAGCGTGATGAGCTGCGGCGCGACATCGTGCTCAAAGAGCGCGGTGCGATAGCGCTCAAAATAGTGCGCCAACCAGGCCGTCTCATTCATCGGTAGCCGAACACTCCCTCTCCGAACCGGGTCAGCGCCGCCGCCTCGCGCAGCGAGACGAGGGGGAGCGCCGCTCGAACGTCCTCATGCAGCATCGCGGCCACCTGTTCCACGATCCCCGCCTTCACCTGCGGGGCGAAGGCGGCGACCGGCAGCGGCGTCCAGTCAGCCGTCGTGGAGACTTTGCGGAACACCTCTTCTAGCGGACACAGCCGATACGACGCGACCCGGGTATGGACCTCGACCGACCAGCGGCCGGTGGAGCCCCAATCCGCGTGATAGGCGAACGGGATGCTCCGCTCCGAGATGCCGGACCCGACAAACACCGCGCCGCTGGGGTGCCACGGCAGCGCGCCGGAGCGTTGTCCGTTCCAGGCCGCCGGCAGCCCGATGAGTCCATGCGCCATGCTGAGCACGTGCAAGCTGTTGGCGATCCCCCATCGGGCCAGCTCCTCAGCAGGAAAGCGCTGCGGCCAATCCGGCTTGATCCGCTCGGTCACCGTATAGGTGCAGGAGGTGATTCCTTCGCGCGCCGCGCAGGCCCGTACCTCATGACATGACGGATAGGCCACCCGGTTGTACGCGCAGACCGCATCCACTCCGTCCTGCTCAAGCCGACGCGCCAGCCGATCGATCTCTGCGGACCGCAAGGACACCGGCTTCTCGATGAGCAGCCGGCGGAATCCCAAGGACGCCAGCCGCTCGGCCGCGGCCGCTAATGAGGCCGTCGGCGTGGCGATGATGCCCAGCTCATCCGGTCCGGGCGCGCACGCCAGGCGCTCAATGCCCCCAGAGATCGTGTCAATGCCGGTTCCCTGGAAGGCCGCCAGCGGTTCCGGCGAGCGCGAGCAGATTCGGATCTGCGGCACCCCCAGCGCGCGCAGCGCGGCGAGATACTGCCGGCCCATCGTGCCGATGCCGACGATCGTCGCCGCGCCGACGGTGAAGTCCGCGGAGCCGATCAGGGCCGCGAGGTCCGCGGACGCGCCTGGACGCGCCTCCTGGAGGGTGGGCTGCATCAGGTGACCGGGCACAGTTCCACCTCCTGCTCGAGCAGGCGGCTGAAATGCGGCCGCAGCTCACCCAAGATGTACCGATGCGCAACCCCCGCGTCCTTCAGGGTCGGCAGATCGCAGCGGCCGGCGGCGAGGATGTCCGCGGCGAAGCGTTTGGTCATGTGGCTCACCAGAAGATTCTCGTCACACGGCACCGGCCGCCAGGCCCAGCCCGAGGCGGCGTGGCTCTCGACGGCCCATCGCGTGAGGTGATCGACGATCCACCGAGACCGCCGTGTGGCGATCGTGATCAGCTCCCAGTCCGCGGGCGCTTGGGTGTACGAGAGCGTGAACCGGCTCCCCTTCTCCGTGGCGGCGTGCAACGTGCCGCTCAGATCAAAGACCCCCCGCTTGGTCCGGTGCAGGATCGGATCAATGTGCGATCCGGCGCTGGCAATCTGCGAGTCGCCATCATAAAACGCAAAGAGATCCGCGGCGTGCACGCCGTTATTGGCTAATCCGTGGTTGCCCCCCACCACGCTCAGGAAGACGGGCTCGCCCGGATCGAGCTGCCCCTTGATATGCTGATGGATCCGGTACGCTCGGGTCTTCAGGTTGACCCAGATGCTCAGGCGCGCCGCATCGGCGAACTCGACCAACGCATCGAACTCCTCAACGGATTGCCCCACGAGCTTCTCCAGGAGAAATCGCTGGTAGCCCAGCCGACGGGCGATGTCCTGCACCAGCTGGCAACGGCCCTGCGCCTGCGTCGCCACAATGCACAACTGGCCGGCTTCGCTCGCCTCCTCCAGCCTCGAGAGCCATCGCAGCGTCACGCCCGGGCGCCGATCACCCGTCTCCGACACCCGCTGTTGCCCCAGGGCCAGCGCTTCGCCCCGGGGATCCACGACCTCGATGTGCGCGACCTGCGGCAGCGAGACGATAGCCTGAAGGTGCCGGCTCCCCAACTCTCCGCATCCCACCAGCAGCACGCGGGCGCTCATCCCACCACCTGGCGCTGGCCGCCGAAGGCGGCCTGGCCGGCTGCTTGCTGGCAAGCCGCTCGCCAGCCGGCCGCGGCAGCGCTGAGCCCTTCGTCCCTCATCATGTTGGAATCACCCATAGCGAGGCGCTGCCGGTGACAGGTGGTGGGATCATGCCGCAACCGCTTCCTCAACGCGCTCCGCCGGCGCCACGGTGATCGCCCGGTAGACCGGCAGAAAGTCCTCATGATACGGCGAGCCGGGATTCAGCAGCGCCGGCAGGCCCCAGGCATCGCGGCTGCGCAGCGCGCGCATGGCGCGCACGCGCTGCTTCAACCGCCGCAGCCCCGGGATCCGGCGCGCCGCCTGCCGAAACGGGGCCGTGGCCGATCCGTTGGCCTGCGAGCTCTGTGCGCCGCGGTACTTGATCCAGCTGACCGCTAAGCCTTCAGCCAGATACGGCAGAAACGCCTGCGTGATCACCTGGGCGGCCTCGTCGGGGCTGAGCCCATCCTGCCGCTTTAACTCCTCGATCAGATGCTCGCGGTACACTTCAAAGGACGGGAACCAGTCGGGGCTGGTGAGCCATTCGTAGACGCTGGGTTGCTTGACGATCTCATCGTGGACGTGACGCACCAAATACAGGCCATCCAGCTCTTTCACTTTGCCGCGAATGGCCGCCACGCCGGAGGGAATCAGCTCATCTTTGAACAGATTGCGCTTGGAGCCCTTCAGCGAGGTCACCACTTCAAACATCGCGCGGCAATGCGCCGTGCGATGAACGGAAAAGATCACGGTCAACGGGCTGGGATTCATATACTCCTGCAGGCGCTGGGAGCCGGTCTGGGCCTCCAGCACCGCTTGCTGATACGGTGTGATCGCAACCACGGGGCCATGCGGGCCGGCGGCGCCGATCATGAGCAAGATGCCCAGCCCGTGCGCCGCGCCGTAGGCCGGATGCGCGTCCAAGAAGGCCGCGCACCGATCAAGGCCGCGGGTACAGAGGAAGTCGTCATCCGCGATGCAGGCAAAATACGGGGTGGAGATCGCTCGGCTGATCGTCTCAATCGCCGCACAGGCCGTCTGGCCGGGACAGGCAGTGTAGGAGATCTTCAGTCGGTCTTGAAGCGAGGCCACGATCTGCTGATTCTGTGCCGCCTGGTCCGGCCCGCTCGAATCGCCGATACAGATCCAATGCTGATAGTTCGTCGAGGCATAGTAGTGCAACAGGCGG
>JAHFGW010000033.1 GCA_023247235.1 Candidatus Omnitrophota bacterium | reverse complement strand
ATGGCATCGCCTTGAAATTGGAGCTGGTAGACATTGATCGTCAGATAGCGGTAGAGGTCGGTCTGCAGTTGCTCAGCGGCGCCGCGCGCCAAGTCGAGGGATTGGTATTTTTCCAGGCTTCGATCTGAGATGAGGCCTTGGTTCAGGGTGCGCATGGTCAGGCCGCTGGAATACAGCAGGAGCAGCGATAGCAGCAAGTAACCGCTGATCAGCACGAACCCTTCGTTGCCGAGCACTCCGTGTCGTCTCTGCATCATGTCAGCCCTTAGGGGTTGGCGACCCAAACTTGCGACTCCAAGGCTTGCGCTCGCATGAACGTGCCGGACGTGGCCTGCGAGGCGACCTGCAGTTGCACCAAGTGGCCGCCGGAGAGACACGCCGTGGTAAACCCCGGCGGGGTGGCGCTTGAGGCAGTCAATCCCGCCGTCACCACCTGCGCGGCGGCGGCGTCAACCTGTCGCGTGAGATTGCTCCCGGCCAGCGTGTAGGTGACGACTTGCGTGCACGTGGGCCCGCTCCGGAAACTGATTTGATTCGCGCCGCACGCGATGGTCGCAGCGCAGGCGCCTCGGACCTCATCGCTCACGCGATCCAGCGCGGACTGCGCCTGGGTGAGGTTGACCAGCCGCGCTTCGGTGCCGGTCCACGCCTTCTGTCCGGCATTGGCCAGCACAAACAGGAGCCCGCCCACCAGCCCGAGGACAATGGCCGCGACGATGATGACTTCAACCAGCGTCACTCCTCGGACCATCTGCAGGCGCTCCATCGCCTATAACCTCCGTCCCACGCGCGTGCTCACCATCGCCGGCGAATCGAACCATCCGTCCCCATCGGCATCCTCGCCGACCTCCATCTGGCCATTGCAATTTCGGTTGTCGCCCAGAGCCCGGCCATGAAACCGCCAGCAGGCCGCCACATGGATGTCGAGCAGGCTTGGAGCGCTCGGCGATTCCCCAGGCGCCGGTTTGATCTGCACGGTGAGGAGCGCCCCTGCGATTTCCTGGGCTGATCGATTCGCCAGGGTCACCGTCCGAATGCCTCGATTCGCGCACGGGAGAGAGGCTGGAGCCAAACTGTAGGCGCAGTCCGTGGTCAAGAGCGTGTCAAAGTCCGTGGAGGCGAGCCGGTCAAGCTCCCCCTGCGCCGCCTGCATCGCGATTTGGAACTGGCTCAGGTAGTCGGCGTGGTTGGTCGCCTGCTGCATGCCAACCAGCAGGGCGCCCCCGCCCCCCACCAGGAGCATGGTCCCAATCAGCACTTCCACGAGTGTCATGCCGCCTTCGCTTGGCCGCCGGCGCTCGCGCGCAGACACAGAAAGGCTAGCCTCCGGAAAAGGCGAAGCTAGCGTGTCTCGGTTCTTCACTGAAGCCTCCTTATCGCAACCTAGCTCCCCACCTGTCGTGGGGCTACGGCTTTCCCGATGCGCCATGCACGCATCGCCCTGAGTCCTGACGGCTCAGGGGACCCTCGCTTACGCGAGGTGTAGCTTTGTCAGGAGGGCTTGTCCGATCGATTCTTATGATCACTTCAAAGCATGCCTGATGGGGACAGGCAGCGTCAAGAGCCGGGGAGAGGTTCCCTGGTGGGGGGAGGGGTGGGCGGCCAGGCGCACCCTGAGCGCCGGGCACCCTGACCTTCGGGGATCGTTGACGGGCGAGTACTTACGGCTTTTTAGCGAGCGACTCCAAGGCAAAGAAGATGCCGAGGATGGTGATCGTAAATCCGATCGTCGAGATCACGAAGTCCGGACGCTCCATCAACCGGGACAGGGGCAGCAGGACAAACGCCATCCCGCAAAGACTGACGACAAAACCCAAGCGCCTCGCCATGTCTCCTCCTTAGTGTGGAGCCCCACCGACACGCCCGCACGACTGAAGCACCCGCGCCGTACGCGGGGCGACATCCTGCTTCCGCGAACCATGCCCGTTCACGTTACTGCACATGACCCTGGCGGGATCGCGGTCCGCCACGTCAGCGGGCCGGACCGGGGCCCAGACCCCGATGAAAGAACTGGACGAGCTCGTCGATATACGAGGCTTGCTCTGGAGTGGTTTCCAAGAATTCCACCCCGCACTCCACAATCCCACCTGAGAGCACCTTCGACCAGATCACCTGGCCGCGTAGGATCAGCGGCCGCTGGCGGCTTGGGATGGCGAGTTGGACCTCCAACTGGCTCCCGTCCTCTACCAGGTCCGACCCCTCAAACCGCATGCCGCTGGCGCTTAGATCAAGCGTCCGCACAGCCTTCCAGGTCTGCATGAGGTCGCCGTACAAATGGTACTTGACCTCAAAGGGCTGGCTCAGACGCGAGAAGCGCCGGCCTTCCTCGTCTCCCATGGGTAAGCAATTCTACTCGATGCGGCCTGGCAGGCACAACGAAATTGCGTCGCAGGCCGGGCGGTGGGATAGAATATTCAACAGATCCCGGCCATGCCTGATCAGAGCACGCTTCAGACCGTCCTGCTGTCGGCCCTGCTGCCTGGCCTTGGGCAGTGGGTTGCCGGCCAGCGCGCCAAAGGCGCTGCGTTCGGCTGCACTGCCCTTGGCATTCTGGCGTGGCTGGCCATTGTCATCTTTGGCCCCTTGTCGGTGCGCTCAGGAGTCAGCCAGCTCATGCTGGGAATCACCTATGGACTGGTCTGGATCCCGGCGGTGCTCGATGCGGCGCGCGGGGGGTCGAGCGCCCAACCCACTTCGCTCTCGACGCATCCCTGGTACGTGATGTTCATGGTCCTCATGGTCGGGGCCATGGCGATCCCGCTCGTCTGGCAGAGCCGGCTGTCTCGTCGCGCCAAGATCGCCTGGTCGGTTGTGGGCATCGTAAACACATTGCTCGCGCTGCTGATGCTGGTCGTCGTCGGACCCATCGCCGAGCAGTGGCTGCGCGAGGCGAGCGGCGCCTTGGAGCCTCCGCGATGAGCCGACCGGCCTGCCTCGCGCTCGGCCTGGCACTGGCCGCCATGGGCTGCATGTCCAGCAGCTATAACCTGGCGACCGGCCACGAAGATTTTTCGATGACCTCCACCACGCGGGAGGTGGACTTAGGACGCCGCCTGGCCCGTCAGGTCGAGACCCAGCTGACCCTGGCGGCTGATGAGGCTCTCCAGGCACGGGTGCGATCGATCGGGCAACGGATCGTCGCCGTGTGCGACCGGCAGGAGCTGGTGTACAGCTTTGCGGTCATCGACGAGGACGAAGACGTGAACGCCTTCTCGTTGCCCGGAGGCTACGTGTACGTCTATTCCGGGCTGATCAAGCGGGTGGCGGATGACGACGAGCTGGCCGCCGTGATCGCGCACGAGGTGGCCCATATCGTCGCGCGCCATGCGGTCAACCGCGCGGAGGCGCGGCTCGGGGCGCAACTGGCCCAGTTGGCGGCGCTTGCGACGCGGCAGGGAGCGGCGGCCCAGGGCGTGGGGGTGGCCCTTCAGTCGGCCCGGCTGGCCTACGCGCGCCAGGACGAGCTGGAAGCCGACCGGCTGGCGGTCCGGTATCTCAAGGCGGCCGGGTTCAACCCGGCCAAAATCCTGACGTTCCTAGCAACATTGCAGCGGCTGCCGGACCACAAGGATCCCTATATGCCCCGCGGCGTGGTCCGCCCGCAGTACGCTTCGACGCATCCCTATGTTCCGGAGCGCCTGCGAGCGGTCAAAGAAGCGCTCTATGACGTCGCCGATTACCTCGACTACATCAATACCGCCCAATAGGGCGGCGCTTACGACTCCAGCAGTTTGCCCGCCATCGCCCAATCGCCCCGCTTGACGTCGCGGAAGACGATCCACACCTGCTCCTGCTTCACCTGCGCGATCTCGACAAAGGCGCGGGTGAGGGCTTCGGTCAACGCTTGCTTCTGCTGGGGTGTGCGCCCCTGCAGCCAGTCAATCGTGATCATGGGCATCAAGATCCTCCTCACCCGGATAGGGATGGTCGGCGCCACTCGATCCCGTCACGCTCCAGCGCCGCGCGGAGCTCCCCCACGACAAACAGCGAGCCGGTCACCACGATGATCTCGTTCGCCGAGACGGTATTCAAGAGATAGGTATGAGCATCCACCGGCTCGCGAATCACTCGAAGGCTTGCGGCACAGCCGGCCAGCCGCTCGGCCAGCTCCTGGGCGCCCAGCGCGCGGGGATGGCGGCTCTGGGTGCATGTCACGCTGGCCGCCCAGGAACCCAGGATGCGCCCTAGCGCCTCGGCCGGCTTATCCGCCGACATCCCCAGCACCAGATGCACCGGGCGGCCCGGCCACAACTCCTCCACCGTCGAGCGCAGGGCCCGGGCGGCCGGCGGGTTGTGGGCCCCGTCGAGGATCACGACCGGCGCATCGCTGACTAATTCGATCCGTCCCGGCCAGGCGGTTTGCGCAAGCCCGCGCGCGACGATCCCGTGCGGGATGCCGCCCACCGCCAGCGCCTCGAGGGCCGCCACGGCGGCCGCGGCGTTGTCCGCCTGGTGACGCCCCAGCAGCGGAATTTCCACGTGCTCATAGAGGCCTCGCAGCCCCGTGAGCGAGACTTCCAGGCCGCCCGGCGTGTGCGAGACGATCCTCGCGGAAAAATCCTCGCCCGCCATCCAGCACGGCACGTGCTGGGCGGCGCAGGCCTTCCGGATGACCTGGGCAACCTCCGGTTGCTGGGGGACGCTGATGACCGTCTGCCGCGGCTTGATGATGCCGGCTTTCTCAACGGCAATACGCGCCGGGTCATCGCCCAGCACCTCCGCATGGTCCAGCCCGATGGACCCGAACACGGCGACGGACGGCTCGACGACATTCGTCGCATCCAGCCGCCCGCCCAGTCCCACCTCGAGCACCGCGAACTCCACCGGCCGCCTGGCGAAAGCCAGCAGGGCGAGCGTCGTCATCGCCTCGAAATACGTGGGTCGGCCGCCGGGATCCTCGCGGCCGAGCGTCTCGAAGACCGGCCGGCATTCACTCACGAGCGTGGCGAACTCTTCCTCGGTCAGCCAATCGGCGCCCCCCTCCGGGTCCGCCGCGATGCGGATCCGCTCGCGGGGATCCACCAAGTGGGGCGAGGTATACAGCCCTACGCACCGCGAGGCCGTCCGCAGCATCGCATAGAGCATCGCGCAGATCGAGCCTTTGCCATTCGTGCCGGCGACCAGCAGGGTGCGGAACCGCCGCTGCGGCTCCCCCAACCGGCGGCAGAGCCAGGCCATGCGCTCAAGCCGCACGGCCCGCATCGCCTGGGGCTGGTGTCGGTGCTCAAAATTCACCAGGCTCTCAAGATACGCGGTCGCTTCAGCATACGTCATGAGATCACGCCGCGCGCTCGTCAGTGTTCGCGTTGCCGACGGCGCCACGCCTCAAGGATGCGGCGCAGGTCGCCTTCGGCCGATCGCACGACCAACCCGGCCACCAGCAGGAGCACCGACCATTGCCAGGCGTCTTCCGGGCCGATGACTAGGCCGGTCCGTATATCTTCCGTCCGCGCCAGCTGCTCCTCAAACGAGCGGATCGCGTGCTGGAGCGACCCCTCGTAGAGATCCAGTTTCGACAGCTCGTGCCGGTATTTCAGCGACGGAAACTGGATCCCGCGCACGAGCAGGAAAGTCGCCAGCGCGTCATCGCTCAAGTGCAGCGACTCGTCGAATTCAAAGCCGGAGAATTGCGGCGAGAACCCAGGCAGCACGATGGCGGGCCGCTCGATCAAGACCTGGCCTCGCCGGACCACGGTGTCCCCGGTGTTGACCGAGGATTCTGCCAGGAAGATGTACGGCACGAAGCTCGATTGGAACGTGGCGAGATCCTGCAGCTGCAACCGCCGGATCTCTGTTTGCTTGCGCGCCCGGTCCCACAGTTTCTCAATATCCATGTGAGCACTGGGACGGGTCTATGTTTCGCCGGGGGATTCCCTCAGCGAAAAATGGACCTGTCCCAGACATCGTCGTTCGTCTGCGCTGAACGTTAATGACGGAAATGTCGCACTCCAGTCAACAGCATCGCCATCCCAGCCCGGTCGGCGGCTTGAATCACCTCGGTATCGCGCATGGAGCCGCCCGGTTGGATGACCGCCGTAACGCCGGCCCTGGCTAACAGCTCGACCCCATCGGGAAATGGAAAGAACGCGTCCGAGGCCGCCACGGCGCCCTGGGTCTTGGCGCCGGCCTTTTCAAGCGCCACGCGCACCGACCCGATCCGGCTGGGCTGGCCCTGGCCGATCCCGCAGGTCGCGCGGCCGCTGGCCAGCACAATCCCGTTCGACTTCACGTGTTTGACGACCTTCCAGGCAAAGAGCAGATCTTCGCGCTCGCGCGCGCTGGGCTGGCGCACCGTGGCAACCCGCCACGCCTGGGGATTCAACGGCAGCGCGTCCGGATCCTGCAGGAGCCAGCCGCCCAAGAGCTGCCGCCACTCCTTGGCCTGGCGCAGCGCCGAGGGCCACTCCAGCGTCAGGACGCGCACGTTGGGCTTCGCCTTCAAGCGCGCCGCCGCGTCCTCGCTGACGGCCGGGGCCACCACCACTTCCAGGAATATTTCCGCCAGCCGCGCGGCCAGCGCCGCGTCCAGCGGGCGATTGATGGCGATGATGCCGCCGAAGGCCGATTCCGCATCACAGGCGAGGGCGCGTTCGTAGGCCTCCGCGATCGCCTCGGCGCATGCCAGCCCGCAGGGCGCGAGGTGCTTCACGATGACACAGGTCGGTTCCTGAAACTCCAGGACACATCGCAGCGCGGCATCCGTATCCAGGAGGTTGTTGTAGGACAGGTCCTTCCCCTGGAGTTGCCGCAGCGTGCCAAGCCCCCACGCCGGCTCCCCTTCCGGCACGTACCACGCGCCGGCCTGGTGCGGGTTTTCTCCGTAGCGCAGCGTTTGACGCAACCGCAACCGCGGCATCTCGGCCGTCGCCTCGCCGGAGGCGGGGCCAAGAAATCCGGCGATGTGCCGGTCATAGGCGCTCGTCAGCTCAAAGGCCGCCGAGGCGAGTTCTTTGCGCAGCGTCTCCGGCAAGGCTCCCCCGCCCTCTTGGAGCGCCTTCAGCACGCGCGGATACTGGGCCGGCTGGCAAACGACCCCGACGTGCGCGAAATTCTTGGCCGCCGCCCGTAACAATGCCACCCCGCCGATATCGATCTGCTCCAGCGCCTGGGCTAGGCCCACACCGGGTTGCGCAATGGTCCGCTCGAAGGGATACAAGTTCACGATCACCAGATCGATGAGGCCCTCCGGGCCCACCTGCTGCACGTGGGCGGGGTTGTCCCGAAGCGCAAGGATGCCCGCGTGGATCTTCGGATGCAGCGTCTTGACGCGCCCATCCAACTGCTCCGCACTCCCGGTGAACTCCTCGATGGTTCGCACGCGCAGGCCGCGCCGACGCAACGCTTCTCCCGTGCCGCCCGAAGCGATCAGCTCAACGCCCAGCGAGGCGAGCGCGCCGGCGAACGCCTCCAGATCCGTCTTGTCATAGCAGCTCACCAGCGCGCGCTTAATGGCGGCCATGTCGCATCTCCTGGGCCACCAGAGCCCGAAACGCGCGGCGCAGCCGGCGGCTGAAGGGACCGGGACGGCCGGTGCCGATCGTTCGGCCATCGACGCTGGTCACCGCCAGCACTTCCTTGATCGTGCTGGTCAATAACGCCTCATCCGCGTTGTAGATGTCGTGACGCGTCAGCGGCACTTCGTGAAACGGGATGCCCAGCGCGCGCGCCAGCTCTTCCATGACGTCCCGCGTGATGCCCCGCAGCAGGCCCAGCCAGCATGGCGGCGTGATCAGGGCGCGCCGCTTGATGATGCAGAAGTTGCTGGCCGTGCTCTCCGTGACCAGGCCCAGCGCATCCATGAAGAGCGCCTCATCGACGCCGCGCAGCTGGGCCTCGGTCACCGCCAGCACGCTGGACAGCCGCGCTGAATACTTCGTCCTGGCGTCCACCATGTTCACTGAGAACTTCCGCGTCGGCACAATCGCCGCCTGGATCCCCCGGCGATACTGGGCCGCGGTCGGCGGCTCCACCGGCCGCACGACGACGCTGGGCACCACCGTGCCCCGCCCTCGGGGCATCAGCGCGATACGCACCACCGCCTCGTGAAGACCGGAGTCCGCCAGCGCGCTCGTGAGGCGGCGCCGCAACTCCTCGCGCGGCGGCACGCCCGCCAACCCCAGGTAGCGCACGGAGCCCTGCAGGCGGTCGAGATGGTCCTCGAGCCGAAAGATCCGCCCGCCGTAGGCGCGCATGGTCTCGAAGCACCCGTTGGCGTCGAGCTCTGTCGGCAGCGAGGCCGTCGGAGGATTAGCGAGCGAGGGCATGAGAGTTAGTAGCCTGAGCGCGCAGGGCGGCGATCAGCGCCTGGGCCTTCGCGAGCGTTTCGGCGTATTCGCGGTCGGGCTGCGAGTCGGCGACAATCCCCGCGCCGACATGGTACGACAGGCGCGGGCCGTCCAGCAGAATCGTGCGAATCGCGATGTTGAGATCCAGGGAGCCGTCAAATCCGAGCCAGCCGATCGACCCCGTGTACAGGCCGCGGCCGACCGGCTCCAGCTCCCGGATGATTTCCATGGCGCGCACTTTTGGGCAGCCGGTAATCGTGCCGCCGGGAAAGAGCGCCCGGATCACCGCCACCGCATCGGTCGCCGCCCGCACTCGGCCGCTGACATTCGAGACGATGTGGATGACATGCGAGTACTCTTCCAGGGCCATCAGCTCGTCGACGCTGATCGAGCCCGGCTCGCACAGACGCCCCAGATCATTGCGGGCTAAATCGACCAGCATAATGTGCTCGGCGCGTTCCTTGTCGCTCATGAGCAGCTCAAGGCCGGCCAGCGCGTCTTCGCCAGGCGTGGCCCCGCGGGCCCGCGTGCCGGCGATGGGGCGGGCGTCTACCCAACGGTCCTGGACCCGCACGAGGCGCTCTGGCGAGCAACTGACGATCGCCCGCGGCCCAGACTGGAGAAAACACGCGAAGGGCGAAGGATTGATCGCGCGCAGGCGGAGATACAGCGACAGCGGCGAACCGTTCCAGCGCGCGGCAAACCGCTGCGCAAGATTCGCCTGAAAGATGTCGCCCCGTCGAATGTACTCGAGGGCGCGCGCGACCATCGCCTCAAAGGCGGCCGGCGAGCTCGTCGCCGTGACTTCAGGCACACCGCCACACGGCATTGCATTGGGCGCGGGACCCGGGTGCTCGAGCCAGTCTTGGGCCTGCTCCAGTCGCTTCCACGCTCGGCGCCGCGCCCGGCTCGCCGGCTCGTGCGGATCGACGACGCTCACGATCCATCGGCGCTGCCGCAGATGGTCGGCCAGGACCGTGACGCGCAGGCCCTGCCAGGCCAGTTCCGGCATCGCGGGTTCCGTGCGACGGGGCGTGGGCAGTCGTTCAATCCACCGGTTGGCGTCGTAACTCAGCCATCCGACGAGCCCAAGCCCCAACGGGCCTTCGGCTCCCCAGCGTGGCCCGGCGTATCGGCGCAGCAGCGGGCGCAGCGCTGCCAGCGGATCGGCGCGCCAGCGACGGACGGATCGGCTGGTGCGCAGCGTCACCAGCGCGCCACCTGGCCGGCCCCCAGGGGCGGGACGCGCCGTCAGCGTCAACCAGGGATCCCAGCCGAACAGCGACCAGCGACCGGTGACCGGGTGCGTCCTGGCGCTGTCGAGCCACACGCAAGGGGCCCTGCCGCTGACCTGCGCGGCCAGCCAGGGGAAATCAGGCAGGCCGTCGGCCTGGCTGACATAGGCTTCGAGGGGACCTTGACGAATAGAGTGCTGGGGCGAATACGCCATCGCAGGGCGTATTCTAACACAGCGCACCGGGGGGAACCAGGGACGCAGCGACGAGCGGCGGGGCCTCTTGCGCTAGAGCGCGACCAGGGCGAGCTTCAGCTTCAGGAGCCGGCTATGCTCCTTGAGCGCGGCGAGTTCTTTGTCCAGGCGCTGTGCGTCGTGCACCATGTCCTGCAATTGGTCGTCTTGGCGAGCCCGCTCGGACTCGGACCAGACTTCGCCCACCTCTTTGACGGCCTTGCGCAGCTTGGACATCGCCCGGCCGACGCTAGCGCGATGGGCGCCTTTGGCGCGGAGTTCGGCCAGGGCCGAGTCCAAATCCATCTCCAACGCGCGGCGGTCAGGCTCGATGAGGCTGCGCAGTTGTTCCTTCTTCCTGCGGACGGCGCGCTCGCTCTCGAGCAGCTCCTCGCGCATCTTGCGGATGTTCCGCTGAATGGTGGCGCGCTTCAAGGCCAACTCCCGCTCCGCGGTCTCCAGGCGGCTGGCGTAGTCATCGCGCCGGTCAAGGACCACGCGAAAGGCGGGATCGGCTTCGAGGACTTGGGTGGCCAGTTGCGCGCGGTCGCGCGGCGCACAGCCTGCTACAGCGAGGAGCATGAGGCAGACGATCACGCGCATGGGCCATGCCCCGGCGCCCGATGCCGATCGGCGGCGCGGGCTCGGGCCTGATTGATCGGGCTTACGGCACCAGCGCGTAGGACGGTTCGAGGACGGCGCCGGCTCCGTTTTGGTTCGCGGCTTCCTCTTTGTAGGTGAAGAGCTTGCCGTCGTAGTTGCGCAGCAGCCACACGCCGTTTTTCATCCCGACCACGTAGTTCGGCATGAGCGGGATCTTCCCCCCGCCGCCCGGCGCATCGACGACGAACGTCGGCACCGCGTAGCCGGTCGTGTGGCCGCGCAGCTTCTCAATGATCGCGATCCCGGCGGCCACCGGCGTGCGGAAGTGCGACGTGCCCTTCACCGGATCGCACTGATAGATGTAGTACGGCCGCACGCGGCTCTTCAGCAGCTCATGGACGAGCTTCTTCATGATCGCCGGGCGGTCGTTGATTCCCTTCAGGAGCACGGTCTGGGAGCCCAGCGGTACGCCGCTGTCGGCCAGCATCCCGCACGCCCGCTTGACGGCCGGAGTGACCTCCTTCGGGTGATTGAAATGCAGGCTCATCCAGATCGGCTTGTGCTTGCGCAGCACGGCGCACAACGAGTCCGTCACGCGATACGGCAGGGTCACCGGGTTGCGGGTGCCGATGCGCACGAACTCGACATGCGGGATGGCCCTCAGCTTCGTCAGCACGTCATCGAGCCGGTCATCGGACAGCGTGAGCGGGTCCCCTCCGGAAATGAGCACGTCGCGGATCTTCCGGTGGCTCCTGATGTAGTCGATCGCGGCGTCGATGTTGGCTGGCCGGCTGAAGCCCGCGGTCGTGCCGACGACCCGGCTGCGCGTGCAGAAGCGGCAGTACATCGCGCACACTTCAACGACCAGCAACAGGACCCGGTCCGGATAGCGGTGCACCAGGCCCGGCACCGGCATATGGCTGTCTTCGGCAAGGGGATCAATGAGATCATTTGGGCTGAGGGTGTACTCGTCTTCGACCGGCACCGCCTGGCGGCGGATAGGACAGGTCGGATCATCCGGATCCATCAGGGAGGCCCAGTACGGGGGGATCGCCATGATGAAGCGGCCTGACTTGCGCGTGACCGCGCGCTCCTCGGACGGGGTCAAGCGGATGATCTGCCGCAAGTGCTCCACCGTCTCGATCCGATGGGTCATCTGCCACCGGTAGGTCTCCCACTGCTCCAGCGGCACGTCCTTCCACACGGAGATCCGACGGAACCA
>JAHFGW010000007.1 GCA_023247235.1 Candidatus Omnitrophota bacterium | reverse complement strand
GTCTGGTTGACGATCTTCAGCATCCCGCCGCCGACCAGCCGCTTGTACTTGATCAGCGCGATGTCCGGCTCGATGCCGGTCGTGTCGCAGTCCATCATGAACGCGATCGTGCCGGTCGGCGCGATGACACTGATCTGCGAATTGCGCACACCGGCTTGCTCTCCGCGGTTGATGGCGGCATCCCACGCGCGCGTCGCGGCCGCCAAGATCGGCTGCGGCACCAGACGATGGTTGATCTTATCCACCTGCGCGCGGTGCTTGCGCAGCACGCGAATCTGCGGCTCCCGGTTCAGTGAAAACCCTGTGTAGGGCCCAAGTTGCTCAGCCAACTCTCCGGACGTCTCATACCCATGCCCCGTGAGCACGGCGGTAATGGCACCGGCCCACGCGCGTCCCTCCTCTGAATCGTAGGCCACGCCCAGGGACATGAGGAGCGCGCCGAGATTGGCATACCCGAGGCCCAACTGTCGATAGTCATGAGCCCTCTGACCGATCTTCTTGGTTGGGTAGGAGGAATTATCGACGATGATGTCCTGGGCGATGATCATGATGCGCACGACGTGCTTGAACTGATCGACGAGGAAATTGCCTTCGTCGTCCAGGAACTTAAGCAGGTTGATGCTCGCAAGATTGCAGGCGCTGTCATCGAGGCTCATGTATTCGCTACAAGGGTTGCTGGCATTAATCCGGCCCGTGTTGGGAACCGTATGCCAGTCGTTGATGGTCGTGTCAAACTGCATCCCCGGATCGCCGCAGTGCCAGGTCGCCTCGGCGATCAGCCGCAGGAGGTCCTTCGCCTTGACCCGCTCAAGAATGTCGCCCGTCGTGACCGCCTTCAGATCCCATGCCTCATCGGTCAGCGCGCGTTTCATGAACTCATCCGTGACACGCACCGAATTATTCGCGTTCTGGAAGAAGACGGATCCATACGCCTCGCCGTCGATCGTCCCGTCATAGCCGAGCTCGATGAGCTTGTGCGCCTTCTCCTCTTCTTTCCATTTGCACAAGATGAACGGCTTGATGTCCGGGTGGTCGGCGTTCAGGACGACCATCTTGGCCGCGCGGCGCGTCTTGCCGCCGGACTTGATGACGCCGGCCGAGGCGTCGGCCGCCCGCATGAAGGAGACCGGCCCGGAGGGCGTGCCGCCGCCGGCCAACTGCTCGCGCGCGGAGCGCAGCGGCGAGACGTTGATGCCGGAGCCGGAGCCGTACTTGAAGATCATCCCCTCGTTGCGGTACCACTCGAGGATCGACTCCATATTGTCTTCGACCGAGAGGATGAAGCAGGCGGAGCACTGGGGGGCGCGATCTTTCTCGACGCCGACATTGAACCACACCGGGGAGTTAAACGAGGCGTATTGATGGACCAGGAGGTAGGTCAGCTCGGCGCGGAAGGCGTCGGCGTCCTCCGGCGTCGCGAAATAGCCGTCCTTGACGCCCCAGCCGGCGATTGTGTCCACGACGCGGCCGATGAGCTGCTTGACGCTGCGCTCGCGCAAGGGCGTGCCGAGCGGGCCGCGGAAATACTTGGAGACGACGACATTGGTGGCCAACTGCGACCACGCCGCGGGCATTTCGACGTCGCGCTGCTCGAAGACCATCTCGCCTTTCTCGTTGCCGATGGTGGCGGCGCGCGGCTCCCAGCTCACCTCGTCGTAGGGATGCACCGCGGGGCGGGTCCAGCGTCGAGGGACGGTGAGGCCGCGTCTGCTTGCCGCCCGGGCCGCACGAGGCGCACGCTCCTTCTGTCCGATCGTCGCTGGCGCCCCAGAGCCGTCCCCCACCGCCTTCGTCATGCTTGGCATGAACTACCCTCCCTTGCCCCGCCCACAACAGCTAGCCCTTCCGTGACCTTGCTACCACTACGGCTTGAGGTATCGCAGAGAGACTTTAGCATATGCCTGGAGACTGTCAAGACCAAAAAAATACAAGATGTTGTGCTAAAGGAACAACTTGACGCAACCCCTAGTGGTTCTAGAGGCTATAGCGCGGCCCAGACGAGCCCAGCGACGGGGGGAGCGCGGGCTTCTCGACGGTGATCTGGATGGCCTGCGTCGGGATCGCGCCCCCCTTGCGTTGGAGCGTGAAGGGTCCCAACGCAAAGGTGCCCGCCCGCTGCGGGACGAGCTGATAGATGAGCGTGACGGACTGGTGGGCGGCCCCCTGTTTGACGACCACACTGGAGGTTTGCTGGTGCGCCGCCACCTCAAAGCCCTCGGGCAATGTCACGGTGGGAAGTTGCTGAACGCTCTCCAGATCTCCGTCCAGGGTCAGCGTCAGCTGAATCGGCGTGCCCAGTTCCACCGTGGTCTTGTCGACCCGGGCGGTAAAGGTCAGATCGTCCGCGTGGCCGGCGCGCGCAGGACCCCAGACCACGCAGCCCCCAAGCGCCAGGGCCAACACGAGGCGTTCACCCCGCCTTGAACGCAAGGCCCTGGGCGCCATCCTGGTGATCCACCGTGATCGTCTGGCCTGGCTTGAGTGTCCCATCGAGTACCTGCTTGGCCAACGAGTCCATGAGATACTTCTGCACGGCACGGCGCAGCGGCCGCGCCCCATAGACCGGGTCGTAGCCTTCCGTCGCCAAGAAGGCCTTCGCGCGCTCCGTCAGCTCCAGCGTCACGCGCCGCTCCCTCAGCCGCGCTTGCGCCCGCGCGACCTGCAGCTCGACAATGCGCGCCAACACCTCCGGCGCAAGCCGATTGAACAGCACGACGTCGTCGATCCGGTTGAGAAACTCCGGGCGGAACTGCTGGCGCAACAGGGCCAGCACCTCGCGGCGCGTGCGCTCAGGCTCCCGTATGGCCTCGGGCTCTTGCAAGAGATGGCTGCCGACATTCGACGTCAGGATGACAACGGTATTCGCGAAGCTGACGACGCGGCCCTGGCCGTCGGTGAGCCGCCCGTCGTCCAATAGCTGCAGGAGCACGTTGTGGACCTGTGGGTGCGCTTTTTCCGCCTCATCAAAGAGGATGACGCAGTACGGCTTGCGGCGCACCGCCTCAGTCAGTTGGCCGCCCTCCTCATACCCGACATAGCCCGGCGGCGCGCCGAGCAACCGCGCCACCGTGTGCTGCTCCATGTACTCCGACATGTCGATGCGCACCAGCGCATGCTCGTCGTCAAAGAGAAACGCCGCGAGCGCCTTGGCCAATTCCGTCTTGCCCACCCCCGTCGGGCCGAGGAACAAGAATGACCCCAGCGGCCGGTTCGGATCCGACAAGCCGGAGCGGGCGCGCCGGATCGCATTGGACACCGCCGCCACCGCCTCGTCCTGTCCGACGACGCGCTGGCGCAAGCGCGCTTCCATGTGCACGAGTTTCTCGCGTTCGGTTTCCAGGAGGCGACTGACAGGAATCCCGGTCCAGCTGGCAACGACCTCCGCAATATCGTCCTCGCCGACCTCTTCCTTCAACATGCGCGCGCGGCCCTGCAGCGCCTTGGTCTTGTCGGCCAGCTCTTTCTCCAGCTGCGGGATCAGCCCGTACCGAATCTCCGCCACGCGGCCGAGATTGCCGCCGCGTTCCTCGCGGTCGGCCTCAAGCCGCAGCTGCTCGAGCTGCTCTTTGATGCCGCGGGTCGCTTGGATCGCGTCTTTCTCCTTTCGCCACTGCGCTTCGAGGGTGGCGCGCTGCTGCCGCAACTGCTCCAGCTCGCTTTCCAGCGCCTTCAGACGCTTTTTCGCGTCTGGGTCGGTCTCCTTCTTCAGCGCTTCGCGCTCCACCTCAAGCTGGAGGATGCGCCGATGAATGGTGTCGATCTCCGACGGCATGCTGTCGATCTCCATGCGCAGGCGCGCGGCCGCTTCATCGATGAGGTCGATCGCCTTGTCCGGCAGGAAGCGGTCCGCAATATAGCGGGCGGACAGGCGCGCGGCGGCGATGACCGCGCTGTCGGTGATTTGGACGCCATGGTGGAGCTCGTAGCGTTCCTTCAGCCCGCGGAGGATCGCAATCGTCTCCTCGACCGACGGCTCGTTGACCATGATCGGCGCGAAGCGCCGCTCCAGGGCGGGGTCCTTCTCGATCTGCTTGCGGTACTCATCGATCGTCGTCGCGCCCACGCAGCGCAGCTCGCCACGGGCCAGCGCCGGCTTGAGCAGGTTGGAGGCGTCCATGGCGCCCTCGGCCGCGCCGGCGCCCACGAGGGTGTGGAGCTCGTCAATAAACAGGACAACCGCCCCCTCGCTGGCCTGCACCTCCTTCAGGACGGCCTTCAGGCGTTCCTCAAACTCTCCGCGGAACTTCGTGCCGGCGATCAGCGCGCCCAAATCGAGCGCCATCACGCGCTTCTCCTTGAGGCTCTCAGGCACATCGCCCCGCACGATCCGCTGGGCGAGTCCTTCCACGATCGCGGTCTTGCCGACGCCGGGATCGCCGATGAGGACCGGGTTGTTTTTCGTGCGCCGCGTCAGGATCTGAATGACGCGGCGAATCTCGTGATCGCGGCCGATGACCGGATCCAGCTTCCCGGCGCGCGCCAGCGCCGTCAGATCGCGCGCAAACCGCTCCAGAGCCCGGTAGGTGCCCTCCGGATTCTGGCTCGTGACTCGATGGGCGCCACGCAGCGACTTGAGCGCGGCTTCCACGCTGTCGCGCCGCATCCCAAGCTGCCCAAACAGCATGGCCAGTTCCTTATCCTGAAAGCCGGCCAGGAGCACATGCTCGGTGGAGAGGTACTCATCGGTCAGGCGCTTGGCTTCCTCTTCCGCTCGCCTGAGCAGCTGGTTGGCGCGGGAGGAGAGACGGAGTGATCCATCTCCGCTGACGGAGGGCAGGCGCTCGAGGCGCTGCTCCAATAGGCCGCGCAGCTGCGTCAGATCCGCGCCGACTTTTTGCAGGAGTTGAGGGATGAAGCCTTCTGCTTGATCCAGGAGGGCCAGCACGAGATGTTCCGGTTCCAAGGCCTGGTGCCCCTTGGACTGGGCCACGGTCTGCGCCTGCTGGAGCGCTTCTTGCGCTTTCAGCGTGAATCGATCGAGCGGCATCAGCGAGCCGGTGGTGTTACAGCTTGAGGGCGCGAAGCCGGCGCACCCGCTCTTCAAGCGGGGGATGGGTCGAGAAGAGTGTGGCGATGGCGCCCGCCCGTAGCGGGTTCACAATGAACAGGTGCGCCGTGGCAGGATTGGCATGCTCCATGGGGCGGGCCCGGACGGCCCCTTCCAGTTTCTCCAAGGCGCGGGCCAATCCTTGAGGCGTGCCGGCCAAGCGAGCCCCGCTGGCATCCGCGCCGAATTCTCGAGTCCGCGAGATGGCCAGCTGCACCAACATGGCCGCCAGGGGCGCGAGGACCGCCACAGTCACCAGCGCGAACACGTGGGCGGCCGCGGTGCTGGCGTTGCGGCGATCGTCGCGGTGGCCCGCGGTCCCCAGGCCCCATCGGGCCCAGGAAGCCAGCATGGAAATCGCGCCGGCAATGGCGGCGGCGATGGTCATGACCAGCGTGTCGCGATTCTTCACGTGGCTGAGCTCATGGGCCAGCACGCCTTTCAGCTCTTCCTCGTTCAAGAGCTGCAAGAGGCCCATCGTGACCGCCACCGACGCGTGCGTGGGGCTGCGGCCGGTCGCAAAGGCATTGGGGGTGGCCGTCGGAAGCAGGTAGAGCGCCGGCATCGGCATCCGCTCGCGGACCGAAATCTCGCGTACCACGCGATAGACCACTGGGGCCTCGGCTTCGCTGAGCGGCTTGGCCCGGTACATGGCCAGCACCATCCGGTCACCAAACCAGTAGCTGGCGAGGTTCATGAGCATGGCGACGCCAAATGCCGTCGTCGCGCCTTGCGTCCCGCCGACGAGCCGGCCGACGAGCACGAGCACGACGGTCAACAAGACAAGGAGCAATCCGGTTTTCAGGACGTTCATGAACGTGCCTCCTTCAGGGGTGGCCGACGGGGTGGGCAACACGCGACGCGCAGCGTACCCCTATTATAGGATGGCCCCGTCCTGGAGACAATCTAGAGGCGGAAGGCCTTGAAGTCGCGGGCCAGGCTCAGGCGGCCGTGATAGGCCCGGCGCACGCGGCGCGCGATGTCATAGCCGAGAACGACCGGAGAGAAATGCGTCAGGACCAGGTGGCGGCAACCGGCCGCGCGGGCGATCGCGCCGCACTCGCTGGGGATCAAATGCCCCGCGACTTTGCGCTCATCGGTCACGGAGCATTCGAGAATGAGCAGGTCGGCGCCCCGCCCCAGCCGCACGATGCCCTCGCAGATCTCGGTGTCGCCGGAGTACGCCACGGCGCGGCCGTGCGCCTCCAGGCGATACGCGAGCGCCGGCGCGGAGTGCTGCATCCGCGCCGTGCGCACGGTGTAGCCGCCCAAACGCAGCGTGGTCTGGCCCAGTTCCACCAGCCGCAGGCGATAGGTGCGCGGTTCCAGCCACGTGGGGAAAGCCGCCGACAGGCGGCGCACGAGCGCGCGCAACCCGGGAGGACCATAGACCGTCAAGGGTTTGCGCCGGGCAGGCTCAGGCAGGCGCATCGCAAAGAGAAACGAGACCAGATCGAGGCAGTGATCCGGATGAAAGTGCGTGAGAAAGAGCCGATCGACATCAAGGAAGGTCACGCCGAGCCGGGCCAGCCGTTGCAAGCTGCCTGCACCCGCATCAAGCACCACCTGCTCGCGCCCGATCCGCACATAGACGCCGGCCGGGCTGTAACCCGGCGCGGGGATCGCGGTGCCGGCGCCGAGGATGACGACCTTCATCACGCCCAGCCCAGACGAACGATAGTGTCTGGGACACGTCCATTTTTCGCCACGCTCATCTCAGTGCGAAAAATAGACGCGTCCCATTAGGCGTCATGCCCAGCGGCCGGCACGTAGTCGGCGGGGATGCTGTAGCGCTGCCAGGTGGGCTTGATGTCCACAATGCGGTCGAGGCGAAACTGCCGCACGTCCTTGCGGAAATGGCAGTACCCCTCGAAGTAGGGCTCGCGGACAGAATAGACATCCACCCGGCGCGTGCGCCGGGCCGACTCGCCGCTGGCCACGCTCTGGGAGAGATACTCGATCTCGACCTGCAAGCGCTTACCCCATGCTTCCATCAGCATTTTCGTCATGACGCCAAGATCCTGCTTGCGCTCCGGCCAGAACACCGCGATCTGCAGCTTCTCGGCGCTGAAGCGGCTCGTGGCGAACAGGCGGCCGTGCTGCTTGCCATACTCGTACAGCTCTTTCGTCAGCTTGACGTCTTCCAGGCAGTACTTAGTGATGAGATCAAATCGGCCTTCTTTGAACCATCGCAGGGCGTCCAGCCCGCTGCCCGCTTTGCCGCGGCCCAGCGTCGCCTGCGCCAGGCTCTCAAGGCTGACTCGGTGACCGAGATGCTTGACGACCTCTTCCATGAGATCCAGCTGCGGCAGGGTCTCGATGTCAAACGGCAGATGCGGTTGGAGCACCGGCAGATCGAAGCGGCGCGTGTTAAACCCGATGAGGAGCTCGCACTGTTTCAGGCGTTCGGCCAGTTTCGGCAGATCCGCCTCGAGGAACGCCTCGTAGCGGTCCGTGTCGTAGCTGTACACGCCGACGACCGAGACGCCGAGCAATTCCGGCTTGCGGCCCTCGACTTCGTTGAAGTCGCGCTGCGTCTCCAGATCGAGCACAAGCTTTTCAGCCATATCGCGTCCAGGGGGTTCGCGTGTCCATCACGTCCCTTGCCCCCTGTCTCCTGCCCCCTGTCCCGGTTCTTAGTGGGCCCACAGGGCGGCGATCAGGCCGCCGCCCTGCGAGACGTTGACGACCGGCGAGGCGGAGAAGCGGCCGATGAGGCCGATGCCGGCCGAGTTGAAGAAGAAGCCGGAGACGCTGGCGCGTCTGACCGTCTTCACTCCGCCGTCCGCAAGGGACGGGAATGTCTCCGCCGCGACGCAGGCCAGCTCCTGCACCACATAGCGCTGCCGGCCGCGCAACGCCTGTCCCAGCTGCTGCTCCCAGATGCGCTGACTCACCCGGCAGCCCAGGACGACCCCCTGCCCGCCATAGAGCATGTTCGGCTTCAGCACAAGACGCGCTCGGTGTCGGCGGATGTAGGGGACCAGATCCACCAGGCGCCCTTGGCGATCGCGAGTGCTCGCCTGGCGCACCAGGCGAGTCCAGAGCACATGGTCCCGGAAGAACCGGCGCTGGGTTGACGTGAAGTAGCGGCTGTAGCGCGGATCCGTGAACAGCTCCCAGGCGGCTTTTTGATCGAACTCCCAATGCAGGCCTGAAATGAGCCGGCCTTCGCGCACGGCCTGCCGCAGCGCCGCCAGCGGCCGCCCCCCGGCTTCCATGTCGACGAACTCCTGCAATTCGCAGTCGCGATACACCAGATCAATGGCCAGCGCGCCCGCATGCACCTGCCCTCGGCGCAGGTGCAGCCCCCGCGGGTCCACCACGACGGCGCGCACCCCCTGCGCCGTCAAGTAGCGGGCCAGATGGACGAATTCATCCGTGCCCGTGGCGTACTCGGTGTTCTCGACCAGCGCGACCCCCCGCAGCGGGCGGCCCAGCCGGCGGCGCACCAGGCGCAGCTCATCCAGGAGCAGATGGCGCGGATCCGGCGTGGGCGTGATCCGCCGGCCGGGCAGCGCCTGCCGCAGCACATCGCCGACCACATCCAAGAGCACGCCGCAGCTGACCGGCGCGTAGTGCACGCCCCCCACCCCGACGGTGTTGGGCTCCAGCATCTGAAAATCCCGCCAACGGGCGTGATCATAGGAGGCGGTCGAATCAAGCCGGCCCACCACGGCCATGGGGCGGCTCCGGGGATGCCTGGCCAGGGCGAGCCAGGAGGCGCGCCCCGCGTCGAAGCGCAACAGCTGGCGCACGGCCGGATCCCGCGCGTAGAGGGCCGGCAGGCGCCTGAGCGCCTCCGCCAGCGTCGACATGGCGCGGTGAAAGTGCACCACCTGCGCGCTGGTGAGCACCCAGGGCTTCAGCGCGATCTCGATGAGGCGCGAGCGGCCCCGATCATCCAGATACCGCACCCCGCGCACGGCGGCCAGCGCCCGCACGGCATGGAGCCGATCGATCAGCTCGCTCCGGCGAAGCCGCTGGAACGCTTGATCCAATAGGCGTCGTGGAATAAAGTCCATAGCTGGTATTTTAGCACGGTGCCAGGCACCATTTTTGCCGATCATCGCCCGTTCAAAAATGGTACCAGGCACCGTACGCGTGTGGTAAGATTCGAAACACGTTCATGCCCTCGGCCATCGATCATCGCCTCTCGCACGAACTCGCGCGCTCCTTGCTTCGGCAGCTCCTGCGCCGGGGGGTCGAGTATGCCGATGTGCGCTCTGAGCACCTGCTCCACGAATCGCTCGTGGCGGAGGACGGGCGTGTCAGCTCCATCAGCCGCTCTGAAAGCGCGGGCGTGGGCATCCGCGTGCTCCTTCGAGGCTCCTGGGGCTTCGCCTCGACGCCGCACCTGACGCTCGCCTCGCTGCGCCGCGCGGCCGCGCAAGCCCTCGAGCTGGCGAAGGCTGCGGCCCTCCTGAATCGCGAGCCTCGTCGCCTGGCCCCGGTGGAGCCGGTGAAAGCCCGCCATGTCTCTCGGTGTGCGATTGATCCCTTCAAGGTCCCGCTTGCGAAGAAGCTCGACGACCTGCTCTGGGCCAATCAGGAGCTGCTCGGGCCTAAGGTGATCCGGCACGCGACTAGCCACATGGATTTCTATCGGCGCGTCAAGCGCTTTGACTCGACGGAGGGCGCGCAGATTGAACAGCGGGTAATCGAAAGCGGCGCCGGGCTGGAGATCGTGGCCCAGCAGGGCGGCGAAGTCCAGACGCGCAGCGTTCCGAACTCGCATCACGGGGCCTTGGCGCAGGCCGGCTACGAGTATGTCAAGGGGCTGGACTTGGTCGGCGGCGCGGCCCGCGCTCAGCGAGAGGTCTTAGCGCTCTTGCGGGCCCAGCCGCCCCGGGCCGGGGAGACGACCCTAGTGCTCGATCCCACGCAGGTCGTCATGCAGTTGCATGAGTCCTGTGGCCATCCCGTCGAGCTGGACCGGGCGCTGGGCCACGAGCTGAGCTACGCCGGCGGCAGCTTCCTCACCCCTGATCGCCTCGACCAATTCCGCTACGGCTCGCCGCAGGTCACCATTGTCGCCGACGCCACGATCCCGGGCGGAGTCGGCAGCTTTGGCTTCGATGACGAGGGGGTTCCGGCCCAGCGGGTGGAGCTGGTGCGGGAGGGCCTGTTCGTCGGGTATCTCAGCTCGCGCGAGTCCGCGGCGCGGCTGGGCCGATCTTCAGGCGGCGCCATGCGCGCGGAATCCTGGAGCGTGCCGCCGCTGGTGCGCATGACCAATGTCAACCTGGAGCCCGGCAAGGCGACCCGTGACGAATTGCTTCGCGGCATCAAGCACGGCTACCTCCTCTCGACGAACAAAAGCTGGTCCATCGATGACAAGCGGCTCAATTTCCAATTCACGACGGAGATCGGATGGGAGATTACCAACGGCGCGCTCGGCGGGATCGTCAAGAATCCCCTCTATACGGGCCTGACGCCGCAGTTCTGGGGCCGGTGCACCGGGGTGGGGCGGCGCGAGGACTGGCAGCTGTGGGGGATCCCCAACTGCGCCAAGGGCGAACCCATGCAGCTTATGCATGTCGGGCACGGCGCGTCGTACGCGCGATTTGACGGGGTCAGCGTGGCGCCGGCCCGATGATCGGCGCTCCGCGGCTCCTCAAGACATTGGCGCGCGTCGTCGCGCGCTCGCGAGCCGACGCGACGAGCGTCTGCGCGCATGCCAGCACCCGCCGCGTCTTTCGGTTCGCCTATGGCGGGATCCACCAGGATCTGATCCAGGAAGAGGTCAGCGTCACGGTGACTGTCCGGCGCGGTCGCCGGGTGGGCATCGCCACCGTGGACACCCTCGATCCTCCCAGCCTGGGCCGCTGCGTGACCACGGCCCTGGACCTGGCCGCCCATGCGCCGACGCAGACGGACTTGGCTCCCCTGCCACCATCGAACCGCCTGCGCACCCGCGCGGACTATGACCCGCGCACGGTCGGGCTGAGCGCCGTACACGCCGTGCACGCCATCCAACGACTGGTCCATGTGTGCCGCGGCGTGGGCGCGGAGTTGGCCGGCTCGCTGTTGAATGGGGAGGATGAGCTGGCCGTCGCGACGTCCGCCGGCACGTCCTGCTACGCGGCCTCGACCGTGGCAGGGGCGAAGCTGGTCACAATGTACCGCGCGCTCTCCGGCTACACGAGCGGCGTGGCCCGCCGATTCAACCGCCTCGATCTGGAGGTGCTGCTTGAGCGGGCCTTGCGGCAGTGCTTGCACCGGCAGGATCCGGTGACGCTGCCGCTTGGCGCGTACGAGGTCATCCTGGAGCCGGAGGCGGTCGCGGAGCTGCTGGACTGGCTCGGATCCATCGCCTTCGGGGCCAAGGCGCTCCAGGAGCGCATCAGTTTCCTGGCCGGGCGCATCGGGGAGCCGCTGATGAGCCGGGAGCTGACCGTGTACGACGATGCCACCGAGTCCAAGACCCTGCGGATGCCCTTCGACTACGAGGGCGTGCCGAAGCGGCGGGTCCTGCTGATCGATCGGGGCAGAGCCGCCGGGGTCGTCTATGACTCGCTGTACGCCCAACGCGTTGGCGCGAGTTCCACAGGGCATGCGATGTGGCCGGGCGAGGTCGAGGGCCCATTGCCCATGCATCTGGCGATCCGGCCAGGACGTCGCGCGGCGGCCGAGTTGATCCGTCGCTGCCGCCGCGGCCTGCTGATTCCCCGCGTTCACTACGTCAACGGCCTCCTGAATCCGCGGGAAGCGTTGATGACCGGCCTGCTGCGCGAGGGCGCTTTTCTCATTGAGCACGGCAAGCTGGTGGCTCCGGTCACGACGATGCGTTTTACGCAGAGCCTGCTGGAGGCCTTTCGCCAGGTCCGCGGGATCTCCCGCGAGCGCCGCGCGGTCGCCGACCCCTCGAGCGGGTTGGGGTGCAGTTTGGTGCCCACGCTCCACTTGGGACAGTTCCATTTCACCGGCCGTTCGAGTTCGAATCAGGACACCGCCTGATGCGACGCCAGCGCTGGCCGCAGCTCCTGTGCCTCCTGGTGGCGGGCGCCGCGGCAGGCTGCACCGCGCTCATGCCGACCCGGCGTCACGCGCTGATGATGCATGGCGTGCGGCCGCAGAGCATCCTGGAAGACGGCTACCATGATTTCGTGGGCGTCATGCACATCCACACTCGCTATTCGCATGATGCCCACGGCACGATGCCGGACGTGATCCGAGCCGCGAATGACCAGGAGCTGGATTTCGCGGTGGTGACGGAGCACAACACGCTGCAGCCGCTGCGCGACGGCTGGCAGGGCCGGCACGGCGGCACGCTCCTGATGGTGGGGACCGAGCTCTCCACGCGGGGCGGGCACTACCTGGCCCTGAACGTCACGGAGGAGATCGATTACCATCATCTGAGCACGCAACAGGTCATCGACGAGGTGAACCGCCAGGGGGGACTCGGGTTCATTGCCCATCCCTTCTTCAAGAAACGCCGCTGGACGGACATGGACGTCACCGGGTTCACCGGCCTGGAGGCGTACAACCTGGCGCATGATACGCTCGATGAAAACCGGCTGCGCCTGGTGCTGTGGACGCTGACGGTCCCGCCGGATTGGTTTTACCTATCGCTGATCGACCGCCCCTATGATCCCCTCAAGCTCTGGGAGACCTTCATCGCGCGCGATGGACGCGTCGTCGGGATCGGCTCCGCCGACGCCCATGAGTTCCACGCCGTCGGCCTGAAGTTCGCGTCCTACCCGATCATGTTCCGCCTGATCCGCACGCACGTGCTCGTCGCGCCGGCCCTGGCCGCCGACGCGGGGCCGGGGCGGCTCGGCGCCGAGCTGGCGCCGTCCGCCTTCTATGACGCGCTGCGCCAAGGGCACGCGTACTTGGCGATCGAACTGCTCGCGGAGGCTCGGGGCTTCACGTTTTTTGCGGAGCGCCAAGGCCGGGTGGCGGGCATTATGGGAGATGCGGTGTCCTGGCGGCCCGACTTGCTCCTGACGGCGGGCCTGCCGTTTCCAGCGGAGATGACCCTGCTGCGCGACGGCCAGGCGGTGGCCCGGACGACCGGCACGACGTGGCAGGTGCCCGCGATCAGCCCTGGGGTGTATCGTCTAGAGGCTTCGCGGCATAACACGCCGTGGATTTTCTCGAATCCGATCTACGTGCGCCCTGATCGCGAGTATGCGCCGTAGGGGACGCCTCGCTGGCCTGGTGGCCGCAGGATGGTGGCTGGCCAGCGCGGCCTGCGGGTGCGCCTATGCGCCGGCCCGTCTGCCGGTCGTCGCGCCGCGGCCGCTGCCCGCGGACCTGGCGGCGCGCTATGCGTATACCGGCCAGCCGCGCGAGGCGACCATCGAGGTCGTGCGCCAGCGACGGGGTGTGCGCGAATCGCTGGTCCGCTTTCCGCTCATCGCGCCGGACTTCACGCCGACAGAACCGGTCGTCGAGTTCGAGTGGTTTGAGTCCCTACAACCCGGGCGACGGCCCGCCATTCTCTTCAATCCGATCCTCGGCGGCGACTATCCGCTGGAGCGGGGCATCTGCCGCTTCTTCGCGCGCCGCGGATTCCACGTCGCCATGGTCCATCGAAAGACGCTCAAGATCTCGCCGGAGCAGCCGGCCAATCACCTCGAGCTGCTGCTGCGGCAGGGCGTCTTGCGGATCCGCCAGGTCCTGGACTGGATGGCTCTGCAGCCTCAGGTCGACGCGGAGCGGATGGGTAGCTTCGGAATTAGCATGGGAGGCATGGCGACCGTCATGGCGGCTGCGGTGGACCCGCGGTTGCGCGCCTCTGTGGTGGTGCTCGCCGGCGGCGGCATTCCGGACATCCTCGTGAGTTCCCACGATCGCCTGCTGACCAAGCCGCTGCGGCGCTATCTCGCGCACCACCGGATGGATCGCGCCACCCTGTATCGACAATTACAAGAGGAGGTGCGCACCGATCCCCTTCGGCTGGCGCCCTACGTGGATACCCGACGCCTGCTGCTGGTGATTGCCACCTGCGACCGCACGATCGGCACCGCGAATGCCTTGAGATTGCGTCGGGCCTTACGCTATCCCCAGACGCAATACCTTCTGGCGGGCCATTACACGGCCTACTTCTTGCTCCCGTACCTGCAATTCGAAGCCTTGCGCTTCTTTGAGCGGCACCTCCAAGTGCCTGGCTGACAATCGGCTATCACCACTCACTCGGTTCTGGGATGGCCGGCGCGCCTGGCTTGCCCGCCTGGAACCCATCAGGCATACTTATGCTTGTGGGGAAAACGGCCATGTCACAGCGCGGCTCGGTCTTGATCATGAGCTATCTCGTCGTCGCCACGCTCATCGTGTGGCAGACGATCGATTTTCAGCAGAGCCTGATGCAGGCTCGCAGCGCCACGACGTTTTCGGACACCTCACGGGCGTTTCATTTGGCGGAAGCCGGGTTCCACGACGCCCTGGCCTGGATGCGCGCGCAGCCGGCGCCCCCCAGCGGCACGCTGGCGTTCGACCCCTTCCTGGGCACGACCGGCTGCAGCGTCGCTGATCCCACGCAGCCGCCTCGCGCGCCCCGGACGCTGGGCACCGACCAATTCTACGTCTGCGTCGATCCGGATGATAACAACCCCACCACCTTCCTCGATCTCTACACGTTGTCGATCGCGGGCCTGGCCCACAACGGGCAGATCGCGCGGCGTATCACCGCGCTCCTGCGCACGGAAAGCTTCGCGCGCTTCTCCTACTTCACGAATCGCGAGGAGCTGCCGAACGGTACGAATATCTGGTTTACGGGGAACGACCACCTGACCGGGCCGGTCCACTCCAACGATCAGTTCAACATCAAGAAGAACCCCATCTTTGACGGCGCGGTCAGCAGTACCGCAGGCTCCATCAACTATTACAGCGGTGGTCCGCCCGCAGACAACCCGCAGTTCAACGGCGGGCTGACGTTGAGCGCCGCGCCCATCGCGATGCCCTTGTCGGCGACGCCACTGCGCGTGGCAGCCTCCTCCGGCGGCCGGTGGTATGAAGGCAACACGACCATCGTGCTGCAGAACAATGGGACCATGCGCGTGACCAACGCAACCGCCGGACTGTCGAATGCCGTGGTGTCCCTCCCGGCCAACGGGGCGGTCTTTGTCAACGGCGGCAATGTCACCCTCTCCGGCGAGCTGGAGGGGGCGCTGACGATCGGCACCAGCCATGACATCGTGGTCACCAACAACGTGCGCTACCATTGCAACCCGCGCGATCCAGCGGCCGATCCGGACTGCCTGGATGGCAGCGGCCAGGTCACTCACAACGACGACGTGCTCGGGTTGGTCGCCGAGCGCAATGTGGTGGTGAGCGACAGCGCACCCTTCAACGTGGAGATCCAGTCCTCCATCATGGCGCTGAACACCTCGTTCACCGTGGAGCGCTATTGGGATCCTGCCAATCTGAACGGCACGCTGACGGTGTATGGGGGCATCATTCAGAAGAGCCGCGGCGCGGTGGGCACGTTCGCCAGCAGCACCGGCCAGAAGGTGTCCGGCTATTCGAAGGACTACTACTACGACGAGCGCCTGGCGGGCACCGCGCCACCGTTCTACCCAACGACGGCCGACTACGAGGAACTCCTGTGGCAAGAGAACTAGGGCCTGGCGCGCGGCTTGGACCCCAGCGCCGCGCCGCTCCACCCCCGCCCCGCCGGCCCAGGTTTCCCTGGAACCCGCCGGTGGTCGTGGCCATGGCGGTCTGCCTGGGAGTGCTGATTCGGCTCTGGTTGTCCGCGGGACCGACCCCGCCCCCCGTCCCGACGAGCCTCAGCGCGCGGGCCGCGGTAAGGCCCAACCTCGTGGCGGAGCCGGCTCCCTACTGGAGCGACCCCTCGATTGACGCCGCGGTCCTCAAGAACGCCTTTGCGCCGCCTCCGAGCGACTTGCCGCCTGAGGCGCTGCCGTTTGATTCCAATACGGTCCCGCCCGCTGACTACTTGAAGGCCCTTGAGGGTTCGGGCGACCTCGCCGCCTACTAGATTTTCCGTCGGGGCGCTTGCCGCCCCCGCATCGAGCGCTCTATAATAGAAGCTGTCTCATGCCGCTTCGCAAAGTTCTCCTTGCCAAACCCCGCGGGTTCTGTGCCGGCGTGGAGCGCGCCATCGAGGTTGTCGAGC
The DNA here is from genome assembly GCA_023247235.1 of Candidatus Omnitrophota bacterium. Lineage (GTDB taxonomy): Bacteria > Omnitrophota > Gorgyraeia > Aquiviventales > Aquiviventaceae > JAHFGW01. The sequence goes on along the minus strand of JAHFGW010000007.1, from coordinate 31,121 downwards.
AAGCGCTGCACCGCGCCGAGGGGCCGGTGTATGTCCGAAAGGAAATCGTCCATAACCCCCATGTCGTCAGCGCGCTGCGCCAACAGGGCGCCATCTTCGTGGATGAGTTGCGCGAAGTGCCAGCCGGTTCGACGGCGATCTTTAGCGCCCACGGCGTCGCGCCCCAGGTGCATGAGGAAGGCCGAACCCGCTCCCTGCGAGTGATCGACGCGACGTGCCCCCTCGTGACCAAGGTCCATGTGGAAGCCAAGCGGTTCGCTCGCCAGGGGTACACGATCTTGCTGATCGGCCACCAGGGTCACGAGGAGGTCGTCGGGACGATGGGCGAGGCCCCCGAGGCGATCCGGCTGGTGCAGACCGTGGAGGAGGCGCGGGCGGTCGCGGTGCGTGATCCGAAGAAGGTGGCCGTCATCACGCAGACGACGCTGAGCGTGGATGACACCCGGACGATCGTCGAGGCGCTCAAGCAGCGCTTCCCGGCGCTGGTGGCGCCGTCGAAGGAGGACATCTGCTACGCGACGCAGAACCGCCAGAACGCGGTCAAGGCCATCGCGCGCCAGGCCGAGGTCATCCTCGTCATCGGCGCGCGCAACAGCTCCAATTCGATCCGGCTCACAGAGGTCGCCGAAGATGCCGGGCGGCGCGCCTATCTGATTAACGACGCCCGCGAGATTGATCCGCAATGGTTCGAAGGGATTGCCTGCGTCGGCGTGACGTCAGGCGCCTCCGCCCCGGAACACCTCGTGCAGGAAGTCGTCGACGCGTTGTGTCGCCTCGGCGCCACCCAGGTCGAAGAGCACGAGCTGGTGCGCGAGGACGTCAGTTTCGGCCTCCCTCAAGAGCTCGAGCAGCTTCCGTCTTCCGCCCCGCGTTAGGCGCCGCCCAGGCGCTCACTCCTGCAACCCCTCAAACAGTTGCCGCACGTCCAGGCGGTGGTAGGTGGTATCCGCAGCGCGCTCGGTCCCCTGGGCGTTGGCGACGAACAGCTCGGGCCAGGCAAAGATGACGCTCTGGACATTGGAGCCTGGAGCCACCGCGCGCATGATGGCTCGGGCCCGCGCAGGATCCAACCGGCCGCGATGCGCTTCGAGTCCTGCGACTTGCCCCAGGTATCGCACGTCATAGGCTGAGCTGCCCACAGGATCCTCAAGCCCGGGGCGCCTTGGATCGCCGTGCGAAGCCAGTTGGCGCGCTCGAATCGCCGGATCCATCGCGGGATCAGCCCGGAGCACGGCATGCGGCATCGGCCGCGCATAGGGCACGCCGTGCTCTTTGGGATCATTCGCCTCAAAGACCTGCGCGCGGTCGCGCGTGGTTTCAATCGCAACCGCCCGCTTGGCCTTGGCGTCCGCCACGAGATAGTTCACGCCGACGGTCCGGCGGGCCTGCCGAATGATCTCGATGGCCTCATCCAGCGTCTCCGCCTCCTCCAGGACCCGCCGCATGAGGAAAACCATCGGCTCGCCCTGGTAGGTCGCGTCGGCGGTCTCAGCGCCGATCTGCCCGATGGACAGCTGGGCGTCATTCAGCCCGCTCAAGACCCCAATGAACCCCGCCCATCCGATGCCGATCACGGCATGCTTGCCCGCCGGCTGCATGACGAAGACCGTCGCATACTCTTGAATGCCGGCGTGGATGTTCCAATCCAGATTGCGCGTGTGGATCAGCCGTCCATCAGCCGTCATCGGCCCCCACGCGGCAAACCCGGAGCACGCGTAGGTGCGGTCCGGAATCGCGTGCAGCTCATAGAGATCGCGCAGCGGCACCCCGGAGCCGTCCGCCACTCCGCGTAATTCTTCCAGAGAGTCGCGCGGGACAAATGGTTTGGCCTGCCGCCAGGCCCAGCCGAGCCATTGGGAGGCCGCCCACGGCCCCAGCAGCGGCAGCTTGAGATACCCGCGAAAGTAGCCCAAGACGGTGCCTACCGACGCCCGCACCTCCTCGCGCAGCAGCTCGCCATGTTGGCGACCCAGCTCATAGGGGCTGCCGGCCAAATACGCGATGCGCAGCCCCGCGCGCTCCTCGACGTGCGCCGCGTCCGCCACAGGCACCGCCAGAGACAGCGAGAGGACCAGGACGGCCTGCGCACTCAGGGGAACCGCCCAGGAGCTCATGGGCGTGAGTCGCCGAGCAGCTGGTCTAACATCTCCTGGGATCGCTGGACGAGCCGCGCGCCGGCCTGAGGCCCATTGAACGCCATCGACGCCTCGTACGCGTTCGTCCGGTAGAGCGGCTCGGGGATGCAGTAGCCGATGTAGTCGTTGACGAAGCTCACGGCGAGCGACTCCAGCCCCCGCGCACGCGCGTGCTCCTTGAGCTGCTGCCCAAGCGGCGCGGCCACATCGCAGGGGAGCCCGTGCAAGGCCACATCGCCGACGACCACCAGGCTCAGGGTGGCGTCGTCATCAACCAGCCGACGGCCCAGCCACCGCGGCAGCGTCAGCCATCGCCCCAGTCGCACGGCGGCCGAGGGCAGCGGCAGGGTGTCTTGGCGCGCCAGCAGCCGCTGGGGCGCGCGGGGCTCGAAGCGCTCCAGGAGCGCGGTCGCCTGCTCCGCCAGCCGTCCCCCCAACCACTCGGCGCGCTCAAACCCTTCTCCGCGCTTCACCGGAGCCTGGTCCCCCACCGCCCCGGCCAAGAACAGGCCCGTCGCCGACGGCCAGCGCGCCTCCAGCTGGCGCACCAGCACGCCGGGATAATCAGCCGAGAGCTGCATGTTTGAAGCCCCGAGCGTCGTGGGGTGCGCCGCGAAGTTCATCAGCACGGCGAATGGGCGAGCCTCCTGCGCCGGGTACAGGGCACAGATAATGAGCTCGGCATCGCGAGGCCCTTGCGGATCCATGCGGTTGACCACCAGGCCCGTGGTCGGCTCCCGACCCGCCGCCAGCCGAACGGGCTGCCGAGAAGCCCGAGCGCGCAGGACGGTGTCCGCGATGTGCTCCACCAGCGCGTCGAAGACCGCCGGCTCATAATGCCCCATCGACAATTTCTCCAGGAATTTTCGGCCATAGGCCCCCGGCCCGGAATGCGTGTGCGTCGCGGCAAGAAACAGCAGGGGAGGACGCCCGGGGCTGCGCTGCGCGACGCGCGTCGCCACGGCCGAGGCCAGATGCTCATCAATGATCAACAGATCACAGCTCACGATGGCGACCGCTTGCTCTGCGTCTTCCAGCACGACCGCCCGGACGCCGACCGGATCGTGCTGGCCGCTCGAGGGCGCCCCATCCCGTCGGCTGTAGCCTGCCAGCGGCACGCCCGGGCGCACCGTGAACGTGGCGCGCGCGACGCCGGCTTCAATGCGACCCTCGCCGTGCGCCGCCGGCGCATCGCTCGCGGCGAGCCCGAGCAGCAGGAGCGTCGCGCAGGCGAACCGGCGCGGGCGCGTCATGATGAGCGATTCGGCTCGCCCCGCCCCCGTCCCGGGGGCGGGGCCTTGCCGCCGCGTGCCGACTGCGTTGCGCGAGCCAGCGCGAGCGCCTCCTCAGCCGTGCGGACGCGGCCCTCGGCCTGCGCCTCTTCGATGAGCGCCAGCAGCTCCCCGATCAGCGGCCCCGACGGCACCTGGAGCTCCTGCATGAGACGGCAGCCGTCGACGAGCCGAGGCGGCCGCACGATGTCTTCCACCTTGAAGAAATAGGGCCGCAGAATCTCCTCGAGGCGCTCGCGTTGTTGGTCCACTTGATCCACGCGCGAGCGCGGGCCGCGCGTCGCCAGCCGGTCCGCCCACCACGCCAGTCCGCAGGCCGGCCCATCATCCTCCAGCTCTCGATAGAACCGGTAGATCGCCCGCCGCGTCAGCTCGGGTTCCCGGCTCAGAAATCCGGGCCGTAAATGATGGCGCACCAGCGCGACCACCATGCGCGCCTCGCGGTTGGCCAAGCGCAAGCGCTCGGTGATCGGGCCCACCAGCTCGGCGCCCGTGTGCTCATGGCCGATGAACCAGATCTCCCCGTCGGGATGCACCTGGCGATTCGCCGGCTTGCCCACGTCATGGAAGAGCACGCTCAACTTGATGAGGCTCTTGCGGGACCGCCGCTCCACAAACGCTTCGGCGGTATACGGGAGCAGCGCGCGCTGCAACGGCTCCGTAAACTCCGCGCAGGAGGCCAGGATCTGATCGGCCTGCCGCACGGCTTCCACCTGATGCTCGAACACATCCAAATGATGGAAGTCTCCTTGGTCGACGCCGCGGCCTTGCACCAGCTCTGGAAAGAGCACGTCCAGCGCGCCCAGACGTCCCAGCGACGCCACCGCCTCGCCCGCGGCGTCCGTCGCGAACAACGCGAGCAGCTCATCCCGCAGACGCTCTCCGGCCACGCGTCCCAGCCCGGCGACGGCCCGAGCCATCAGCGCCTCCAGAGAGGCCTCCATCGAAAAGCCCAGCTGCGCGGCAAAGCGAAAGGCCCGCAGGATGCGCACCGGGTCTTCCTCGAACGTTCCGGCAAAACAGGCGCACAGCCGCCGCGCGGCAAGCGCGTGGCGTCCATCCAGCGGATCGATGAACGGGGCGGGCGCCTGCGGCGACCGCAGCCAGTCGGCCAGCGCCACGGCCATCGCGTTGATCGTGAAATCGCGCCGGGCCAGGTCCTGCTCGAGCGTCGGGCCGCGAAAGTCGCTCAGGTCCAGTTCCACGCGAGGCATGGCCTCCGACGACGGGAGGACCACGCGGGCGGTGCCGTGCGCCTCGTCCAGAGGCACAAAACTGCCGCCAAGGTGCGCGGCGAGCTCGCGCGCCTGCGCGACGGCGCCGCGCGCGACCGCGAGGTCGATATTCACCGGAGGCGGCCGGCGTCCGCTGGCGGCGTCACCGAGCGGGCGCCCGAGCCACTGGTCCCGGAGCAGCCCGCCTACCACGTAATACGTCAGGCGCCGCGCGTCCGCGAACTCCTGGACGCGGCGCAGCGCCATCAAGACCTCGCGAGCCATCGGGACATGCTCCATCTCAGCGGAGTGCGCCCGGATGCCGCATGAAAATATCCCGTTGACAACTCGGCCGCGCTCGGCACAATAGAGGTTGTTGGATCATTATTCGTTCGTTGCTTGGTTGTGCTGCATCATTACCCCGCATGCCGCGACGCTCTAAAGCGCAAGAGCTCCTCGATTTCGAGCTCGCCTTCTACGAGAAACTCCTCGGCGCCTACCCTGATTTCATTGATGTCCTGATTCCGCTCGGGGATGCGTATACGCGCCGCGGACTCCATGAGAAAGGGCTGGAGATCGACTTGCGGCTGGCGCACCTGCGGGCCCACGATCCCCTCATCTGGTACAACCTCGCCTGCAGCTATTCGCTGCTCAGCCGGCTCGATGAAGGGCTCGATGCGCTGCGCCGCGCCGTCGAGCTGGGCTACTCGGACTTCGAGCACCTTCGCCGGGACCCTGATCTGACCAACCTGCGCCACTCCACGAAGGCGCGGGAATGGCTTCAGGGCCTGCTGGCGGCGCACCGCCCTACCGTCTAGTCCCTTCGCGCTCTTCTCGGTCAGGCTTCACTGCCCACAGCCCTCGCCGCGCGCGCCGCGCCCGCTCGGACAGCGTCGCCAACTCCTCGGTCCGAGCCGATGGCCGATCGGGCGTCCAGGCCCTCGCCAGCCCCTCGGAGACCAGCACGGCGTTGACCTGTGTGCCCTCGACGGACACATAGGCGAGCAGCCGCCCGAATCGGTCACGGGTCTGCCCTTCATATTCGAGCCGGATCTGGCGACCTCGCACGAGCTCCTCATTGCGGGCGGCGGCGGCCTGTGCGAAGGGCTGCGGATCCTTCACCCAGCCCGCCAGCGTGCGCCGATGCAGTTCCGGCGCGTCGATGCCGAGATAGCGCACGAGCCGCCCATCGGCGAGCTCGACCGTGTCGCCGTCAACGACGCGGCGGACCGTGGCCGCGGTCGGCGGTTCGGGGCGGCAGGCTGCCCCTGCCGCCGCCACCACGACCAGCGCGAGCCAGTGAACGAGGCGTCTAGGCGGGGCGAACCGAGCGCGCAGCGCGAGAGGACCTTGAGGGAACAACGACTTACCGTTTCAAGGGACGGCCGTACGCCTGTTCCAGCGACTGCACCTTCTGGATGATCCGGCCGGAGCCCGGCTTGTCCTTGCGATCATCGAGGCGGATCGTCGTCACCGCGCGGGCGCTGGACCGCAGCACGGCCTCGTGACACTGACGGGCCACCCGCATGATTTCGTCCCACGTCCCTTCGATCACCGTCCCCATGGGACCGACGCGATACTCGAGCCCGCTGCGGTCGATGCACCGCGCGACCTCGACGAGCACTCCGCTGAGGCTCGTACTCCCTGTTCCCACGGGAATGATTTCCAGCTCAGCGAGCATGGTGTCCTCCTGACTGTGGCGCCTGCCATCTTACTCCTGCGTCGCGCCTGGGGACATCGCTATTTTTCGCTTCACACAGCCGAACGGGCCTCAGCGCCACGTCCCGCACAGTCAGGAGGCGGCAAGACGCTGGGCGGCGTCGATCCGACGCGTCATAGACGGATGATCGTAGAAGAGCCACTCGATCCAACGCGGCGGCGTCGGATCGGCGAGATTGAGTTCCCCGAGCCGGCGCAGGGCGGCGGCGAAGGCCTGCGGCGCGGTGGTGCGCAGCGCGAAGCGGTCCGCCTGCCACTCGCACCAGCGCGAGAGGCCGTTTTGAATGGGCAGCCCGATCAACCCCAACAACGAGAACCACAAGGCCAGCATCGGCCAGCCCGCGATATCGGCCAATCCGTCCAGGCCCAGGCGCTCCGTCCACCACCAACCGATCTGATCCGTCCACGCAAACGCGATCCAGGATCCTACCGCGCTAAGCCCTAACATGACCGTGAGGTGGTGATAGTGCTGGTGCGCGAGCTCGTGCGCCAGCACGCCTTCAATTTCATCCGGCGTGAAGGATTCCAGCAGGGTATCCGAGAGCAGGATCCGTCGCGTGCGGCCCAGGCCGGCCAGCGCGGCGTTTGCCTTGCGGGTTTCCGCGCCGAGTTGAAATCGGAACACCTCTAGGGCGCTCAGTCCTACCCGGCGACACAGCGCCAGGAGCCGCTCGGCAAGCCCGCGGTCTTCTAAGGGCGTCACGCGATAGAAGAGCGGCAGCACAACCGTTGGGAAGACGCGCACCATCATGACGGAGACGGTGACCCACCCGAGCGTCGCCCACACCGGCCAGCTTCCTGGCGCGTGGCGCAGCAGGGCATACAGGCCTTCAATGAGCCCGAGGGCCAGCAGCCCGCTCAACGCCACCCGCTTGGCTTCGCGCGCAAGCCATCCGCGGAGCGAGAGGCGCGACAACCCAAAGCGGCGCTCAAGGAGCAGACTGCGGTAGACATGCAGCGGCAAGAAGACGAGGTAGCTCAGCGTCCCGATGACCGCGAGGTACCCAAGAATCATCAGCCAGCTTGGGCCGACGGCGCGGGCCCACCACCGGGCCACCGACTGGGAGATGCCGCTGCCCTGCAGGAAGGCCAGCCAGGCCATCGAGCCCAGGAGCTCCGGGAGCAACAGGCGGTAGCGGATTGCCGCATACTGGCGCGCGGGAGAGGCCTCGGTTTCGACGGAGGGCATCGCCGACTGCCTCACTCCTTGCGCTGGCGCAGGGAGTCGGCAAGCGAGTTGATGCGCTCGGCGACGTCGTCCATCAGGTCGCCCTTGCGCAGCTTCAGCCGGACGTCAAAGTTGCCCCGTGACATTTCTTCCAGCGCCGCCTTGATCCGTACTAATGGGCCCGCGACCCTATTGGTGAGATAGAGCCCGGCCATGAAGATCAACGGGGCGACGATCAAGACCTCCAGGACGAGAAGGAGCCCTACGGTGGTCAGGATCGCGATGCTGGAGGGATCGGAGAGCGTTCGAAAGCTCTTGAGGGTCGCCCAGAGCGTGAAGTACACGGCCGCCGAGGCCCCCACGACCATGATGAGCAACACGAAGAGCATGAGCCCGACAAACGGAGACTGCAGGTTCCGGTTGACGAACAACCGTTGCCGCTGATGCCGTTGCGCCTCAGGTGGTGTCATGGCCCCTCGCACCTCCCATGCGTTAGGGCGCCAGCGGATCCGCCGCTGTCGCGTCCCGGTTCTCCGTTGTCACACGGATCCCCATGGTCTTCATTCCCGATCATCCGCGCCCGCAACAGTTGCAAGACCCCGACGCCCGCCCGCATAGCCAGGATGGCGACGACGACCAGGTTCTCCACGAGCGTGAAGGCGGCGCGGGGGTGCGGGCCGGCCTTGCGTCGCGGCTTGCCGCCCGGCCGGCGCCTCCGATATAATGCCGCCATGGCGTCAACGTCACTGCCTCGTTGCTTGGACGTCGCCGTGCGCGCCGCCCGGCAGGCGGGCGCGCTGCTGGCGGCCCATGTCGGCGCGCCGCGGGTGGTCCAGACCAAGCGCAGCCCGATCGACCTGGTGACGGACGTCGACCGCGCCTCGGAGCTGCTGATCCATCACCGATTGCTGAAGGCGTTCCCCGACCATGGCTTCTACGGCGAGGAGCATCCGGCGCTGCGCGAAGCGGCGCCGTATCAGTGGATCGTCGATCCCTTGGATGGCACGATGAACTTCGTCCACGGCCTTCCGCTGTTCGGTGTCTCGATCGCCCTGACCCACCGGGGCGCGCCGGTCGTCGGGGTCATCTACGATCCGATGCGCCGCGAGCTCTTCTGGGCGATTCGAGGCCGCGGGGCCTTTGCCAACGGGCGCCGCCTGGCCGTGTCCAAGACGCCGCGTCTGGAGACCGCACTCCTGTCCACCGGGTTTTCGAGCACCTTTCGGCGCGATCCGCATCGCTCCCTGGCGTGGTTTCAGGCCTTCGAATCCCGCAGTCGCGCGGTCCGACGCATCGGCTCCACGGTGCTGAGCCTGGCGTACCTGGCTGCCGGCCGCTTGGATGGTTTCTATGAGCAATCGCTCGGCGCGTGGGACATGGCCGCCGGGCTGTTGCTGGTGGAAGAAGCCGGTGGCCGCACCAGCGATTTTGCCGGGGGCCCCACCCACCTCGCCGAGGGCCAACTGGTCGCGTCCAATCGCCGCATTCACCGCGAGATGCTCCAGATCCTCCGGTCCACCCAGTATATCGAGCGTCCGCGTCCCGCGCCAGGTCGGCGCTAGCAGCGCGCCAGCACCACGCACACCTCGACGTGTGCCGTGTGCGGAAACATGTCAAACGCTTCCACCCGCTCGATCCGGTACCGCGGGTAGGCCCCCAGCAACGCCTGAAGATCCCGCACGAGGCTCGGCACGCTGCACGACAGATAGGCGAGCGACCGGGGACGGGCGGCGAGCACGCCGGCCACCGCCCGAGGGTGCAATCCCGCGCGCGGCGGATCCACGACGACGCACTCGGGCTTCGCTTCCTGCAGCCAAAACCGACGGTCCTCCAACAGCGCTTCCACTGTGCCCAGCCGAAACGTCACGTTGGCCACCCCGTTGGACGCCGCATTGCGAGTGGCGAGCTCAATGTTTTGCTCCGCGGCATCAATCCCGTACACGCGCTCGAAGCGCTGCGCCAGATACAACGCCACCAACCCCATCCCGCAGTAGAGGTCCCAGGCACTCCCCTGCCTCGCGACGGGCAGCGCGTCCAGCAGATAGTCATACAACGGCTCGGCCTGGGCAGGCGTCGGCTGCAGAAACGTCAGCGCGCCCACGTCGATGCGAAACCGTCCCATGCGGTCTACCAGGCACGCGGCGCCGCGCAGGAGGGTCAACGTCTCAGGAACCGCGAGGTCGGCGACGGACGCGCGTTGGCCCCACCACACACTGACCAGGCGCGGATGCCGGCTCATGAGCGCCTCGGCCATGCGCTGCAGCGTCTCGCCGGGGCCCGGCGTCGTCGTCACGCAGAGCAGGAGCTGGCCGGTCGCGCGGCTCTGCCGAATCGTGAGGTGCCGAAAGAAGCCTTGATGCGTCCTGGGATTGTAGGCCGGGGCTCCGCTTTCCCGGGCCAGCCGGCGCGCGTCGCGGATGACCGCGACCATCGGCTCCGGCAAGAGCAGGCAGTCCTCGACATCCAAGACCCGCCAGAACGAGCGCGCCGCATGATAGCCCAGCACCAGCTCCCCGTCGAGCTGGCTGAAGGTCAGTTCGGCCTTGTTGCGATAGCGCCAGGGATCGTCCAGGGGGCGGATTGACGGCCGCAGCGCAGGATCGAACGCGGCCAGGGCCTGATGGAGCCGGCGCTGCTTCAGCGCCAGCTGGTCATGGTAGGTGAGATCCTGAAGCGAGCAGCCCCCGCAGCGGCCGAAGTAGGGGCAGGCGGCCGTCACGCGCGGAAAGTCGTGTTTCTCCTCGGCCAACAGGCGGGCCGCCGAGGCACCGATCATCCCACCACCTGCTGTTGGCCGCGCCGCATGGCGCGGCCTCGGCCGATCCGCAGCTTCCCTGTGCCACGGCCATCGGCCGTGGCGGTGCCTATGAAGTCCGTGGCTGTCGCGTGGGCACCGCCCGCAGCAGGTGGTGGGATCATCGCAGGGTGCGCGCCGTCAGTCCAGGCGCCGCTGAGGGGATCGCAGTAGGATCAGCCCGATCATCCCGCCGATAAATCCGCCGACATGGGCCCAGAAGGCCACGCCGCCGACGTTCGCGTCGAGCTGCCCGATGGCCATCAGCCCTTGGAACCACTGCAAGAGGAACCACAGGCCCAAGAAGATGAAGGCCGGGACCTCGATGCGCTCCCAGAAGAACCCAAGCGGCACCAGCGTCAGGATGCGCGCACCGGGAAAGAGCAGCAGGTAGGCCCCGAGCACGCCGGCGATGGCGCCGCTGGCACCGATCATCGGGACCGATGACGAGGGCGTGGCGACCAGTTGCGTCACGGCGGCCACGATCCCGCTGCCGAAGTACAGGAGCAAGAATCGGCCGCGGCCGAGCCGGTCTTCGACATTGTCCCCGAAAATCCAGAGATAGAGCATGTTGGAGATCAAGTGGAGCGGGCTGCCGTGGAGAAACTGGGAGGTGAGCAGCGTGATGAGGAGCCCGGGCCACTGCGTCATGTCCTCTGGGCCGTTGAGGAGCCAGTGGGCGGGTACCACGCCGAAGCGATAGACGAATGCGTCCAGCGCGGGACCCTGGGCCAGCTCTAACGCGAACACTGCGACGTTGAGCGCCACCAGGCTTCGGATGACCCAGGCCGTCCGATCAGCGGGAATCGTGTCACGAAGGGGAATCATCCCACCACCTGCTGCGGGCGGTGGTGACCGGTCCACTGGAGGGTGCACGACATCGGAGAACGCGGGCACCACCGCCACGGTCGGCCCGATGAATCAGTGGCCGCGCGAGCCGACCGAGGCCACCTTCGGCGGCCGGCAGCAGGTGGTGGCATCATGCGTCCTCCGCCAGGAGCCGCTGGGCTCGCTGGAGCACGCGGCGTTCGGCGGGATACGTCAGGCGCCGCAGCGCTTGGGGCACGGTCATCCAGCGGGCTTGAAGCACTTCCGCGTCGTGGTCGGACAACCGGCCGCCGACGGCCTCCATGAGAAAGAAATGCACCGTTTTGGCGCGACGCGGCGCGTCCTTTGGCGCGGTGTACCAGTACCGGATGGCTCCGACGGCGCCGCGCGGACGGCCGATCAGGCCCGTCTCCTCGCGCACCTCGCGCAGCGCGGCGTCACGCAGACCTTCCCCGGCTTCCGGGTGGCCTTTCGGCAAATTCCAGACCGGCGGCCCGTGCCGATCCCGCAGCACCAGGCAGACCTGCACGGCGCCGCTCCGTCGTCGAGTGATCACGCCGCCGGCGGAGACCTCGCGGATCACGCGCCGGTGCGGCGGGCGCGCCGCGCGCGATCTGCGGCCCCGGCGATGGACGCGGCGCGGCGTCATGGGGCGTTGGCAGCGCCCGGCTCAATCCCAAGCGCGCACAAGCCAGCCGCGTCAATCGCGGCCACCACCGCATGCCGTTCCAACAGGAGCGTGTTGCCGGCTTCAAGGGCAAGGCAGGTGACGCCTGAGTGCCGGCACACCTTGATGCTGTCCAAGCCCAGCACGGGCAGATCAAAGCGCCGATCTTGCGCAGCCCCGCCCAGCTTGACGACGACGAGTCCTTCGCCGGCCAGCTCGTGCGCACGCCGAATCGCGGCATCCGTGCCCTCAAGCGCTTCCACGGCGATCACCACCCGGCGCTTCACGACGACCGTCTGCCCGATGTCCAACGGCGTGATGGCCTGGGCCACGCGCACGCCCAGCGCCACGTCCTCGCGCTCGGCCGCGCTGGGCGGGCGGGCGCTGAGCACTCCGGCCGGACACAGAAACTCCTGCAGGAAGCTGGAGGAGTCGAGCAGCGTCATCCCCTCTCCCGCCAAGCGACTGCCGAGTTGGCCCAAGAGGGCCTGCACGGAGAAGTCGGGGGCCGACTCCAGCAGCGACCGGCCTGCGGCATCGAAGGCGGCGGGGTCAAGCAGCACCTGTTTGGTCACCTTGCCCGCCAAGACGACGCGCGACACCCCATCCCGCTTCAGGCGCTCAAACAGGATCCCCAGAGCGCCGATGTCCAGTTCGTGGTAGACGTCCACGCGCGTGGCGAACTCCGGGTGGACCCAGCCGCGCACGCCGATGCCCACCACGCGACGGCCCTGGCGTTTGGCTTCCTGGGCGACCAGAATGGGAAAGCGGCCTGAGCCGGCGATGATGGCGAGGGAATCGTCAGATGGCCGCATGTGCAGATTGGGACGCTTCGATCTTTCGCCATCAGATGGCTGATGCGAAAATCGAAGTGTCCCAGACATCATCTTCCGTCTGGGCTGGACGCGAGGTCCCCGCTAGGCGCGGCAGACGCCGCGCTTGGACTGCCGGACGAACTCCAATAAATGGTGGAGCTCAGGGCTGTGATCGGCGTCTTGGGCGAGTTCTTCGAGCGCGTGGCGCATCGATAGCCCGGAATGGAAGAGCACCTTGAAGGCGTGATGGAGCCGGTCTTTGGTCTCTTTGGTGACGCCCGCGCGGCGGAGGCCCTCCGCGTTGAGCCCGAAGACCTTGGCCGGATAGCCGACACACGTGGCATACGGCGGCACATCCTGGACGACCCGCGAACAGCCGCCGATGATGGCCAGCGTGCCGACTCGCACGAATTGGTGGAGGCCGACGAGGCCTCCGACCACCGCCCGCTCTTCCACCAGGATGTGCCCGGCCAGCGCCGCGCTGTTGGCGATCACGACATGATTCCCGATGCGGCAGTCATGGGCCACATGGGCATACGCCATGAGCAGGCAGTCCGAGCCGATCACGGTCTTGCCGCCACCGCCGGCGGTGCCGGGATTGATGGTCACGTACTCCCGGATCTTGTTGCGGTCCCCGAGGACGAGCTCGCTCGCCTCTCCCTGATACTTGAGATCTTGCGGGATGCTGCCGATCACCGCGCCGGTGAACACCTCGCAGTCCGCGCCGATCGTCGTGCGCCCTTCCATGACGCAGTGCGCGCCGATCGCCGTCCCCGAGCCAATCGTCACGTGCTCTCCGAGGACGGTGTAGGGCCCGACCACGACTCCGTCGGCGAGGGTGGCTCCCGGATGGACGATCGCCGAGGGATGCACCTGCGCCTTGGGACGCGAGGGGGCACGGCGTTTGGCGGCCATCGTGGGAGGCGTCACCGACGCCTCACTCTGCCAGGGTGAACATCAATTCGCCCTCACAGACCACCTCGCCGTCCACCAGCGCCCGCCCGATGACCTGGCTGGTGCGGGAGCGCAAGCGGCCCAGCTCGGCCTCGATCACCAGCTGATCCCCGGGGACGACGGGCTTGCGGAATTTCACCTTGTCCACGGCCATGAAGTAGGCGAGCTTGCCGAGGTTCTCTCGCCGATTCAGCATGATGATGCCGCCCACTTGCGCCATGGCCTCGACCATCAGGACGCCGGGCATGACGGGTCGGTCCGGGAAATGCCCGCGGAAAAAGTAGTCGTTGATCGTCACGCCCTTGATCCCGACGGCCCGCGTATCCGTCAATTCAATGATGCGATCGACCAGCAAGAATGGGTAGCGGTGCGGCAGGATCTTTTGAATCTGCTGAATGTCCAGCCGCGGCCCCACCATGACCTTGGAGCTCCCGGACTGCAGGGATCCGACGCGCCACCGCTCCATCGCCTGGTGCAGCTTGAGGAGGAGTCTCATGTTCAGGGAGTGTCCGCTCTTCACTGCGATGACATGCGCCCGCAGCGGGGCCCCCAGCAGATACAAGTCGCCCAGCAGGTCGAGGATCTTATGGCGCGCGAACTCGTCCTCAAAGCGCAGCGTATTCTGAATGACGCCCTGCGCCCCGATGACGAGCGTGTTGTCGTACGTCGCGCCCTGCCCGAACCCCGCTTGGCGCAAGCTCTCTGCCTCGGCTTCAAAGCAGAACGTTCGCGCCGGGGCGATCGTCTCATCAAAGGACGCGCCGTTCATCGTGTAGGAGGCGAATTGGGCCTTCAGCCGCGGGTGATCGTAGCTCAGCATGTAGGAGATCCGGAGCAGCCGGTCCGGAAACACGACAATCGAGGCGTCGCCCTCTTCGACGAACAGGGGTTCCCGCAGCTCCAGATGATGCTGCGGGACGGACTGTTCCACGCGGCCGGCGGCCCGCAGCTGGCGCACCACGGGGGCCGCGGAGCCATCCAGGCCCGGCAGCTCGATGCCGCTGACTTCGATGTACGCGTTATCGATGCCCGTGCCCCACAGCGCGGCCATGAAGTGCTCGACCGTCTGCACCTCGGCGCCGTCCTTCGAGACGGTCGTGCGGCGCACGCTCTTGCCGACGTCCAGGACCTGGCCCGAGCGAACCGGGATCGCCGGACGGTGGGGCAGGTCCGTCCGGACAAACACGATGCCGGTATCCGGCGGGGCCGGCAGGACACGGACGGACACCGGCTGCCCGCTGTGAATGCCGGTGCCGGTCATGAAGACGTCCTTGGCCAGCGTCTGCTGCATGTCACCACCCGTCGGGAGACTCGCGGGCATGGGTCACGGCTTGCGGGACTGGCGCGGGGCGCCTTCCCGCGAATTCAACTGTGCGAGCACTTCGTCGGTCATGTCGTAGGCGTCTTGCCCGAACAACAGGCCCTGCCGATCGAACAAGAGCGTGAAGTTGTTCGCCTTGGCATACTCCTGGACCACCTGGCGGATCTCTCGGAGGATCTCCTGCGCGATCTGATCGCGCTCCTTGACCAAGTCGCGCTTGCTGTACGCGCCCAACCGCCGCAACTCATCGGCCCGCTTGTCAATCTCCCTGGCCCGTGCGTCACGCGCCTCATTGCTCAGCAACTCGAGCCCTTCCCGCAGCTTCTTCAGTTCGCCGAGCCGCTGCTCCAGCTCCACTTCCTTCTGCTTGCCCTTCTGCTCGAGCAACCCTTCCGAGCGCTTCGTCCGCTCGTACTCATCAAACAGTCGGCTCACATCCACGTACCCGACCTTCATAGGTTGCTCCGCCTGCGCGCTGGGGCTTCGGCCCAGGAATCCAGGGCCAACCATGAGCCCAACCGCCATGGCGACGGACAGCCTTTTCGTGAGTCGCATCATCCTCTGTCTCCTAGAAGGTCCGGCTGATATTGAAGTGAAACTCCGCCTTGCGTTTGTCCTGCCCGAGGCCGCTGATCGGCATGCCAATATCGAACCGGACCGGCCCGATCGGCGTCGTCACCCGCGTGCCCACGCCGGCGCCGGAGCGGAATGACGAGCCAAAGTCGCTCACCGTTTCCCAGACGTTGCCGGCGTCGTAGAACAGCGACACTTTCAGAATCGGGCGGCTGCGCTCATCCTGGATGACCGTGAGGACCTCCTCGACGCCGGCCACCAAGAGCGCCTCGCCGCCGATGGGATCGTTGGTCAGCGGATCGCGCGGCCCCACGCGCCGCTCCTGGAATCCGCGGATGGAATTGGCGCCGCCGGCAAAGAAGCGCTCGAAGATCGGCACTTTCGGGGTGTCGGAATATTCATTCACGATCCCGGTCCGCACCCGCGATTCGAACACGAACCGGTCCGCGTGCGGCCAGAAATGGCTCGCCCCACCCTGGAGACGCCAAAACTCCTTGTCGCCGGCAAACACGCCTCCCGCCAAATCGCCTGAGCTAAAGAGGTAGTACCCCGCGGTCGGGTCGAACCGGTTGTTCCGCTTATCCAGCGACACCGAGAGTCCTCCGACGCTGACATCGGCCGTGCCCTCCTCGGCCTTCAGATCGGCGCTGGCGTCACCGACGACGTTGGAGATCTCGGTCCGGAACAGCTGGTAGTCCAGCCCCACGCGGACCACGTCGAGGAACTCTTTGCTCAGCCGCAGCCCGGCGCCGCGCTGCTGCTCTTCGAAGGCGAAGCCCAGGCGCTGGCTTCGCAGCCGCGTCCGGTTATAGGCGTCGATGCCGAAGGAGAGCGGATACCCCAAGATCCATGGCTCCGTAAAGGAGAGATCGAAATAGCGCCGGACCGTGCCGATTTGCGCCCGAAATCGCAGGTCTTGCCCGGCGCCCGTGAAGCTTGGAAAGTTCTTCCAATCAAAGTTGCGCTGCTCCAGCTCCACCAGGCCGACCAGGCGGTCCACGGAGGAGAAGCCTCCGCCGAAGCTGAAGCTGCCTGTCTTGGCTTCCTTCACGTCCACGATGAGATCTTCCCGGTTGGGCTTGTCCGTCGGTTCGGTGTCGACGTTGACTTCCTCGAAGAAGCCGAGGTTGTAGAGCCGATCGATGGAGGTCCGCATCTGCTTGCCGTTGAACGGCTCGCCGGGATACATGCGCAGCTCGCGCCGGATGACGACGTCCTTGGTGCGCAGGTTGCCGCGGATATCGATGCGGTTCAGATAGGCCAGCTCGTTCTCGGTGATGTGGTAGGTCAGGTGCACCCGCTTGGTCGCCTCCTCCAGCCGCGTGTCCGGCGCGACCTGCGCGTTGATATAGCCTTGGTCGCCGTAATACTGCTTGAGGAGCCGCAGATCCTCCTGGAGCGCCTCGCGGCTGTACACCGAACCGGGCTTCAAGGTCAGGAGGCGGCGCAGCTCATGCTCCGGGAACAAGACATTGCCATCCAGGGCCACGTCGCCCACCCGGTGCTGCTGTCCCTCGTGGATCAGCAGGCGGAGAATCAGGCCGCCGTGGTCGGGATCCTCGTACACGGTCTTCTCAACGGTCACGTCCTGGTAGCCGTTCTTGCGATAAAAGCTGGCGATGCGCTCCAGATCTTCCTCGAGCACTCGCTCGTCGTAGGTGGCCCGCCCAATCAACCAGCGGCGAAGCTTGGTTTTCAGCAGCCGGCGGATGCGCCGATCGGGGAACGCCTCGTTGCCTTCCACGAGGATCTGTTGCACGCGCACCCGCGGGCCTTCTTCGACCAGCCAATGCACGGTCGCGGCGTTCTTGGCCTCGTCCACGCTCACTTGCGACAGCACCTCGGCGTTCGGCCGGCCTTTGCGCGCGTACTCCGCCTTGAGCTTGTCCGTACCTTCTTTGAGCAGCCGGGCGTCATACAGCTGTCCTGCTTTCACGCCGGACAGCTCCACGAACCGCTTGGTGGGCATGACCCGGTGGCCTTTCACTTCCACCGCCGCGATCGTCGGCTTCTCGGTCACCAGGAAGGCGACCCGCACGCCGCCTTGAGCCGGCTCGGTTTCCGTGCGCACATCCGTGAAGTAGCCCAGCGCGAAGATCCGCCGAATGTCCTCGCTCAACGCCGCTTCGTGATAGGGAGCCCCGGGCTTCGTTTGGACCTTGGCCAGCACCGTCTCCTCCGACACCGTCTTGGCGCCCCGCACCTCCACCGCAACAACCCGCTCCGGCTCGGGGCGCGGCTCCTGGATCACCGGCTCCACGTCGGCAGGTGGCTCTCGGTCCGCGACGACCGGCTCGGACGGAGGACGTTGCTCCCGTTCCGCGGCGGGGCGATCGGACTGAGGGCGCTCCTGCTCCCGCTCCAAGTCCTTCGCCCAGACTGCGCCTGGACCCGCGAGCCAGACCAGCATGAGGAGCGCGCCGAGCCTGCAGACGGCGTACCGGCGTGTCATACCTGGGCGAGCGTTTCGAATCGCGCGTATTCTCTGATAAACGCCAATTTCACCGAGCCGGTCGGGCCGTTGCGTTGCTTGGCAATCAACACTTCCGCGACTCCGTTATTCTCTTCGGTGGGATTGTAATAGTCCTCGCGGAACAGCAGCAGGACGACGTCGGCGTCCTGCTCAATCGAACCGGACTCCCGAAGGTCAGACAACCGCGGTCGGAAGTTCTCGCGCCGCTCCGGCGCCCGCGAGAGCTGGCTGATCGCGACGACTGGGATGCTCAACTCCCGCGCCAGGCTCTTCAGGCTGCGCGAGATCACCGAGATCTCCTGCTGGCGATTCTCCGAACGCAGCGGTTCTTCCATGAGCTGGAGATAATCCAGCACGAGCAAGCCAATGTCGTGCTGGCTCTTGAGCCGCCGCGCTTTGGCGCGCAGCTCCAGCACGGACATGGACGGCGAATCGTCAATAAAAATGGGGGCTTCGGACAGCTTGCCCGCCGCCTTAGTGAGCGCGGGCCAGTCGCTGGTGGAGAGCATGCCCGTGCGGACGTTATGCGCGTTGATCCGCGCGTGCGAGCAGAGCATGCGCTGCACCAGGTGCTCTTTCGACATCTCCAAGCTGAAGAGGGCCACCGGCGCCTTCCGTCCAACCGCGATCTGCTCCGCGATGCTCAGCGCAAAGGCGCTCTTGCCCATCGCCGGGCGTCCCGCGACCACGATGAGCTCGGCCGGCTGCAGCCCCGCGAGCATTTGGTCCAGCTCGGCAAACCCCGTCGGCAGGCCGGTGATGACGCCCTTGCGCTGATAGAGGGTATCGATCATCTCAATAGAGCTCTTGATAATATCCTTCATCGCCATGGCGTCCCGCTTGAGCTTCTTGGAGGCGATATCGAAGATGAGCGCTTCCGCCTTGTCGAGCAGTAGGTCGGGCTCGGTGGCCTGCTCGTAGGAGTCGGAAGCGATCTGGGTCGCCGCGCGAATGAGATGGCGGAGGACGGCTTTCTCTTTGACGATGCGGCAGTAGTGCTCGGCGTTGGCGGCGGTGGGGACGACGCTCGTCAGCATCGCCAGGTAGCCGGGGCCCCCCACCTCCTCCAGCAGCTCGTGGCTGCGCAGCTCCTCGGTCAGCGTGACCAGATCGACGGGCACGTGACGCCTGTAGAGGGCGAGGAGGGTCGCGAAGATCTTGCGATGAGCGTCCTTGTAGAACGCCGACTCCTCGAGCACCTCCGCCGCGGTCACCAGCGCGGCTTCCTCCAAGAGCATCGAGCCGACCACCGCCATCTCCGCATCCAGGTTCTGCGGCGGGACGCGTTCGACCGTCGTCAGGTCCGAGACGTGCATGGTCACGCTTTGATCACGGACAACTTCAGGGTGGCGTTGATATCCGGATGCAGCCGGATCGGAATCTCGTAGGCGCCCAACGCCTTGATGGGCTGCGTCAAGTGAATCGCATGCCGCTCCACGGGCAGGTGCGCCTTCGCCAAGGCGTCCGCAATGTGCCCAGCCGTGATGGAGCCGAACGCCTTGTCCCCTTCGCCCAGCGTCAGGCTGAGCGTGAGTGGGTGGCCCTCAAGCGCCTGCTTGAGCGCGTCGGCCTGCTCCAGAAGATGGGCCGCCTCCCGTCCTTGGCGCTGCTGGCGCTCCGACGCGGCCGCCACCTGCGACGCCGTGGCGGCCACGGCGAAGCCATTGGGGATCAGGTAGTTCCTGGCGTAGCCCGCTTTCACCGCGACAATCGCGCCCGGGGCTCCGAGCGCTTTCACTTCTGTTAACAAGACAATCTCCATGCCGTTCCTCGTCAGCCGGTGACGTACGGCAAGAGCGCCATGAACCGGGCGCGCTTAATCGCCCGAGTCAGCATGCGCTGGTGCCGCGCGCAGGTGCCGGTCAGGCGCGACGGGAGAATCTTGCCTCGGTCGGTCACGTACCGGCCGATGCGTTCAAGGTCCTTATAGTCGATCCCGCTGATCTTCTCGGAGCAAAACCGACAGACCTTCCGCTGGATCCCTCGCATCATGCCATTGGTTCGTGGGCGGCCCATCATCAGAATGGCACGTCTCCTTCCGCCCCGCCGGCGTCCGACACGGCCTCCGCTTGCGGCTCCTCGGCGGGGGCATTGGGGCTCTCCGCGACCGGGTCGGCCTGCCGTGGGCCGCCAAGGAACTGGATCCGGTCCGCTCGGACCTCCATCGTCGTGCGCGTTTTGCCTTCGGCTTCCCAGCTGCGCGAGATGAGCCGCCCCTCCACGAAGATCTGCCGGCCCTTCTTGAGATATTGATTGCAGATCTCAGCCTGCCGGCTCCAGACGACGATGGTCACAAAACAGGTCTCTTCCTTGCGCTGGCCGGCCTGGTCTTTGAACTGCGAGTTGACCGCGAGGCGCAAATTCGCCACCGGCGTCCCGCTGGGTATGTAGCGCAGCTCCGGGTCGCGTGTCAGGTTGCCGATCAGCAAGACTCGATTGAGATTCACCATGGGCTCCTCATACGCTCGCCCCGCCCCTGGGGGCGGGGCTCGCCGATACCACCGGCCGCTTCGCGGCCTGGCCGTCCTCAGCGCTGAGAATCAGAAACCGGACAATGCCCTCGTTGAGGCGGAAGAGCCGCTTCAACTCGCCGAGCTGCTCGGTCGGCGCGCTAAATCGCAACAGATGATAGTAGCCTTCGACCTGGCGCGCGATGCGAAAGGCCAGCCGACGGCGGCCCCAGGATTGGGAGCTCTCGAGGCGACCACCCAGCCGCTTGATGGGCTCCTCCAACTGGGCGGCGGATTGCGCCACCTCTTGCTCGGTGCCAGCCGACTTCAAAATGACTAGCGCTTCATAGGTTCGTGTCGTCATCCCACCTGCCCCATTGGGTTGTAGCGTTGCATTGCCTCGGTCATCCCATGCTCGATCCAGCTGCCGCACGCCTCCACGGCCCGCTCGACCATCGCCTCGGCCGCGGGCCGCTCCGCCGCGCTGAATTCCGCGAGCACATGCGGCGTCAAGTCCGCGCGCCCCGTCCCGCCTCCCACGCCCAGCCGGAGGCGCGGGACGCGCTCAGTTTCCAAGACCTCAAGGCACGAGCGGAGGCCCTGGTGGCCCCCCGCGCTGCCGTGTGGCCGCAGGCGCAGGCGTCCCAGCGGGAGGTTCACGTCGTCGCAGACCAGCAGCACATCCTCAGGACTGACGCGCCCCTTCAGCGGCCGCAGCGCGTCTCCGGAGTGATTCATCATGGTCATCGGTTTCATGAACCGGATCTGCCAGCCGCCCTGCTCGCACTCGGCATAGGCCGCCACCACCCGTAGGCCGCGCCGCAGGCGCTTGGTCAGCGAGCCGCACTGGCGTGCGGCGAGCTGGTCCACCACCATCCAACCGACATTGTGGCGGGTGCGCGCATAGCGCACGCCGGGATTGCCCAACCCCACGATCACCTTCATCCGGCGCCAGCCAGGCTAGGTGTGCTTCTCCTCGCCCTTCTTCTCGCTCTTGGCCTCGGCTTTCTCGCCCTTGCCGGCCGCTTCGCCCTCGGCCCCTTCCACCGGCTTGCGCTCGGTGATGACTTCAGGCTCGGTCGCCGCGGCCTCGGCCTCCTCAGGCTTCTCTTCCTTGCGCTGCAGCACGGAGGCGATGACGCCGGCCGGATCGCTGGTAATCGTCGTGTCCTGCGGTGCCGCGAGATCCTTCACGTGCACGGTCTCGCCGATTGTCATCTGGCTCACGTCGAAGACCACCGCGCGGGGAATCGCCGTGGGCAGACAGTCCACTTCAATCTCCCGCAAGAAGTGCTCCAACACCCCGCCCTGCTCCTTGACCCCCGCCGGCTCGCCGTGCAGCTCGACACTGACTTTCACCCGGATACGCTCGGTGAGCACGATCGCGTGGAAGTCCACATGGACCACGTGCCCGTCCACCGGGTCATGCTGGACCGCTTTAACCAGCACGGCCTGCTCCCAGGGCTTGCCTGCCTCGCGGGCCGCGCCGGATGCGGCAGAGTGGGTCTTGGTGCGGCCACGCCCCTCCTGGGGCGCGGAGGCTTCCGTCTGCGCGGCAGCAGCCGGCGCGCCGGCGCCAAGACGCAACGTCACCAGGGCATGCTCTCCGGCCTCTCCATGCAACAGCTTGCCGAGCTCCCGCGCCTTGACCGCGATGCTGATCGGCGAGGTTTTTTTTCCGTACACGACGCCGGGCACCAGGCCCTGGGCGCGGGCGCGCTGGGCGGCCGGAGTCCCCACGCCGTTGCGGCGGATGCCGTCGAGCACGAGGGTCTTCGGGGGCTGGGTCTTGGTCATGCGGACTCCTTCCTTAGCCGTGGACGCCGTCGAACAGCGTGCTGATGGACTCCTCGTAGTGGATGCGGCGGATCGCTTCGGCCAAGAGATCGGCCACCGACACCACGGCGATCTTCCCCCCGCGCTTCTCGGCCGCCAGCGGAATCGTATCGGTCACGATCAGCTCCTTGAGGGGCGAGACCTTCAGCCGCGACAGCGCGGGCCCCGAGAGAATCGGGTGCGTCACGCAGGCATACACCGCCAGCGCCCCGGCGCGGGTGAGGGCTTCGGCCGCTTCCGTGAGTGAGCTGCCCGTGGCAATCAGATCGTCGATGAGCAGGCAGGTGCGGCCTTTGACCTCGCCGAGAATGTGCATGACCGCCGTGGTGTCCGGGCTGTCCCGCCGCTTGTCGACGATGGCCAAGCCGGCCCGCAGGCGCTTCGCATAGGCCCGCGCCATCTTGATGCCGCCCACATCCGGCGAGACCACGACCAGCCGCTTGAGGCCGCGTCGCCTGATGTAGCCTTCAAAAACCGTCAGCGCGTAGAGATGATCCAGCGGGATGTCAAAGAATCCTTGAATTTGCCCGGCGTGGAGGTCCATCGTCAGCACGCGGTCCGCGCCGGCCGTGGTGATGAGGTTGGCCACGAGCTTGGCGGTAATGGGCACGCGGGGCTGGTCCTTGCGGTCTTGGCGGGCATAGCCGAAATAGGGGATCACCGCCGTGATCCGCTGAGCCGAGGCGCGCCGCATCGCATCCAGCATGATCAGCAGCTCCATGAGATGCTCGTTGGGCGGCGGGCAGGTCGGCTGGATCACAAAGACGTCCTTGCCGCGGATGTTCTCGTTGACCTTCACGCGGATCTCGCCTTCGCTGAACCGCCCCAAGAGGATGTCGCCCAGCGGCACCTGCAGCTTGCGACTGATCGCCTGGGCCAGCGCCGGGTTGGCGCTGCCGCTGAAGAGCGTCAGCTTCGACGCGAGTCTGGTCCCACCCTGTGGGTGCGGTGCAACTCGGCGGCGCGCGACTGGGCGGCGCGTCATCGTCGCCCCCATTGAGAACCCTGGCGTGTCATGCATGCGCTTGCCCATCTCCTGTGCTTCAGCGTCGGCTCTTGGCCCGCGCGAGCCGCTTGCGAACCGGGCGGCGCGCGGCGCGCCGGACCGGCCGGGCCTTCTTGGCGGGTGGCTTAGCCATGCGCCCACGGCCTGCCACTCGACGAGGCCGGGATGGGCGTGCCGGCTTGGCCGGCCGGCGTCGGCTCGGTTTGGCCGCCGTCACGGATGAGACGCGGCGGCGGCTTGGCATGTCGGCTCCCCGCGGGCGGCCATCGACGCGGGCGGCGGCTCGTCCGGATGAGCCATCCTTGCTCGGCGCGGCGGCCAGACGTGTCCTGCTCTTGTTCGTGGCGGCGGGACGTGTCCCGCCCCTGCCCGCAGGGGCGGGACGAGCCGGGACGCCCATCACGAGCGTATTCGCCGGCACGTCGTGAGTCCTGGTGAGGACGCTGCCGGCACCCGTCACCGCGCCGGGCCCGACCGACACCGGCGCGATCAGGATCGTGTCGCAGCCGATGAAGGCCTTCTTGCCGATGCGCGTGGGGTGCTTGGCGGTGCCGTCGTAATTCGCCGTGATGGTGCCGGCGCCGATGTTGGCGCCCTCTTCGACCGTCGCGTCTCCCAAGTACGAGACGTGGTTGATCCGCACGTCCGAGCCGACCTTCGTGCGCACCAGCTCTGCGAAATTGCCGATCCGGGCGCCATCGCCGATGGCTACCCCGCTGCGCAGCCGCGCAAACGGCCCCACGCGGCAGCGCCGGCCGATGGCCACGCCGGTTTCGATCACCGTGAAGGGGCGGATGATCGTGTCGACGCCGATCGTGACGCCTTGCTCGATGTAGGTGCTCTGGGGGTCTTCGATCGTGACCCCGTTGCGCAGGTGCATCTCGGTAAGGCGCTCGCGGACGATCGCGATGGCCCGCGCCAGCTCCGCGCGCGAATTGATCCCCAGCGCCTCCGAGGTTTCCTCGACGCGGATGCTGTGGATCTTCGCGCCCTCTTGGCGCGCCAGGTGGGCAATGACGTGCGTGAGGAACAGCTCCTGCTTGGAGCCGGTGGGTTTGACGACGGCGAGCGCGTCAAAGAGGGCCTGCGTCTTGCAGATCAGCGGTCCCACATTGATTTCGCGGATGGCCCGCTGGCTCGCATTGGCCTCCGATTCCTCCAACACCCCGATAATTTGGCCGGCGGGCTCGCGCACGATGCGTCCATAGCCGCTGGGATCGGCGAGATGGGTGGTGAGCAGCGTGCACGTCGCGTTGTTCTTGCGGTGGCTTTCGATGAGATGCTGCACGGTCGTGCGGCGCAGCAGCGGCGTATCCGCGTAGAGGATCAAAAGGTCGCCCCCCAGCCCGCCCAAGGACCGTTTGATGGCGAGCACGGCATCGCCCGTCCCCTGCTGTTTGGTCTGCACGACCGCCTTCACTTCCTTCGGCAGGACGGCTTTCACCGCCTCGGCGCCGTGCCCGATAACCACGATCGGCTGCTTGACCCCGGCCGCGGCGGCCAGGTGCAGCGCATAGGCGACCATGGGGCGCCCGCAGATGGGATGGAGCACCTTCGGCAACTCGGATTTCATCCGCGTGCCTTCGCCCGCGGCCAGGATGACAGCGCGTACGAGGCTCATGCGTAGCGTCCTTGACGTTCGTGGCACATGCTCCCTCCAAAGAGGCGATTCACGTCAGTGTGGCCGATGTCCCAAAATCCACCACGCGGCGCGTCGTGCAGGATGTCGTGTTGAGAGCCCGGAATCCCCAAAGCTGGGGAGCCAGGACTCGAACCTGGACGAGGAGCTCCAAAGGCTCCTGTGCTACCGTTACACCACTCCCCAACGCCTGTCCCTAGGCCTTCGATCCAACCAGTGATGCGACGGTTTAAGCTTGAACTCCGAGCAACGATGATTCGCAATAACCCGTGATATCCCGAGCCACAATTGGTACGGCGGGTCGCTGGTTTGTGCCGCTTCCATGAGATCGGGGCCTGGCGAATCGACTCGAGGCGCATCGCGTCGGCCCAATAGGCTCTAGCATCAGTGGCGGCCGCCGTCTCATGGAGGTAGATGCGAAATTTCAGTTGTTCCACCTGAACTCCGCAACACCGGAGAAGAAACTGTACGAACAGCCGTAGCATACGGGGATCGGTGTTCGAGAAGAGCACCTGCTCGGACACTTGCTGTTTGTGTTCACGCTGTTTTGCGCCTTCTGCCCAGTAGAGCGCAGCGCCGATCAAGCAGAGTTCACGGTCTGTGAGGGCCTCGATCTCGGCTCGAGCGCGAGAGAGGATGGCCTGAGTACGTTGGAGCCGTGCCAGCCGGACAACGGCAGCGCCCTTTCGTTGGGCGGCTCGTCGTCGCTCGGTGTAGGCCTGTGGTTGACGATTGACGAGCCCCTCAGCCTTCAGCCATCGCCAGAGCGTGGACTTGGCAATGCCACACTCGGCCATGAGCTCCCGGTAGGTGGCTCCGGCCCGCCGCCGTTCAATGGTCTGAGAGCGAAGACTGGGTTTCACGCGTTTCTCGAGGCGATGTTTCGTGCAGCGTTCGGACGATCTCGACCCGCCAGGCGGCGCCTGGCTCCGTACGCAGCAATTTCACAACCTCTTGTCCATGAGCAAGATCTGAGCAGAGCCCGAATACGGAAGGTCCGCTTCCGGACACAAGCGTGCCCAGGCAGTGCAGCTCACGTAGGCGTCTCTGGATCACACTACTGACAGGACAACGCCGGATCGCTAGTGGTTGCAGGTCGTTCCGAAACCCCTTAGCGAGCTCGCTCAGCGAGCCGTTGCGTAAGGCGTGCACGAGCATGGTACTGGAGGTCCCCGATGCTGTCAAGGTCGAAGACGCGGCCGGCTGGCGGGCGAAATCCTCGTAGATCGCCCGCGTGGACAGACGCGCCTCAGGAGTCACCAGGACCTGCGTGAGGGTGGGGCCATCCGAAAGCGCCTCGCACCGCTCGCCGCGACCCCGCCCAATCGCAAACGCGCTGCAGGAGAGAAAAAACGGCACGTCGGAGCCCAGCTCAACGGCCAGCTCGCTCAACACCTCCCGCGTCAATCCGAGCTCCCACACCTCATTCAGCCCGGACAGCGTGGCGGCGGCATCCGAAGAACCTCCGCCCAGCCCCGCGGCGATCGGGATGCGCTTGGCCAGATGCAGGCGCGCGCCGCGCCGGCTCCTACTGGCCTGCTGCAGGACACGAGCCGCTCGGAGCACCAAGTTGGTTTCATCAAGCGGCAGGCTCGGATCGTCACAGGTCAGCGTCAGTGCCCCCGCCTGCGGCTCCAGCGTCAGCTCATCCGCCAGATCAATGCGCTCGAAGACGGTGTCGAGCTCATGATAGCCGTCCGGCCGACGGCCCAGGATTCGCAGGTAGAGATTAAGTTTGGCGGGCGCGCGGACGGTCAGCATGGGATGACGGCCCAGGAAGCTCGAACCGGTTTCAGAAAATGGTGCCACGCACCAAATGACGGTTTGGTGCCTGGCACTTTTTTATCGAGCCTCGAGCCACGAGCCTCGAGCGCTCTGCTTAAGGCGGAGCACGTCCTTCGCCGCGCGGACGATATCCTCCGGCATCAGGTGAAAAGCCTTCAGTAAATCGGCAGGATCACCCGAGGTGCCAAAGCAGTCCTGCACGCCGACGAAGCGCATGGGCACCGGGTGCTGTTGGACCACAACCTCGGCCACCGCACCACCCAGCCCACCGAGCACGGTGTGCTCTTCCGCGGTGACGAGCGCGCCGGTTTCGCGCGCAGCCTCGATCAGCGCGCTCGTGTCCAGCGGCTTGATGGTGTGGGCGTTGAGCACCCGGGCCTGGATGTCCTCCTTTGCGAGCCGCTCGGCCGCGTCCAACGCGGAGGCCACCAGGCTGCCGCATGCGATCAGGGTGACATCGTCGCCGTCGCGCAGCCGGATGATGCGCCCGATCTCATAGGCATCCGAGGGTTTCGTGATGATCGGCACCGGGCTGCGGCCCAGCCGCAGGAAGACCGGCCCCGGGTAGTCGGCGCTGGCCAAAGTTGCCTTCTTCGCTTCCAGCGCGTCGCAGGGGACGAGGACCGTCATGTGCGGCAGCGCGCGCATGTGGGCGAGCTCCTCCAGCGCCTCCGCCGTGGCACCGTCGGCACCGACGGACAGGCCGCCATGCGAGCCGGCGATCTTGACGTTGAGCCGCTGGTAGCACACCGCCATGCGCAGCTGCTCCAGCGTTTTGCCGGTGACAAATTGGGAAAACGAGCAGGCGTACGGGATCTTGCCCACCAGCGCCAGCCCCGCCGCCGTGCCGATCATGTCCTGCTCGGCGATGCCCACGGAGAAAAACCGGTTCGGATAGGCCTTCTTGAACCAAATGGCCCGCGCCGAGTCCTCCAGATCGCCCGACAGCGCGACGACGTTCGGGTGGGTCTTGCCCAGCTCCAGCAGCCCTTCCCCGAAGCCGTCCCGCGTGGGTTTCCGCTCGCCCGCCATCAGGGCGCCACCGCCTCAAGTTCCTTGAGCGCTTGCTCCAGTTGCTCCGGATTCGGCGCGACGCCGTGCCAGGCCGGGTTCAGCTCCATGAACGACACGCCCTTCCCTTTCACCGTGCGCGCGACGACGACTTGCGGCTTGCCGCGCACCGTCTCGGCTTCATCATAGGCCTTCAGCACCTGCGCGAGGTCATGCCCGTCGATTTCAATCGCGTGCCAGCCGAACGCCCGCCATTTCTCCGCCAGCGGCTCGATATTCTGGATGTCCTTCACCGGTCCGTTCTGCTGCAGCTGATTCGCGTCCACGATCGCGCAGACGGCCTCCAGCCGATGGTGTGACGCGGTCATCGCCGCCTCCCAGATCTGCCCTTCCTGAATTTCGCCGTCGCCCATCAGGCAGAAGATGCGCCGGCGGCGCCCATCGAGCCGGTCGGCCAGCGCCATCCCGTGGGCCATCGACAGCCCTTGGCCCAGCGAGCCGGCCGCAATCTCGATGCCGGGCGGCGAGTCTTTCTCCGGGTGCCCTTGCAGGCGTGTGGGGTAGCGCCGCAAGGTCATCAGTTCTTCCTTGGGGAAATAGCCCCGAAAGGCGAGCGTGGCGTAGAGGGCCGGACAGCCGTGGCCCTTGGAGAGCAGAAAGAGGTCGCGGTCCGGCCAGTGGGGCCGTGCCGGGTCGTGGCGGAGCTTGTACCAGAACAGCCCGACCAACAGCTCGACCATGGACAGCGAGCCGCCGGGATGGCCGCTGCCGGCCTTGGCGATCATGCGCAAGATCGTCCGGCGCAGCTCGACGGCGGTGGCCTGCAGGGCCGCAAGATCCGGCTCAGACGTCTTCTTCATCCCACCACCTGTTGCTGGCCCGCCATCCGGCGGGCCGGGCCGGCTGCCGCGTAGGTAAGCATTCTTTGGCCGGCCCAGGCAGCGCTGCGTGGGGGAGTGCTCATCGTGCGACCTCTCGGCAGGGCCTCCGCGAGGCGCTGCCTGCAATAGGTGGTGGGATCATGGCGTGCCAACAGCCGCCTCCTGGGAGGTGATCCGCTCGAGTTTTTCCCGGATCGCGATATGGCTGGCATCCAGCTCCAGCGCGCGCTGCCAGTGCGTGCGGGCGCGCTCGAGCTGCCCCTGGGCGAAATAGACATCGCCGAGGTGCTCAAAGATCACCGGGTCGGTGTCCAAGAGCTGGGCGGCCCGCTCCAGCGTCGCGACCGCTTCCTGGGTCCGGCCCATCCGAAAGTACACCCAGCCCAAGCTATCCACGTACGCGCCGTTGGTGGGATCAATGATGAGCGCCCGCTCAATCAACGCCTTGGCCCCCTCGAGGTTCACGCCCGCCTCCGCGTCCAGATAGCCCAGGTAGTTCAGCGCGTCCGCGTGATACTCATCCAGTTCAATGGTTCGATGCAGGCGCGCCCGTGCGGCCTCCTTCAGCCCCAGTTGATCCAGCTGGGCGCCCAGGTAGAACTGGGCCTGCGGGTAGTCTTCCTTGAGCTCGACGGCGCGCTCAAAGGCGCGCAGGGCCTCCGCCGCCTGCCGGGCCTCGCGGTAGAGAATCCCGAGCGCGACATAGAGCTCCGGCGGCTGCTGGAGTTCGATCAGCTTGTGCGCCAGCAACCGTTCGGCGCGGCCGAATTCCCGCTGGCCGATCCAGATCCGCACCAGGCCCATGATCGCCTCAAGATCGTCCGGCGCCAGCTCAAGAATCGTCTCGTAGTGCGCCGTCGCTTGGGCCACGTGGCCGTCATTCGCCAGCGCCCGCGCGGCGTGATGATACAGGCGTGGATTCAGGGGATCTCGCTTGATCGCTTCCTCATAGTGGGCGGCGGCTCTGCCGAGCTGCCCGTCCAGCTCGTACGTCAATCCCAGGGCCACGCGCACCTCCACCGCCTCAGGCGCCAGCTCCAGGGCCCGCGACAACTCCAACAGCGCCTCGTGGAACTGGCCCAAGCGGCCCAGCAGCACCCCGAGGTTGAAGTGGAGCTGGCTGGAGGGACCCTGCTCGGCGATCAGCCGGCGATAGAGCGCGACCGCGTTCTCCAGATGACCTTGCAGGACATAGAGGTCGGCGAGCGTGCTGAGGGTGAACCGATCCTCGGGCTGGGCCGCCAGGAGGCGCTCATACACCGCCACCGCGTCATCGAGGCGGCCTTGCGAGGTGTGGAGCATCGCGACCCATCTCAAGGCTTCCAGATGCGAGGCATCAAGCCGCAGCGCCTGCTGGAACTCCTCCAGCGCCTCCACCGGCTGCCCCAACTTGACATACGTCGCGCCCAACCGCGCGTGCAGCTGCGGCGAGTCCTTGTCATACTCCAGGGCTAACTGGTAGGCGTCTAGCGCCGCAGGCAGTTCCGCCGTGCGCTCCAGCAAGAGACCCCGAATGTACGCGCCGTAGGCGCGATGGGGCGTCTGACCTGAGCGCATCGGGCCCGCGCATCCGGACACGGCGAGCACGCTCAGGAAAGCGGCCGCTGCAGGCCGAAGCAAGTGCCGCGTGAGAGGCGTCAATAGATGACTTTGTTGAGCGGATACTCGATGATGTCTTGGGCGCCGGCTTCTTTCAGCCGGGGGATGAGGGCCTTGATCGCGCGCTCCTCGATCACCGTCTCCACCGCCCACCAAGGATCGCGGCCGTCCTGCGACCAGAGCTTGGAGACGGTCGGCCGCTTCATCGCCGGCAGGACCCGCATCACACGGCTCAATTTGGCCTCAGGCACGTTGAGCTTCACCCCGACCTTGCCGTCCGCTTCGACCGCGCCCAGCAGCAGGGTCTTGAGGTGCTCCAGCTTGCGGCGTTTCCAGGGATCGGCCAGCGCGTTCGGGTTGGCGATCAGCTGCGTGGTGGACTCGCAGATGGTCTCCACGATGCGCAGGCCGTTGGCGATTAACGTTTGGCCGGTCTCCGTCAGCTCGACGATTGCATCCACCAGGCCCGCGCGCACCTTGCCTTCCGTCGCGCCCCAGGAGAATTCCACGTTCGCGCGCACGCCGCGCTTGGCCAGGTAGCTCTTCGTCACGTGGACCAGCTCCGTGGCAATCCGCTTGCCCGCGAGGTCCTTCGTCGAGCGGATGCGAGAGCCCGCGGGCACCGCCAGCACCCAGCGCACGGGCTGCCGCGTGTGTTTCGCATAGACCAGTGCCGCGACGCGCTGCACGCGGGAGCGGTTCTCCAGCACCCAGTCGTTGCCCGTGATGCCGCAGTCGAGCACGCCGCTTTCCACATAGCGCGACATCTCTTGGGCGCGCAGCAACATGGGATCAAGTTCCGGGTCATCGATCGAAGGCGCGTAGGACCGCTCGCTGATCACCAGGCGAAACCCCGCCAGGCTGAACAGCTTGACCGTCGCCTCCTGCAGACTGCCCTTGGGCAGACCCAGCCTGAGGCGTCCAGGCGACGAACACGGCGTTGTCGCGGCGCGCGGGCGCC
>JAHFGW010000032.1 GCA_023247235.1 Candidatus Omnitrophota bacterium | reverse complement strand
ACGACGGCCGATACGATCGGCGCGGTCACCGTGCATAAGGCAGAAGCGTGAGCGCTGGTGAAGCGATGGTTGACGCGACAACGCTCAAGAGCATGTTCAATCTCGCGGCGGAACCCGCCATTCCGCTTTCCCTGCCGGACATTCCTCTCCAGGCGCAGGCTATGGTGGGCAAGATGTCTATTTCCGGGGTCCAGCCGAAGTTGTTGCTGAGGCTGGATAGGGCCAAGCGAGCGCTGGTGCCGGTTGCTGAGGGCGGCGAATACATTTTGAAGCCGCAGATCCAGCAGTTTCCCCATGTCCCTGAAAATGAGCACTGCTGCATGGATATCGCCGCAGCACTGGATATCGACGTGCCGCCCCATTGCCTGCTCCCGCTGAAAGATGGCACGCTGGCCTATGTCGTCAAACGCTTCGACCGGGCCGGAGAGAAGAAGATCCATCAGGAGAATTTCTCCCAGATACTTGAGAAGAAGGATAAATATGCCGGTGCCCTGGAAGAGATCGGCCAAAAGCTTCGAGAGATTTCGGCCGTGCCTGGACTCGATGTGCAGTTGTTCTTTGAGCGCGTCGTCCTCAGCTTCTTGATCGGCAATGGCGACGGGCATTTTCAGAACTACTCGATTTCGTATACCGACCACGGCATGCGCCTGGCCCCGGCGTATGATCTCGTGTGTACCAAGCTGGTGATTCCAACCGACGAAGATAGCGCATTGACGTTACATGGGAAGAAGAACAATATCACACGGAACGATCTTGAGGCACTGGCGGACCACCTGGACATCCCGCCGCGCGTTCGCTATCAAAAATTCGTCGGCACGCTCACCCGGATGGAACAGCTGGTCAAGGCCAGCAGCCTGCCAGCCGATTTCCGTGAGCGATTCCTCGAGACCATCCGGTTACGGCATCAGCGCCTGAAGATCGGCCCCTGACGCTCATCCAACACTGTCACATACTCCGGCATGCTGAAACCCACCCCCCTTGCGATTTGTCTCATCGTCTTGATCGGCGTGTTCCAGATCACCACGATCCGACGCGGCCATGACTGGGGCGATGATTTCAGCATGTACATCTCCCATGCCAAAAACATCGCTGGAGGCGCCCCGTATGCCGACACCGGCTACATCTACAATCCCCGCGAGCCCATCCCGCCGGCGTATCCGCCGATGTTCCCGATCCTCCTCGCGCCGATCTATCGGTGGTTCGGGTTGAATCTGACCGCCATGAAAATCGAACTCATCGCGCTGTTCCTCGCCTCCCTCGCCATCATCTACCTGGTGTTCCGCAGGCTTGTCGCGCCAGCCTATGCGGTCGCCATCATGGCGCTGGTCGGCCTCAGCCCCTATTTCTGGGAGTTCAAGGACAACATCCTCTCGGACATCCCGTTTCTGCTCTTCACGTATCTCACTCTCTTCTTTATCAGTCGTGCCCGCGAGGCCCCTCCGGCGCCCAAGCGCCAGGCGGTTGACAGCTTCCTCGCGGGCCTCATGGCGCTTCTGGCGATCGAGACCCGGAGCGTAGGCGTCGTGCTGGTCGCCTCCGTCGTGGTCGCGGACCTGATAAGGTTCAAGCGGCCGACCCTGCTCACCGGTGTGTTCCTGCTCCCCTCCGTGGTTCTGGGGCTGCTGCCGGCGCAGCTCGCTCACTCCATGTCCAGCTATCTTGACATGCGGACCCCGTTTCACCTCCCATGGGCGCTGATGAACGCGGGGTACTACTCCGAAGAGCTGCGCGATTTGTGGCGCAATGGCTACACCCGCGGCCCCATGCGCGCCATCTTCCTCTCGATGAATGGCTTCTTGCTCGTCGGATTTTGGACGAGGCTCACGCGCGGCATCACGGTGTCTGAGGTCTTCTCGCTCCTGTATCTTGCGGTCATCTTCGCCTGGCCGCACTACCAGGGGATCCGGTTCTTCATCCCCGTCATTCCGCTGTATCTCTTCTATGCGGTGGTGGGGTTCGACAGGTTGGCGTCGCTTGGCCGTTCCGTCTCAAGGCGGACGGCCTTCGCCTGCTTGCTGGTGCTCATCTTCGGATCGTATGCCGCCCGCTATACCACGCTGGATTACGGCCCCATCCCTGAAGGGGTCGAGCGGCCTGACACGATCGCGCTCTTTGACTATCTGAGGCGAGAGACTCCTCCGGAGGCCGTATGCATTTTCTTTAAGGCACGGCTCTTGGCGCTCTACACGGGGAGGCGGTCCACCGGGTACTTCACGGCGTCGGATGAGGAGCTGTTGAACTATTTCGACCGCGTCCGTGCCCAGTATGTCATCCTCGCTCGCGCCTACTGGCGTGACCAGGAGCAGCTCCGTCCGTTTGTGGAGCGGCATACCGATCGCCTCGAACCGGTCTACCACAACCCCGACTTCACCGTCTACCGCCTCACACCGCCCCTGCCCACCTGACCCCCAGCCGCTCGCATCGTGAGTCCGACCATCGCCCCGTCAGCCCCGTTTTGCTTCGCTCTACTTCGCTGCGGCCACGAGAGCATTCGCTAGGGTGGCCGCTATTCGACTTGCCAAGCGCACCGTGGTACACTGGCGTCCTGCTCGACGGGACCGAACTCCTCACCGCCGGATCTCTTCGCAACTGAGGGACAGACCAATGACGCTCGCACCGTGTCGCAGCGGGATGGCCGCGCTGCTGTTCGCGTTCGGATTGACCTGGACCCCGGCAGCCGTTCACGCGGCGGATCCCACCGGCTCGACGGATCCGGCCTTCACCTTCGTCGGGCGCAGCGGCCCCCGGTTCGTGCACGGCGGCGCGACGTACTATTCCCCGGAGGCCAATAACTATTACCTCTGGTTCAAGCCGGAGTCGATGATCGACGAGGTGCTGAACGACGCCAAGGCCATGGGGCTGAACACCATCCGCCTCTTCGCCTCCTGCGACGGCGACGACAAGGACGGGTATTGCTTCCAAGGCAAGGGCACGCGATGGCGCCCGACGGAACAAGGGGCCGGCGTGTATGACGAGGCGACGTTCCGCAAGCTGGACTACGTCATCGCGCGCGCCGGCGAGCTGGGCATCCGCCTCATTCTGACGCTGGCGAACCAATGGGACGACAACTTCGGCGGAATGCGCCAGTATGTGAACTGGCTCTGGACGGCGGACGAGAATCAGATTCCGCAGGATCTTCGGCAAGCGTGGCTGCGCGACATCAATGTCAACGCGCTGAGCACGGAGACGGAGAAGGCCTTCTACCAGCGGTATCACGACATCTTTTATACGCATCCGCAGACCAGAGCGTGGTACCAGGCGTATGTGCAGTACGTGCTCAACCGAGTCAACACCTACACTGGGGTCGCCTACAAGAATGATCCCGCGATTCTCATGTGGGAGCTGGCCAATGAGCCGCGCGCGGAGAGCGATCCGTCGGGCCAAACCCTGCACGCCTGGATTGCTGACATGGCCGCGTTTGTGAAGGCGCAGGATCCCAACCATCTCCTGTCGACAGGAGAGGAAGGGTGGTACTGCGATCCGGCCCGGGGACAGGAGAACTGGCGGTATAACTGCACGCTAGGCGTCGACTTCGTGCGTGATCATCGCATTGCCGGGATTGACGCCTGCTCGTTTCATCTCTATCCGGACGGGTATGGGCTCACCGAAGACCAAGCCAAGGCCTGGATCCTCGAGCATGTGGAGGACTGCCGGCGGCTCGTGGGGAAGCCGGTGTACCTCGGGGAATACGGCTGGCATGCCTACCGGGCGCAAATGATCAACGCGTTCGCCGCGACGACCGAAGGGTGGGCGCGGGACTGGGACGTCGGCTATGCCGGGAATCCGACGTGGGTCTCCACTCCCTCCTATGGCGGGGCGGGGGCCATCAAGTTCATGACCAACGCCGCCTTCAAGCCGGTGATCGGCGATGGCGGCGGCGCGCGCCAGGCGCCGTTCAACATCGACTTCTCGAAGGTTGACTGGATCAGCGGGTACGTCTACATCCCAAGTTCGGCGCCGTCCGGTCTTTCCGCGGACTGTTACGCGCAGACCGGCTCCGGCTGGACGGGGACCGACGGCGCGGACGTGCCGCTCGCGCGCGGCAAGTGGACGCAGGTGTCGCTGCGGACCCGGGACATGGCCAACCGCTACGATGTCCGCAAGATCGGCATCCGGGTCAAGACCGCTGGAGCCGCGTACACCGGCCCAGTCTACTACGACAACGTGTTCGGCATCCGGGCGCTGGACGGATGGAGCCTATCGCCGGAGGCTCAGTTGAAGAAGCGCGATCAGGTCTATGCCGACTGGAGCCAAATCATCCTCAACACCTACGCGGACGGCGCTGGGTTCTGGTACCTCAGCGGCATCCAGCCGGATGGGACCCCCCACCTAGACGGCGAGGGCAACGAGGTGCTGTATCCGGAGG
This sequence comes from Candidatus Omnitrophota bacterium, assembly GCA_023247235.1. Lineage (GTDB taxonomy): Bacteria > Omnitrophota > Gorgyraeia > Aquiviventales > Aquiviventaceae > JAHFGW01. The sequence goes on along the minus strand of JAHFGW010000032.1, from coordinate 7,639 downwards.
ACGCCGGTACGGTGAAAGTCCTCAAGTCGCTCTCCGCCACCATGGCCAGTCGCAGCCGGCGGCCCATCGTGACCCCGTGGGCGGGCTGCGAAACGCCGGGGAGTGCTACCGCGCGCACGGAATGGTCCGACGCGACGGCCGTCGACCTGGATGCGTCGCTGCTGACCCAGGGCTCCTCGGCCTGCAGGCTGAGCTATGCGCCGTCAGGATATGGCAAGGCCTACTGGGAGTTCGGCCCGGTGAATCAGAACTGGTCGTCGGAGAAAACAGCGAGCCTGGACATCTACAGCCACGCGGCCGGGTTGCGAGCGTCAGTGGCCGTGGCGACCGGGGCCGGCTGGGGCACCTGGTTCGAGAGTCGCGAAGTGACTCTCAACGCGGGATGGAATCACATCGTGCTCGGGCTCAAGACGGCCACCTGGAAGAGCGAGGCAACCGGTTGGAAGAACACCGGCACCATCCAGAATCTCCAGCAGGTCAACCGCGTGCTCGTCGGGCTGTTCGGCTACCAGGCTGCCGGCGATGTGCGCGTGGATAATGTGCGGGTAGGCTCCACCTTGCAGGATGGCCTGCTCGTCTATTACCCGATGGACGCGCCCGTCTCAGGGATGGTGCGGGACCAGAGCGGGCAGGGAAACGACGCCTGGGTCATCGGCTCGCCCGCGTGGATCGCGGAGGGGGTGAAGGGCGGTGCGATGTCGGTGACGTCTGGGTCGTATCTCCAGGCGGCGCGGAATCCGACCGCGGGTCTTCGAGCCTTGACCGCGTCGATCTGGCTGAAGACGCAGGACCCGAGCAGCAACTACAAACTGGCCAGCGCGGCCTGGTGGCAATTCGGCGGAGACGGCTCCGGCTGGATCCTTGGGACGCACTATCCGGAACTCTGGTCTGACCAGCCGGGCAACAGCATCGCCATCGGCGCCTCGTGGGAACGCATCGTGGGATTCGTGCCCGCGCGATGGAACCATCAGGTCGTGGTGTATGACGGCCAGCGCGTGAAGGAGTATCTCAACGGCGAGCTGGCACGAGATGCCGCGGCGACCGGGGAGCCGCTGGGTGCTGGCCGGCCGCTTGAAGTGGGAGGCTGGTCGCAATACGGCTACGGTGTCGACGGCGCGCTGGATGAGTTCCGCGTGTACAATCGTGCGCTGAGCTTCGAGGAGATCCGCGAGCTCTTTGCGGAAGGCGCAGCCGCCACAGCACAGCCATGACGGCTGGGCGCTTCACGCTCCAGGCAGCGACTCAAGCTGCTCGGTGAGGTGCATCCAGCGGCGCTCTTCGTCGCGGAGCTGCCGAGCCAGCTCATCAAGGCGGTGGGCCAGTTCGCGCGTGCAGATGGCGGGGTTCGCCGCCATCTCATCCTCCAGCGCCTCCTTCTCCGTGCGGTCGCTGCGCTGCCGCTCCTCTGAGCGCGCGATCTGGCCGGTGAGCTTTCGCTGCGCGGAGATCCGCTGTTTGCGCCGGCGGTACGCTGAGGGCGCGTCGGCCGCGGGCGTCCCTCCGGACGGAGCGCTCCCCTCCGCGGTGAGTTCCCGCCGGACTTCATGCTCCAGGTGGTAGACGTAGTCCGCGTAGCTTCCCGGATAGCGGATGACCGCCCCGTTCCGCACCTCCACGATCTCCGTCGCCACCAGGTTCACGAAGGTCCGGTCATGGCTGATGAAAAAGACCGTCCCCTCGAACCGATGGAGGGCCGCGCCCAACGCTTCAACCGTTTCGAAATCCAGGTGGTTCGTGGGCTCATCCAGCAGCAGGATGGAGCGTTTCATCAGCAGGAGCCCGGCCAGGCACAGCCGCGCGCATTCGCCGCCGCTGAGCACGGAGACCGGCTTCTTCACGTCGTCGCCCTTGAAGAGGAAAGCGCCCGCCATGGCGAGGCACTCCTGCCGGGTTACCGAGGCGGCAGCGCAGCGCTCCAGGTGCGTGAAGACATCGTGCGCGGGGTCCAGTCCGGCCACGACGTATTGCGCATAGTACGCGACGTCGCACCCATAGCCCCACCGGAACGAGCCGCCCTTGGCCGGCAGCTCCCCGGCCAGCGTCCGAAGGAACGTGGTTTTCCCCTGCCCGTTGTCTCCCAGCACCGCCACGTGCGCGCCGTGATCGACCTCCATGCGGATCTCCTCGGCCACGAGCTTCTCCGGATAGCCGATGCGCAGGTCCTCGCAACGGAACGCCGCCCCGTGGCGCCGCGGCACCGACGGGATCGTGATCTGTGCTGCGCTCTGCGGCCCGGCGACCTCGACCGTCTTGAGTTTCTCGATCTGCTTCATCTTGGAGCGGGCCTGGCTAGCCTTTGAGGCTTTCGCGTGGAAGCGGTCCACGAAGGCCTGGAGTTGCTTGCGCTTGCTCTCGATCGTTTCGTTGTAGCTGATCGCCTGGGCCTGCTGCTCCTGCTTGAAGGTGAGGTACTCCTCGACGGTGCCGGGGTAGAGCATGAGCCGGCCGCGCTCGGCTTCCAGCGTGTGGTCGCAGGTTTTTTTCAGAAACTCCCGGTCGTGCGAGACGATCAGGAAGCCGCCGTCAAAGTCCTCGAGGAACTCTTCCAGCAGGATCAGCGTCTTTAAGTCCAGATAGTTGGAGGGCTCATCCAAGACCAGGAAGTTGGGGTCGCGCAGCAACATGGAGGCCAGTTTCACGCGGGTCTGGTAGCCGCCGGAGAGGGTCTTGACGACGGCGTGCAGCAGGTCCTGTTTCAGCTGGAACCGGCCGGCGATCTTGCCGCAGCGCCAGGCCTCTTGGCCGGTGTGGCGCATGAGAAACTCCAGCACGGTGTCGGTGGGGGCGAACGGATCGTGCTGCTCGAGATAACTCAGCCGCAAGTCGGCGCTGCGGATCACCTCGCCTGAGTCAGCCGCGTCCTGGCCGATGATGATTCGGCACAGCGTGGATTTGCCGGCACCGTTGCGGCCGATGAAGCCGACTTTTTGCTCGGTGCTGAGCGTGGCGTTCGCCTCGTCAAAAATGACGCGCGGCCCGAAGCGTTTCTGGATGTTGCGAAGCTGCAAGATAGCGGGCATCGTTGGGAGGCTAAGCTTAGGGCTTCGAGAGAGGCGCGTCAAGTGGTTGACACGGCTTCCATCGCGTGATAGGATGGGGCGTGTCGTGTTCAGCCTCATTGAGTCCAGCAAACCGTGGAGCTGTCAGCGCTCTGCGGTTTTTTGCTGCTTAGGAGGACAACCCATGCAACACGCAGGGAAGGAGGTGGTACGGTTATGGCGAGAGGCACCGTGAAGTGGTTCAGCGACCAGAAGGGGTATGGCTTTGTGACCCCGGAGGACGGATCGAAGGACGTGTTTGTCCATCACTCGGCGATTCAAGGCGAAGGCTTCAAATCGCTTTCCGAAGGCCAAACGGTCGAGTTCGAGATCACGCAGGGCCCGAAAGGTCCCCAAGCGACAAACGTCGTCAAGCAGTAACGATTCCCCCCCATGCCATCGCGGGGGGAATCAGGCCAAGGGCGTCCAGCTGAGCTGGGCGCCCGTTTGGCTTCCTGCAGAAAGGCCGCATAGCGCAAGGAGGTCTGATGGGGCGCAGCCCAGGGGCATATCGCAGCGACAAGCGCATGAAAGAATTGGCTCGACGCAAGAAGCAGGAAGAGAAACGAAAGCGGCGGCTGGAACGGGCGGCCGGCGCGGCGCCAGCCCCGCTGGCGCAGGACGCGCCACCCCTCACGCTCGAAGGGCAGGGGGACAACCCGACGCCGCCCGGAGTATAATCAGGGCGATGCTGTTGAGACGCGCCGCTCGTCTCATCGATCGCTCGTGCGCCTCGCTGATCGCGCTGGCCTGCCTCGGCGCGTCCATGTGTGCGTACGCGGAGGGACGGATGACACGAGAGACCGCCACGTTTGCGGCGGGATGCTTCTGGGGGGTCGAGGCGGTGTTCCGCCAGGTGCAGGGGGTCACGAACGCGACGGTGGGCTACACCGGCGGGACGGTGAAACACCCGACCTACGAGCAGGTGTGCACCAACACGACCGGCCATGCCGAGGCGGTGCGCGTGGAGTACGACCCGTCGCAGGTGTCGTACGAGGCGCTGCTCGACGTCTTCTGGAACAACCACGATCCGACGACGCCGAACCGGCAGGGGCCGGACTGGGGCTCGCAGTACCGTTCGGCCATTTTCACTCAGACGCCGCAGCAGCGCGCGGCAGCCGAGGCGTCGAAGCAGCGGCTGGAGCAGAGCCACCAGTTCAAGCGGCCGATCGTGACACAGATCGTGCCGGCCAGCGAGTTCTACCCGGCCGAAGAGTACCACCAGCGCTACTTCGAGAAGCACGGCGGCGCCCAGTGTCACATCAACCTGGGCCCGAAGCGCGCGGCCGCCCCGCAGGGCCAGGCGCCGGAAGCGGCCGCCCCGCCCTGCCCGCTGCCGCTGAGCGAGGCGGAGATCAAGAAGCGATTGAGCGACGAGCAGTATCACGTGATGCGCGAGGGCGGCACCGAGCGGCCGTTCGCCAACGCCTACTGGGACAACAAGCGACCGGGCTTGTACGTGGATCCGATCACCGGGGATCCGCTCTTCGTCTCCACCGACAAGTTCGACTCGCGGACCGGTTGGCCCAGCTTCACCAAGCCGATCGCGCCAGGGATGATCGACGAGAAAACCGATGCGAGCCATGGCATGGCCCGCACCGAGGTGCTCGCCAAGCAAAGTGGATCGCACCTGGGTCATGTGTTCGACGACGGACCGGCTCCCACCGGGCAGCGCTACTGCATCAACTCCGCCGCCTTGCGGTTCATTCCTCTGGAGGATCTTGAGAAGGAGGGGTACGGGAAGTATCGGAGCCTGTTTCAGTCGGCTCAGCGTCAGTAGCGATGGACGTCGGGATGATCGGATTGGGCCGCATGGGGGCCAGCATGGCTCGGCGGCTGCTGGCGGACGGACACCGCGTCGTCGGATACGACTGTGAGCGCGCGCGGGTCGCCGCACTCGTGCGGCAGGGCGGCGTCGGCGCGAAGACAATCGAGGCGGTCGTCTCAACGCTGCACCCTCCGCGCGCGGTGTGGCTGATGTTGCCGGCGAACGACCCCACCGAGCAGGCGATCGAGAAGCTTGCCGGGCGGCTGGCCCGTGGGGATGTGCTCGTCGACGGCGGGAACTCGTTCTACAAGGATTCGGTCCGTCGGGCCGAGCGCCTGGCGTCGGCGGGCATCGCGCTGGTGGATGTCGGCACGAGCGGGGGCATCCGGGGGCTGGAACGCGGCTACTGCCTGATGGTCGGAGGGGAGGTTTCGGCCGTGCGTCGTCTTCGGCCGCTCTTCAAGAGCCTGGCTCTGGCGGGCGGCTCCCGCCACATCGGACCCAGCGGTGCCGGCCACTTCGTGAAGATGGTCCACAACGGGATCGAGTACGGGATGCTGCAGGCGTATGCCGAAGGATTGTCGCTGTTGCGCGGCGGCCCGTATCGGGTGGACCTGGAGCGCATCGCCCATCTCTGGAACCAGGGGGGCGTCATCCGATCGTGGCTCTTAGAATTGGCCGAGCGCGTGCTGGCGCGAGATCCCGAGCTGCGCTCGATCGCCGGCTATGTTGAGGACTCAGGAGAGGGACGCTGGACCGTGCAAGAGGCGGTCGCGTTCGGCATCCCGCTGCCGGTCATCAGCGCGGCCCTCTGCAGCCGGTTCCGCTCGCGCGCGACGGATCCCTTCGGCGACAAGGTGGTCGCGGCACTCCGCCGGGAGTTCGGCGGGCATGCCGTCAAGTCGACCACGCCGTCCACCCATGCCCGCTCTGCGCGTCAGTGATCCGACCCGCGACATGTGCGTCGCCCCCGATGCCGACGCGCTGAGCCATGAAGCCGCACGGCGGTTCGTCGCGCTGGCACAGCAGTCGGTCGGCGCGCGAGGCCGCTTCACCGTGGCGCTTGCCGGAGGGACGACCGCGCAGCCGCTCCACGCGCGCTTGGCGGAGGAGCCGTACCGGCGCGCGATGCCGTGGGCCGGTGTGCATTGCTTCTGGGGCGATGAGCGCTGCGTGCCGGCCGAGGAGGCAGCGAGCAACTTCCGGATGGCGCATGACGCGCTGCTCTCGCGCGTGCCCATCCCGCCGGCGAACATCCACCGCGTCCCGGTCGAGGAGGGCGCTCCCGATGCCGTCGCGCTCGCGTACGAGCGCACCCTGCGGAATTTTTTCGCGTCGGAGGAGCCGGCGGTCCCGGTGTTTGACCTCGTCTGTTTGGGACTGGGGACCGATGGGCATACCGCCTCGCTCTTTCCGCGCTCCGATGCGCTGCGCGAGCGATCCCGATGGGTGCTCGCCACCGCCGGCGGGATGCCGCGCCTCCCGCGGGTGACCCTGACGATCCCGGTGTTGAATCGCGCGCGGCACCTCCTGTGGCTGGTGGCCGGGTCGCAGAAGGCCGCCATTGTGCGCGCGGTCCTCGAGGGGCCGGACTCGCCGGACGACCTGCCCGCGCAGCAGGTTCGGCCGACGCATGCCGTCCCGCTGTGGCTCCTCGACCGCGCGGCGGCCCGACGGCTCACGGCGGCCCGCGCATGATCCTCGCCGGAGACGTGGGAGGGACCAAGACGAACCTCGGCTGGTTTCGCGCTGAAGGCGCGCGGCTCAGCCCGGTGATCGAGGCCAGCGTCCGAACCGCCGACTACCCTGGATTGGAAGCGCTTGTCGAGCCGTTCATCGCGCGGCATCGCTACCCCGTGGAGGGGGCGTGCTTTGGACTGGCCGCGCCGGTCATCGACGGCCGGTCTGACGCGACGAACCTCCCGTGGCCGGTCGATGTGCGCGCGTTGCAGCGCACGCTGGGATGCGATGCGGTGTGGGCCATCAACGACCTGGAAGCGACAGGGTACGGCATTGCGGCGTTGCCGGACGACGCGTGCGCGATCTTGCAAGCCGGGCAGCCCCAGCCGCACGGGACCCTCGCGGTGATCGCCGCCGGCACCAGCCTCGGGGAGGCCACGCTCGTGTGGGATCGGCATGGCTACCGCGCGCTTCCCTCTGAGGGCGGTCATGCGGACTTCGCGCCGCGCACAGTACTCGAGTGGGACCTGTGCCGTTTCCTCGCGGAGGAGTTTGGCCATGTGAGCTACGCGCGCGTTCTCTCAGGGCCAGGCCTGGGGACCCTCTACCGGTTTCTCGTCGCGACAGGCCGGGGTGAGGAACCGAAGTGGTTGAGGGAGGCGCTCGACGACGGCGAACCCAGTGCCGTGATCGTGGAGCATGCGCGGTCAAGCCGCTCGCCCCTCTGTGCGCAAGCGCTCGCGCTGTTCATCTCGTGCTATGGGGCGGAGGCGGGCAACCTTGCACTCAGGACGCTGCCGCGCGGCGGCCTCTACCTCGGCGGCGGGATGGCGCCCAAGCTGCTTCCGGAGCTCCAGGCGGACACGTTCGTGCGCGCGTTCACCGAGAAAGGCCGCCTCTCCCCACTGCTCTCCACGATGCCCATCCGGGTCATTCTCGAAGAGCGAGCCGCTCTGTACGGGGCCGCACGGCACGGCGCGGATCTGCTGCGCCGCTGACACGTAAACTTTTCCTGGCCGGGGGGCGTCTAACGACGTGAGAGGATTGACTGGCTGCGGGAAGCCGCGCGAGCACCGCGGCGGGCGAAGTGGAGATGCCGAGCCGCGCGCGGTATAATGAGCGAGTCAGTTGAGACAGAGACAGAACAGAGGGG
>JAHFGW010000031.1 GCA_023247235.1 Candidatus Omnitrophota bacterium | reverse complement strand
CAGAACAAGTTCAAGCCGCCGAAGGCGGCCGCGTAGTGATCCTGCTTGCCGATGGGACGCTTCAACAGCTCGATCTCCACGTGCGAGGCTTCCTCCGCCAGCTGGCCGGCCGAGACGCGATCGCCGCGAAAGACGTGCAAGGCGTTCAGCAGGCCCACGGCGAAGCTGCTGGAGGAGCCCAGCCCGGAGAAATCCGGCAGGTCCGCCACCGTGCTGATGTAGATGGGCGGCTGGACCTTCAAGAGCCGGAGGCATTCGCGCGCGATGTGGTTCTTGATCTCATCCAGCTGCTCGACATGCTCCGTCTCCGAATAGTTCAGCCGGAAGCCTTCGTGAAACAGCGACCCGTGCCGCTTCACGGTCACATACAGGTACTTGTCGATCGTCGTGCTCAGGACCGCCCCCTGTTCCCGTTCATAGAATCCGGGCAGATCCGTCCCCCCGCCCGCAAAGCTGACGCGGAGCGGGGTGCGCGTCATCACGAGGCTGGACCGGACGGCGGTCAGCGCCTCAGCCATGCTTGACGTCCCACTGGTACGGGATCTCGGAGGTGAACGGATCGATGTGCACGATTTCTGTCGGGTCATGCGGCTCGGTCGCACAGTTAGCCAGGATGACCAGCGTGTCGCCGTAGGCCTTGTAGCCGTTGACAATGCCCGGAGGAATCTGCACCAGGCAGTAGTGGTCTTCGCCAAGGAAGATCTCCTGGATCCGTCCCTTCGTGGGGGAGTCCTCGCGCCCGTCGTAGAGCACCAGCTTTGCGCGGCCCGAGATGACCGCGTTGTTCAGCGTCATGGACTTGTGCAGATGCCAGGCTTTGATGGTGCCGGGCCAAGCGCAAGAAAAGTAGATTTCGCCGAAGCCCAGGAAATGCGGATCGGTCGCCTTCAACATCTGCATCACCTTGCCGCGCTCATCCACGATTTGGCGCAGCGGGATGAGCTTGACGCCCTCAATCAGGGCGTTCCCACCGCCTGCCGTGGGCCCCGCCATTGGGCGGGGTCCCGACCGGCTCCGCTTCTCGGGGTGAGCTTGTGGCCGGTCTTGGCGGTGCCGGGTGGTCACTTCGCTGGTAGCCTGCCTCGTGATCTTCATAGAGCTTCCAAGACTCCTGCATGTGGCATCGCCGGCGGCGGGTGGTGGGACCACCGAAGTGATCCATTGAGTCGTCCCGTCTCCAACAGGTGCCGCAGCCACGCCAGGCGGGTGAAGCGCCGGTCCGTGAAGTCGTCGTGTCGCAATCCGACCGTCTTAAAGGCTTCGTAGAGCTCCCGCGCGCCCGCGCGGACGCTCCAGGTGAAGCGGAATTCCGGAAACGTCCGCGCGAACTTGGTGAAATCCGTCTTATAGGTGCGCTGATCCGCGTCCGGGCTGGCCAGGCACTCCAGCTGCGAGCCCGGCACGGCCTCCATCACGGTCTGGGCCAGCTCAAGTATCTGGTGGTTCATGCCGTCCTCGCCGTTGTTGAAGGCCTGGTTGTGCACCAGCGCGCGCGGCGCCTCCAGGACGTGCTGGAACGCCCGGGCGACATCCTGCACATGCGCGACCGGCCGCCAGGGGCGTCCGTCGCCGTGCAGGACCACGCGGCCCGTGGTGATGGCAGAGCCCACCAAATTGTTGAGCACCGTATCGAACCGCATCCGGGGCGAGAGCCCGTAGATCGTCCCGTTGCGCAAGAAGGTCGGCGAGAATCCGCCATCGGCCAGCGCGGCAATCGCCTGTTCGGCTTTGACTTTGGAGCGGGCGTAGGCCGTCTTGGGATCCAGCGGCGACTCCTCGGTCACCACGGCCGCCTCGGACATCCCATACATAATGCACGAGGACGAGAAGAGGAACCGGCTAACCCCCGCCGCCCTGGCAAGCTCCGCCAGGCGGACCGATGCCTCGAAGTTGATCTCCTCAGTCCAGGCCTCGTTCAGATTGCCGATGGGATCATTGCTCAGGGCGGCCAGATGCACCACCGCATCCGCCCCCTCCAGGTCGCTCGGCTCAAGATCGCGAAGATCTTTGCGAATCGTCGGCACGTGGGCCGCCTCCGGACCCAGGGTACAGCCGGCGTAATACTCGGTGTCAAGGCCCACGACGTCATACCCCGCCTCAAGGAGCAGGGGCGCGAGGATCGAGCCCACGTAGCCCTGGTGTCCTGTCACCAGCACCCGCATCGTCATCCCACGACCGCTCCAACCGGAGCGTGGCTGCGCTCCAGGAGCTCGCGCACGATGGCCGACAGCGGCCGGGCCTCCGACACCAGCACCGAGGGACAGCCCGCCGCCTCCGCGGCCTGGCCGTCGCGCTCGTCGTCGCCGATGAACCACGTGCGGCTCAGGTCCAGATGCCACTCGCGCTGCGCCTGGTGGAGCATGCCGGGCTTGGGCTTGCGGCACTCGCATCCCTCATCCCACCCGTGCGGACACACATAGATCGCCTCGATCGCGCCGCCCGCTGCTCGGACGTCTTGCTGCATGCGTGCATGAATGGCCGCCAGCTCCGCCGCGGTGATCTCGCCCCTGGCGATGCCGGCTTGATTCGACACCACGATCGTCCGGTATCCCGCCTCCTTCAGGCCCCGCAGCGCCTCCAGCGACCCGGGCAGCCATCGCCAGTCCTCCCAGGAGCGGACGTACTGCGCCCGGGGCGGCTTGCGATTGAGCACGCCGTCGCGGTCCAGGATCACCGTCGGGCGGCGCTCGAGAAATTGCGCCGTGGCCGCCAGGCGCTCAGGCGAGCTGACGCTGTAGTAGCGGTGCTCGGTGAGGAACGCCCCGAGCTGCCGCTTAGCCGCCAGGCGCGGGTACACCGCCCGCTCCAGCGACACGTTCTCATCGGCCGGCAACAGATCCATCATGGTGCGCGCCAGGATCGCAAACCCGATTTCTACGCCCGACAGATTCGCTGCGGCGCGGTCCTTGTCATACAGCGTCACGTAGCCTGCGTCATCCACGCGCACGTTGTCGCGCGTGGAGCGGTCCCGGTTGCGGTAGATCGTCAGCAGCCCCTGGACGCCGCGCGCCTCAAACTGTTGCCACATGCGCGCAAAGGGCATGGGCCAGTAGTTGTCGCAGTACATGAGCAGGAAGTGCGAGTCCAGGCGATGTGCGGCCAGCTTGAGCCGGCGCCCGGTGTCGTCTTCGGCCGGAGACACCGCATACTCAATCTCCAGGCCCCAGCGTCGTCCGTCACCGCAGTGCGCCTGAATCGGTTCCGGCAGATAGCCCAGCAGCAGCAGCACGCGCTCAAACCCTTGTTCGCGCAGGAGGTCCAGGAGGTAGTCCAGAAACGGCCGGCCGTGGAATTCGATCATTGGCTTAGGCCGCGTGTCCGTCAGGGGGCGCAAGCGCTCGCCTCGCCCGCCGGCCAGCATGACCGCTTGGGTGGGACGCGGCCGCTGGCTAGACATTGGTCACCGCCGGCTCCGAAGCGGGTGCGGTCCCCGCCCGGTCGCCTTCCTCATAGAGCTGCGCGTAGACGCCGCGCTGGCTGACCAACGTGTCGTGGGTGCCGCGCTCGACCACGCGGCCGGCCTGGAGCACGAGGATTTGGTCGGCGTCCCGGATCGTGCTCAGGCGATGGGCAATCACGAGCGTGATCGCCTCCTGATGGAGGGTGCTGATGGCCTCATAGACCGCGCGCTCAGTCAGGTTATCAAGGGCGCTGGTCGCCTCATCGAAGATCAGCACGTCCGGCCGGCGAAGGATCGCGCGCGCGATCGCCAGGCGCTGACACTGGCCGCCGGAGAGCCGCAGCCCCCGGTCGCCGATGACCGTGCTGTAGCCTTCCGGCAGCGACGCGACGAAGTCGTGCAGCTGCGCCACCTCGGCCGCCCACTCGGTCTGGGCGGCAGGCACCCGGTCGTCCCCCAAGGCGATATTGTCCCGGATGCTTGCGTTGAACACGAAGATGTCCTGGGAGACGTAGCCGACCCGGCGGCGCCAGGCGGCCAAATCCAGGCCCCGCAGCTCCGCGCCGTTGACCAGGATCGACCCGGCCTGCGGCTCATAGAGTTCTAACAACAGGCTGGCGATCGTGCTCTTGCCCGCGCCGGTTGGGCCGACCACGGCGGTGACCGTTCCCCGAGTCATGGCCGCCGTGATCTCGCTGAGGACGCGATAGTCCGGCCGCGAGGCGTAGGCAAAGGACACGTGATCCAGACGGACGTCAGTAACCGGCCCGATGGCCGCCCCGCCGCGCCGCTCTTGCGGGATGGCCTGCATCACTTCTTCGATCTTCTCGAGGTTCCGCCGGTACTGGCTCAGGATGACGCTGGCCGTGTTCACGCTTGCCATGGACGGCGCGATTCGGCGCATCGCCAACAGAAACGCGCCGAGCATCGAGAATCGGATGCCCATGGAGGGCACGAGGAAGGTGACGGCGCCCAAGACCAGGACGATGGCCACCGCGGTCACTTCATTGACCAGCATGGGCCCGTTCCTGAAGAAGGCGAGCTGCAATTCCGGCTGCCACTCGGCCCGTAACAGTTTGTCCTGCTCCTCGAGCATGTTGCGCTCAAGCCCGTGCGCCTTGACGACCTTCGTCCCATCGATGGCATCCACCTGCCGCTTGGATTGCTCGCTGTGCAGATCGTAGAGCAGCCGGCCCTGGTCGCTCGCGCGCCGATCCGCGTACCACCGCCACCCCTGCACCCCCGCGACGGCCAACACGCCGACGAGCACCGTGGCCCACCACGAGAGGTACACCAGCAGCGCGATCATGAGCGCGCTGGTGAACAACCCATTCCAGAGGCTTCCCAGCGTGATGACGGACGACGCAATCGTCTCCGCCGGCCGGTTGATGTCATTGACAATCACCCCACGCGCCCGCTTGGTGACTTCTTCGTACCGCGCGTACAGGAATTTTTCGAAGAGCGAGAGTTTCATCGCCGTGCGCATGGTGACCGCAATCACTGACGCCCGACATTGGCTCCACAGCAATAGGCTGCTGCGCGCGATGAAGAAGATGCTCACGATGACCATGAGCGCGAAGATCACGGTGTGTGAGCTCGGGGCGATGCCCACAGACTGCAGCGCCGCCGCAAAGCCCCGCACCGTGAGACTGGCGCTGGCGCGCGCCGGCTCGGTGAGGGCGTCCAGCAGCGGCACGGTCAGGCCGACGCTGATCATGTCGAACACCGCGCTGCCAACGATGAGCAAGAGAAGGCCCGTGGCCTCGCGCGGATACGGCCGGATCGCAATCCGCCAGTAAAACCTGAGTGTTTCGAAGGGGCCGCCGGGTGCCGAGGCCATCAGTCCCTCACGTCCGCTCCGCAACCAACTTGAGCGTCTTCGCCGCGGCCGCCGATTGTACCGCTTGATCCTGCTCATAGAAAATGATCCGGCTGCCGCTGGAGTCAAATCGAAATGGCACGTGCAGGAGCCCGCCGAGGGCTTCCCTGATGCCGTCCTGATCCTCCGGCCTCGCAAAGAGGAGCAGGAAGCCGCCCCCGCCCGCCCCGAGAAGCTTGCCGCCGACGGCGCCGGCCCGGCGCGCGGCCTCGTACATGGCGTCGATCTGCCTGGTGGAGATCTTCCCGGTGAGGGACCGCTTCAATTGCCAGCCTTCATCGAGCAGCTCGCCGAAGGCCGACAGATCCGCCGCGCTCTGCAAGATCTCTATGGCCTCGTCCACCATCTCCCGCATCCGGGACAACTCCGTGGTCTTCTGCCCGGTCGCCTTGACCTGCTCGGCCGCGATCTCCGAGGCGTTCCGGGAGAGGCCGGTGAAGAACAGCATCAGGTGGTCTTGCAACAGGCAGAGCCGCTCCTCGCTCACAATGATCGGCGTCACCTCAAACGCCCCCTGCGCAGGAAAGGTGATGCGATTGAGCCCCCCAAATGCGGCGATCACTTGATCCTGCGAGCCCACATGCTCCCGCAACCGTTCCTGCTCCACATGGAGCGCCTCCGCGGCGAGCCGGTGCTTGCCGGGCATGACGCCCTTCAGGCCATGCAACGCATGCAACAAGCCGACCGTAAAGGAGGAGCTGGAGCCCAGCCCGGTTCTGGCCGGCAGGTCGCCGTCATGGTGCAGCGAGAGGCCTTCGGTCACCTGCAGGAACTTCAATACTTCGCGGACGGCCGGGTGCTGGATGTCCTCGACGCCGCCGACGTGCTCCACCTTCGACCACACGATCCGGCTCTTGTACTCAAAAAACGGCGGCAAGGTCCGGCACGTGAGATAGCAGTACTTATTGATGGTGGTCGCCAGGACCGCGCCGCCATGCGCGCGGTACCAGACCGGGTAATCAGTCCCGCCGCCGAAGAAGGAGATGCGAAACGGCGTCCGGCTGATAATCATGCTAGAAACTCCTGCTCCAGCCCCCGTCGACGGCGATCGAGGCGCCGGTCAGCAGGCTGGCCTGCTCGGAGCAGGCGAAGACGATGACGCTCGCGACTTCCTCGGGTGTGCCAAGCCGGCCCAGGGGAAAACTGTCATCCACCATGCGTCCGAAGCGTGTCGGATCCCGCTTGCGCTCCTCATCCCAGCCCGTGTCAGGAATCATGATGCTGCCGGGGGCCACGCTCGTGAACACCAGGCCGTCCCGGGCCAGCTCGTGGTTCATCGCCAGACTCTTCATCAGGGCGGTTTGCGCCGTCTTGGCCATGGTGAACCACGGGCGGCCGCCTCCCTCGCGGCCGTAGGTCGACGTCACCGTCACCACGCGGCCCCACCGCTGCTTGCGCATGAGTGGAATGACGCGCATGGTAAAGCGGACCGCGGCCAAGGCATTCTTGTGATACACGTCCACCCAGACCTCCTCTGGGGTCTGCTCCACGACCTCATGACCCCACCGGCCTCCGCCGCCCACGTTGTTGACGAGGACGTGCAACGTACCCCAGGTCTTCACGACCGTGTCCATGACGCGCTCGATATCCGCCGGGATCGTGGCATCGCCCTGGAGTCCCAGGGCCTGCACGCCCTTGCCTTGCACAGCCGCAGCGGTTTCCTGGACACGACGCGGATCGCGGGCGCAGATCGCCACGTGGCAGCCTTCCTCGGCCAACGCCAGCGCGACGCTGCGGCCGATCCCGTGGCTGCCGCCGGTGACGAGCGCGTATTTTCCCTGAAGTCCCAGATCCATCAGAATGGTCCGGTGAACCGCCGCTCGTGGCTGTAGAAATCTTCTCCGGACAGATCGCTGGGAGCCAGCCCGAGCTTGGCTTCCACCGCCCGCACGATGTCTTCCGCGTTGGGGTAGAACTCGTTTTCCAACACTCGGACCGTGGGACACGGCGTGGGCGCGAAACCGAGCCGCGTCACCGGCGACTTCAGGCGGCCGAAACACTGCTCGGAGACCCGCGCCGCGACTTCCGCCCCAAATCCGCAGTGCGTCCAGTCATTGTCCGCCACCAGGCAATGGCCGGTTCGCTCGACGGATTCCACCGCGAGGCGCTCATCGAACGGTGCGATCGTTCGGGGGTCGACGACCTCGACTGAGACGCCGGCCCGCTGCAGGATCTCCGCCGCCTTCAGCGCCTCCACGTTCATCCAGGAGGTCGCCACGATCGTCAGGTCGCTGCCGCGGCGCAGGATCTGTCCCTCGCCCAGCGGAACCGTATAGGGCTCCTCGGGCACCTCGCCGGTCGCCCAGTAGAGCCAGCGGTGCTCGATGACAATGACCGGATTGTCGTCTCGAATGGCCGCAATCAGCACGCCCTTGGCATCCCGCGGCGTCGTCGGCAGCACCACTTTCAATCCGGGAATGTGCGCGAAGAGCGCGTGCAGGCTCTTGCTGTGCTGATAGCCCTGCCCCCAGCCCCGGCCGACCACCGCCCGGATCACGAGCGGCACCTTGAGCCGCCCGCCAGTTGAGTAACTGAAGGTGGAAACCATGTTGACGAGCTGGTTCATGGCTAGCAGCAGAAAATCGACCCGGATGTGGACATGGATGGGCCGCAGCCCGTTGATGGCAGCGCCCAGCCCGAAGCCGGTCATCGTGTCCTCGCACAAGGGCGTGTCGAAACACCGCTCGGGCCCGAACCGTTCCCGAATCCCAACCAGGCTGCCGAAGACGCTCATCCGATCCGGGACCCCGAGCCCGTAGACGAAGGTGCTTGGATCGCGCGCCATTTCCTGATGCAGCGCTTCATTGAGCGCTTCGCAATAGCTACGGCTTCTCATGGAACACTCCCTTGAACAATTCTTCCGGCCCGGGTGGCGGAGCGACCTTCGCCCGCGCCACGTCTTGCTGCAGCCGCTCGTCAATGTCCTGCTCGAGGCTGCGCAGGGCCTCCTCGCCGTGGCCCGCGTCCACCAGCCGCGCGCGCTGGAGGGTGAGACAGTCGCGCTGGCGCCATGCCTCGTAGTCGTCCCGCGAGCGGTAGCCGAGATGGAAATCTTCCCGCACGCCGACGTGCTCCAGATAGCGATAGCACGTAAAGGACAGGAACGCCGGCTGTCCTGATGCCCGCATCCGGATGATAGCGCCCTCGGCGGTCTGCCGGATCGCTTCGACGTCCGTGGTATCCTGTGCCGCCACGTGGCACTTGAACCGGCTGATGATGTCGGTCAGGGACGCGTAGCCTTGCCGCACGTGCGCGGGCGTCTGCACCGCCAGCCCGTTGTCTTCGCACACGAACAGCACCGGCAGGCGCATGACGCACGCGGTGTTCAGGCTCTCCCAGAACGCGCCTTCATCAGCCGCCCCGTCGCCGAAGAAGACGCAGGCGAGGCGACCGGTGCCGCGCCGCTTGTGGGCGAAGGCCGCCCCCACGGCCACTGGGATGCCGGTGGCCACGACCGCGGAGGAGCACATATGTCCCTTGGCCGGATCCGCCAGATGCATGGAGCCGGCCTTGCCGTTGACGGTCCCCGTCTGCCGCCCATAGAGCTCGGCGAAGAACCGGTCGGTCGCTCCGCCCTTGGCCAGGAACGTGGCGTGGCTGCGATAGGACGCGAAGACCTGATCTCCGTCCCTGAGTGCCGCGCAGACGCCCACGGGAATAGCCTCCTGCCCCATGGACATGTGCATCGGCGTCTTCATGTCGTTTTCCGGGTAATACTGGATGATCAGCTCCTCGGCTCGACGAATGGTGTACAGGGTCTTGTAGAGCTCAAGGCTGCGCGTGCCCAGGCTGGGCGGGTTGACCGTCGCGTCCTTCATGCGGCAGTCCCTGCCAGTGCGGCGGCCAGCGCTGCCGGCGGATGCTCGCGGTACCACGCGAGCGTTCGCCGGATCCCTTCCTCCAATGACACGCGGGGCGCCCACCCGTACTTGTGCCGCACCCGGCTGGTGTCCAGCGTGATCGTAAACGGAATCGTCGGCTTGCTGCGGTCAAAGGTCACCGAGAGCTCGCGGCCCGAGGCGCGGATGATGCGTTCCACCAGCTCCCGCACGGTCACCGACTGGGCGCTCCCCACATTCAGCAGCTCAAACGGATCGCGCTGGGCTTCCAGCAGGCGCTCCACCAGATCGACCAGATCCGACACGTACAGCAGGTCACGGGCCTCGGAGCCATCCCCCCAGACGGCCAGCGTCCCATCGCGAGCCGTCATCACTTTGGTCATCGTCGCTCCGAAGACATGGGAGCGCTCCAGATCAAATTTGTCATGAGGCCCGTAGACGTTCGAATGGCGCAGCGCGGCGTAGCGCGTCGGGCCAAGCCGCGCGTAAAACTCGCACAGTTTTTCTAGATACACCTTCGTCCACCCCACCCCGAAGTAGGTGGGGATGATCTGCCCCGTGAAATCCTCTTCTGTGACCGGGGTCGGCTGCTCCGCGTACATCGTGGTGCAGCTGAAGAAGACCACCTGCTGCACCCGGCGCTCGAAGCAGGCGCGGAAGATCAGGCTGTTCATCACGGCGTTGTCGGTCACATGCAGGTACGGTCGGGTCACGATGTCCTTGGACCCCGTCGTGACCGCGGCGGCCTGAATCACCACGTCCTGGCCTTCCAGGGCCCGCCCAACATCCTCCGGCCGCGTCAGGTCCGCCTGAATGAACCGCGGTCCTGGCGGCTGCGCGAGCGACTCGGCCGGGGGCGTCTTGAACCAGGTCCCCGACACCTCTAGATCCGCGCGCGCGGCCAGGCGCTCGGCGACATTGCGCCCGATAAACCCGCTGGCGCCCAACACCACCACCCGACGCCTCATACGAGCTGCCGCTCCGTAAACACGTTATAGCGCCTCGCCGCCGCGTCCCGGTGCTGCCGGTACCAGGCGATAGTCTCTCGCAACCCGTCCGCGATGGAAATCGAGGGTGCAAACCCCAGCGCGCGCGCTCGGCTCACATCCATCACCCGCTGGGGATCGCCTGAAGGCCGGGACCGGTCCCAGACGACTTGGGGCGGCCGTTCCAGCTGTGACACGATCAGCTCCACGAGCTCCCGGATGCGCACGCCAAGGCCGCTGCCCAGGTTGACCGGCTGGCGCAGGCGGCGCTCCATGACCAGGAGCATGCCCCGGGCCACGTCGCCCGCGTGAATGAAGTCCCGGACGGCCGAGCCATCTCCCCAGACGGCCAGCGGATCTTCGCCATCCACCGCGCGGCGGATCAGCGATGGGATCACCATCGCGTTCTCCGGATCGAAGTTGTCGAAGGGGCCATACACGTTCGCCGGGCGCACAATGCTGACCCGGTCCCAGCCGTGCTCGATCCGATAGGCCTCCGCCTGCAGCTCGCCCATTCGCTTCGCCCAGCCGGCAAAGCGATCATGCTCGGAGGGGAACGTCGTCCAGACATCGTCTTCTCGAAACACCGCGGCCGGCGCATACACGCCAATCGTGCTGGTATAGAGGTAGCCTTTCACGTCGCACCGCCTGGCGGCTTCCATCATGTTCGTGTTAAAGAGGATCGTCGGGACAAAGAAGCTCGCCGGCCGCGTGGCGGTCATCGCCGGGGACCCTTTGATGCCGGCCAGGTGAAAGACGTAGTCCATGCCCTCGCAGGCCGCCAGGCAGGTGTCCAACACGGTCAGGTTCAGCCGACGAAACTCGGCGGCCGGATGGGCGCGCGAAGGATCATCCAGCGAGGCGATCCGCACGGAAGCGCCCTGCGCCAGCAGCCGCTCGACCAGCGGCCGACCGATCAGCCCGGTTCCCCCGGTTACTAACACCCGTGCGCCTTGCCACATCACGCTGCGTCTCCCTCGCCCGTTTAGGCGTTGGCGAAACTTCGGCGCCGCACGACCCGATAGCCTTTGATCAGCTCCGCGATGCCGGTCTGAAGCGAGACCTGCGGCGTAAACCCTGTGCGCTCGATCTTGGCGTTGCTGACGATGTAGTTGCGTTGGTCCGGGTCCTCGCCGATCTGGGCCTCCACGACGTAGAACCCCGGCACCTGCTTCTTGATCTCTTCGCACAACTCCCACTTGGAGAGATTGGCGTCGCTGAGGCCCACGTTATACGCCTGGCCCTGCAGAGCGTCGAAGCGCTCCAGGGCGTGCCGGAAGGCGCGCGCGACGTCCCGCACATGGATGTAGTTGCGTTTGAACTGTCCCTGGAACAGCACCACGCACCCATCGGTCACCGCGCGGTAGACGAAATCGTTGACCAGCAGGTCGAGCCGCATCCTCGGGCTGATGCCAAAGGCCGTCGCCAGACGCAGGGTGATGCTGCGGCCCGCCTCCAGCACCGCCTGCTCGGCTTCCACCTTGAGCCGCCCGTAGACCGAAATGGGCCGCAGGGGGGTCTCTTCCGTGCAGTGGAGGCCATCCTGCCCAATCCCGTAGCCGCTGTTGGTCGTCGGGAAGATGACCGGCTGCGTGCGGCGTAACTCCAGCAGCAGCCGAATGGCGTCCAGATTCACGCTCTTGGCTTCCAGCGGATCCTGCTCGCACACCGGCGCGCCGGTCAGGCAGGCCAGCGGAAAGATGGCCTCCGCGGCGCCCACAAGCTCCGTCATCAGGGCGCGGTCTCGCGCGTCGCCGCGCACCACGGACAGCTTGGGATGATGGCAGCAATCCAGCAGCGAGGTCTGATCGTACATGAAGTTGTCCACCACGGTCACCGCGTGCCCGTCAGCCAACAGCGCGGGCACCAAGACGGATCCGAGATAGCCCGCCCCGCCGGTGACCAGAATGTTCATGACGGCCTGACCGGCTCGGCCTGGCGCCTCGCGAGCCGCTCGGCCTGCGAGCGCCAATAGCTCAGGAGCAGCTCCACGCTCTCCTCCAATGAGTAGCGAGGCGCCCATCCCGTGGCCCGCCGGAATTTCTCGACGCTGGGAATCTGCAGCGTGACGTCCGCCGGCCGCAGCAGGTCCGGGTCGAGTCTCGTGCGGATCGGCACGCGGCTGTGCTTCAGCAGCCGCTCGAGGAACTGCCCGACGCTGATCGTGGTCGTGCCGCCGATGTTGTAGGCTTGCCCCGGCTCGCAGTGCTCCAGGGCTTCCCAATACGCCGCCATGGCGTCACGGACATCGATCAGCGTGCGGATGGAATCGAGATTGCCGTGCACCAGCTCCTCTTGCAGCCCGCACTCGATGAGGGCCACTTGTTTGGCGAACGAGCTGGCGAACAAGTCGCTACGCCGGGGGTTGATGTAGGCGAACATCCTCGTGCGGATGATGCGCATCCCGTAGCTCTTGAAGT
>JAHFGW010000030.1 GCA_023247235.1 Candidatus Omnitrophota bacterium | reverse complement strand
CGCGTTGACGCTTCCTCCGAGGCTGTGTTAGAGTAGCGGGCGTGTTGACCGCCCAGCTCGACGCAGTTCGTCAACGGATCCGGCAAGCCTGTGCCCGCGCCGGACGCGATCCGCACTCCGTGACGCTTGTCGCGGTCACGAAGACGGTCCCCGCCGAATTGATCCGGCAGGCGATGGCCCTGGGGCTGGTCGAATTCGGAGAAAATCGCGTCCAGGAAGCCCGCGACAAGCTCGCCGCGCTCGGCGCTCAGGCTCGTCAGCATGACGGTCACCCCATCCGCTGGCACCTGGTGGGGCGGCTCCAGCGCAATAAAGCACGGCACGCAGTCGAACTGTTCGATGCCATCCACTCGATCGACTCGGCAGAGCTGGCGACCGAGTTGGAGCGCCGGCTCGCCAATTGGGCTGGAGGCTCGAGGCAACGCCACGAGCCACGAGCCACGAGCGGCGAAGCAACCCTTGACGTCTTTATCCAAGTGCATGTCACAGGCGAGCCCACCAAGTCAGGTTGCCGGCCACAGGACACCGAGGCGTTGGCGGACGTTGTGCTCGACTGCCCGCATCTTCGACTGAAGGGACTCATGACGATACCGCCGTTCAGCCACGATCCCAAGCACGCGCGTCCCCATTTCCGACGGCTGGCCGAGCTGCGCGACACCCTGACGCGCGCCGTGGGCCAGCCCTTCGGGAGCATGAAGCTTTCCATGGGGATGTCCGGTGACTTTGAAGTGGCGATTGAGGAAGGGGCCGATGTGATCCGCATCGGCACGGCGCTCTTCGGAGAGCGGACATGAGGCGCGCCGGGGCCTTGCGCGGCAAGACCGTTGGCGTGATCGGCGCCGGCACGATGGGCCAGGCGCTGATCCGCGGACTGCTCCATGATGGCATGGCTTCGGGGCGGATCGTGGCCTCGGATCCTCGGGCCGGCGCGCGCCGGGGGCTGACGCGCCTTGGCGTGCGCATGCACGCCAAGAACGCGCCTGTCGCGCGACAGGCCGATGTCTTGCTGCTGGCCGTCAAACCCCAGGAGATGCGCTCGCTCCTTCAGGAGCTGCGCCCCTGGGTGCGGCGGCGACCCCTCGACTCCCCCGCTTTCGGCGGGGTCGCTCGGGATGTCGCCCGCAACAGGTCGAGGGGTCGTCCTGAGCGAGCGCAGCGAGTCGAAGGACGACGAGAAGGGAACTCCGGGATTGCCCGGCGGGCTCCACCGCTCGTCATTTCCATTGCCGCGGGGATCACGCGTCGGACGCTGGAGTCACGGCTCCCTGGCACTCCCGTGGCGCGCGTGATGCCCAACTTGCCGGCCACGGTGGGCGCGGGATTCTCCGCGTTCACGCTGGGCCGGCGCGCCGGACCGGCCCACCGCGCGGTGGTCGAGGCGATCTTCGGAGCGGTCGGGGAGACGGTCGAGCTTCCCGAACGGCTCTTTGATGCCGTGACAGCCGTCAGCGGCTCGGGGCCCGCCTATGTGTTCTTCTTGGTGCACGCCTGGGAAGGAGCCGCCCGCGCGCTGGGCCTGCCGCGGGCCGTCGCCAGGCGGGCCGTGCGCCAGACGCTGGCAGGCAGCGTGCGGCTGCTTGCCTCGGCGTCCTTGGAGCCGGAGGCCTGGATCCGGCGCGTGGCGTCGAAGCGGGGCACGACGGAAGCCGCCCTCAGCGTGCTCACCCGGCGCCGGCTGGAGCCGGCATTTCGCGAGGCGCTGCGGGCCGCGGCCCGCCGATCGCAGGAGCTTTCATGGACATCGCGCGCCAGCTGATCCTGAGTGTGGTTCCGTTGGTCAACATTCTCTGCACCGTCCTCTACTGGATGTTGGTCATCCGGATTGTGCTCTCTTGGTTCGGGGTGAATCCGTACACCAGCTATAACGAGTTGCTGGGCGCGCTCTTTCAGGTGACCGATCAGCTCTTGAAGCCGTTTCGCAAGCTCCCCCTGACGATCGGCATGATCGATCTGTCGCCCATTGTCGCGTTCATCACCCTGCAGTTTGTCCAACGCGTGCTCATCTTCCTCCTCTATCGGCTCGCCGGCCTGTAACGCGGACGCGTGATGGATTACAAAGCTACCCTCAACCTCCCCAAAACATCCTTTCCCATGAAGGCGGATCTTCCGCGCCGGGAGCCGGAGCTGCTCAGCCAGTGGCAGGCGGCGGATCTCTACGGACAGATCCGCCGGGCGCGCGCCGGGCGGCCCACGTTCCTGCTGCACGACGGACCGCCGTATGCCAACGGCGACATCCATATCGGGCATGCGCTGAACAAGGTGCTCAAGGACCTCATCGTTCGCTACAAGACGATGCGCGGCTTCGACGCGCCCTACGTGCCGGGATGGGATTGCCATGGGATGCCCATCGAGCACCAGCTCTTCAAGGAGCTGGGCCTGACGAAGCATCAGATCGATCAAGTCAGCTTCCGCGCCAAGGCGCGCGACTACGCGCAACGCTATGTGGAGACGCAGCGGGAGCAATTCAAGCGCCTGGCGGTGCTGGGCGACTGGGAGGCCCCCTACCTCACGATGGCTCCGGAGTATGTGCTGGCGACCCTGCGCATCTTTCGGGAGTTGGTGCAGGCCGGCTGTATCTATCGAGGCAAGAAGCCGGTCTACTGGTGCGCCTCCTGCGAGACCGCGCTGGCCGAGGCGGAAGTGGAGTATGAGGATCGGCAGGATACATCGATTTACGTGAAGTTTCCGATCAAGACAGTCACTCCTCGAGTCGTGCTGAACCCTGAGTGGGCTGGCGCCAGCGTCCTGGTCTGGACGACCACGCCGTGGACGCTCCCAGCCAACGTTGCCGTCTGTTTCCATCCGGATGCCGAGTATGCGCTTATCGCCGTGAAGAAGGATGGGCAGGAACAGCGCATCGTGTTGGCAGCCAAGCTTGCCGACGCCGTCTGTTCCAAGCTTGGCCTGGAACAGGTGCAGGTCATTCAGTCCCTCGATGGAAACACGTTAGCGGCTGATCTGGCGGCGGGCGAAAAGCGTCTTGTCTGCCGGAGGCCGATTGGCGAAGGGGAATCGGTTGGGGTGACGGACAGCGGCGTCAGTCTGGAGGAGGGAACCGGCGTGGTCCACATCGCGCCAGGTCACGGCCGGGAAGACTTCGAGATCGGCCAGCGGTATCGGCTGCCGGTGCTCTCGCCTGTCGACGCTCAGGGTCGATACACTGAGGACGTGCCTGCGTGGAAGGGCCAATCCGTGTGGAAGGCCAATCGGGAGATTATCGACGCCCTGCGGCGCAGCGACTTGCTGCTCCATGAAGAGCCGCTCACCCATTCCTATCCCCACTGCTGGCGCTGCAAGCAGCCGGTCATTTTCCGCGCCACCCCGCAGTGGTTTTTGGCCGTCGAGCAGCGCCTGCGCCGCGCGCTGGTCGAACAAGCGCGCACCGTCACCTGGATTCCGCCGGCAGGCCTGAGCCGTATGACCGGCATGCTCCAGACCCGGCCGGACTGGTGCCTCTCGCGGCAGCGCTACTGGGGCACGCCCATTCCGGTGCTGCACTGCCAAGCGTGCGATGAACCACTCCTGGATCCGCGGCTCATCGCGCAGATTGAGCAGGCGCTGGCGGCCCGCGGCATCGAAGCGTGGTTCAAGGACGCGCCGGAGGCGCTGGCGCCCGGGGCTCGCTGCCCGACATGTCAGGGGGCGCGCCTGCGCAAAGACCCGGATATCCTCGATGTCTGGTTCGACTCCGGCGTGAGCCACGAGGCGGTGCTGAAGGGGCGCGGCTTGCCGTGGCCGGCGGATTTGTATCTGGAAGGCTCCGATCAGCACCGTGGGTGGTTCCAGGTATCGCTCATCCCGTCGGTGGCGCTGCACGGCCAGCCCCCGTATCGGCAGGCCCTGACACACGGCTTCGTGATGGATGGGGAAGGGCGCAAGATGTCCAAGAGCTTCGGCAACGTCATCGCGCCGCAGGAGGTGATGCGGCGGCATGGCGCGGACATCCTGCGCCTCTGGGTGGCCTCCAGCGACTACCGTGAGGACGTGCGCATCTCCGATGCGATCCTGGAGCAGGTCGCGGACGCCTATCGCAAGATCCGCAACACCTTCCGGTTCCTGCTCGCCAACCTGTATGACTTTCACCCGGCGCGCGACCGCGTCAATCCGGCGCAATGGCCTGAGTTGGACCGCTGGGCCTGGGATCGCACCCGCCAGCTCTTGGCGCAGGTGACCGACGCCTATGAGGCGTGTCGGTTTCACGAGGCGTTCCGGGCGATCTATCACTTCTGCGTCCTGGATCTGTCCGCCTGTTACCTCGATGCGCTCAAAGATCGGCTGTATACGGAGCCCGCGAAGAGTCCTAAACGTCGCTGTGCGCAAACAGTGCTGTGTGATATACTGACCGCCTTGACCCGGGCCCTGGCGCCGATCCTGCCCGTCACGACGGATGAAGTCTGGCAAGTCCTTCGGCAGGCAGGGGCGGTGGAGGAGCCCTCGGTTCACCTGGCGGCCTGGCCGGACTGGTCGAGCGCCAGCCCCGATGCGCAGCTCACGCAGCGCTGGAGCCGGTTTATGGAACTGCGGAGCGCGGTGATGAAGGCGCTTGAGACGCAGCGCACCCGGCAGGTGATCGGCAGCCCGCTGGAAGCGCAGGTCACCCTGATCGTCAGCGAGCCCGAGCTGCGGCAGCTGTGCGAGGCCCACCAGGACGCCCTGGCGGAAGCGTTTGTCGTCTCGCGGGTTGATGTCGCGCAGGATGGCGCCGCGCGCGGGGAGCGCATGACCGGGCTGCCGGAAGGCGTGGTCGCGGTCGACGTCAAGCGCGCGCCCGGCGCCAAATGCGAGCGGTGTTGGAAGTATCTGGAAGATGTCGGCTCCGACTCCCGCTACCCGCAGCTCTGCGGCCGCTGCGCGCGCGTCGTGAGCGGACGCTCCACATCCTGACGAGAGACCATGCCCTTCAGCAAAACGCAACTCAAACAGTTCAGGCAATGGCTGCTGGCCGAGCGCGCCAAATTCGCGGGCGAGATCCGTTCGATCGCTGAAGAGGCCTCGCGCAATCCGCGGGAAGCGTCGGGCGATCTGTCCGCCTACACCGTGCACATGGCGGACATGGCCGCGGATACGTACGAGCGAGAGCTGTCCACCAACCTGGTGTCGAGCGAGCAGCAAGTGCTCTATGAGATCGACGATGCGTTGAAGCGGCTCGACGAAGGGATCTTCGGCATCTGCCTTGAATGCAACAAGCCGATCCCCATGAGCCGGCTCAAAGCCGTTCCCTACGCATCGCTGTGCATCCGGTGTCAGCGGGCCAAGGAACAGGGCAGCAAGCGGTAATTCCTGCGAGCCGGCCGCGCGACGCCTTCCGCGCGCCCGCAGCGTGTGGCATTGCCTTCCTGATCTTCGCGGTCGACCAGTTCACCAAGTGGGCCGTGATTCGATGCTTCGAGCCGGGCCAGAGCGTACCCCTCATCCCAGGCCTCCTGCATCTGACCTATGTGCAAAATACCGGGGCGGCCTTCGGCCTGCTGCGCGGGATGACGCCGTTTCTCATTGTGCTGTCGCTGGCTGTGACCGCGTGGATCCTGTGGGAGCTCCGTGGCTCAGGGGCGGCTGTCGGCGATGCCAGGAGTGACGCGCTGTCCCACGTCCGCCTCTGGGGTCTCTCGCTCGTGCTGGGCGGGGCCATCGGCAACCTCGTGGACCGGATTGTGCGAGGCTATGTCGTGGACTTCATCGATGTGCGCGTCTGGCCAGTGTTCAACGTGGCCGATACGGCGATTACCGTCGGCGTCGCATTCCTGCTTCTGCCCTTGGTGTGGAAGCCGCGGAGTCGGGTGCCCGAACCATGAAACCGATCCTCCTCCAGTGGGGCCCGATCACCCTCTATTCCTACGGCTTGCTCATGGCGATGGGCTTTCTCGCGGCCAGTTGGCAGGCGGCGCGGGCCGCCAGGCGATGGCCCGGCGCGCCGCCGGTGCCGGAAGATCGTGTGGTCAATCTCACCAGTGCGGTGCTGCTGGCCGGGGTGCTCGGGGCGCGCGCGCTCTTTGTCCTGACGCATGCCGACGCGTTCCATGATCAGCCGCTGGAGATCTTCGCGATTTGGCACGGGGGCCTCATTTGGTATGGCGGATTGCTCGGCGGCTTGGTCGGCGTGCTGGTCTATGCGCGGCGGCGCCGGCTCTCGCCGCTGGCCGTCCTGGATCAGTTCGCCCCGGCGGCTGCGCTGGGGCACGCCATCGGGCGCATCGGCTGCTTCTTCAACGGCTGCTGCTACGGCGTGCCGACGACCGCCTGGTGGGGGGTCCGCTTTCCCGGCCATGATGAGCCGGTAGTCCCGACGCAGCTCGTGGAGTCGGCGGGGCTGCTCCTCCTCTTTCTTGGCCTGCGCCAGCTCCAGCGTGCCAGCGTCCTGCGCCGGCCGGGCACGGTCTTCATGGTCTATCTCCTGGCCTATGCCGTGCTGCGCTTCGTCATCGAGTTCTGGCGCGGCGACCAGCCGCACCTGTTTGCGCGGTGGACTCCGGCCCAGCTCATCAGCATGGGGCTGGGAATCGCCGCCGGGATCTGGTTG
Source organism: Candidatus Omnitrophota bacterium (assembly GCA_023247235.1). Classification (GTDB taxonomy): domain Bacteria; phylum Omnitrophota; class Gorgyraeia; order Aquiviventales; family Aquiviventaceae; genus JAHFGW01. The sequence goes on along the minus strand of JAHFGW010000030.1, from coordinate 6,164 downwards.
GCATCGGGCAGCCAGCGCAATGGCGCGCACTTACCGTCTCATCGTGGGGCGCACTGAGGCGGGCCGGCGGCTAGATCGCTATCTCGCCGCTCGGTTGCCGGCCGACGTCTCGCGCCGCATGATTCAGCGGTGTATCCTCGGGGGCGAGGTGACGGTCAACGACCAGCGGGTGAAGGCCCACCGGGCGCTCCGGGCAGGCGACGTGGTCCTGGCGCGCTGCGTGTGGCTGCCTCCTCAACAGGGCGAGCACCCGCCCGTGGCCCAGCCGATTCCCCTGAGCATCCTCTATGAGGATGAGCAGCTGCTCGTCATCAACAAACCGCCGGGCCTGGTGACGCACCCAGCGCCCGGCCACTGGGATGGGACGCTCGTCAATGCCGTGCTGTGGCATCTCCAAGAGGCTCGAGGCTGGAGGCTGGAGGCTCGAGGGGAAAACCGTTCCCACGAGCCACGAGCCACGAGCCACGAGCCCACACTGCCTCGGGCGGGCATCGTCCACCGGCTCGATAAGGGCACCTCGGGCTTGCTGCTCGTTGCCAAGACGGAGCTGGCACGATCGCAGTTGTCCCGGCAGCTCATGCAGCGCACGGTGACGCGCCGCTACCTGGCCTTGGTCGAAGGCAAGATGCCGCTGGAGCGGGGGACCGTGCGCGCGGCCATCGGGCGCCACCAACGCCATCGGAAGCAAATGACCGTCCGGCACGTTGGCGGCCGATCAGCCACCACGCACTACCACGTGCTGCGCCGCTATGGGCCGGCACCGATCGCCTATTCGCTCGTCGAGGCGCGGCTTGAGACCGGTCGGACGCACCAGGTGCGCGTGCACTTGGCGCACGTGGGCCATCCGGTCTTAGGCGATGCGACCTATGGCCGCCGCTCGCCTTCCTCGTGGGCGGCCCTCGGCGTGACGCGGCAGCTGTTACACGCCTATGAGCTGAGCTTTCGCCACCCGTCCACAGGCGCCTGGATGACGTTCACGGCGCCGCTGCCGCCGGACATGGCCGGGTGGCTGCCGGATGGTGCGGTCGTCGAACCGTTGGGGCAACGAGAGGGCGCGACATCATGAAGCGTAGTCTGGCAGTCAATTGGCGGATCCTGCTGGTCTGTTGCGTCACGCTCTGGCACGGCGCTGCCGGCGCGGAGGTGCCGCAGGTGCTCAGCTATCAGGGGCGGCTGACGGAGACCGATGGCACGCCGCTGATCGGACCGCATACCTTGACCCTCCGCCTCTACGATGCCTCCGCCGGCGGCAGCCTGCTGTGGGAAGAGCGCCATGACATCACGATTGAGCGGGGTGATCGGGGGCTCTTCTCCGTGATCCTCGGCGCCGTGACGCCATTTTCCAGCTTGGTGGATTTCAATCAGCCCTTGTGGCTGACGACCGAAGTGGACGGGACCGGCGAGCTGTCGCCCCGGCAGCAACTGACCTCGGTCAGTTATGCCATCAACGCGCAGCGGATCGGCGGGCTGCCCGCCGGCGCGCTGCTCCAGTCCTCTCAGCTGAGCCAGATCGCGCCGGCCCCGGTCGCAGCCGAGCGCGCCGTCGGCTCCTCGACGAACGTCGCGCGGGCCGACCACGTGCATGAGGGCGTGGGCTCGCTGCAAGTGGAAGGACAGGCCCCGGTGCGCGGCGCGATCGTGCTGGCTCCTGGCTCCAATGTCCAGCTCAGCCAAGAGGGACAGACCGTGCGCATCAGCGCCACGCCGCCAGACGCGGGCGGCTCGAGCTTGGGGCCCTCCATCGAATCCGCCGAAGTCACCGATGGCACCCTGACCGCGCTGGATACCGCGGAGAATTTTCTGGTCGCAGGCTCGGGCGTCAGCCTTGAGCGCTTGGCGCAATCCTGGACGCTCAACGCGGTCGGGTCTGGGGGCGATGTCACGGGCGTGCTGGCCGGCGCAGGCCTGTCGGGCGGCGGCACCAGCGGCGACACCACGATTGACATTGGAGCCGGCACAGGGATCCTGGTGGCTGATGACGCCGTGAGCGTGAACGTAGGGAGCGGCCCCCAGCAGATTGTGCAATTGGACCCTGCCGGAGCCCTGCCGGCGCTCAGCGGCGCCAATCTCACGCAGCTCAATGCTTCCGCGCTGGCATCCGGCACGGTGCCCATCGGGCGGCTGCCGGCCCACGTCGGCACGCACCAGCCCGGCGGGATTGACCCGCTGCCGACCGGCCCGCCGGGAAGCGTCGGCTCCGCCAACAGCGGCGGAGCCTCCGGCAGTTTCTCGCGCGCGGACCATATCCACCAAGGCGTCCATTCGCTGGCGATGCCAGGGGGAAGCCCCCTGGTCAACGATGTCCTCCTGGCGGCCGGCTCCAATGTGACGCTCAGCCAGAGCGGGCAGACGCTCACGATCGCCGCCGCAGGGTCATCGCCGGGCAACCGAGTGAGCAGTGCGGCGAGCTCCGCCCTGGCGATCGACACGGCATCGGATACGAGCCTGCTGACCGCCGCGATCACGAAGTCGCAAGCCAGCTCGGCACTCCTCGTGCTGACGACGGTGCAACTGCAACATACGGGCAATCCCAATGACAAGACGGTGGACCTGAAGCTCTTCCGCGATGGGACGCAGCTGGATACCACCTATCAAGCCCGTATCGGCACCGCCAATCGGACGGTCTCCGAGCTGCCGGTGACGCTGCAGGCCTGGGACACCAGCGGCGCCGGGACGTACACGTTCAGCCTGCGGGCAAGATCCGACGGGAACGGCGCGCAGGCGGTAGCCCGTCGGCTCACCATCATCGAAGTGCCGTAACGGTGCGAGGCACCATTCAAAAAAATGGTGCCTGGCACCGGACGAATGGTAAGATAGGCAGAGTTTCGGAAGGCAAGCCACGGTGTCTGTCTTAAAACAAGGAGATCGCATGAAGAACCGGACCCTGCTATGGGCGGTCATCGCGGCCTGCCTCGGAGGATTCGTGGGGTTCTCCATCCGGAGCCAGAAGCCGGGGGCGCCTTCGCCGAAGGCGACCGCGGCACCGGTGGGACCGGTCGTGCACACCTTTCCGGATGAAGCCAGCATGCGGGAATTCCTTGTCCTGTGGAAGGCGCGGCAGGAATCGATGCAGCGCCTGGGGATCGTCCGCAGCTATTGGAACGCCGAGCAGGCCCGCTTGACGCACCTGGCGGATCAATTGCAGACGACCTATCAGCTTAATCCCACTAAGAACTACACGTTGGATGATCAGGCCAAGGCGATTCGAGAGCGAGTGCCCGCGGCCGCTGACGCGGCAGGCAAGACCGAGCCAGCCGAAGGTCCCATCGTGTTCACGTTTCAAGATGACGCGGCGATGAAGGCGTTTCGAGACGTGTGGCAGCAGCTCCAGGCCATGCGGGTCCGCATGACCGTGCTTGAGAGCTACTGGGCCGAGGAGAAACAGCGGTTGGCCAAGGTCCTCCAAGAGCTGAATAGCCGCTATGGCCTCAAGGCGGATCAGGACTTTACGCTCGATACGGCCCGCCGCGTGCTGCTCGAGCGCCCGAAGACCGCCCAACCGGACGCCCAGACGTCGCCGCCTGAAGAAGTCGGAGACCCGTCGGTCGTCTCGCCGGACTCCGCACTCACACCCGAACAAGCGCCCCACGCAACCCCCCAGCAACCTGCAAGCCCCCTGGTGCCTGGCGGGGCGAAGGGAAACTAGCCAGCCTCCGGACGTCCTCGGGACACCCTGCGGCAGGGTTCGCGCGCCTGCTGCGGGGTGTCCTGTTCCTTTGTCTCCCCTCCCTTGACGCTTCGCTCAATCGTCAGGCATACTTCTGGTTGTCCTACTGACAAGGCCACACCAGGAGTAATCCTGGGTCGGAAAGCCACAGACCCCGCAAGGGGACGCTGGGCTGCCAAAGGGGAGCGTGGTGAGACGTATGTGTTGGTGCCTAACTCATGTGCATGGGTTAGGTGTTTTTATTTGCCCACGTTGTGCTCTTTTTGAGTCCAACTGTTCTCATAAAGGGCACACCGATGCTTGAGGCGCTCGTGTCCTCACGCGTGCGGCGCGCTCTGTTGGAATACCTGCTGATCGTTCCCGCCGACCGCTTCTACCTCCGAGGGCTTGCGAAACAGCTCGGCCTGTCGATCAGCCCCCTGCGGCGCGAACTCAAGCGGCTCGAGCGCGTCGGCATCCTCACGGCGACCCGCGAAGCAAACGTCATCTTCTATACAGTTAATCACCGCTCCCCCGCGTTCCTCCAGCTTCAGCAGGCCGGCCGCGCCCTGCGCTGGCTAATGTTGGGGCCCATCCGCAGCTCTGCGGCTCCCAACGGCCGCAGCGACTTTGGTCGCGCTTCGGAGGCTCGGTAGCCCATGCGAACTCCCTTGCGCATCCACGCGATCGTTCGGCTGACGGTGGCGCTGGGTCTCGTCATCCAACAGGTGTCCGCGCTGCCCGTGGGGTGGCTTGGCACTCCGACGGCGTGGGCGCAGATTCCCATTATCATGAACTACCAGGGCCGGTTGACCGATGCGACTGGCAAGGCAGTGATGGGGTCTGTCACCATCACCCTGCGCCTCTACGACGCCGCAACAGGTGGCACCAAGCTCTGGGAGGAGTCACACGCCGTCTCACTGGCTGAGGCGGATAACGGCGTCTTCAGCCTCATCCTGGGCAGCGTGACGGCTATGGACTCAGTGGACTTCAACGTCCCCGCATGGCTCTCCGCGCAGATCGAGGGCGACACGGAGATGACCCCGCGGCAGCGCATCACCGCGGTCGGCTACGCGATGAACGCCGATAAGCTGGATGGGCTGGACTCTACGAAGTTCCTCCGGGCCGACATCGATACGAGCGCCTCCGGCAAGCTGACGTTGACCACTTCAGGAACGGCGCTGCTCATCAAACCCTCCACGGATCCGGCCGCCAGCACCAAGCTCCTCGATATCCAGAACGCGGCGGGCATGTCCAAGTTCAGCGTGGACCTCGAAGGGGACGTCTCGGTGGCTGGAGACCTGGCCGTCTCCGGGACATTGAGCGGTTCTTCCAGCGTGACCGGCACCACCAGCACGACGTTCACCGTGGACAGCGACAACACGAGCGGGACCGAACCAGCTAGCGGAGCCGGACTGGTCATCGAGGGCGGCAGCGGTGACGTCTCGCTCACGTGGGATGCGACGAACGATGAGGTGGATCTTGATAAGGACCTCAGCCTCAGTGCCCAGAAAGACCTCCGGTTTGCCGATAGCGATTCGAGCAACTACGTGGGCTTCCAAGGCCCCAGTAGCGTGACGAGCAATGTGCTGTGGACGCTGCCCAGCGCCGATGGATCCGCGAACCAGGTCCTGACTACCGATGGAAGCAAAACGTTGTCCTGGAGTACGGCTAGCTCGCTGTCCGGGGTTGGCGATATCACGGGTGTGACGGCGGGGACAGGGTTGACGGGAGGTGGCGATAGCGGGGCCGTGACCGTGACGCTGTCGACGCCGGTGGCTGTGACGAATGGGGGCACAGGTCTCTCCAGCGCCACACAGGGCGATCTCCTGTATGCCTCCGCCGCCAACACGCTCTCCGCGCTCGCCAAGAACGCCAGCTCAACGCGCTACCTCTCCAATACCGGCACCAGCAACAACCCCGCCTGGGCACAGGTTGACATCAGCAATGGCGTCACTGGCACGCTGCCACTGTCCAACGGAGGGACGAATAGTGCCAGCCTCACCAACTGCTCAAGCGGACAGGCGCTCACGGTAACCAGTGGCGCGGTGGCCTGCACGAGTACCATCACCGCCTCCGGCGCGAGCGCGGACAGCCTCGACTTCACCGAGTTCAAGGACACCATGGCCTTGGATGCGGATACGACGATCGACATGAACGACGGCACCGCCTACGATTTGATCCTCGATGACATGTCCTCCTCGGCGGTCTTACAGCTCCAGAATGCCCAGTCCAGCGCCGACACCGCCACGTTCTACGTGGCCAATACCGCAACCGCCAACGCCGCGGATTTAGTCATCAGCCCCTCCGATGGTGGGCTGATCCTTGATACGACCGGATCCGACGCGGATGGCTCGCACTCCGGGGTCGACCTCGCCTCCTCCGGAGGCAGCCCCGCCCTGGACAACGTGACCGATGCGCGCGATGCGCTCGCCATTGCGGTGGATCCGACGGCAACCGACTCGGATGGGGTGATCAAGCTCGGTCGTGACGCCGGCTCCTGGGAGTACATCTGGTA
>JAHFGW010000045.1:1655-3161 GCA_023247235.1 Candidatus Omnitrophota bacterium | reverse complement strand
CATTGACGATCTCCATCAGCGGGGTGTCCTCGGTGTGGCCCATGACCCCCTTCGAATCCATGCCCAGGACGTAGGGACATGGCACGACCGCGCCGTGTTTGTTTCCCAGGCCGCCCGCCCGAATCTCCAGCACCGGGGCCAGGGGGCGCCCGCACGAACGCCGGCGGCGGCCGCTAAATACGACCTCCCGGTTGGCCCCCTCATTCGCATACTGGCCGGCCCAGTTGTGCGTGAGCCAGATCTCGGCCTTCACCCCCAGGTACTCCACCCAGTTCTTCAAATACAGGTTGCGCTCCTGTTCAAGCTGATCGACGTCATGGACTAAGTGGTTGGTTTGCAGAAAGGTCGCATAGCCCTTGTCCTTCAAGAGCGCGACGCAGGCCTTGAGATTGGCCCGCACTTGATCGAAGGCATCCACCGACATCCACTTGGCATAGCTCTCGCGATCCCAGCCCATGCAGGAGACTTTGCACACCGTCAGCCCGGCTTGGCAGAGGCGCTCAAAGCGCTCCGGGGTCAGCCGCGTGCCGTTGGTGTAGATCAAGCTGGAAATCCCCCGCTCGGTCAGGTAGGCGACCGCCTCCTCAAGCTGTGTATAGAGGAGGGGCTCGCCGCTGCCGTTCAGCGTCACGTATTGAAGCCCCTTCGGAATCGCCTGATCCACGATGTGGCGGAACTCCTCCAGGGGCAGCCGCTTCATGAATTCCTTCTCGCGCCCCGTCGACTGCGGGCACATCGGACACCGGAGGTTGCACCCGCCCGCCACCTCCAGGTTGATCTGCTTGATCTCATGGATCTCAAGATCCACGGCCATTACACCACCTCCTGATTGCGGATTGGGACCAGCAAGGACCCGGCGCTTGGAGCCTGTTGCATCTCCGCGATGGCTTGCCCAAAGTCGTCGCGAGAGAAGATCGGGAAACCCGCGACGAGCGCCCGCGCCCCGGCGCCCAGGAGCCGGTCCCGGGTCGCCGCTGAGACGGCGCCATCGGCTTGAACGCACTGGCTCCCGCCGGCGCGGCGGACGCACTCGGCCACCTCGATCAGGTTCTGTACCCCGCCCTCATGCAGCGCGCCCGGCTGGCCAGGAGCGACCGTCATCACATTCACCGTGTCGCACAACATCACAAAGGGCGTCACGGCGCTGGAAGGAGTCGCCGGGGCGATGGCGAGCCCTGCCCGGCGTCCCTGGGCGCGCACATGAGTGAGCAAGACGCGGGGATCCCGGGTGGCCTCGATGTGGACCAAGAGGCAGTCGGCTCCCGCGTCCAGGTATTGGCCAACGCACGCCTCAGGCTCCTGAATCAACAAGTGCACCTCAAACAGCAGCTTCGTATACCGGCGCAAGCCGCGGATGAACGACGGGCCCATGCACAGCTCATTCACGAAGCGCCCGTCCATGACGTCGAAGTGCAGCGCGTCGATTCCACCCTGCTCCAAGCGGAGAATTTGGTCAGCCAAATGTCCCAGATCCGCCGAGCGCATCGCCGCCTTGATTAACACCCG
>JAHFGW010000045.1:0-1555 GCA_023247235.1 Candidatus Omnitrophota bacterium | reverse complement strand
CCGGCCGTTCATCGGGTCTGCCTCGCGCCCTGTACAAGCGCCATCTCCTCCTCAAGATCCGCCAACCCTTCGTCCAGCGACATCAGGCGCGTCCGCTTCAAGGCCGCCTGGGCCTTCTCAAGACGGAACCCCGACTCCCGGGGGCGCGGACCTCGCTGGTTGAGCTCCGCCGTCGAAACGCCGTGAATGAGGCGCCGGTCCATCCCGAAGAATTCCGCGACCCGCAGCGCCCACTCATACTTGGAGCAGCGCGTCGTCCCGGCCACATGGTAGATGCCGCTGGCACCGGCCTCCACCAGTTCTACGAGCGCCTCCGCGAAGTTCGGAGCATACGTCACGTTGCCGACCTGATCATTCGGCACCCGGATGGCTTCCCCGCGCCGGTCCTGGTCGAAGCGCTGCATGACAAAGTTCTTCGTGCCCGTCTGGGGCGCCCAGCTGAACACAAACGACGTGCGCAACACGAGGCTCCCTGGCGCGCGGGCGAGCGCGTATCGCTCGGCCTCGAGCTTGGCGCGCCCGAGCTGGGACAATGGCGCCGGCACCGCGTCCTCGCGATACGGGCCGCCTCGGCCGTCAAACACGTAATCGGTCGAGATCTGCACGAACCGCGATCCGACCTCAGCCGCTGCGTCGATTAGGTGGCGAGCCGTGTCCAGGTGCAGGCGCTGCGCCAGTGCCGGGTCGTCCTCGCAGGCGTCTGTCCCTCCCGGCGCATTCAAGCTATTCACGAGGAGTCCTGGCCGCAGCCGACTGATCAGCGCGCGGACCTGGTTGGCATCGCACGCGTCTAAGGGCAGGGTGCCGGGCCGCGGGGTGCGGCAATGGGTCGCGACGACCGACCATCCGCGGGCCGCGAAGGCGCGGATCAGCCGCTCGCCGATCTGGCCGGACCCGCCCACGATGCAAACGGATCGGCGCCCCCCTTCACTCGCCATGGCCCCTCGAAAACAGGACGCACGACCCTTGCGCCTCATAGGCGATCGACACTTCGTCCATATCGGACAGCGCGGCGCGGATCGCCGGCTTGCGATCCGGCGGCATCACCAGGAGCATGAAGCCCCCGCCGCCTGCGCCACAGATCTTGCCGCCGACCGCGCCGGCCTGGCGCGCGCGCTCATACCAGGTATTGATCTGCTCAGTGGTGATGCCGCTGGCCAGCCGGCGTTTCAGCGCCCAGGTCCCATCCAACACGCGGCCGAATTCAAGCGGATCGAACCCGTTGCGCAGCAGCGCCTGCAGCCGTCTGGCGTCTTCGCGCATCGCGCGCAGCACCTCCAGCGAATCGCCGAGGTTGCGCTGCTGCTCCGCGAGCACCGAGGCCGCATCGCGCCGGATGCGCGTCCAAAACATCAGGAGATGATCGAACAGGCTCTGCACCATCCCATCGGGAAGTCGCTGGTGCTCCACCGTCACGCGCCCGTCGGGCAGAAAGCAGAACAAGTTCAAGCCGCCGAAGGCGGCCGCGTAGTGATCCTGCTTGCCGATGGGACGCTTCAACAGCTCGATCTCCACGTGCGAGGCTTCCTCCGCCAGCTGGCCGGCCGAGACGCGA
>JAHFGW010000029.1:8183-13288 GCA_023247235.1 Candidatus Omnitrophota bacterium | reverse complement strand
CCGGCGTACCTGATTTCCGTCTATGGGGCGGACCGGCCCGGCATCGTCTTCCACGTCTCCCAAGCGCTGGCCAGGACTCGCGTGAACATCACCGATGTGCACACGCATCGCAGCCCCGGGGGACGCGGTGGCAGCGCCCTCTATCTCTTGTTGCTGGAGGTCGAGCTTCCGCGCCGCCTCAAATCGGGCGCCCTGGAAAGGACCCTCCGGCAACTGGGGAAGCGCCTGGGCGTCGAGGTCAGCCTGCGGCAGGCCGATCCAGACGTGCTCTAAGTGCAGGGGCTCCCCTTTCCCCTTCCAGTTTCTTGATGGCTATCCTGGCCATCCGGCGCTTCCCGGATCCGCTTCTCAAGCAGCCCACCCGATTGCTGGCGTCGGTCCACCGCGACGCCCGGCATCTCATCGGCCAGATGGTGGCCACCATGCGGCATCATCCGCGATGCGTGGGGCTGGCCGCGCCCCAGATCGGCTCGCCGTTTCGGCTGGCCGTCATGGACGCCAGGGGCCATCCCAAGACCACCAGCAGCCAGGGATTGATCGTGCTGGTCAATCCGGAGATCCTCCAGACGCGCGGGCAGTTGATCCACCGTGAAGGGTGCCTCTCGGTTCCGGACTTGACGGCGAATGTCCAACGGGCCGAATGGGTGCGCCTGAGCGCGATGGATCAGGAGGGGCGGGTGCGCGAGCTCGTGCTGGAAGGCTTCGAGGCCGTGATCGCCCAGCATGAGGTGGACCACTTGGATGGGACACTGTTCTTGGACCGGGTGGCCGATCTGAGGACGGACGTCTTTAAGCGGAAGCGGTATTTCTAAGCGCGTCTAGCACAGGGTCGATGATGGCGACGGTGGGAACCTGGTCGATGATCCGGGCGGCTTTGGCCCGCGCAAGCAATTCGCCAAGACCCAGGCGCCCTCGCGCGGTGAGGCACAGCGTCTCCTCGTTGACATACATGTCAACGAACTGCTGCGAACGGCCCGCATCCACCCCGCGGCCATAGCGCATCGCGTACGCCAGCGCATCAGGCTGGTGCGCGCGGGCATAGCGAATACTCTCCTGTAAAATCCACGCCACGCGTCCGGCGAGCGTCTTGCCGAGCGTCCGTTTCACGACATTCAGCCCGAGGGGCAGCGGTAGGTTCGCCTGCTGCTGCCACCACACACCCAAATCCAGCACGGCGATGAGGCCGGCATCCTTGTAGACGAGCTGCCATTCGTGGATCACGAGGCCTGCGTCCACTCGGCCCTGCCGCACGGCGTCCGGGACCTCATCGAAGCGCATGGGGATCGGCTGGTGGCGCGGCACGGCCAGACGCAGCAGCAGGGCGGCCGTCGTCTGCAGGCCCGGCACCGCGATGCGCGCACCGTCCAGCTCGGCCGGCGTCTTCGCCGTTTTGGCAATCACGAGCGGCCCGTAGCCTTCGCCGACGCTTGAGCCGACGGAGAGCACCCAATAATTCTGCGCCACGGCGGGAAGACTGGCGGCCGAGATGGCGGTGACATCCAGCTCTGCCTTCAGCGCCCGCTGATTAAGCGCCTGGATGTCCTCGATGACGTGCCGGAACGCCAGCCCCGCCGTCGGCAGGCGGCCCTCGGCGATCGCGTAGAACATGAAGGCATCATCCATGTCGGGCGTATGCCCGACGGTAATCGTCACATGAGCGCGCTTGTTCATTGTTCGTTGTTCAGTGTTCATTGTAAAGTTGCCGTCTCACCCGGGTCCGCTGACCACAATCAATGAACGATGAACTATGAACAATGAACACAGCTCAACCCCACTCTTCATAGTGAAGCTTCTCGGCAGGCACGCCGGCGGCCGAGAAATCCTTGCAGATCGACTTGACGATTTCCAGCCACCCGCAGAGGTAAATCTCCTTGTTCGAATAGTCGGTGATGTGCTTCTTGAACAGGTCCTGCACGTGCCCCGCCTCGCCGCGCCATTCCTTGGGACGGCTGACCGTGATCAGGTACCGGAAATTCCGGCGGACCGAGGCCAGCGAGTGGAATTCCGACTGGTACAGGATCGCATGCTCATATCGGCATCCGAAGAGGAGCCAGACCTCGCGGGTGAAGTTGACGTGCAGCAGATGCTTGATCATGGCCCGCAGCGGCGCAATCCCGGTGCCCGTGGCCACGAAGACCGGGTCATAGTCGAGCGGCTCCTTCAACAGGAAGCGGCCGTGGGGGCCGCCGAGGGACACCTCGTCACCTTCTTTGAGTTGCCAGAAGTAGGTCGAGGCGATCCCGCCCTCAACCTTCTGAATGCAGAACTCCAATGTGCCGGTTTCATGCGGCGGGGAAGCGACGGAGTAAGCCCGCTTGACGATCTGTCCGCTCTTCGGCACGTTGACGATCATGAACTGGCCCGCTTGAAAATCCAGCTTCGGAGGGTCCACCAAGCGCAAGCGGAATCCCCTCACGTTGTAGGAGAGGCTGTCGATCCGGTCGACGATGGCGCGGCAGGCAGCAGCGGACATGAGATGAACCGCGCTATTCTAGCATAGGGAAAAATGGGGACACGTCGATATTTTGCTAGCTGCTGACCGAGGGCAAAATCAACGCGTCCCCATTTTTCTCAATTTCTGGTATGGTGGTATCCGTCCCGATGAACCCGTCCTCGCGCCTGCGCGCATTCCAGCGCCGGCTGCTCGCGTGGTACCATACCCACCACCGCAAGCTGCCCTGGCGCCAAACGCGCGATCCCTACCGGATCCTGGTCTCTGAGATCATGCTCCAACAAACGCAGGTGGAGCGCGTCGTGCCAAAGTACCACGAGTTTCTCCGCCGATACCCCACGCTGGAAGCGCTGGCCCAGGCCCGCCCGCGCGAGCTGCGGCGCGTGTGGTACCCGCTGGGCTATAACATCCGGCCCATGCGATTGCGCCGGATCGCTCGGCGCGTCCTGCGCGACCATGGGGGACACATTCCGGATTCGTATGACGGATTGATCGCTATGGATGGCATTGGACGCTATACGGCGGGCGCCGTCCTCAGCTTTGCCTTTGAACAGGATGCGCCCATCCTGGACACGAATGTGGCGCGCCTGCTGGCGCGCTACCACGGGGTCCGCGGCAATCCGGCGCGGAGCCGCGTCCGCAGCCGCTTATGGCGGCTTGCCCAAACCAGCATCCCCGCCGGGCAAGGCTATCTGATCAACCAGGCGATGATGGATTTTGGCGCGACCGTGTGCACGGCGCGCGCGCCCAAGTGCCCCAGCTGCACGCTGCGGCGCCAATGCCGCAGCTTTCCGTTTGATGCCACAGCCAGGCCTCCGGCTCCTCGGCGCGGGCCACAGCGTTCGCGAGGGGCCCTTGCTCGGGATGTCGCCCGCTAGGAGTCGAAGGACAGCACGCTGGAGCCCAAGGCCTACCCGCGAGGCTCCACGAATCGCGGTCGTCCTCGCGCTGATTGAGCGGCGCGGCCGGCTCCTGGTTTGCCAGCGCCGACCGGGGCCGAATCTGGGGGGCTACTGGGAGTTCCCAGGCGGCAAGCGGGAGGCGGGCGAGACCTGGGAGGCCTGTGTGCGGCGCGAGATGCGCGAGGAGCTGGGTGTGACGGTGCGGGCGATCCGGGAATGGGACCGGTTTTCCTATCGCTACCCGGAGCAGCGGGTGCGCTTCAGGGTGTTCCGTTGCGCCCTCGGCGCCGAAGCGCCCCGACCACTAGCGGCGCAGCGGTTGCGCTGGGTGTCCGCCGCCCGCCTGAAGCGCTACCGGTTCCCGCCGGCCAATCGAGTGGTGATCGAGCGGCTGACGCGTCGTTGTCCTAGTCGTAGGGCCGTGGTATAATTGCAGCAATAGCTACGGAGGTGACAGATGATTACGCTGACAGCGAATGCCACGCAGGAAGTCAAGAAGCTCATCGAGAAGGAGCAAAAACCTGACCGGGCGCTGCGGATCAGCGTCAAGGGCGGGGGCTGTTCCGGGCTCTCGTATTTGCTGGCGATCGACGAGTCGGCACCGAAGCAGTACGATCAGCAGTTCGAGCAGGACGGGGTGAAGATCCTGGTCGATGCCAAGAGCCACCTCTACCTCGACGGCCTCACGATCGACTTCAAGCGCAACGACTTGATGGGCGGCGGATTCGAGTTCCAGAACCCGAACGCCAAAAAGTCGTGCGGCTGCGGCACGTCCTTCACGGCCTGATCTGATCGTGCGTCCCGGGCGCCAACCCGGCCTGCCTGCGTCGATTCGCGGATCCAGCTCTAACCCGGCCCCTTCATGAAATGCGATCTTGTGCTGTGCGATATCGGCGGCGTCGTGCTGGATCTTGAATCCGAGCGCCTGATCCACCAGATGGCGCAGGTGTTGGCTTGTCCCTTCGAGGAAATCTCCACGGCCATCTACGACGACCAGCTGCTGCTGCCACTGGAGCTGGGGCGGATCAGCCCGCAGCAGTACTATGACTCCTTGACGGCCAAGCTCCGGCTGCCTTGGAGCTTCGAGCAATTCTCCGGCGCCTGGAACGGCGTGTTAATCGAAAACCCCGCGGTGGTGCGGATCCTTGAACGCCTTGGCCGGGCGCATCGGCTGGTGGCATTGACCAATACGAATGTCCTGCATTTGGCGCACATCAAGGCGACATTCCCGTCGCTGGCGGTGTTCCAGGGCTGGATCGCGTCGTGCGAAGTGGGGTGCCGCAAGCCGGATCCCGCCATCTATCGCTTGGCGGTGGACCGCTGCGGGGTCCCGGCGCACGCGGCCGTCTATATCGACGACCGGCCGGAAATGGTGCAAGCGGGTCGGGCGGCCGGCCTGTCGGCGGTGCGCTTTGAAAACGACAGGCAGCTTGAGCAAGCCCTCGGAGCGCTAGGGTTGGCGGTGTGATCCAGATGCAGCGTGACGCCGTCCCATATCAGAAAATGCTCTTTGTCTGCGTGAATCGGCGCGAAGCGGGCCAGACCTGCTGCGCGCAGCGCGACAGCGAGGCCATTGCGGCGGCCTTGAAGGCCCGCGTGACAGAGTTGGGGTTCGCGCGCCTGGTTCGGGTCAGCAAATCCGGCTGCCAAGATCTTTGCGCGAAGGGCCCCAACGTCATGGTGTTTCCTGAGGGCATTTGGTATCATGGCGTCACGCGCGAGGATGTCGAGCGCATCGTCCACGCCACCAT
>JAHFGW010000029.1:0-8083 GCA_023247235.1 Candidatus Omnitrophota bacterium | reverse complement strand
CTTGTTCATTGTTCGTAGTTCGTTGTTCATTGAAAGAGCTAGAAAGACGATGGGACGCGAATTCCTCGCGTCCCATCTCTTTTTCCAGGTCCTTCTATGAACTATGAACAACGAACAATGAACTACGAACTATGAACGGTGAACTGACGACGGACGAGCGAATGCCTTCAAGCCTTCCACCAAGATCAGCGCAGCCAGCCCAAGCAACACGAGCGCGATCAAGGCAATCCAATTAAAGCTGGGTTGTCCGGCAAGTAAGCCCAACAGCCACGGACGGATGGTCAGCACGAGCGCCGCGAGCGTCACGGCCACCATGAACGCGGCAGGAATCGCGCTGACCAGCCAGGGCCGCCTGGTGCGCCGCAGCCAGACGGTCACGGTCGTCAAGGTCAGCGCCGCCAGGAGCTGGTTTGACGTGCCAAACAGCGTCCAAAAGACCCGCCAGGCAGGCACAATGTGGCCTTGGGCGTCCTTCACGACCCAGCTCACGCTCATCGCAGGAAGCGCCAGGGTTGCCAGCGTCGCCCAGACGCTGCCCCAGCGCCCTTTCCAGCCCGTCAGCTCCTGAAAGATATAGCGGCCCAACCGGGTCGCCACGTCCAGCGTGTCGTAGATGAACGTGGCGAAGGCAAGCAGCGCAAAGGACCTGGCGAACTCCCGGTTGACTCCGAAGCGCTCCACGAAGTGGCTCAGACCGCTGGCATAGATCCGATCCGGGCTCTGTTGCGCCGTCGGATCGCCCGGAGCCAGCAGCATGACCGTCGCCAGGGCGATGACGGCGACGACTCCCTCCAGCAGCATGCCTCCATAGCCCACCAGGCGGCAATCCGGTTCCCGCGCGATTTGCTTTGAGGTCGTGCCGGAGCTGACGATGCCGTGGAAGCCCGAGCACGCGCCGCAGGCCACCGTGACGAACAGGATCGGGAACAGCGGGAAGCCCTGTGGGCTCCTCCAGCCGAGAAATGCCGGATACTGCACGCGGTCGCCGCCGAGCAAGAGCCCCACGAGGCCGGCGGCGAGCGTGACGTAGAGGAAGAAGCCGCCGAGATAGCCGCGCGGCTGCAACAGCAGCCACAGAGGCAGGATGGAGGCGAGAAAACAGTAACTCAGGATCGCGATGTTCCAGGCCAACTGCGGCCGGATCGGCCAGCTTGCGGGAATGAGCAGGGGCATCGACTGCCCTTGCCAGATGATGAGGCCGACAAGTGGTATGAAGAGCGCGGTGGCCACGCCAAGCGGCATCCGCCACTTGTACAGGCACAGGCCCATCGCCACGGCGGCCAGCAGGTAGAGCGAGGAGGACGTCGCCACGCCCCCGCCGTGGAGCGGTTCAGCGAAGGAGCTGCTCGTCAGATCCGTAAAGGCGATGATCACGTACACCAGCGATAACCACACGAAGCCCATGAACAACAGGTGGGCTCTTGGCCCGAGCTGCTCGCGCACCAACTCGACGATCGAACGGGCATCATGGCGCAAGGAGCTGACGAGGCTGGAGAAGTCGTGCACCGCGCCGAAGAAGATCGCGCCGAAGACGATCCACGCCAACGTGGGCAGCCAGCCGAAGGCCAGCGCCCCCAAAATCGGCCCCACGATCGGCCCGGCCGCGGCGATGGCGGAGAAATGCTGGCCGAGCAGAAACGGCGCTTTGGCCGGCACGTAATCGATGCCGTCCTGGAGGCGGCACGCGGGCGTGGCCCGATTCGGCGCCAGGTCAAACCAGCGGGCCAGCCGCCGGCTATAGAGGGCGTAGCCCAGCGCGAAGAGCGCGCAGGCGCCGGCGGCAATGGCAAAGAGGCTCACGTCACCCTCGGCTTGCCCGGCGACGTTGCGACCGAACGGACCACCAGTAGAGCGGCACCCCTGCCGCCAGGAGCGCAAAACCAAATGCGCACTCCCTGGGTTCCTTCAGGCAGAGGTCGATCAAGAAGCCGGTCATGACCAGGCAGAACAGAATCGGCGTCGCGGGATAGCCCCACGCCCGGTAGGGCCGGTGCGCCTCCGGCCGTCGACGTCGCAGCGTGATCACTCCCAGCACCGTCATGATGAAAAAGAGCGAGATGACGGCGGTCGAATAGGTGACAATCTGCTCGAAGCTCTTCGTGAAGACCAAGCCGATCGCAATGAGGGCGTTGGCCCACAGGGCCCGCGCCGGGGTCTGAAAGGTCGCATGCACGTTCCCCAGCTTGGCGAAGAGCGCATGATCCTTGCCAAGGGCATACAGGATTCGGCCTCCGGTCAGGATATAGCCGTTCAAGGCCCCGAAGGCGGAGCAGGCGACCATCCACGCGATGAACACGGCGCCCCAGAGCCCGAGGCCGCGCTGCATGACGGTCGCGGCAACCAATTTCGTCTGAGGCAGCTCCTCCACCGTGACGTAGCGCAGGTAGCTCCAGTTGACCAAGACATAGAGCACGGTGGTCAGAAGAATCCCGCCGATCATGGCCCGCGGGACATTGTGCGTGGGGTGTCGGACCTCCTCAGCCACATAGGCGGCTTCGGTCCACCCGCCGAAGGTCCAGAGCACAAAGACGAACGCGACCCCCACCGATTGCAACAGGGCGCCGTCCAGGACGGGCGCCGACCAGCTGGAGGCGGCATGGGAGCCTGCGCCAGGCAGCAGCCCGACGACAATCAACACTCCCAGCGCCGCGATCTTGAGCACCGCGAAGGTGTTCTGAACGTTCTTGCCCCAGCGGACGCCGCGGACATTGACAGCCGTCAGGAGAAAGATCGCCGACGCCGCAACCAGCCGCAGCGACCGCTGAGGATAGGCGACGACCCGGTAGAGATACTCGGCGAACACGAACCCGAGGATGGCGATGGTGCCGGTCCGCTCGATGAAGAGCTTGCTCCAGCCGAACAAAAAGCCCCAAAAGCGGCCGTAGAGCTCCCGAACGTAGATGTAGTCGCCGCCGCTAATCGGGAACAGGGCGGCCAGCTCGGCATAGCACAGCCCGCCGCACAGCGAGACCACACCGCCCAGGGCCCACAGCGCCAGAATCAACGAGGGGAAGGGTAGATGGGTGGCGATTGAGCTGGCGGTGCGGAAAATCCCTACGCCGACAATGCACCCGATGACGAGCATTGTGGCGTCCCCAAGACCCAACGCCCTCAGGAGCGCAGCGGGTTTGGTCATTTCACTGTCCCGGCGGCTCGTAATGCCAATGCCAGGGCTCGAAGGCCGTCCCTTGAGGATTATTCCGCGGGTACGACAGGACAAAGCCGAACTCCCGCGCATGCGCCTGAAGCCACTCGTATTCCGGCAGCGCTTCGAAGACCTCCGGGTGGTCCTCTCCGTTGATGCCGGCCTCATTGATGAAATCGATGGCTTGGCCAGGGGGGTAGCCGTGCTCGCTATGGCCGGGCAGCGCGACGAATCGGTTCGTTTCCTTGATGGAATAGCCGTGCTTGGGCAGATAGAAGAGGAAGAGGTAGAGCTGGTAGGCCGGGGCGCGATACCCGGACTCCACCAGCAGCCGCCGGCCCAATTCCTCGGTCATCGCCTCCATCATCCGTGAAGACGCCTCAAAGACCGGCCGCGGCAGGTACTGGGGGTCCAGCGGGGTCACGACGCCGTCCTTGAGCACCGTCTCCGAGCCGACGGGTACAAGGTCGGCCGAATCGCCCGCCTCGCCGAAATAGTGGCTGGTGGCCCCCAGCGACGCGCCCCGAAGCTTCCGGAATGCGTCCAGGAACGCCCGCTGGTCTTGATTCAAGGGCGCGTAGAGCTTGTCCCAGCTTAAGAGCACGGCGCTGCCGTCCTGCTGCTTTGGCTTGATCACCGGCTCCAGGTCCTGCAGGATGGCTTCGAGCGTGCGGCGGTCGGGTTCGGCGAGCTGGTCGACATTCAACGCCCACGCGCTCGCACAAACACACAGCCCGGCGCCAGCCGCCAACGCGGCCAGCCACCGGGCTGTGGAGAGACTATGCCGAAACGTCAACGCCGTCGCGTGGACAGCTCGTCGACTAACCCCGCCACCCACTTGCCCGCCAGGCCCTGACATCCTAATCCGAAAGCCAGCGCGCATCCTAAGCTGATGCCGGCGAGGATGACAATGAAGACCTCTCCGACAAACTCGATGCGCAGCTGCTGGAGGGCGGCCACGGCCGCAAACACCACGACAATCGTCTGGACCAATTGGCCCAGCAGGTGGGATTGCAGCACGCCGGCATTGCCGGCAGCCGTCCTGACGGTCGCGGCGAGGAAAGCCGACGCGAACACGCCGGTGATTAAGATGAACAGCGCTGCGATGACGTTCGGCAGGAACTCGACCACCGACTGTAGCAGCTCAGCCGCCACGGTCAATTGCAAGGCATTCAAGGCCGCCATCAAGAACGCCAGGATCACGATCCAATAAATGATGGCGCCGATCAGTTCGGACAGCTTCCTCCGAATGCCTCCCTTGGCCAGCACGTTTGACAGCTGTATTTGGTCGGCGATCTTGTCCAACGTAAGCACCTTGAGCACCCGCACAATGACCATCTCAAGCATCTTGGCGATGAAGACCCCGATTCCCAGGATCAAGATCGCCGAGAGGACTGCGGGTGCAAACTGCCCCAAGACCCGAAGTGCTTCCTGGAGCGGTGCGACTACCCATTGATTCATCATCTGAGTAGCCTCTGTTTCCATTCCGTCTCACCTCCTTCTCAAGGTTAGACTTTGACGTAGTATAAGCACGTTTAAGCGATATTGCAAGTCTTTTCTGTGGTTTGGTAAGGCTGATACATGTAAGGCCAACTGCTGTAATTAGATAGGTCGAAAAAAACTTGCTCAAAAAGACCCACGCCAAAGCCTGGAGCATGGTACAATCGGACCCGCCATATGAACTCGCACGAACGCCGGATAGTCGAGTTCCTCTCAACCCGGCGAGCCTACCCTCACCCAGCCGGCCGGATTGCCAGGCGGGAGACCCACGTCTCCCACGTCTTTCTGGCCGGAGACTTCGCTTATAAGCTAAAGAAACCGGTTCGCTTTCCTTTTTTAGACACCTCAACCCTGGTGCGCCGTAAGCGCTTCTGCCAGCTTGAACTGGCGTTGAACCGCCGCCTGGCACCGGCCATCTACCTGAGCACCGTGCCTGTGACGGAGGAGGCCGGCACGCTGAAGCTGGGGGGACGGGGGCGCGCGGTAGAATGGCTGGTTCGGATGCGGCGCCTGCCTGAAGCGCGGATGCTGGACCGCCTGGTGGCTTCCGGCAGCGTGAGACGGAAAGAGGCCACCGAGATCGCCGAACGGCTCATCTCCTTCTTCCGGAAGGCTGCCCGCAGCCGCCGGATTGACTTCTACGGGCGTCCGGCCCAGGTGGCGGCGCTCCTGTTGGGTAACTTGCAGGAGTGCCTGCGCTTCATTGGCGCCGTGCTCACCGAGCCAGACCGGCAGCGGATCGAAGCGGCGTACCGCCAGTGGCTTGCCCTGCACGAGCCTCTCCTGGCCCGGCGGCTCCGAGAAGGCCGGATCATTGACGGCCACGGCGACTTACGGTGTGAAAATATCTGCCTGACCAAGCCGGTGAGCATCTTCGACTGCGTCGAGTTCCAGCCGGCCTTCCGTTGCGGCGACGTGGCGAATGATTTCAGCTTCCTGGTGATGGACCTGGAGTTTCGCGGACGGGAAGACCTGGCCGCGATCCTGGCGAGGTGCTACCGGCGGCTCGTCCGTGACCCGACCTTCGACGCCGTCCTGCCGGTCTACCAGTGCCACCGGACGCTGGTGCGCGGCAAGGTCCGAGGTTTCGCCTGGCTGCAGCACCCGCGCAGCCGCAGCGGCCAGCAGGTGCGCGCGCTGGCTCGCCGGCACTTCCGGCTGGCCGGGCGCTACGTCCGGCAGTTCGCCCCACCGCGCCTGGTCGTCATTGGGGGCGCGATCGGGACGGGGAAAAGCACCCTGGCCGGCTCGCTGGCCAAGGCCATGGGCCTGGTGTGGCTGCGGACCGACCAGATCCGGCGGCAGGAGTTTGCGCATCTGCGCGGGAGGGGGCAGGGATTTGAGCAGGGGCTCTACGCTCCTCGCGTCTCCGAGCTGGTCTATCAGCGCCTCATCAGCCAGGCGGAGGTTGTGGTGCGCGAAGGCCGCTCGGTGATATGTGACGGGACCTTCTCCCGGGCTTCGGGGCGTCGCGCCCTGCGGGCCATTGCCAGGCGCCATGGGGCCAGCTTCCACTACGTGGAGTGCGTCACCCTCAGAGGCGTGGCGCTCCAGCGCGCGGCCCGCCGCGCCGCGGCCGGAGGCGATTGGTCCGAAGCGCGGCCAGAGCATTACGGGCCGCTGAAGGCCGGCTATGAGCCGGTTCGGGGCTGGTCCGCGCGCGAGTGGACCCGCCTCTCCACCGCGGGTTCGCCCACGGCGACGCACCAGCACGCCTTGGCGGCGCTGCGGCGCGCCTGGCGCATCCCCAGCTGACCGGTTCGTGGAGCGCGGAACTGCGAGTGCTCTCGAAGCAGGTGCCTTGCGAGTCGCCGGCAAACTTGTTATAGTGAAGTCGCCATCCGCATTGCCTGCCATCCTGCTCGTCAACCACGGAGGCGAGTCCATGCCTGATCTGTACAGCAATATCCATCTGGTGGTTCGATGGCTGCACGTCCTCGCGGGCATCATCTGGATCGGCCATCTCTACTTCTTCAATTTCGTCAACGTCCCGCTCCAGGCCTCACTCGATGACGCCACGAAGAAAGCGGTGAATCCGCAGTTGTTACCGCGGGCGCTGTGGTGGTTCCGCTGGGGCGCCATGATCACCCTGCTTGCGGGCTTAGCCCTCTTCACGCTCCTCTATATGTACACGCCCGGGGTCGGCTTCGGGCCCACCAGTCTGTTCAGGGACGCCAACGGCCTGACGAGCCGGGCCGCCTGGATTCTGATTGGCATGACGCTGGGCGCGGTGATGTGGTTCAATGTCTGGTTCATCATCTGGCCGGCTCAGAAAGCGCTGTTGACAGGCAAAATCCCGGCAGACCAGGCGCCGGCCGTGCGCAAGCGGGCGTTGAAGACATCCCGCATCAATGCGTTCCTATCCGGACCCATGCTCTTTGGCATGGTGGCCCCCGCGCATTACGGCGCGGTGAGCCCGGGCGCGTTGTGTCTGGCGCTCGGCCTGGGCGCGGTGGCGATTTGGATGAGCCTCCGCGCATCCGGTTCGGTCGGCAAGCTGACGTAACCCGCCGTCAAGGAGGAGCACGATGTCTGTGCATCGCTGGTTCGACAAGCTGCTGGGCATTGAACCCGTCTTCGCGCATTGCGATGTCCCCTGCGGGATCTACGATCCGCACACGGCGGAAGTGGCGGCCAAAACCGTGTGGACGATGGCGAAGAAAGTCACGGACCTCCCGCTGCCCGACGCCCAGGCAAGCCCCGCGCAGATGTTGGAGTACCGCAATACGCTCGTGCGCATGGTGACCACGAAGGAACAGCATGCGCAGCTCTGCAAGCAAGAGCTGCTTATCCTTTGGGCCGATTACTTCAAGCCGGAAGCCCTGACGATGTTCCCGAAGCTGCATGAGACGTTCTGGAAAGCGGCCAAGCTGTGCTCACAGAACAAGCAGCGCGTGGACCTCGCTAAAGCGCAGGAGCTCATGGACGCGGTGGCCGAAATCCGCGAGATGTTCCGCAAGGCCGAAGCCGCCAAAGCTAAGCCGTGAGATATCCTCTCGTTCGGTGTTCATTGTTCGGTGTAAGTCCCGGTGATTCAACCCGCGCATTCGTCGTGCTGAGATTGTTGTTTTTGCTACGAACTAGAACCGGCTTCATCCATCCCCGCGGCCGCGCTGGGCCTAGCCGCGAGGAGGGCCAGGAGCGAGGAGGCCGGCGTAGCCGGAGGAGCGCTACGCCCACGACGAGCGACGCCGCCCTCCGACGCGGATCGGCCCAGCCATTTGTCAGCCAACAGGTTGCGGCGGCCGGGCCCGGGGCCGTCGTGGCTCCTCCTTGGCGTAGTGCAACCGACTACGCCGGCGTCGTCGCGCCTCGACCACGGCGCCCGGGCGCACGCAACGCGGCTCGCGCGGATGGATGAAACCGGTTCTATGAACAACGAACTCCGAACAAGCGACTGATGCCACGCTTCATCTCACCACGACGGCTCATGCGGGT
>JAHFGW010000006.1:14168-58218 GCA_023247235.1 Candidatus Omnitrophota bacterium | reverse complement strand
CGAAGTTCTCTGTATCCACTTGGGACTCACGGCCGCACTGAAGACAGCGAAGGACCATGACCTCGCGCGTGCGCTCTGAACTGACGATCTTCACGCGATCCGAGAAACAGTAGGGGCACTTATACTCGGCCATGCTGTGCCTCCTCAGTTTGGCGGCAGGCTCGTGACATGACGCACGGCGTGTTCATCACGCCTCCGTAGGGATGCGCGGCCTGCGGGGTGGCTTAACGGCGGGGCGACTTGGGGACTGGCCCCGCCTCTGGGGGCGGGGCTGGCGGCACCACCGGCGGGGCGGAAGCCCCCAGGTCATTCAGGTGATGGATCAACTCGATGAGGCGCCCGTAGTATTGGCGGTTGAAGCGAAACACCAGTCGCGGCAGATGGGCCAGCTGCGGCTCATCGGCTTCCTCCGGGAGCGCCTCCCGCTGCGTAAAGTCGTCGCCCAAGAGCAAGTCGCGAAAGCGATGTGGGAGGCGCTCGACTTCCCGTTCGGGCACGCGACGCTGCAGACGCAGCACCAAGACGTCGCGGACGTAGCGCAGCGAGTGATACGTCGAGTAGAAGCGCTCGATGACCCGGGCCGCCTCCTCTGCGGACTCAGTCACCTGATAAATGGAGCGGTCGCTGGGACTAATCATCTCAGGCACCAAGCGCTGTTCCATGAACCGGATGAGCGGGCGCCAAAACTGGCTCCCCTTGGACTCGACGAAGACGATCGGCCGCGGGTCGGACTTGCCGGTCTGCACGAGCGTGAGCGACTCGAACCCCTCATCAAGCGTGCCGAAGCCACCGGGAAAGAGCGCGGTCGCATGGGATTCCTTGATGAACAGCAGCTTGCGGGTGAAGAAGTATTTGCAATTGATGAGCCGCTCGCTGGTCGCGATGACTGGGTTGGCTTCCTGTTCAAACGGCAGGCGGATGTTGAGGCCGAAGCTGGCGTCACGCCCTGCCCCTTCGTGCCCGGCCTTCATGATCCCGCTGGCCGCGCCCGTAATGACCATCCAGCCGGCCTTGGCCATCAAGCGGCCGAATTCCTTGGCGACGCCGTAGGCCGGATGCTGCCGGGATACCCGTGAAGAGCCGAACGTCGCCACTTTCCTCATGTGCCGGTAGGGCCGGAAGACCTTGAAGGCATAGCGCAGCTCCTTCAAGGCGGCGTTGAGGATCTTCAGATCCCCGGTCGTCGCCTGATCCTTGCCGAGGCGGTACACCGAGGTCATGAGCTCTGAGAGCAGCCGCAGGTCGAGCCCATCCCCGAGCCCGCCCAAGAGCGCCGTCAGCTGCGCATCCACCTGCACGTTCCCCGTGGTGTAGCGCCGCTCGCTGGAATCAGGCTTGCGACGTTCAGTTGCCATCGTATGATCTATTGTAGACGGTTCATGCGGTGGGTGCTATAAGGATACCGACGACTTCGCCACCATGGCTGCGCGCAAGCAAGCGCTGAGCGACCTGTACCCCAAGCGTGTCGAGGTGCCGCTCCTCATCCTGGGGGCCGGGATCCTCTTGTGGCTCGGCCTCTCCGCCCGCTCCTAGTCCCTTCCGCAGCGCCGGCTCATGGCCACACCGTCGCATAGGGCTTGGCATGGCGCCGATGCGCCTGCCAATTGCTGGCATAGCGGTTCGCCAGCGCCCGGTCCTTGGCCACGAGGAGATTTTCGGCGTTGCGCTCCTCCGCGGATCTCGTAAAGTTGAACGAGCCTGTCAGGACGGTGTCCCCGTCGATCACCATCACCTTGTCGTGCGCGATGGCGTGCGCGCTGTCGACCAGGACCAGGATCCCCTGCTGCATGAGATCGTCCGCCACGGTGTAGCGTTCCTTCAGCTGGCTCTTGTCCACGATGATGCTCACCTCCACGCCCCGCCGTGTCGCCTCAAGGAGCGCCTGCGCGATCGGCTCCGACGTGAACGAGTAGGCCTGGACCAAGATGGAGCGCTGGGCCGCCCGGATGGCGTCAACGATCTGGGCCGTGCAGCCTCCGCCTGGAGAGAAGTAGGCCGCGTAGCTGGGCTGCGGTCCGGTCGCCGCCGGCACCGCGCATCCCGAGAGCGCAAGCGCAAGCGCAAGGGTGAGCGGACGAAACACCATGGAGCCTGGGATCAACGTGGCGAGGGAACTAGCACGACTCGGCGGGTCCTGGGACGCGGGCGTTCACGCGGTGGACAATGACCCCGGCGGCGCTGCGCTCAACGACGCTGGCGATCCGGATGCCCTCGCGGCGGAACAGTACGGCCACAAAGTCGCTCGCAAGCTGCGTGAGGATACGGGCCCGCTCCGTCGGAGAGGTGTCCTGGTCGAACGTGACCTCCAGGCGATTGGCGATGCGCAAGGGCCGGCGGATGTCCGTGACGCCCAGCGCGTGCTTGGCCACCGGGCTGTTCAGCGTTCGGACGTACGCATCGACTTCGTCAAACCACGCCGAGGCCTGCGCGTTAAGACCCACCAGCAAGCCCGCCAAGAGGCCTGCCTGTAATCCTCTCCCTTGCCACCGAGTCATGCCCATGCCGCTCAGAACTTGAAGACGCGCATGACCTTCGTGCCCTTCATCTCAAAGCCGCGCTTCTCCAGCTTGTCTTTCGCGCACCCCGCTCCGCAGACTGCCAGGAGCACGCACCCCGCCACCAGCCACAGCGGCTTCATGGCGTGATCCTCACGCGCGGCAGGGCATGTGCCAAGCCGTACGCTCGGAGTTGGAGTGGCCATCAGGAAGGGCGGTAGCGAGCTGCGTGCAGCGGACGTTCGGATTTTACGCATTCTCTCCCAGCGGGTGGCATGGGATGCGCGGAGCCGCATGTTCCGATTTATGAACACCCATGGCACCAAAGGGCGGTAGCGAGCTGCGTGGAGCGGACGTTCGGATTTTGGCGCGGGCACGGACTCCCTATGGCTTGCCGGTTAGGGACGAGCGCCAAAATCCGCCGAGCGAAGCGCGCCACGCCGGGGCGCGCGAGCGATCCGCGAACGCGGCTCGCTGCCGCCCGCACAAAGAAAAAGCCCGGCGACTACCTACTCTCGCGATCCCTTGCGGAATCACTACCATTGGCCTTGAGGGGCTTAACGACCGAATTCGGAATGGGCTCGGGTGTGGCCCCCTCAGTATGGTCACCGGGCGTTTCTTGTCAAACTGGCAACTGCATGGTCTCGCCGAAATCTTTCACAGATGAAGCCAAGTGTAGTTAAGCCTCACGGCCGATTAGTACCGCTAGGCTGAAACCCTCACGGGTCTTACACCGGCGGCCTATCAACCAGGTAGTCTACCTGGGGCCTTTAGGGGCCTTGCGGCCCGGGAAACCTTATCTTGGAGGGGGCTTGGCGCTTAGATGCTTTCAGCGCTTATCCTGTCCGGACACGGCTATCCAGCGATGCCCCTGGCGGGACAACTGGGACACCGGAGGTCCGTCTGCCCGGGTCCTCTCGTACTACGGGCAGCTCTCCTCAAGTTTCCTCCGCCCACATGAGATAGAGACCGAACTGTCTCACGACGTTCTAAACCCAGCTCGCGTACCGCTTTAACCGGCGAACAGCCGGACCCTTGGGACCTTCTCCAGCCCCAGGATGCGATGAGCCGACATCGAGGTGCCAAACCGGGCCGTCGATGTGAACTCTCGGGCCCGATAAGCCTGTTATCCCCAGAGTACCTATTATCCGTTGAGCGACGGCGATTCCACCTTCCACCGCCGGATCACTAAGCCCGACTTTCGTCTCTGCTCGACTTGCGGGTCTCGCAGTTAAGCGCCCTTATGCCTTTACACTCGACGCGCGATTGCCGACCGCGCTGAGGGCACCTTTGGGCCCCTCCGTTATCCTTTAGGAGGGAACCGCCCCAGTCAAACTGCCCACCTGTCACTGTCTGCCGTCTCGATTCAGAGATTCGACATTAGAACACACGTACAAGCAGGGTGGTATTTCACTGGTGGCTCCGCTCGGCCTAGCGGCCGAGCTTCAACGCCTCCCACCTATGCTGCACAGCTCGGACATATGCTCAATAACAGGTTGCAGTAAAGGTTCTGGGGTCTTTTCGTCTACATGTGGGAACGCAGCGTCTTCACTGCGGTCACAATTTCGCCGAGTCCCTCGTTGAGACAGCGCTCAGCTCGTTACACCATTCGTGCGCGTCGGAACTTACCCGACAAGGAATTTCGCTACCTTAGGACCGTTATAGTTACGGCCGCCATTCACTGGGGCTTGAGTTCAGCGCTTCACCTTGCGGTTAACGCATCCCCTTGACCTTCCAGCATTGGGCAGGTGTCAGTCTCTATACGGCGTCGTCTAGACTTCGCAGAGACCTGTGTTTTTACTAAACAGTCGGCTGAGCCTCTTTACTGTGAGTCACAGGCGCTTCGCCCACGAGGAGCGTCACGCCCACGACCACCCCTTCTTCCGAAGTTACGGGGCCATTTTGCCGAGTTCCTTAACGAGGGTTCACTCGAGCGCCTTGGGATGTTCTCCCCGCCTACCTGTGTCGGATTGCGGTACGGGCACCAACGGAACTTCGAGCGACGAGTTTTCTTGGCAGCGTAGCCTGAGCCAGTTTGTCTTGGCCGTGGCCTCAACTCCCCATTTCCTTCGCCGCGGCACCTTGCGATGCCGCAGGTACAGATCTGGACCGGGACATCCAACACCCGGATGGCCTAGCTTCCTGCGTCGACGTCGCCCGTCAAACGCCCCGCCGGTGGTAGCCGAATGTTAACGGCTTGTCCATCGCTTACGCCTACTGGCCTCAGCTTAGGACCGACTCACCCTGGGTGGATTAGCCTTCCCCAGGAACCCTTAGGCTTACGGCGACTCCGTTTCTCGCGGAGTTTTTCGCTACTCATTCCGACATTCTCACTTCTGCCTCGTCCAGCCACCCTCACGGATGACCTTCACCCTACGACAGAACGCTCCCCTACCTCCCAACGACCCCGAAGGGTCGTTGGAACCGCAGCGTCGGCGGTACGCTTAGCCCCGATCATTATCGGCGCCGAATCGCTCGACCGGTGAGCTGTTACGCACTCTTTAAATGATGGCTGCCTCTGAGCCAACATCCCGGCTGTCTTTGCAATTCGACATCCTTTCCCACTGAGCGTACGCTTGGGGGCCTTAACTGGCGGTCTGGGTTGTTTCCCTCGCGTCTGTGAAGTTTATCCCTCACAGGCTGACTCCTGCAGTATGAACCGATGGTATTCGGAGTTTGGTTGGGTTCAGTAACCTGGTGTGGTCCTTAGCCCATCCAGTGCTCTACCCCCACCGGTGAACCTGCAAGGCTAACCGTAGAGTTATTTCGGGGAGAACCAGCTATCACTAGGTTTGATTGGTCTTTCGCCCCTAACCACAGCTCATCCCACAGTTTTTCAACACTGATGAGTTCGGGCCTCCTTCTGCTGTTAGGCAGAATTCACCCTGGCCATGGCTAGATCACCTAGCTTCGGGTCTACTCAAACAAGCTGAACGCCCAGTTTGGACTCGCTTTCGCTGCGCCTCCGGCCGGTAACGGCCTTAGACTCGCTTGCCCGAGTAACTCGCCGGATCATTATGCAAAAGGCACGCCCTCACCCGCCTTGCGGCAGGCTCGGACTGCTGTGTAAGCTGACGGTTTCAGGTTCTATTTCACTCCCCTTCCGGGGTTCTTTTCACCTTTCCCTCGCGGTACTGGTGCACTATCGGGCTTCGACTCGTATTTAGCCTTGGAAGGTGGTCCTCCCAGCTTCCCACCGGGTTCCACGTGTCCGGTGGTACTCGGGAATCTGTCCCATTCCTTACGCCACGGATTTCGCATACAGGACTGTCACCTTCTATGGTGGGCCGTTCCAGACCCTTCCGCTATCCGCGCGCAAGAAACGAGCCTCCAGCATGAGGCTCTAAACAGACCCCACAACCTCCCGCCGGCAACGCATGCCGGCTATCACGCCGGCGGGATTTGGGCTGTTGCCCGTTCGCTCGCCGCTACTAGGGCAATCTCGTTTGATTTCTCTTCCTGCGGGTACTGAGATGTTTCACTTCACCGCGTTGGCTCCAAACCGCCTATTGGATTCAGCGGTCGGTCCCCACCGATAAGGGTGGGGGGGTTTCCCCATTCGGACATCTCCGGATCAACGCTTGCTTGCGGCTCCCCGAAGCTTATCGCAGCTTGCCACGTCCTTCATCGCCGGTCGAAGCCAAGGCATCCACCGACAGCTCTTCGTAGCTTAACTACACGTGTGAATCCTCGGCGAAACCATGCAGTTGTCAAAGAACGGACCTGCCCGTGGCGTCTTGCGCCAGGAGCGGGAGCAAGGGGTCTGTCCGCTTACTCAGATGTCCACAGACAAGAGGCAAACTGGTGGACCTGAGCGGGATCGAACCGCTGACCTCCTGCGTGCAAAGCAGGCGCTCTCCCAGCTGAGCTACAGGCCCATGACTGTCCAGCGATCTGGTCGAGCGGTTCGTACATCAAAGAGCAAGCAGCCGTTGACGGGTGCAAGCGCCTCGGCCGAAAGCCCGAATCGGCGCACGGCACCTGTGACCGACCTGATCAAGCACTGGGCCGAAGTGGAATTGCACCACTGACCCCCGCGTTATCAGCACGGTGCTCTGCTCACTGAGCTATCGGCCCGCGGCGGGCTTCCGACATTTGGCGGCGCAAGAGAAAACAAAAAACGGATCGGCACGTGCTCGCTTCTCCGTTGACTCCTCACACCGGTCAGTTCTCGCTGACGTCGTCGAGGAGGGCCCTAGCGCTCTTGCATTCTATGGACCCCGCCGCTCCTTGTCAATCCCTCGACTCGTCCCGCTCCGCGGGACTCGCTCGGGATTGATCCTGAGCGAGCGAGGCCGTAGGCCGAGCGAGTCGAAGGATCAATGGTTCGACTCAGACAATTTAAGACGTTGCTGCCTGCCACCAGTCGCTCAAAGGTCACGGATATTCTCCAGAAAGGAGGTGATCCAGCCCCACGTTCCCGTAGGGCTACCTTGTTACGACTTAGCGCCAGTCACTGGTCTCACCTTCGGCGGCTCCCTCCCTTGCGGGTTGGTACGCCGACTTCGGGTGCTCCCAGCTCCCATCGCTTGACGGGCGGTGTGTACAAGGCCAGGGAACGTATTCACGGCGGCGTGCTGATCCGCCGTTACTAGCGATTCCAACTTCACGCAGGCGGGTTGCAGCCTGCGATCCGAACTGGGGAGCGGTTTAGGCGATTAGCTTACCCTCGCGGGCTCGCGGCGCATTGTCCGCCCCATTGTAACACGTGTGTCGCCCCAGGCATAAGGGCCGTACGGACTTGACGTCATCACCACCTTCCTCCAGCTCATCGCTGGCAGTCCCACTAGAGTGCTCGGCAGCCCTTGCGGGCCCCGGTGGCAACTAGTAGCAATGGTTGCGCTCGTTATGGCACTTAAGCCAACACCTCACGGCACGAGCTGACGACAGCCATGCAGCACCTGTGCAGGCTCCCGGTCTGGTTACGGGTCGTCCCCCTTTCAGGTTCCTACTTCCTGCATGTCAAGCCTGGGTAAGGTTTTTCGCGTAGCATCGAATTGAACCACATGTTCCACCGCTTGTGCTGGCCCCCGTCAATTCCTTTGAGTTTCAACCTTGCGGCCGTACTCCTCAGGTGGGACACTTAGCGGGTTACCTGCGGCACTGACCCCAAAAGGGGCCAACACCTAGTGTCCATCGTTTACGGCTAGGACTACCAGGGTATCTAATCCTGTTCGCTCCCCTAGCTTTCGCATCTCAGCGTCAGAAATGGTCCAGCGAACCGCCTTCGCCACTGGTGTTCCTCCCGATATCTACAGATTTCACCCTTACACCGGGAATTCCGTTCGCCTCTCCCATCCTCAAGTCCTGCAGTCCCCCGTCACTTGCTCCGGTTGAGCCGGAGCATTTCAAACGGGGCTTATAGGACCGCCTACTTGCCCTTTACACCCAGTAAATCCGAGCAACGCTTGCCACCTCCGTATTACCGCGGCTGCTGGCACGGAGTTAGCCGTGGCTTTCTCTTGAGGTACCGTCAATCCCGCGAGATTGTTCACCTCACGGGACTTCGTCCCTCATAACAGCGGTTTACGACCCGAGGGCCTTCATCCCGCACGCGGCGTCGCATGGTCAGGCTTGCGCCCATTGCCAAAGATTCTCGACTGCAGCCTCCCGTAGGAGTCTGGCCAGTGTCTCAGTGCCAGTGTGGCTAACCGCTCTCTTAAGCTAGCTACCCGTCAAAAGCCTTGGTAGGCCGTTACCCTACCAACTAGCTGATGGGACGCAGGACCCTCCTGGAGCAATAGCAACCTTTCGGTCGAGGCCACCTTTACCCGGTTTCCCATGCGGGAATCCGAAACTATGCGGTATTAGCCCCGCTTTCGCGGAGTTATCCCCCACTCCAGGGTAGGTTCCCTACGCGTTACTCACCCGTTTGCCGCTATCCCCTTGCGGGGATCGCTCGACTTGCATGCCTTATCCACGCCGCCAGCGTTCGCTCTGAGCCAGGATCAAACTCTCCGTCAACAGACTCCTCATCCGGGCCCCGAAGGCCCCGGCTGAACTGTTGAGGCTAGCTGACCCGTGAACCTTACAGAAATCGACTGGGGCAGACAGCAACGTCTCAAATTGTCAAAGAGCAGGCGTTGCAGGATACAAAAAGAGCGCCTTCTTCTCAGGCGCTCTCTTTCCTGCAAAAAAAGAAGTCGGCTGGAACGTCCTTGTCAAATCCGGCAGGTGTGTGTCACGAATCCACCACCATCCGTGATCGTAACACCGGAATATTGACCTGTCAAGCGCCTTTCGCTCCGACGAGTTTGCGAAAGCGG
Organism: Candidatus Omnitrophota bacterium; assembly: GCA_023247235.1. Lineage (GTDB taxonomy): Bacteria > Omnitrophota > Gorgyraeia > Aquiviventales > Aquiviventaceae > JAHFGW01. Next base: position 49,457 of record JAHFGW010000006.1, on the reverse strand, counting down.
CGGGGCCCGACTTGCAAGACGGCGCCCTGGGCGTGGGCGTATGGCAGGGTAACGCCGCGGACCGGGGTGCCATTCAGCTTCACCCCGCCCTGCTGCACGAGTCGGCGCGCCTCGTTCCTGCTCGGCGCGAGCTTGGCACCGAGCAAGAGCGCGATGAGATCAACCTGGCCGGCTTGATCGGGCGCGGGCAGCGGCAGCTCTTCCATCTCGCTGGGTTGCTCGCGCTTGGAAAAGACGCGCGCAAACTCTTCGCGGGCCTGCTGGGCGGCTTCGGCGCTGTGGTAGCGCGTCACCACCTCGGCGGCCAGCTCCACCTTGATGTCGCGCGGGTTCACCTTGCGAGTCTTCAGCCCGTGCTCGATCCCCTTCAAGCGCTCCTCGCTGACGTCGGTGAGCAAGGTGAAATATTTCACGAGGACCGAGTCGGGAACGGACATGAGCTTGCCGAACATGTCCCCCGGCGGCTCTTCGATGCCGATCTGGTTCTTGAGCGACTTCGACATCTTCTGCACGCCCTCGGTGCCTTCCAACAGCGGCATGGTCAGCACCACCTGCGGGGGATGGCCGTACTCCCGCAGCAGGTCGCGTCCCAGCAAGAGATTGAACGTTTGGTCCGTGCCGCCCAGCTCGACGTCGCACTGGCCGTACTGCTCGGCGATCTTCACGGAATCATACGCCTGCATGAGCGGGTAGAACAGCTCCAAGAACGTGATCGGCCGGCCCGTCTTGAGCCGCGTGGCGAAATCGTCGCGCTCGGTCAGCCGCGCCACGGTGATCTTCGAGGCCAAGGCCACCAGCTTGTTGAAATCAAAGAGCTCCAGCCCCGCGCTGCGCAGCTGCGGACTGCGGCCCAGGAACCACTCGCTGTTGTAGCGGACTTCGAAGACCTCGCGCTCCATGCGAAGGATGCGCTTGGCTTGCTGCGTGTAGCTGGCCGCGTTGGCCCGCACTTCATCCCAGGTCAGGACCGGGCGCGTCTGCGACATGCCGGAGGGATCGCCCACCAGGCCCGTCGCGTCGCCGATGACGAACACGACCTTGTGGCCGAGGTCTTGGAAGTGGCGGAGCTTGCGCAGCAGGACGGTGTGGCCCAAATGCAGGTCCGGCGCAGTGGGATCGAAACCCGCCTTCACGATCAGGGGCCGGCGCAAGGCGAGCTTGGCGCGCAGATCGTCCTCGGCCAGGATGTCCACGGCGCCGCGGCGGATCACGTCAAGCGGTGTGGGAGCGGTCATGGGGTGCAGGTCCACAGCCCTGAGGTCGTGATGACGCGGGCGTCCGCGGCAAACGCTTAGGATGCGGTAAGAGGCGGCAGGTTCTTGTTGCTGAGGCCGATTTTGCGCTCGACCTCATCGAGCTTGATGACCTGCGCGCGAATCTTGTCGCCGACATGGTAGCGCTGCTCCAGCCGCTCCTCCGGCGCCAATTCCAGCTCGGACAGGTGCATGAGGCCCTCCACGTCGGCCGCGATCTCCACGAAGAGGCCGAATCCCGCCACCTTCGTGATCGTGCCCTCCACGGTGGAACCGAGCGAGAACTGTTGGACCAGCTGGGCCCAGGGATCCGGCATGAGTTGCTTCATACCGAGCGTGATGCGGTGGTTCTCCGCCTCACAGGTCAGCACGATGAGATCAACCATGCGGCCGCGGCGCAGGACTTCGGAGGGGTGGTTGATCTTGCGGGTCCAGGAAATGTCGGCGTTGTGCAGCATGCCCTCGATCCCGTCTTCCAGCTCGATAAAGGCCCCATAATCGGTGAGCTGGCGGACCCGGCCCACGACTTTCGCGCCGGGCTGGTATTTCTGCACGGCATGCTCCCAGGGATCGCCAGCCGCCTGCCGGACGCCCAGCGACAGCCGTTGGTTCTTGGGATCGACCGAGAGGACCACGGCTTCGATCTCCTGCTCCACCTGCAGCATCTCGGACGGATGGTTGATCCGCTTGGACCAGGACAGCTCCGAGATGTGGACCAGCCCTTCGATTCCCGGCTCGACCTCGACGAATGCGCCGTAGGGCACCAGGTTGACCACGCGGCCCTTGATCCGGTTGCCGACCGGATACTTGGCGGCCGCATGCTCCCAGGGGCTGGGCAGGAGCTGCTTCAGGCCCAACGAGACTTTGTTCGCCTGGCGATCGACCGCCAGGACCACCACGTCCAGCGTCTGCCCGACGCTGAGGACGTCCGAGGGATGCCCGATCCGGCCCCAAGAGATGTCTCCGATGTGCAGGAGGGCGTCCACCCCGCCCAAATCGATGAAGGCGCCGAAGTCCGTGAGATTCTTCACGGTGCCGCGCCGGCGCTCGCCGATCGTCAGCGATTCGATGAGCTTCTGGCGCTGCTGGTCCTTCTCTCGCACGAGGTAGTCGCGGTGGGAGACGACGATGTTCTTGCGCGCGCGGCTGATCTTCAGGATGATGAACTTGAGCTGCTGGCCGACCAGGCTGTCCAGGCTGGCGTAGCCTTTGAAGGAGGCCAGCGACGCCGGCATGAAGGCTTCAATGCCGATATCCACCATGAGGCCGCCCTTCACCTTGCGCGTTGGGCGGCCCTCAATGATGTCCCCTTCCTTATAGTTATTGATGATCCGCTCCCAGCCCTTCTGGCGGTCGGCCTTATGCTTGGAGAGGACCACGGTGCCATGCTCATCCTCAATGCTCTCTACGAGCACATCGACCTCATCGCCGACTTTCAGGGCCTTGGGATCGCCGAACTCATACAAGCCGATGGAGCCTTCGGACTTGTAGCCGATGTCGATCAGGACGTCCTTGGGGGAAATGGCGATGATCTGGCCTTTGACGATCTCGCCTTCGTTAATGCCCCGCAGGCTCTGGAGATAGAGGTCTTCCAGGCTCACGGAGGGTTCGGTAGCCGTAGTCATCTTCTGTGGGTCATTCGTGGCTGAGCTCATCCTGCAACTGGCGCCAGCGTTGTGTCACCGCTTCGGCCAGCGCCTCATGGCGGGCGGCCAGTTCCGTGGACGGTTCGCCCTTGGGCTGGTCGGCTGTAAAACGGGACTCAGTGTACGCAATTTGCGGTCCGAACGCAACTTGAATTTTGGCCCGACGAAGCCAGCCGCTGCCTCGAGGCAGCGCGTCGTAGGTCCCGCGCACGATCGCCGGCACGACCGGCACTTGGCCGGCGATGGCGAGCAGCCCGACGCCCCGCTTGACGTCGCCCAGCGTCGGCGTCCATTGCCGCGCGCCCTCGGGAAAGATCGCCAGCGCTTCCCCGGCCCGCAGCCGGCGGATGGCCTCGCGGACGGCGGCCACATCGCCTTCCGATCGCATAATCGGAATGACCCCCATCTGCCAGAGGAACAGATGCATGAACGGGCTGCGCCACAACGTCGATCGCGCCATGAACGTCAGCGGCCGCGGGCAGGCGACGCCGACCACAAGCGGATCCAGGTAGCTGACATGATTGGCGGCCACCAGGACGCCGCCGGTGCGCGGCATGTATTCGGCGCCTCGGACCCGCAACCGAAACCCCACCCGCAAGAACAGCCCGGCGCACGCCTTCACGCAGCGGTAGGAGCCGGGATTCATCGCGCGCCCGGAGCGGGCCATGGGACGATCAGCCTCGCCGGCGCTCGCGCTGGCGGATGCGCTGCTGCATGATTCGCACCACGTCCCTGACGGTGCGGTGCGACGTGTCGATCGTCACCGCGCCGCGCGGCTTGACCAGCGCGCCCACGCGGCGGGTGCGGTCGAGCCCGTCCCGAAAGTGCAGCTGCTCTTGCACCTGCGCCAGGGGCGGTTTGGAGCCATAGAGGCGGGCGAGCTCGCGTTGGCGCCGGTGGGCGCGCACCTGCGGCGAGGCGTCCAAAAAGAACTTGTACGGCGCATCCGGAAAGACGACCGAACCGGTGTCGCGGCCCTCCACGACGAAGCCGCCGGCCCGAGCCAGCCCGCGCTGGCGCTTCACCATCGCGGCCCGCACGCCGGGATACTGCGCGATGTGGGCGGCCGCCTCCGAGACCTCTTCCGTCCGGATCGCCTGGCTGATGTCTTGCCCGTCCAACATCACCCGCAGGCGGCCTGCCGGCGTCGTGACAAAGCCCAGGGACAGACGTCGGGCCAGCTCAATGAGCTGCTCGACATCAGTGATTACCACATCCTGCTGGATGGCGGCGTAGGCGAGCGTGCGGTAGGTGGCGCCCGTATCCAGGTAGGACAAGCCGAGCGCGTGAGCCAGCTGTTTGGCCGTCGTGCTCTTGCCCGAGCCGGCCGGCCCGTCAATGGTGACGAGGAGCCGCGGCAGCAAGCCGGCCGACGGCTTGCGCGCAGACTTCACCTTACGGGTCGCCCAAGGCATGACGCACCGCGCCAGCGCGCGCCAGCGCCCGGCGCAGGGAACTTCCCCGCCCTTGGGTGATGAGCTTGCGCAGCGCGCGCCAGCGATGCTCAAAGCGCGCCATCGAGGCCAGCACCCCGTCGCGATTGCTGAGGAAAATGTCATCCCACAACTGCGGGCTGCTCTTGGCGATGCGCGTCATGTCGAGAAAACTGCGGGGTGCCACGGCGAGACCCTCGCGCTCAACCGCCGAGGCCAGGCAGAAGGCGATCACATGCGGCAGGTGGCTCATTTGGGCCAGGAGGCGATCATGGCGCGCGGGGCTCATGAGGACGACGCGCTCCACCAGCGGAGCCCAGAGCTGGCGGACCCGGGCCAGGGCGCGCGGATCGGTGCGGGCGGTCTTCGTGAGAATGCACACCGAGCCGTCAAAGAGGGAGGCGTCCGCGGCTTCGATGCCCTGCTGTTCTGATCCGGCTAAGGGGTGCCCGCCGACAAACGCGACATGGTGCGGCAGCCGGCGCTCCAACGCGCGCACGATCGCGCCTTTGCTGCTGCCCACGTCTGTCAGGATGCTGCCCGGGCGCATCGTCTTGGCGAGCCGCAAGGCGGTCGGGACGATGGCCTCAACCGGTGTCGCGAGGATGACGAGGTCTGCCTCGCGCACGGCGCGCTTACTATCCATCATGCCGAGGTCAACGGCGCCCCGTGTCTTGGCGCGACGCGCCGTCACCGCACGCCGGCTCACGCCGACGACTTCCCGTGCCAGGCGTTTGCGGCGCAGCGCCATGCCCAGCGAGCCGCCGATTAATCCCAGTCCTACAATTGTGATGCGATCGAAAACCAGCATTCATCGTGTGTGCAATGTTCAATGCGTAATGCGTAATGTGAGGGCTGGCAGAACGATGCCGTGTCCCTCTCTCACATTACACATTACACATTACACATTACACATCCAGGTTGCAGGTCTGGTTACAGGGTCCGGCCGACGGCCAGCGCAACCTTCTTGAGATCCTTGACCAAGCTGAGAAAGCGCTTCGGCAGCAGCGATTGCGGGCCGTCGGATAACGCGGTTTCAGGATTCGGGTGCACCTCAATGATCACGCCATCGGCTCCCGCCGCCACGGCGGCCTTGGCCAGCGGCGTGACATACTCCCACTCCCCGGCGGCATGGCTGGGATCGACGACGACCGGCAGGTGCGACAGCTTCTTGATCACCGGCACGGCGCTGACATCGAGGGTGAATCGCGTCTGCGTCTCGAACGTGCGGATGCCGCGTTCGCACAGGATGACATTGAAATTGCCGTGGCTGAGGATATATTCCGCCGCTAAGAGAAACTCCTGAATGGTCGCCGAGAAGCCTCGCTTGAGCAGCACCGGCTTCTGCGTTTGGCCGACGCTTTTGAGCAGCTCGAAATTCTGCATGTTGCGGGCGCCGATCTGGATGATATCGGCATAGTGCTCCACGAGGCTGATGTCGCGGGAGTCCGTCAGCTCCGTCACCACGAGCAAGCCCGTCCGGGTGGCCGCCTCGCGCAGGTAGCGCAGCCCCTCCTCGCCAAGCCCTTGGAACGAATAGGGCGACGTCCTGGGCTTGAAGGCGCCCCCGCGCAGGAACTGCGCCCCGGCGCGCTTGACCAGCTTGGCCGTCGCCATCATCATGGCCTTGCTCTCCACCGAGCAGGGCCCGGCCATGACGACCAGCCGCTTGGCGCCGACGCGCACACCGCTCACATCGACCACGGTCGGCTCCGGCTTGAACTCGCGGGACACAAGCTTGAAGGGCTTGAGAATGGGCATGACCTTCTCGACGCCCGGGAAGACCTCCAGTGGCTGGGCGCGCAGCGCGTCCTCCGCCCCGATCACGCCGACGATGGTTCGCTCGGTGCCCCGGGAGACGATGGTCTTCAGCCCCAGGGCTTTGATCTTGCGGAGCACGTGCTCCAATTGCTTTTTCGTGGCTCGTGGCTTCAAGACAATAATCATGGCTCCCTCCTAGCGCAGCACGGTCTTCAACGTTCGGATGAACGCGCGGTTCTCGGCCGGCGTGCCGATGGTCACGCGGATGCAATCGGGCAGGCTCCACGCGCTCATCTCGCGCACGATGAGACCCCGGCGCAACAGCGCCTCGGCTACCACGTGAGCGCGCGGACCCAGCCGGAGGAGGATGAAATTCGTCACGCTCGGCACGAACTGGATCCCCAGCGCCCCAAGCTCTTTTGCCAGATAGCGCCGTCCCTCGCGGACCATCGCGCGGGTGCGCGAGAGGAACGCGGCATCCTTCAGCGCGCCCAAGGCCGCGGCCTGCGCCAAACTGTTGACATTAAACGGCTCGCGCACCGCATTCATGGCCGCGATGATCGACGGCTGGGCGGCCCCGTAGCCGATGCGAAGGCCGGCCAGCCCATAGGCTTTCGAGAAGCTGCGCGTGACGATGACCGGGAAGTCCGGCACGTAGCGCAACGACCGGGGGTAGTCCGCGGCTTCCACGAACTCGTAGTAGGCCTCATCGAGCATGACCAGCGTGTGCGCTGGTAACCCGGCGAGGAATCGCTCAAGCTCCTTCCGCGTCACGTAGGTCCCGGTCGGATTGTCCGGATTGGCGATAAAGACCAGCTTCGTCTGCGGCGTCACCGCCGCCTTCATGGCCGGCAAGTCATAGCGGTAGTGCTTTAAGGGCACCTCGCGCACCGTGGCGGCGCAGGCGTTGGCCTGCAACGCATAGATCAAGAACGTCGGGTGCGCGACCACCACCTCATCGCCCGGGTCCACAAACGCTCGCAGGGCCAAGACGATCAGCTCATCCGACCCGTTGCCCACGATCAGGCGTTCCGGGGCCACCCGGAGCTTCTCGGACAGTTGCTCGCGCAACAGGCGGCACGTCGCGTCGGGGTAGCGATGGAGGGTTCCTGTCGCGCGGCGCAGCGCAGCCAGCGCCTTGGGCGAGGGGCCCAGGGCGTTCTCATTCGAGGCCAGTTTGATCACCGAGGCGCGCTTGAGCATTCGCTGCACGTCCTCGATGGGGGTCCCGGGCCGGTAGGTCTGCAGGCTGCGAAGCGCCTGGCGGGCCCGCGCATCTATCGTCATCATGATCGCCTCGCGTTGAGCGTATAGCGTTGAGCGTTCAGCGAATACCACGTTCCCTGAACGCTGTACGCTAAACGCTGCACGCTGCTCGTTGTGTTTCTCTCAGTTACCGATCGGATAGGAGCCGAGTACGCGCACGAAGGCCGCGCGAGCCCGCAGCGCGGCTAGCGCGCGCTGCGCCTTGGCGTCGTGCTCATGCCCGAGAAAGTCGATGAAGAACACGTACTCCCAGACTCGCTTCTTCGAGGGACGCGATTCGATCTTCGTCAGATTGATCCCGTACCGCTTGAAGGGCACCAGCGCGTCGTGCAGCGCGCCTGGCTTGTCCTTCAGGCCGAAGAGGAGCGAGGTCCGGCTGCGCGTGGCGCGCGGCGGCTCATTCAATCCCAAGACGAGAAATCGCGTCCGGTTCTCCCGCTCCTGCGGAATGGCCACGGCCTTCAAGCCGTGCGCTTGCGCCAGCTCCGGCGGGGCGATGGCCGCCCGGTGCTTGAGGGGCCACACACTCGTCCATCGTCCAATCCGCACTGACAGCAACCGCTGGACCGCTTCGGCGGTGGAGTCGGTTTCCGCGCGGCTCGCCTTCGGCAAGTGCCTCGCCAGCCACGCGCGGCATTGCTCGAACGCCTGCGGGTGAGAGTACAGGACGCGCACATCCGACAACGTCGCGCCCGACCGCACGATCACCGAATGCTGAATCGGCAGGTCAATCTCGCCGTGGATTCTCACGGGCGTGTCGCGACACTCGATATACCGGTCCAAGGTGTGCGTCACCGAACCCCCCAGCGAGTTTTCGATGGGCACGACGCCGTAGTCCGCCTGCCACCGCTCCACCAGCCGGAAGACTTCTTCCACCGTCGGCGCATGGCGGTACTGGCTGCGCCGGCCGAAGCGGCTCAGCGCCGCGCGGTGCGTGTTGGTATGCTCGGGACCGAGATAGGCCACCGTCGGCATGGCCGTCAGGAGGTCCGCCGAGTCCGCTCCCGCCGGCGGCACTCGGAGAGGATGGCTTGGAAGATGTGCCGCACCGCATGCGCCGAGAGCGGGCCGGCGTTGGCCTGGACGACCCGCCCAAGGACGAACGCTTCGCGGCGCGCGTCATACACGGGCCACTTGCGCCGCTTCTTGATTCGGCCGATGACCAGCGCCAGCGCCGCGCGATGATTGAGCAACCGCAAGAGCTCCCGATCGAGTCGGTCGATGCGCTCGCGCACCGCGTTGAGGCTTGGGGCGGCGTGACGCCTAGGGGCCATCCGACGGGGCGGCTTGGAGCGTGGTCGTGGGTTCGGCCGCCGTCGGTTCCGGGACGGCCGGCAAGGCCAGGCTGGGCAAGGCCTCAAGCGACTTGAGGCCGAAATGGCGCAGGAACTCGCTCGTCGTCGCATACAGAAATGGCCGGCCCGGGCTGTCCTTGCGGCCGGCAGTCCGCACGAATTGCCGCTCGACGAGCGTGTCCAGCGACGCGCCCACATCCACGCCCCGGATCGCTTCGATCTCGGCCTTCGTCATCGGCTGACGGTAGGCGATAATCGCCAGGGTTTCCATGGCGGCCGCGCTGACCGCATCGGGCCTGGAACGCTCCAGCGCTTTCTTCACCCAGGGCGCGAGGTCCTCGTGCGTCACGAAGTGATAGCCGCCGGCCACTTCCTGGATGCGCAGCCCATGCCGTTCGGCCGCGTAGGCCTCGGTGAGCTGTCGCAGCAGCTCGCGCAGCACGGCGGGTTCCACTTCCGGCAGCAGCTCCTGCAGCCGTTTCAGCGGCACGGGCTGACCAGACACAAACAAGATGGCTTCAAGAATTCGCGTGGCCTGTCCGGCGTCCATGGCTCAGTCCTCTCGCAATCGAATCAGGATCGGGGTGAACGGTCCGTCTTGGACGGCCTTCGCCAAGCGCTGGCGGATGAGCTCCAAGAGCGCCAGGAACGTCACGACCAGCTCCAGGCTGCTCTGCCCGACGATGAAGAGCTCGGCGAACAAGAGCTGCCGTTTCACCAGCAGCTGCGTGCGAAGCTGCGCTACCTTCATCTCCACCGTCCAGGGCTCGGTTTTCACTTCGTACACCGCCGAGGTCGACTGTTCCAGGACTTTCGTGAAGGCGGAGACGAGATCGCCGACGCCCACCTCGACCGGAAACAGCGCCGGGGGCGTCAGGTCGGCTCCGGGGACTTCCTCGACGCTTGCCCGCGGCCTGGAGAAATGCCGGTGCTGCAACGCGTGCAGCTCCGACAATAACTGCGCCACGGTCTTGAACTGCTGATACTCCTTGAGGCGGCGCTCTAGCTCCTCCAGGCTGATCGGCACTTCTTCTTCCTCAACCGCCGGTGGCGAGGGCAGCAGGCGCCGCGCCTTGATGGCCATCAGGTTGCCCAGCAGCGGCAACGGCTCGGCGAGCTCATTGAGATTGACGCCTGAGGACTTCACGAGCTTGAGATAGTCCTGCGTCAGATCGACCAGCTGAATCAAGAAGAGGTCCACCAAGTCATACCGCGCCAGCTCGACCAGCAGCGGCAAGGGGCCTTCGTACAGATCCGCGCGCACGTCGTACTGCATGCCTGACGCTCCCTAGCTCGCGATGCCGACGGCGCGCTTCACGTCAGCGATCGTCCGCTGGGCCACCGCGCGCGCCTTCGCAGCACCCTCCTGCAATACGCGTTCGATCTTGGCGTAGCGCTCCTGCCCGGAGGCGGCGCTTGCCCCGCCTTGCAGGACGGGGCGCGCTTGCCGATAGGGCTCGGTGAGCTGCACGAGCACCTCGGCAAGCTCCTGTTTATTCTGCACGCAGCCGCGGCGGGCCGTGCGGCATTCTTCCCAGACCGTGGCGGCTCGCTCCGGAGCGAACACCTTCCAGTAGCCGCACACATTGCACGTCTGGGGATGCCCGGGATCTGTCATCTTGATCCGCTTGGGGTCCGTGAACATCTGCTGCGCCAAACGGCGGATGGCCTCGGGTGTTTCCGACAGGTTGATCGTGTTGCCATAGCTCTTGGACATCTTGCGCCCATCCAGGCCCGCTAGGCGAGGGGCCGGCGTCAACAGGGCCTCCGGCTCCGGGAAGATCTGCGTGCGATAGAGGTGATGAAACCGGCGGACGATCTCCCGCGCCAGCTCCAAGTGCGGGAGCTGGTCCTCGCCGACCGGGACCACGTGGGCCTGATAGAGGAGGATGTCCGCCGCCTGGAGGATGGGGTAGCCGAGGAAGCCATACGTCGAGAGCTCCCGACCGCTCAGCTCGCGCAGCTGCTCTTTGTAGGTCGGCACCCGCTCGACCCAGCCCAGGGGCGTCATGATGGCGAGGATCGTGAACAGCTCGACGTGCTCGGGCACGTCCGACTGGCGGAAGATCACGCTGCGCGACGGATCGATCCCGCTGGCTAGCCAGTCCGTGACGTTCTCATAGGACCAGGTGCGCAGGCGCTCCGGGTGCTCGTACTCGCTCATCAGCGCGTGGTAGTCCGCGACCATGAAGAAGCAGTCGTACTCGGCCTGGAGCTTGCGCCAGTTCTCCAGCGCCCCGACGAGATGGCCCAAGTGGAGCGGCCCGGTCGGCCGCATCCCGCTCAAGCACCGTCGGCGTTCTACCATGAATTCGCTCGAGGCTCGAGGCTGCAGGCTCGAGGCAAAAGCAAATGACGCGAATCACCGGCCACGAGCCACGAGCCACGAGCCACGAGCGGGGTCATGTAAGCTTTCTGGCAATCTTCTTGAGTTCCCACGCTTCCAACAGATCCCCGGGCTGCAGGTCCGTGTTGCCTTCCAGCGCGATGCCGCATTCCGATCCTTCCTGCGCTTCGCGGATGTCGTCCTTGACCCGCTTGAGGCTCGCAATCTTGGCCTCGATGACGCGCTCGCGGCCACGGATGACCCGGATCAGACAGTCGCGGCGGATCAACCCCTTGGTCACCATGCAGCCGGCGACGATGCCGATCTTTGAGATCTGAAACAGCTTGCGGACCTCCGCGCGCCCCATGAAGATTTCTTCAACCCTCGGTTCCAGGAGTCCTTCGATCGCCGCACGGATCGCGTTGATGAGCTCGTAGATGACCTGATAGATGCGCACATCCACGCCTTCGTTGGCCGCGATGACCTGCACCTGCGGGATGATGCCGACGTGGAACCCAATCACGATGGCTTCCGAGGCGGCCGCGAGGATCACGTCAGATTCGGAGATGTCGCCGACGCCGGCGTGCAGGATCCTGAACTGGACTTCCTCTTTCTCCACGTCGAGCTTCTGAAGGCTCTGGACGATGGCCTCGAGCGAGCCCTGCACGTCCGCCTTGACGATGAGGCGCAGATCTTTGAGCTTGCCTTCGGCGATGCGGCTGTGGAGCTCCTCGAGGCTGATGTGCTTCGCGTGCGCCGCCGGACGGGCCCGTTGCTCGCGACGCCGCTCGGCAATCTCGCGCGCCAGCTTTTCGTCCGCCATAACCAGGAAGCGATCCCCAGCTTGCGGCACCCCGGAGATGCCGAGGATCTCGACGGGTTTGGCCGGCCCGGCTTCCTTGACGCGATGGCCCCGGTCATCGAGCATGGCCCGCACGCGGCCGACCTGCGCGCCGATGAGCACGACATCGCCGACCCGCAGGGTTCCGTGCTGGATCAGCAACGTCGCCACAGGCCCGCGGTCGTGCGTCAGTTTAGCTTCGACCACCGTGCCCTGCGCCGGGGCCTGCCGGTCCGCCTTCAACTCCAACAGCTCCGCCTCCAGCAACAGCATTTCGAGCAAGTCGTCGATGCCCTGGCGGCTGCGCGCCGACACCGGGACCATGATCGTCTTGCCGCCCCACTCTTCCGAAACCAGCTCGTGTTCAGTCAGCTGCTGCTTGACGCGCTGCGCATTGGCTTCCGGCTTGTCCATCTTGTTGATGGCCACGATGATGGGAACGCCGGCCGCCTTCGCATGGTCGATCGCCTCCACCGTTTGCGGCATGACGCCGTCATCCGCGGCGACCACCAGGACGACGACGTCGGTGACGTTGGCCCCGCGCGCCCGCAGCGCCGAGAAGGCCTCGTGGCCCGGGGTATCGAGGAATGTCACACGGCCTTTTTCCAGCGCGACTTCGTAGGCGCCGATGTGCTGCGTGATGCCCCCCGCTTCCTTCTCGGCCACCTTCGCCACGCGGATTGCATCGAGCAAGCTGGTCTTGCCATGGTCCACGTGGCCCATGAACGTCACCACCGGCGCACGCGGGCTCAGGCGCGCCGGATTCGGCGCGCTGTCCTGGATGATTTGCTCTTCGACCGTCGGCTGCGGCAGCACGTCGCAATGGAAGGCTTCGGCCACTCTGATGGCGATGCCCTCTTCCAGCTGGTGCGTCAGCGACACGAAGAGCTTCTGCTGCATCAGGTGCTTGATGAGGTCGGCCGCCTTGACCTCCATCTTTTCGGCCAAGGCCTTGACGGTGATCGGAAAGCGCAGCTCGAGCTGCTTGCGCGGGGCGGCCGCGACGGGTTTGGCCTCGACGGCGCTCGGCGCGGGGGGCTGTGCGGCGACAGGCTTTGGAGGAGCCGGCGCGACTTTGGCGGCCGGCGGCAGGCTCGAGGCAGGTTTCGGCTCGACTTTCACGGCGGGCTTGGGCGCGACAGGTGCCGCGACGGTGGCGACCGTGGGCTTGACTGCGCCCGCTGCGGGAATCGGGGCGGCGGATTGAGGTCGCGCGACAGGAGTCGGTCTGGCCGCAGCCGGTGCCGGCTTTGCCGGCGCCGCGGCCGCAGGCCCCGCCCGTAAGGCCGGGGCCGGCCGAACCAGTCCCGGCCCCGCTTTGGCGCTGGGCGGTAGGGCGATCGGGGCCGCGACGCTCGCCGCCCGGGCCGCAGGCTTGACGGGCGCAAGCTTTGGAGCCATCGTCTTGGCGGCCGCCTTGGGTTTCAAGGCGGCTTTGACCGTGGCCGGAGCTACCTTCGCTTTCGCGACTTTCGCGGCGTTGACCGCGGAGCCCGCGGGCTTGTTGCGAACCGGCTTGGCGACCGCACGCGTCTTGGCCGGCTTAGGCTTTTGACTCTTCATCAGATGGCTGCTCGTCAGGTGGTGTCTCGACCGCGGGCGCTTCCGGCAACTCCGTGGGGGCCTCGGGCTCCGAGGCGGGTTCTGCCGCCTGCTCACCGGATGGCTCGGCCGGCTCCGCTGGCTGCGCGTCCTCGGTTGGACCGGAGGCGTCGGCATCCGCCGTCGGCTGGGCTGCCTCCGGCTCGGCTGGTTCCTCACGCGGCGCTTCGGCGACAGCCGCCGACTCTTGTGGTGTGGCCGCCTCCGCCGGCGCGTCTGCCGGCGGCGCGGTGACTTCCGCGCCGCCCGTCGCCGCTCGCGTCTCCAGGGTGCGTTTGGCCGCGTCGATCAGCCGCTGGGCCGTCTTCGCGCCGACGCTCTTGACAGCCGTGAGCTGCTCGATCGTCATCGACGCCAGCTCCTGTGCCGTGGTAATGCCCGCTTCTTTGAGCCGGGTTTCCATGGCGGGGCCAACGCCGGGCACCGCGCGCAGCTCGACTTCCACAGCGGCCAGCTGCGACTTGCTCTGGATCTCCAGCTCCCAACCGGTCAGCTTCGAGGCCAGGCGGACATTCTGCCCGCGCTTGCCAATCGCCAGCGATAACTGGTCATCATCCACGACGACCAAGGCGTGCCTGGGCTCAGCGGCCAGGCGGATTTCGGCGATCTTCGCGGGCGACAGGGCCGCCGCGATGAACTCCTTGATGTCGGACTGCCAGCGGATGATGTCGATCTTCTCGCCGTGCAGTTCGCGGACAATGTTCTTGACCCGCGTCCCGCGCATGCCGACGCAGGCGCCGACGCAATCCACCTTCTCGTCCTTGGAGGCGACCGCGATCTTGGTCCGATCGCCCGGCTCGCGCGCGATGGCCTTGATCTCGACAATGCCTTCGGCGATTTCAGGGACCTCCAGCGCGAAGAGCCCGCGAATGAACCCCTCGTGCGTGCGGGACAGGATGATGGCTGGCCCCTTCACGCTCCTGCGCACCTCAAGCACATACCCCTGCAGCCGGTCGCCCTGCTGGTACTCCTCGTGCGGGATGCGCTCGGCGCGCGGCATCACGGCTTCGGCCCGCCCGAGCTCAACAATGATGTCGCCTCGCTCGAAGCGGTGGACGGAGCCGGTCACGATGTCGCCGACCCGACCCTGGAATTCTGAGAAGATCACCTCTCGCTCGGCCTCGCGGATCTTCTGGATGATGACCTGCTTGGCCGTCTGCGCGGCGATGCGGCTGAAATCGATGGAGGAGACCTGGCGGTCGTCGGACACAACCGACAGCCGGCCGCTTTGGCGATCGAGCGTCACCGTGACGATGCTCTCCTCGCTCAGGCCCAAGCTCTTTTTGGCCGCGGAAGCCAGCGCCCCCTCGACCGCTTGAATGAGGACCTCGCGGTCAATCCCCTTGTCGCGTTCAATGGCTTCAAGGATCGCCAACAACTCGCCGTTCATGGGACTCCCTCACCAACGAATCACTTTGGTCGCCAGCTGGATCTCCACGAGCGGGATGGTCACGTTGCCCGCCGGCGTCTTGAGCACGATGGCCTGTGGCTGCACCGCGAGCAGCTGCCCTTCGCTTTCCCGCGAGCGCCCATCGGCCACGCGCACCTGCAAGCGTACGTCCTGTCCCAGTGCCCGCTCGTAGTCCCTCACGCTGATCAGCGGCCGATCCAATCCAGGCGAAGACACTTCCAGCGTATAGCTCTGCTCGATCACCTGCGAGCGGTCCAACGCTTCGCCCAGGAGCTGATTGATTCGGGCGCAGTCCTTGAGCGTCACCCCGCCGACTTTATCGATGAGGAAACGTAGCACCAGCCCGCCCCCTGCCGGCCGGCAGGTGAGCTCCACCACCTCAACCTGCTGCTCAAGCAGCAACGGCTCCACCAGGGCCCGCAGGGCCCGGATCTGCGTGTCATCCATGATCGCCAGAAACAAAAAAAGTGGGCTGCCCCACTTTGTCACGTGCTAGTCACCCAGCCTCTCACCTTACGCTTGCGGGCTAGGCTTGTCAAGCGCTTTGTCCGTCGGAAACGCGGTCTGTCGGCCCTCTTTAGCCCCCTCCCTTGCGCATCGATCTCACTCCGGTTCTAAGACTTAGGAGCATCGGCCAGCAGGCGATTGACCGTCTCCACCAGGGACGCGAGCCCGGCGGTCTGCCGCTGCTTGCTGGCGCGGTCGCAGACCTCGTACTGCTGCTCGCGCGTCCAGGCCTTGCCGACAATCACCTGCACTGGCACGCCAATCAGATCCGCATCCTTCAGCTTGCTGCCTGGCGACTGGTCTCGATCATCAAGCAGGACCTCCAGCCCAGCCCGTTCCAGCGCTTCAGACGCCGCCTCCGCAGCCTGCTGTTGGGCGGGATTGTCGGCTTCGAGCACGCTGATCAGCGCCGCAAAGGGCGCCAGCGCCGCCGGCCAGATCATCCCCTGCGCGTCATGGCGCTGCTCGATCAAGGCGGCCAGAATGCGATTCACCCCGATGCCGTAGCAGCCCATCACCATCGGCTTGGCGACGCCGGCCGCATCTTGAAAGACGCAACCGAACGCTTGGCTGTAGCGGGTCCCCAGTTGAAAGACATGGCCGACTTCAATCGCGCTGATCAGCTCAAGCCGGCCGCCGCACCGCGGACACGGATCGTCCTGGCGGACCATGCGCAGGTCCGCGACCACCTCGGGCTTGAAGTCGCGTCCCGGATGCACGTTGACAAAGTGGGCGTCGGCTTGATTGGCCCCGGTGACGGCGTTCGCCATGCCCATGACCGCGTGGTCGGCGACCAGGCGCACACCCCGCAACTGCACCGGGCCGCTGAACCCTCGGGGAGCCCCGGTGAGCCGCTCGATCGTCTGGGCGCTGGAAAGCTTCAGCGCGGCCGAGCCGGCTGCGCGAGCGAGCTTCGCCTCATTGACGTCATGGTCTCCCCGAACCAGCACCGCGATCTGCGTGCTGCCGGCGTCATAGAGCAAGGTCTTGATCAGGCGGCTCGCCGGAACCTTCAGGAAGCGGCTGACCTGCTCCACGGTATGGTGTCCGGGCGTCTTCACCAGCTCCAGGGGCTGAGCCGATTCGGTCGGGGCCTGCGACGCAGGGCAGATCGCCGCCTCGAGGTTGGCCGCGTAGCCGCAGCCTGCGGCGGGGCCGGTGCAGTGCACCACGTGGTCTTCCCCGCTGTCGGCCGGCGCCATGAACTCATGCGAGACATGGCCCCCCATGATCCCGGGATCGGCTTCGCACGCAAGCACCCGGAGCCCGCAGCGCCGGAAAATCCGCTCGTACGCCTCGTACATCGTCTGGTAGCTGCGGTCAAGACCCTGGGCATCTGCATCAAAACTGTAGGCATCCTTCATGAGGAATTCTTTCGAGCGGATGATGCCGGAGCGCGGCCTGGGCTCATCGCGAAACTTGGTCTGAATCTGATAGACCCTCAGCGGCAGCTGCTTGTGCGAGCGGACTTCCTTGACGAGGTCGGTGACCACCTCTTCGTGGGTCGGTCCCAAGGCCATCTCTTTTCCCGTGCGGTCTTTGAACCGAATCAGCACGTCGCCCAGCAGCGCGTCGCGGCCGCTCGCCTTCCAGAGCTCCAGCGGCTGCAGCGCCGGCAGCAAGACTTCCTGGGCTCCGGCCCGATTCATCTCCTCGCGCACGATGCCCGCGGCCTTCTGCAGCGCGCGAAGCCCGAAGGGCAGATAGGAGTAGGCGCCGGAGCCCAGCCGACGGATCAGCCCGGCGCGCACCATGAGCTTGTGGCTGATGGCCTGGGCGTCTTTGGGATCTTCGCGGAGCGTCGGGAGGAAGTAGCGGGACCAGCGCACGGCGGCGACTTAGTGGGTGGCGACGGGCGAAGCGACCGACGCCTCCTGCTCGTGCAGCAGGCGTCCGACTTCATCAATCAAGGCGTCCACCATCTCCGCTTCGGCGACGCGGCGGACCTGGCGGCCCTTGCGGTAGATGACCCCGACGCCGCCCCCGCCGGCCAGGCCGATGTCGGCGTGCTCGGATTCGCCAGGGCCGTTGACGACGCACCCCATGACCGCCACGGTCAACTCGAGGGCCCGGGGCTTCGAGCGCGCCAGCTCCGTGAGCCGGACCTGGACTTGCTGCGTGATCCCGACCACGTCGATCTCACACCGGCCGCAGGACGGGCACGCGATCACATTCGTTTCAAACCGGCGCAATTCCAGCGAGGCGAGGATCCGCCGCGCCACCGCCACTTCCTCAAGAGGGTCGCCCGTCATGGAGACGCGGATCGTATCGCCGATCCCTTCGGCCAACAGCGCGCCGATGCCGATCGCCGACTTCACGGTCGCTGCGTCCGGCAGGCCTGCCTCGGTCACCCCCAGGTGCAGCGGGTACTCGCAGCGCGTGGCGATCCGCCGGTAGGCCTCGAGCATCTGGCGGACGTCGGAGGATTTCAGCGACAGCACGATGTCGTGGAAGTGGAAGCGCTCCAGCAGCTGCACGGACTTCAAGGCGCTTTCCACGATCGCTTCGATGAGATCGTCGGCGTGCGCGGCTTCGACCTCGGGATCCAGCGAGCCCACGTTGACGCCGATGCGAATGGGGATCCCCCGCTCCTTGGCGCAATCCACGACCTGGCGAACCACCACGGGGTTGCGGATATTGCCTGGGTTCCAGCGGATCTTGTCGAAGCCGGCCTCAATCGCTGCGATCGCAAATTGCGGATGGAAATGGATGTCCGCCACGAGCGGCACCTTGTTGGCCTCGCGCCGAATGGTCGGCAGGACCTTGGCGGCCTCGATCGTGGGGACCGCGACACGCACGATCTCGCAACCCGCCGTGGCCAGCCCGCGGATCTGCCGGACGGTCGCCTCGACATCGGTCGTGTCGGTCTTCGTCATCGATTGGATTGAGACCGGGGCGCCGCCGCCGATGGCCACGGAGCCGACGCGAACGGGTCGGGTCAGACGTCGCGAGATCATGGCAGGTACTCTGACGGTCCGCCGGCTAGCGGACCCACTCGAGGAGACGATCCACGAGGCGGAAATTTCTGACGTCGTTGACTGAAACGACGATGATGAGCGCAACCAGCACCACGAGGCTGACTTGGGTCGCCCGCTCCTGCACGGAGAGGCTGATCGGGGTGCCGCGGAGCTTCTCCAACGCGAGGAAAAACAGATGCCCACCATCGAGAATCGGGATCGGGAATACATTGAACACCGCCAGGCTGAGGCTGAAGAGGCTCACCAGCGAGAGCACCCACGCAAAACCTAGATGGACCGCCTCGGAGGTGAGAATGATGATGCCGATCGGGCCGGTGATGGATTCGCGCATCGAGAGACGCCCGGTCGCCATCGACCAGAACGCCAGGCCGATACTCGCGCACCATTCACCCTGCTTCAGAAAGGTGCGGTGCACGGCTTCCAGCGGCCCCACCTGCGTGATCGTCATGTCCCCGCTCGGCGCGATGCCGATGAGCCCGACCGGGCGCATCCGCCCGTACAAATCGCGCTGAGCTTTTGGCTGCGGGACGACGCTCACGTGCTGCCGGGCCCCCTGCCGCTCGATCTCCACGTCGATGGGCACGCCGGCCGACTGGTGCACGAGCTTGGTCAGCTCATCCCACGTGCGCACTGCCTGCCCGCTGATCGAGACGACCCGGTCGCCCGACTGAAAGCCCGCGGCCTTCGCGGGCATGTCCTCCATCAGCGTCCCAATGGCCGGGCTCAGCTCCGGATAGCCGATGAGGAACACGAGCCACAGCGTCGCGACCGCGACGAGGTAATTGACCAGCGGCCCGGCCAGAATGATGGCCACTCGCGTGCCGATGGGCTTGGCGAGATATTCCCACGGTTGATGGGTGTACTCGTTGCGTTGCTCACCCGCCATCTTCACATAGCCGCCCAGCGGGATCAGGCTCAAGGCGTACTCGGTGCCGTGGCGTTGCCAGGTCAGCAGGCGGGGGCCGAAGCCGATGGAGAACCGCAGGACTTTGACGCCCACGCGCCGCGCCACAAGAAAATGCCCGGATTCGTGCACCAGGATCAAGAACCCCAAGATCAGCAAGGAGATGAGAAACGACATCAGGATAGCGAGCCCTCGTGAATACGTTCCCGCGCCGTCCGTCGGGCCCACGCATCAACGGCAAGAATCTCATCAAGCGTCGGGTGGGGCAGCGGAGCGTGCTGCTCCAAGGTTTCGGCGATCAGCCGCGGGATGTCGGCAAACGCTAGTTCGCCCTCCAGATACGACGCCACCGCCTCGTCATTCGCCCCATTCAGGGCCACGCAGGCCGTCCCGCCCTGCCGGGCCGCGTCCAGCGCCAGCCCCAGGCATGGGAACCGCTGCAGATCCGGTTCCTCAAAATGCAATCCTGCCAAGCGCGTCAGCTCCAAGCGCGCGGCCGGGGCGGGCCAGCGCTCGGGGAAACTGAGCGCGTATTGAATTGGCAGCCGCATGTCGCACGGACTCAACTGCGCCAGGAGCGAGCCGTCACGCAGCTCGACGAATCCGTGCACCACCGCCTCAGGGTGGATGACGACCCGGATCCGTTCCAGCGGCACCTCGAAGAGCCACTGGGCCTCGATAACCTCCAGCCCCTTGTTCATCAGCGTCGCGGAGTCGACCGTAATTTTTGGCCCCATCTTCCAGCGGGGATGGGCCTGCACTTGCTCGCGGCTGACGCCGGCCATCTCGCTCGGACTCAGGCCCCAGAGCGGACCGCCGCTGCCGGTGATCACCAGGCGCGCGACATCCTCCCTGCGCACGCCCTGAAGGCATTGAAAGAGCGCCGCGTGCTCGCTGTCAATCGGCACCAGCACGATCCCGTGCTCCTGCACCAAGCGCACCAGCAGCGAGCCGGCCATCACGAGCAGCTCCTTGGAGGCCAAGGCGATGCGCTTGCCGGCTTGGATCGCGCGGATGACCGGCACCAGCGCATCGGGTCCGGCCGTCGCGACCACGACGATGTCCACATCCGGATGCGTCGCCGCCTCCACAAGCCCCTGGGGTCCGACGGCGATTCGGGTCGTGCAGCCTAGGCGCTCCAGCTCGCGGGCGCGCGGCTCATCCCATACCGCGACCAGTGACGGGCGCACCACCGCCACTTGCTGCGCGAGCAGATCGATGCGCGAACGGGCTGCCATCGCTACCACGCGGAGTTGCTCCGGATGGCTGGCGACGACTTCGAGCGTATTGCGTCCGACTGAGCCGGTGCAACCGAGAATGGCGATGCGCTTCATCACGAAAACCGCCGGAGGCTCGAGGCTGGAGGCTGGAGGCAACTGCTCGAGCCACGAGCCACGAGCCACGAGCGCCGGATGCGCTGACGGCAGCGATTATCCATAAATGAGAATCCCGTAAAACAGCGGCGCCGTAAACAGCAGGCTGTCGATCACATCCAGGACACCCCCCAGGCCGGGCAGCAGCCCGCTGGTATCGCTGACCTGGCAGTCCCGTTTGATCAGCGACTCCGCCAAGTCGCCGAGTTGGCCGAAGAGACCCAGCACCAGGCCGAGGGCGAGCACCCGCCATGGCGCGATCGGAGAGCCGAGCAGGCCTTGCGCCAGAACGGCGGTGATCCCGCTGGCCGCCAGCCCCCCGATGAACCCTTCCCACGTCTTGCGCGGGCTGATCCGGGGCACGAGGGCATGGCGGCCGATCAAGTTCCCGGCGAAATAGGCCCCGGCATCCCCCATCTTGGTGACCAGGATCAGGAAGAGCAACAGCCATTCGCCCCGCTCATTGATCGTCCGGATGTAGAAGAAATAGCTCAGGAGGCCCGCGATGTAGGCCAGGCCGAAGAGCGTCGTGGCCAGCCCGCTGAGCGCTTCAAACGTGTTCTCGCGCATGAATTGTCTGATGAAAATGATGACGATCGTCGCCGGCCAAAAGATATCCCACATCCAACTGATGGCCGAGGCCCCAGGACCCAGCGCCGGGGACGGCACCAGCCCGGGCTCAATGAGGGAGCGCCAGGCGACCAGCCCCGTGAAGACGACGCCGAGCGCGACGCTGAGCGGCCGGTGGACGATGATGCCCCGGCGGCGGACCATGGTGAAGAATTCGGTGAGCGCAATGGTGATAAAGATCGTCAGGACAGTCGCGAAGGCCCAGAGGGGCAGCCAGAACAGGGTGAGGAGGATGAGACTGCTCAAGATGGCGGACGTCGCCAACCGCCGGCCCAGGGTGCTCATGGTTCGACTCCCGTTGGTCGTCCCTCGACTCCGCTCGGGACCCTGAGCGAGCAAAGCGAGTCGAAGGGCTCACCATGATCCTGAGCGAGCGAAGCGAGTCGAAGGATCATCCCACCACCTGCCGCCGGCCCGCAGGACCGATGGCCTCGTCCTGGCGCGGACTTGGCTGCGAACGGCCAAAACGGCGCTCGCGGTGCTGGTACGCCGCGATCGCCTCCGCCAGCTCCGCCTTGGTAAAATCGGGCCACAGCGTGGGGGTGACATAGAGCTCGGCGTAGGAGCTTTGCCATAGGAGGAAATTCGATACGCGCATCTCGCCCGAGGTACGGATGATGAGATCGGGGTCCGGCAGGTCCGCCGTGTAGAGGTGGCTGGCGATGTGGGCTTCCGTGATGTGCTCCGGCAGCAGACGGCCCTCGCGGACGAGCGCGGCGATGCGGCGTGCGGCATCGACGAGCTCTTGCCGGCCGCCATAGCTCAGGGCCAAGACCAGCGTCATGGCGTCGCCGGACGCGGTGTCGTCGATCACCTGCTGCAGCGTCGCACGGGCGCGGTGCGGCAACTCTTCGAGTCGGCCGATGGCCTGCAGGCGAATCTGGTTCGCCCGCAGCCGCGGGGTCTCTGCCTTGAGAAACTCCACGAGGAGATCCATCAGGCCTCTGATCTCCTCCGCGGGCCGGTCCCAGTTTTCCCAAGAGAAGGCGTAGAGGGTGAGCACGCGGACGCCGAGCTCGCGGCCGGCTTCCACGGTGCGACGGACCGCCTCGGCGCCGGCTCGGTGTCCGAGCGCGCGCATCAGGCCCCGGGCCTGCGCCCAGCGGCCGTTGCCGTCCATGATGATCGCGATGTGAAAGGGTACGGCGGGCGTCTCGTCCATCCTAGCGACGGGAAGGAATCAAGGCTACGGGGTCGCCGGGGCTTGGCCCGAGACGGCGCTGCCGCCGGAGGCGCGCAGCTGCTCCAACTCTTGCTTGACTCGCTCAAGCTCCTGCTGCTGTTCCTGAACCTTGGCTTGGTTCTCTTCGCCCTTGGCGGCTTGCGCCTGCAACTGCGTGTGCAGCGTATCGCGCTCTCCGGTCAACTGCTCAACTTGCTGCTGGAGCTCGTCGCGATCATAGGCGACTTCGTCCCGCTCGATCTTTGCCTGATCGAGCCGCGAGCCCACCACGGCCAGCCCGATGCCCAAGGCCGCCACCAGCGCCGCTAAGACGCCCCCGATCAGCACACTGTTGCGTTGCATCATACCCCCTTGGGTTACTTCTTGAAGAATCCCTGCATGCCTTTCGACTCGCGCTGCGCCTCATTGTGGTACGAGCCTTCCAGCGACCGCGGCAGGATCACCACTTCAACCCGCCGATTCTGTTGTCGCCCGCGCGGCGTGTCGTTCTCGGCGATCGGCCGCTCATCCCCGTAGCCGATGACGGTCATTCGGCTGCGATCGATCCCATGGTGGTCCGCCAGGTAATCGGCCACCGCGCTGGCCCGCGCAATGGACAATTCTTTGTTGCTGGCCCACGTGGAGCGTTTGATCGGCTGGTCATCCGTATGGCCTTCGATGCCGACCGGCTGGCGCTCGACGTCGAGAATGACTTTGGCGACTCGGTCAAGCGCCGGCTTCGCCCCGGGCCGCAACTGCGCCCTGCCGGAATCAAAGAGGACCTGATCGACGAACCGAGTGACGACGCCCCGCTCGTCATAGCCCACGCTCGCCTGGGACGAGCTGAACTGGCTATCCAACATCTCCTTCGCCCGACGCAGCTCGTTGGCTTCTTCCTCTTTGAGGTGCGAGAGCGTCTTGAAATGCTCCAGCTCTTCGCTGAGCTGGGCCAGCCGCTGAATGTCCCACGGAGAGCGCTTCGCGAGACTGACTGCGCAGCCGCCAGCTGCCAGCGTCAAGACCACCAGACCCAGCACGCCCCTGTGAGAGGTCGCTTGATTACGCATCATCGCTATCCTCCTGCCCGTGTATGAGATCGGTCACGCTGTACCCTAGCATAGGGCTTCATCGACGTCAAGGAGACTGCTCCCAGCGACCGACTTTGAAGGCTTGTTCCCGCCGCGAGCCGGTTGAGATCAGGCAAATCGGGACTCCAAGCAGCGCTTCCAAGCGCCGCAGGTACGCTTGGGCGGCACGCGGCAGGTCCTCGAACCGCTCGGCGCTGGACGTCTCGACCTGCCATCCTGGCAGGGTCTCATAGACCGGCTCGCACCGGCTGAGGCGCTCCAAATCCGCCGGCATGTCCTCCAGCACGCGCCCGCGCTGGCGATACCCGATGCCGATCTGGATGCGCTCCATTTCGTCCAGCACGTCGAGCTTCGTGACGGCGATGGCGTGGCAGCCGTTCACCCACACGGCATAGCGCGCCACGACCGCGTCAAACCATCCGCAGCGACGGGGGCGCCCGGTCGTCGCGCCGAACTCTTTGCCTTTGGTGCGGATGCGCTCCATGAGATCTGGCGAGAACTCCGTCGGCAGCGGTCCTTCGCCGACGCGGGTCGTGTAGGCCTTGACGACGCCGATCACCCGGTCGATCGCCGTCGGCGGCACGCCGGCCCCGGTGCACGCGCCGCCCGCGGTGGCATTCGAGGAGGTGACATAGGGGTACGTCCCATGATCAATATCGAGCAGCGTCCCCTGGGCGCCTTCGAAGAGCAGCCGCTTGCCTTGCCCGATGGCTTCGCGCACGTACTGCATGCCGTTGACGACGTGCGGACGCAACAACTCGCCATAGCGCCGATAGCGCGCCAGCAGCTCATCATAGGCCATCGGCGGCTCGCCGTAGAGCTTGGTCAAGACCCGGTTCTTTTCTTCGACGGCGACCTTGAGTTTGGCGGCGAAGGCGTCGGTATCGCCAAGATCAGCAACGCGCAGCCCGGTCCGGGCGACCTTGTCGACATAGCACGGGCCGATGCCCCGGCCGGTCGTGCCGATGCGGCCGCCCGTGCGCGCGGCTTCCTCCAGCACATCGAGCCGCTTGTGGTACGGGAAAATCAGGTGCGCGCGATCGCTGACCTTGACCGCCTGCTGCACCTCAATACCCCGCGAGCGGAGCTGATCCAACTCGCTCCAGAGCGCCTCAGGGTCCAAGACGACGCCGTTGCCGATCAGGCCGATCTTGCCGACGTGCAGCAAGCCGGAGGGGATCAAGTGGAAGATGAACTCGTCATCCCCGACGATGACGGTGTGCCCGGCGTTGTTGCCCCCCTGGTAGCGGATGAGGAGATCGGCGTCCGCGCTGAGCACATCGATGACCTTGCCCTTCCCTTCATCGCCCCACTGGGCGCCCACCACGACGACATTCATCGTTGGACTAGACGTCGCGTGCCTGGCACCTTTTTCCTCCGGGCCTGACAGCTAGGAAAAAGGGTGCCAGGCACGCTAAAGGCTAATAAGCTTGGCATCGATCACATGGCGGAGTTTTTTGACCTGCTCCAGGACGGCCGGCGGGACGGGCTGGTCGATGTTGAGGACGGTGATGGCGGTGCCGCCGGGCGCGTCGCGGCCGTTGGTCATCCCCGCGATATTGATGCTCGAGCGGCCGAGCAGGGTTCCCAGCTCGCCGATGAGCCCCGGTTTGTCCTGGTTCCGCAAGATCAGCAGGAACCCTTCGGGCACGGCTTCGACGAAGAAGCGGTCGATCTTCACGACGCGGGGCTCGCGCCGCGCGGACAGCGTGCCCTCCAGCACGAGCCGCGTCCCATTGGCCTGGAGCTCAATCGACAGCAGGTTCGCGAATTCCTCCGCGCGCGAGGTCTTCGCCTCCACCACCTTGAGCCCGCGCTCCGCTGCGATGAGCGCGGCGTTGACGTAATTGACGTTCTCGCCAACCATCGGCGCGAGCACGCCCTTCAAGACCGCCAGCGTGATGGGCGCGGTATCATGCTGCGTCAGCTCCCCGGCGTACAGCACCTGCACGGTAGCGATCGGCCCGGCTGAGAGCTGCGAGCCCAGCGACCCCAGCTGCTCGCCGAGCCGGATGTAAGGCTGCAGCATCTTGAGGGTCTGCGCGTCCAGCGACGGCATGTTGACCGCGTTGCGGATGCCCCGGCCCAGCAGCGCGTCGGCGACCTGCTTGGCGACCTCGACCGCCACGTTGAGCTGGGCCTCCTCGGTTGACGCGCCCAGGTGCGGGGTGCAGACCACCTGGTCCAGTGTCAGCAGCGGGTGGTGCTTCGGCGGCTCCTCCTCAAAGACATCCAGCGCCGCGCCGGCAAGGTGCCCCGAGGTGATGGCCTGGTGCAGGGCCTGCTCATCGACGATGCCGCCCCGGGCGCAGTTAATGAGCCGTGCGCCTTGCTTCATCGCGGCCAGCTCTTTCGCCCCGATCAAATGGCGCGTCTCGGCCGTCAAGGGCGTGTGAATCGTGATGAAGTCGGCCGTGGCATAGAGCCGCGGCAGGTCCACGAGCTCGATGTCGAGCTGCTGGGTCCGCTCGTTGGACAGAAATGGATCATGCGCCACCACCCGCATGCCAAACGCCTGGCACCGCCTGGCGACCTCTCGCCCGACTCGTCCCAGCCCGATGACCCCGAGCGTCTTGCCGAAGAGCTCGGTGCCGACGAACTTAGTGCGCTCCCATAACCCGCTGCGCACATGGGCATCCGCCTGGGGGATGCGCCGCGCCAGGGCCAAGAGGAGGCTCATCGCGTGCTCCGCGGTGGAGATGGTGTTGCCCTCCGGGACATTCATGACGATGATGCCGCGCTTGGTCGCCGCGGCGGCGTCGACGTTGTCGAGCCCCACGCCCGCGCGCCCGATGACGCGAAGCCGCAAGGCTTTCTCAAGCACCTCGGCCGTCACTTTGGTCGAGCTGCGGACGATGAGCCCCTCATACGGGCCGATCACCTCGGCCAATTGCTGGGGCGACAGGCCGGTTTTGATCTCGATCTTCAGGCCGGGCTCCGCCTGCAACAGTTTGACGCCGTCATCAGAGAGTTTATCGGCGATCAGGACGGTCACAGGAGACGCGTTCATGAGGGCACCCTGGCCCCACCCTTGGGGGCGGGGCCTGCCGACAGGCGCGCTCCGAAGATCGCCTGCGCGGCCCGCACGCCTTCGCCCGCAGGCACGGGATGATTGAGGGCGCGCAGCGCCTCTTCAAGCGCCGTCAGCCCTGCGCAGAGATCCTCGGCGGTGATGTAGCCCATGTGCGCGAAGCGGATGATCTTGCCTGCCATCTCTCCCTGGCCCCCGGCCACCATCACGCCCGAGCGCTCATACATCAAGGCGGCCAGCTTCTTTCCGTCGACGCCCTGGGGCACCTTCACGGCGGTGACGCCGTTGGAGGGCCGCTTGGCAAACAGGCTCAGCCCCATCGCCTCGACGGCGGCGCGCGTGCCGCGCGCGATCTGACCGTTGTGCTCAAGCCGCTGCGCAACCCCGGTGCCGAGGATGAGCTTCAGCGCCTCATCGAGCGCGACGACGATCGCAACCGCCGGCGTAAACGGCGTATCGTCGTCGGCCAGCGCCTTGCGGGCCACACGCAAATCATAGTAGTAGCGCGAGGTGGTGGCGCGCTCCATGAGCGCCCACGCGCGCTCGTTCACGCTGATGAACGCCAGCCCCGGCGGCAGCATGAGCCCCTTCTGCGACCCGCTCACGAGCACATCGATGCCCCAGGCATCGGTGTGGCATTCATCGGCCAGCAGGCCGCTGATCGCATCCACGACCAAGACTGCCTGGCTCTTGCGCGTCAGCTGCGCGATCGCTCGAATGTCGTGGACGACGCCGGTCGACGTTTCGCAGAGCGTGGCAAAGACTGCCTTCGCGCTGGGATGGGCCTTCAGGGCGGCGCCGACCTGTGCTGGATCGGCGGCATCGCCATAGGTCACCGGCACGGTGACCGCGCGGATCGCATAGGCTTGGCAGAGCTCCTGCCAGCGCTCGCCGAACTTGCCGCCCAGCACGACGATCGCTTCATCGCCTGGCGCCAGCAAGTTGACGACGGCGGCCTCCATGGCCCCGGTCCCGGAACTGGTGAGACAGCAGACCGGCTGGGCGGTCTGCATGACGGTCTGCATCCCCTGCAGCGTCCGCTTGAAGATGGCGCGGTAGTGGGCGGTCCGGTGATGGATGATCGGACGGGCCAGCGCTTCGCGGACCTGCGGGGGCAGCGGCGTTGGGCCCGGTGTCAACAGAATGTCCGGTGTCTTCATCCCAGGTTATTTTTTCGCCTTGCCATGGATGACTTCATCGATGATGCCGTAGGCTTGGGCTTCCTCGGCGCTCATGAAATAGTCGCGGTCGGTGTCTTTCTGGATCTTTTCGAGCGGCTGGCCGGTATGCTTCACCAACAGTTCATTGATTTTCTCCCGCAGCCGCAAGATCTCCCGCGCCTGGATCGAGATGTCGGACGCTTGGCCCTGCACGCCGCCCCAGGGCTGGTGAATGAGGATGCGGGCGTCCGGCAGCGCGAAGCGCTTGCCCTTGGTCCCGGCGCAGAGCAGCAGCGCCCCCATACTGGAGGCCTGGCCCACGCAGTAGGTGGCCACGGCGGGTTTCACGAATTGCATCGTGTCGTAGATGGCCAGGCCCGCGGTGACCGAGCCGCCGGGGGTGTTGATGTAGAGGTTGATGTCGCGGCCTGGATCCTCCATTTGGAGGAACAGCAGCTGCGCGATGATCAGGTTGGAGACATTGTCATCGACCGGCGTACCGACAAAGACGATGCGGTCCTTCAGCAGCCGGGAATAAATGTCGTACGCCCGCTCGCCGCGCGCCGACTGTTCCACCACCATCGGGATCAACATTTGCCCGTAGCTCGTCATGCAGTGCCCCCCTTCTCTTCCTCATCTCCCACGGCGGATGCCAACAGATGCGCCACAGTCTTTTCTTGACGGATGGTCGAAATCACGGAGGGCCACAGCCCCTGCTCGTCGAACGTGCGGCGAACCTCCGCCGGCTCGCGACGCCAGCGCTGCGCCACCTGCCAGAGCCGGCCTACGACCTCCGGCTCCGTGACGGTCAGCGTCTCTTGCGCCGCGATCCGATCCAAGATGAAGCCCAGCTTGACGTGACGTGCCGCGCTGTCGCGCAGACGCTGGGAGAATTTCTCGAGTTCTTCCTCGACCTGCCCCTCAGTCCTTTCGGAAAGCAGTAGGCGGGCCTTGAAGTCTTGCCGCACCCGCTCCAGCTGCCGGCTGACCAGTCCCGCAGGCAACGCGAACTCGTGCCGCTTCAGCAGCTCGTCATAGAGCGCGTTCTCCAGCGTCTCGCGCTGCGCCTGCCGCTTCTGCTCGCGCAATTTCGCCTCGACGTGCTCGCGGAGCTTGGCGAGCGTCTGGAACCCAAGATCCTTCGCCAGCTCATCATCCAGGGCCGGCACTCGGCGCTCTTTGGGCTGGTCCCGCCCCTCCGTCGCCGGTGAGCCAGGGTCCGAGGGGCGGGGCTGGCCCTCGTCTACCGGCACCAGCTGGGCCATCGATTCTTGGAGTGCCGTGAGACTCTGCTCGACTTCTTCGGGGCTGACGGTGGCCGGCTGGCGCGTCAGCCGGAGGTTCTTAAAGTCGGTCAGCTGGAACGCGGGCTCGACTTCCACCGTCGCCTCGAGCATCAGGCCGTCCGCCTGGTTGAAATCGGCCCGCCGCAGCTCAATGGGGCCGACGGGCTTGAGCTCATAGGTTTTCACCACATGCTCCAGCGTCTGCCGCGTGACGCGATGCACCGTTTCTTCCTGGATGGGCTCGGCGAACCGCTGGGCCACCAGGTCGGTCGGCGCCTTGCCCTTGCGGAATCCCGGCAGCGTCGAGCGCTTGCGGAACTCCTCGATCACCGCGCTGCGCACGGGACTGATGGTCTCCAGGCCCACGCGCAGCCGCAGGGTTTTTTGGCACGGCCCCGCATCCGCGATGGCGATGGCGGGGTCCTGCGGCGCTTTCACAGGCTTGTCGGCGGATTTCTTCAGGAACACGGTCGTCGGTCCTTCAGGCTAGAGGCGGAATTTCTCGCCTAAGTAGATCTCGCGGGCACGGGGATCGGTGATCAGCTCGTGGGCCGTCCCGGCGATCAGGACGCGTCCCTCCGCCATGACATAGGCCCGGTCGGTGATCTCCAAGGTCTCGCGCACGTTATGGTCGGTGAGGAGAATCCCCATGCCCCGCCGCTTGAGGTCGCGGATCATGTCCTGCGCGTCATAGACGGTGATCGGATCGATGCCGGAAAACGGCTCATCCATCAGAATAAAGCGCGGACTGGTGACCAGCGCCCGCGTGATCTCCAGCCGTCGCTTTTCGCCGCCGGACAGCGTGAAGGCCTTCTGCCGCGCCAGATGGGTGATGCCCAGCTCGTTCAAGAGCGCATCCAGCCGCTGCCGGCGCGCCGTCGGGGACAACTCCAGCGTCTCCAGGACCGCCAGGATGTTTTGCTCAACCGTCAGCTTGCGAAAGATCGAGGGCTCCTGAGCGAGATAGCCGATGCCCAGCCGGGCCCGTTGATACATGGGGAGGTCCGTGATGTTGCGCTCTCCCAGCCAAATGCGTCCGGCGTCGGGCTGCACGTAGCCCACGATCATGGAGAAACTCGTCGTCTTGCCCGCGCCATTGGGGCCGAGCAGGCCGACGATCTCCCCGCAGGAGACGCGGACTTCGATCCCATCCACCACCGGCCGTCCATTGTAGGCCTTCACCAACCGATCGGTGCGCAGCTGCTCAACCATGACGCTTACCGCGCACCCGGAGCGACCGAGGTCATCGGCCCGACGGCATGCAGCACGGATTGGCTGGAGGAGTCCGCCCCGCCCGAGGGCACAATGAGCAGCGAGGGCCGGCCCACGAGCGTGATCCGGCCCACGCCGGGTTCATAGACCGCCCGCTCGCTCTGGGCGGTGTGCTGTTGCTGATCGATCCGCACATGGCCCATGGCTTCCGCGTAGCGGATCGTGTGCGTCGCGGGCTCCAAGTAGGCGATGAGCCGATCGGCATAGAGGTCGCCACCGGAATCCTGGACATGGACCTGCCGCTCGAAGGTCGCGATATCGCGCGTATAGTCGAAGGCCAGCGGCCCCTCGCAGGTGATGTGCACGTGCGATGGCTTGCCGCGCGCCTTTGGCGGGGCGCCCAGCGCGCCCGCTCCGCTCTGAAGGGCGGGGCCCGCCGGCCCGCCGTCGGCCGAGGGACTGAGGACGAGCTCCACGTCTTCCAAGATGGTCGCCTGCTGGAGTTGGGTATAGCCCTCCAGCCCTCGGCCCTTGACGACCATGGTCGCGGTCTCGATGCGCACCGGCGTGTCCGTCGCCATGCGCTTCTCATCGGGCAGCCAGTGCAAGACCGGCGCCGTCAGCCACAGGCCGTCGGAGGTGTGCAGGGTCACCTCCTGCTCCATCCGGATGTGGCGCGTGGTTTGATCGACCTGAGCCACGCCGGCCTGCAGGGACAGCGTCCGATCTCCTGCGGAGGCTGCGTCCGCCTGCGGCGATGCGACCGCCCCGCCCCCAGGGACGGGGCCTGCTGGCGTGGCCACGGCGACATCGTAGCCGATGCCATCCGGCCGATACACCGTCACCACGTTGCCGTCGAGATTGGCGCCCTCGCCGCGTAAGTCCCAGCGCTTGGTGCCATCGACGTTGTAGCCGGCGAGCGAGAAGCCGCTCATGGTCCGCCCGCCATCCGTCGCTGATGCATCGTGGCTCATCGAAGACTGGCGAGACGTGCTCGAGCGCCCGCAGCCGCCGGCTCCAAACGCCCCAAGCAGGCTTAACGCGGTCAGGACCGAGAGCGCCGGCTGGACCATCGCGCTTGGCCCCGAAGGCGTAGTGGGGGTCAGCCCGGCGGCCGACGGGCCTGCGACCGGGGTCGGGGGCGGCTGAGTCTTCCAGCGCTGGTGCATCCAGACCCAATGGTCCGGATAGCGGCGGATGTACGATTCGACCACATCGCTCCACGCCTGGGTGATGTGCACGAGTGCCTCGGCCCGGTCGCGAGTCTGTGGCGTCGGGATTGGAGGCTCCATCATGAGGCGAAAGCGGCGTCCTTGGCGAATCAAGAAACAGGGCAAAATGGGAGCTCCGGTCATCAGCGAGAGGGCCGCCGGTCCCACCGGCGTATAGGCCGGCCGCCCGAAGAACGTCACGAAGACGCCGTCTAGGCTGTCGATGTCCTGATCCGGCATGAGGCCGACGATTTGATTGGCCCGCAGCAAACGCGCGACATCTTTCATGGCGCCGCGCGCCAATGTCGGCACGCCTTTGTCCCCGCGCATGCCGATCAGAAACGATTCGTATTCGGGATAGCGGAGCCGGCGCGCCAAGACGGCGCCCTCAAACCCGAGGCTGCGCAAGAAGATTGGGATCAGCTCCCAGTTGCCAAAATGCGCGGTCACGACAATCGCCCCGGCGCCCTTGGCCATCGCGCGACGAAGATGCTCCACCCCTTCGCTGTCGATCAGCTGCTGCAGATCTGCGCCGGAAAGTCGCGGCAGGCGAAGCCATTCGACCGCGTTCTCGCCTAGGTGCATGAAGACGCCCCGGGCGATGCGCCGCCGCTTGGAGGCTGGCACGTCCTGCCCCAGGGCTTGCTCAAGTTGGATGAGCGTCTGGCGCCGGTAGGGGCGCAAGAGCGCGTACGCAACCAGGCCCAGGCTTCGGCCGAGCCAGCGAACCATGCCCAGGGGCAAGGTTCGGGCCAGGGTCTGCAACCCTAGAAAACTCAGATACATAACGCGGCGGCGGTACGGATGTTTCATGAGCGGCAGAGTATCTTACGCCCTGGGCTAGGAAGCGTCAAGCCAGCCGGGAATCGGATCGCAGCCCGTTGGCGAGCATCCTCGTTCGCGGCACCGCTTGGTCCCCCCACCTGTTGCTCGCGCCGCAGGCGCGATGCCGGCCCTTCGGGCCGGGCAACAGGTGGGGGGACGGCGCACTGTGGCCGCTCGAAAATCAGACGTGCCGCTCACGTCAGATGCTCGTCAACGGGCAAGCTGAGCGGCAAAGAGAGGGCTGGCAGACGCTGGGGGTGGACTGAAAAACAGAACGTGCAGGGAAAAAGGTGCCAGGCACCAAACGACCATTTGGTGCCTGGCACCTTTTTTCCATGCTGCGGTTGACGTC
Source organism: Candidatus Omnitrophota bacterium (assembly GCA_023247235.1). Taxonomy (GTDB): domain Bacteria; phylum Omnitrophota; class Gorgyraeia; order Aquiviventales; family Aquiviventaceae; genus JAHFGW01. Next base: position 16,904 of record JAHFGW010000006.1, on the reverse strand, counting down.
GGAGGAGAGTGGGCAGAACGGCCGAGCAGGCTAAACGAACTGTGAGCTAGCGGCTGGCGTTGCGGTGCATGGCGTCTTCAAGCCAGCCGTCGAGGACGTCTCGCTTGAAACGCCATTGGCCCCCGATCTTGGCCGCGGGAACGCGCCCTTCCCTGGTGAGCTTGTACACCGTCATGATGTGCAAGCCCAGGTACTTGGCGACTTCCCTGAGCGTCATGATCTGGGCCGCATTGCCCGGTTTCTTCAGGTGTGTGCCGTTGCGCTTCATATCCATGTATCCTTCTTCGCTAATTATACCTTTGACGTCGCAAATATTCAACACTTTTACTATATTTTTATTAGTATGTGCTGCTTAAAGGACCTCATCGAACTTGGGACGATCTGACGGAAGGAGTGATTGCGTAACGTACTTTCGGAATGAGAGTTACTGATAACGCTGTGCGATCTGCTGCCAGAGGCCTTTCGCCTTCAGGAGGTGATCAACGACTTCGCGCACCGCCCCCCGGCCACCCGGTCGCTGGGTCACATAATGGCAGCTCAGGCGGACTTCCGGCACGGCGTTTGGCACCGCGACGGACAGGCCGGCCCGCCGGAGCATCGGCAGCTCCATCAGATCATCCCCCATGACGCAGATCTCTTGGTCGGACAGTTTCCAGCGCCGAAGAAGATCCTCGTACACCGGCAGCTTGATGAGGGCCCTCTGGCGCACGAAATCGACCTGCATTTCTTTGGCGCGACGCCTCAGGAGCCGGCTCCTGCGGGCCGTGATGACGGCCGAGCGCAATCCTGCTCGATGCCAGAAGAACAGCCCCGCCCCGTCTTGCACGTCAAAATGCTTCAGCTCGGCGCCGTACTCGTCGTAGATGATCCGGCCGTCCGTCAGCACGCCGTCGACGTCCAGCACCAAGGTCGTGATCTTCTGCGCGCGCTCAAGAAACTCCGGGGAGCTGGCATCCAGGAGCGCCATCTAGACGAATCCGGCTTTGAGCAAGTCTTGGATGTCGAGCAATCCCACTGGCCGGCGCCGGCCATCCACCACCACCAACTCGTCGATGTGGTGCTCGCGCAGCTTCTCGAGCGCCTCGGCCGCCAGCCGCTCGGCCCCAATGGTCTTGGGACGGCGGGTCATGACGTCGCACACGCGGCGCTGGGCGAGGTTCGGCGTGGAATCCAGGTGCCGGCGCAGGTCGCCGTCCGTAAAAATGCCCAGCAGGCGCCCTTGTCCATCCACCACGCTGGCGCAGCCGGCGCGCGCGCGGGTGATGGCCAGGAGGACGTCTTTGACCCGTGCCCGCTCGCGTACGACGGGATTCGCGGCGCGCGTGCGCATGAGATCGCTGACGCGCAGCAAGAGCCGTCGGCCGAGCTGGCCTCCGGGATGCAGCAGCGCAAAGTCGCGCGCTTGAAATCCCTTTGCCTCGGCGACGACGACCGCCAGGGCGTCGCTCATGGCAAGCATCGCGGTCGTGGAGGACGTCGGCGCAAGGTTCAGCGTACACGCTTCCTTCGCCACGCTGACATCCAAGACCAGATCGCTATGGCGGGCCAGCGTCGAGCGGGTCTGACCCGTCAGGGCAATCAACCTGGACCCAATGCGTTTGATGACTGGCAAGAGGCGCGTCAGCTCCTCCGTCTCGCCGCTGTTGGACAGGGTGATGACCACGTCCTGCTTAGTGATCCGGCCCAAGTCTCCATGGATCGCGTCGGCCGGGTTCACCCACAGGCTGGGCGTGCCGGTGGAGGCCAGCGTGGCAGAGAGCTTCTGCCCGATGATGCCGGCCTTGCCCATCCCCGTCACCACGACGCGACCCTTGCACCGCAAGACCAGCTCCGCCGCCTGCTCGAAGCGGCGGTTGATGCGCGGGATGAGCCGGCGGACGGCGTCGGCCTCGATGCGGAGCACCGTTTTAGCGCGTTGAGTGATTCGGGACATGGTGTTTCAGAAACCGGAGGCCAGGCGGCAGAGTCAGAACACACTCATGATCGACGGACAGAAGCCGTACCCTTCCGTTTTCGCGTTGCTTTGGGTGCTGACTGCTGAGCGCTGACCTCTGTTCGGTTGAGCGCTTGAACGATCGCTTGCACGTCTGCGAGCAACTGAGGGACCTGATCCAGACGGAGCATGTTCGGCCCGTCGCAGGGCGCATGGTCGGGATCTTCATGGACCTCGAGGAACAGGCCGTGGCAATAGCCGGTGGCGACCGCGGCGCGCACCAGCGTCGGCACGAATTCGCGCTGGCCCCCGGAGGCCGTGCCCAGCCCTCCGGGCAGCTGCACGGAATGCGTCCCGTCGTAGATGACCGGGCACCCGAAATCAGCCAGGACTTGGAGGCTGCGCAGATCAGACACGAGCTGATTGTAGCCGAAGCTCGTGCCTCGCTCCGTCACCAGCACATGCCGGTTGCCCGTGGCGCGCGCTTTGTCGATCACGTGGGCCATGTCCCAGGGCGCCAGGAATTGGCCTTTCTTGAGGTTCACCGGCTTGCCGGCCTTGGCGACCGCCGTCACGAAATCCGTCTGGCGGCACAGAAACGCCGGCACCTGCAGGATATCGAGGACCTCGGCGGCCGGGCCGATTTCCTCTCGGCAGTGCACATCGCTCAGAACTGGGATCCCCAGGGCGCGCTTGACCTTGGCCAGAATCGCCAGCCCCTTGCGCAGCCCCGGGCCGCGATACGAGGTCCGTGACGTCCGGTTGGCCTTATCGTAGCTGCACTTCAGCACGTAGGAGAGTCC
>JAHFGW010000006.1:12911-14068 GCA_023247235.1 Candidatus Omnitrophota bacterium | reverse complement strand
CGCGCAAACTCGATCACGGCGCACTGCATCCCGAGGCAGATGCCCAAGAATGGCACGCGCCGCTCGCGCACGAAGCGGATCGCCTCGAGCTTGCCCTCGATGCCGCGGCGGCCGAAGCCGCCAGGAATCAGCATGCCCTGCACGTCCCCGAGCTGGGCCGCGGCGCCCTCCTTCTCGATGCGCCCGGAGTCCACGCGCTTCACGTTGACGCGCGCATCATTGGCCAGCCCCCCGTGGCGCAGCGCTTCATAGATCGACTTGTAGGCGTCCTGCAACTCGGTGTACTTGCCCACCACGGCGATGGTCACCTGGCGCTTGGGATGCAGCGCGCGCTGGACCACCTGCTTGCGCCATGTGATGAGGTCTCGTTTGGGACGGCGCAGCTCCAGCAGCCTGAGGATGGTCTGGTCCAGGCCTTGCTCGCTGAACATCAGCGGGACTTCGTAGACGTCCGCCACATCCAGCGCTTGGATGACGGCGACCGGTTCGACGTTGCAGAACTGCGCGATCTTGCTGCGCACGCTGTCGGAAAACGCCCGTTCCGTCCGGCACAACAGCACGTCCGCCTGCAGTCCGATCTCGCGAAGCTTCCCCACGGAATGCTGCGTGGGCTTGGTCTTCAACTCATCCGCCGCCCGGATATAGGGGACCAACGTGAGGTGCACGTTGATGGCGTTGCCTCGTCCCAGCTCGTTGCGCAACTGCCGGATGGCCTCGAGAAACGGCAAGCCTTCGATGTCGCCCACGGTGCCGCCCACTTCGACGATGACCACATCCACGTCCTGGCCGATGTGCTTCATCGCCCGCTTGATCTCATCGGTGATGTGCGGCACGACTTGGACGGTGCCGCCGAGGTAATCGCCGCGCCGCTCCTTCATGATGACGGAGTAGTAGATCCGGCCGGCCGTCACATTATTATCCTTCGTCATCGTCTGGCCGGTGAAGCGCTCATAGTGGCCCAGGTCCAGGTCGGTCTCGGCGCCATCCTCGGTCACGTAGACTTCCCCGTGCTGATAGGGGCTCATGGTGCCCGGATCGACGTTGATATACGGATCGAGCTTCTGCAGCGTGACCTTCAACCCGCGGGCCTTGAGCAACAAGCCGATCGAGGCGGAGGCGATGCCTTTGCCGAGGCTCGACACCACGCCGCCGGTGAC
>JAHFGW010000006.1:9933-12811 GCA_023247235.1 Candidatus Omnitrophota bacterium | reverse complement strand
GGTGTATCAACGCCGACGGTCTCATGGGAGGTTTCGAGCAGCTTGATCCGGAACCCGTGTTCCAGCGCCCGCAGCTGCTCCAACTGCTCGAGCTGCTCGAGCGGGGTGGATTCCAGATGCCCGAACTGCAGCAAGAAGCGCCGCTGGTAGCCGTAGAGCCCGATGTGCTTGTAGGCTCGCGGCTCGCGGCTCGTGGCTCGTGGGACTGCGCCTCCCCTCGAGCCTCCAGCCTCGAACCTCGAGCCAACCATTTCCTCTCGGACATACGGGATCGGCGCCCGAGAGAAATAGAGGGCGTACCCATCGCGGTCGACCACGACTTTCACCACGTTCGGATTGGCCATGTCGTCCTCGCGCACGAGCAGGGTCATCAGCGAAGCCATGGGAACCGCCCGGTGCCGCTCCAGGAACTCCGCGACTTGCTGCACCATCTCCGGCTGCACCAGCGGCTCATCGCCTTGGATATTCATCACCACCTGCTGGCTGCGCGACTGGGCGACTTCCGCCACGCGCTCGGTGCCGCTGCGGGCCTCGGGGCTGGTCATGATCGCCACCCCACCGAAGCGCTCCACGGCCTGCACGATGCGCTCATCTTCCGTCGCGACCACCACCTCATCGATGCTGCGGGCCTGCGCCACGCGCTCATAGACATGCTGGATCACCGGCCGTCCCTGCAACAGCGCCAACGGCTTCCCTGGAAACCGGCTGGAGCCATACCTTGCTGGAATCACCGCTAACACACTCATCAACCTATTCTGTGTAATGTTCGATGTGTAATGTGTAATGGAAGAACAAGAACTTGGTTGGCCGGTGAAAACTTGGGTGATTTGGTCCTTCGTAGGGTTCTTGCATTACACATTACACATGGCACATTACACAGAATAAGGAACATGAATCAGGTTCGCGGATTGATTCGAGCGCTGACTTTCGGACGGGCTCGACGATTTGGACGTCGGCTGGACGGTCGGAAAGATACTGCCAGTGCGGTGCGCAGTTCCTCGGGAGTGACCGTGGCGACGCCCACCTTGCCCACGACGATGCCGGCGGCGTGGTTGGCGATGCGGGCCGCTTCGGCCACGCTCGCACCACTGGCCAGCGCGAGCGTGAACACCGCAATCACGGTGTCTCCTGCTCCGGCCACGTCGAAGACCTCTTGCGCGACCGTGGGGATGCGCGTGTGGCCGCCGTCCCGCTCAAAGAGCTGCATGCCGCCCTCGCCCAGCGTGATGAGGATCGCCTCGCAGGCCAAACGCTTGAGCAGCTCCTTGCCGGCGCGCTCCACGTCGCTGTCGGTCTCCAGCTCCCGGCCCACCGCGCCGCCGGCTTCCGCCCGGTTGGGCGTCAGCGCGGTCACGCCACGGTAGAGATCGAAATGCTCCTCTTTGGGATCGACGGTGATGACCTTGCGCCGCTTGCGAGCCGCCGGCACCAGGGTCTCCAGGAGCTGGCGCGTGACGACTCCCTTCCCGTAGTCTTCGATCACGACGGCATCGATGTCGTCCAGCTGCTCCTCGACGACCTTGCAGAGCTGCTGGATGAGCCGCTGCGGCAGCGGCATGTGCTCTTCGCGATCGACGCGCACGACTTGTTGGTGATGGGCGATGACGCGGGTCTTGACCGTGGTTGGCCGTTCGATCGCGATCACGCCGCTGGGATCGATCTGGCGCCCGGCCAGCTCTTGGAGCAGCAGGCGGCCCCACCGGTCGTTGCCCACGATCCCGGCGACGCGCACCTGGCCGCGCAGCGCCCGGATGTTATTGGCGACGTTGGCCGCGCCTCCGGGCATCACCGACTCGCGCTCGACCCAGACGATCGGCACCGGCGCTTCGGGGCTGATGCGGCTGACCTTGCCCCAGATAAACTCATCCAGCATGAGATCCCCGATGACGAGGATCCGGGCCTGGGCGATGCGCGTCAACAGCCCGTCGAGGGCGTCCGCCGTCATAGCCGCTCGGTCACCGCTCGGACCAAGAGCGGAATCATCAGCTCGTGGTGCCCCGTGATGTGGATGGCTTGCCCTCCGAGGAGCGTCGGTCGCTTCAGCACGTTCTCCGCCGGCCGGTAGTGCCGGATCATATCGAAATCACAGGCCGTGAAGTCCTTCACCGCATGCCCCAGGTTGCGCGAGATGGAGACGGCTTTCAAAAACACCTCCGGCAGGATGACCGCCGAGCCAAAATTGCCGACGACCCCGCCTCCGCCGAGCGTGGAGACCACGCCGACCAGCGTCCGGAAATCAGCCAGCGAGGTCCGGCCGATCGCCGCCCCATCCGCCGTCGATTGCTGATGGATGATGTCGGTCCCGATCGCCACGTGCACCGTCGCCGGCACGCCAAGGCGCTCGCAGGTGGCGAGGAGGCTGAGCCGTCGATACGGCAGGCGCTTGGCATTGATCATGGCGCCGACGGCACGGCCCAACCCCCACCCCTTCTTGGCCCCGTCACGAATCGCCCGGTTGAGATAGGCATGCGTCTCCTCCGCCATGCCAAAGGAACCGTCTGCGAGCGCCGCAGCGACGTCTTCCGAGGTGGATCCCATGAACGCCAACTCGAAATCATGGATCACGCCCGCCCCGTTCATGGCGATCGCCGTGACGACCTTGCGTCGGAGAAACTCCAGGATCAGCGGGCTCAGGCCGACCTTAATCACATGCGCCCCGAACATCCATAGGACGGTCCGGCGGGCCTGATGCGCCTTGGTGATCGCATCAACAACTCGCTGGAACTCTCTGGCCGCTAAGATGTTAGGGAGCGAATCGTAGAACTGGCGGAAGGAGCCGCCTTTCCGGCCATTTTTCGCAAAGGCGCTGAAATTGACTTTGCTTTTGCGGGAGCCGGCAGGGTAGGTCTTGAGCTTGCTGAAGTCCAAGGTCGGCACG
>JAHFGW010000006.1:0-9833 GCA_023247235.1 Candidatus Omnitrophota bacterium | reverse complement strand
TCCCCCAGCGGCCCCCAGCGCAGGGGGCTCAGGCCCCGCTGGTTGCGCCCGAAGATATCCACCACCGGCGTCCGGACGGCGGCGGCGATGTGCACCGGGCCGGAGTCATTCGAAATCAACAGCCGGCAGCGCGCCAACAAGGCCGCGAGCTCCCCGAGGCTGAGCCGGCCGGCCAGGTCCACGGCCGGCTGGCGCATCGCGTGCGCCACCCGCTGCGCATACACCGCATCTGCCTCGCCTGCAACCAGCACGATCCGCGCCTGCTGCTCAGTCGCCAGGCGGTCGGCCACCTGCGCGAAGCGCTCCGGCATCCAGCGCTTTGAGATACAGCTCGCCGAGGGATGGATCGCGACCAAGCGCGCATCCGATCCCACGTGATGAGGGGACAGCAATGCGTCGATGCGCGCCGCGGCCGCGTTGCGGACGGGAATGAGCAACTGGGGCGCGGGCGGGGTGAGGCCGAAGACATTCAAGAGCGCTAAGCTGTACGCCGCCTCGTGCTGCCGGCCTTCTTGCTTTCGGTGCGGCACGCGATGCGTCAACAGCCACCCGCATTTGCGGTCATAGCCGATGCGCACCGGGATCCCGGCCAGCCAGGGGATCCAGTGGGATCGATTACTGGGATGGAGCACGAGGGCCGTGTCGAACTCAAGGCGCCGCAGCCGACGCGCGAACTGAACCGTCGCCCAGATGCCGCGATGCGCTCCCTCTTTCTCATAGACGATCACCTGATCGACTGCCGGATGGCCCTGGAGCAGCTCCTCGCATGGAGGCCGGACCATGATCGCAATGACGCTGAGCGGATAGGCCTGTCGCAGTGCCAAGAGCACAGGCGTGGAGAGGACGACGTCCCCGATTCGATCGAGCCGTAGGATGACGATCCGCTTTGGCGCAGGGGCCAGGCGTTCCATCAGGAGGCCACTCGCTCCTGGCGCAACAGACTCGCGGCGGCCTCAAACACTTCCTCGGGCGCAATGAAGCGCATGCACTCGTGGCTGTAGCGGCACAAGGCCTGTTCGCACGGCGCGCAAAACAGTCGCCGACGGATCGTGCGCGAGGCCGAGGCGGTCGGTCCATACTTGCGCTCATCCGTGGGCCCGAAGATCGCCACGGTCGGCCGTCCGACGGCCGAGGCGACGTGCAGGGCCGCGGAGTCGTTGGTGATGATCAGCCTTGCCCGCTCCATCACGACTCCTAGCTGGCGGATCGTGACCAGGCCGGCGGCGTTGTGCGCGCGGCGGCTCATGAGGCCGATGACCTCCTGGATCAAGGCGCTTTCGGCCGGCTCCCCGGCAAAGAGAATGTCAACGCGCGCCTCGGTGATGAGGCGCTCCGCCACCTCGGCAAATCCCGCCGCAGGCCATCGCTTGATGTGGCTGCGCGCGCCGGGACAGATCACCACGACCTGGGCGTCCGGAGCCAGTTGCCAGCGCCGCCAGAGCTGTTCAACGCGGGCCCGATCATCCGGCGAGAACCACAGGGGGCAGCCATGAAGCCCGCCGTGCAAGCCTGCAGCTCCACTGTTGTTGTCCCTCGACTCGCTCCGCTCGCTCGGGACGACCCCGCGACCCCTTGCGGGCGATACCCCGAGCGACCCCGCCGCAGGCGGGGGAGTCGAGGGGTCGGGGGTCGCCGCAGCGGCCAGCGGGGCCTGCACGCGCAGCTTCCAGAGATGCCGCGCGCGCATGTGGACCAAGTCCTTGGGCGGTTGCCGCAGATAGCGCCAGCTGCGCCACGGCGCCAGCAGCAGCGGATAGAGCGTGTGCCGTAAATCAATCAGCACCTGGGGATGGAGGGCGCGCAGCTCGCGCGCCAGCCGGAGGCGTCCCAGCGGCGAGCCGAACTGGTCGGCGTCGATGAGCCGCTGAATGCGAGGATCGCCGTCGAACAGCGCGGTCGCGCGCTCGCCGACGACCATCGTCAGCTGCCCGTGGGGGAACTGCCGGCGAAGCGCCGCGAGCACATCGCAGGCCAGCACCGCGTCGCCGATGTTGGACGGCCCGATGAGCACGATGTTCGGCTGCGGCTCAGGCATCGCGGCTCAGGAGGCGGCTTGCCGCTTCATACACTTCCTCGACGGAGATCGCGGCCATGCCGGGCGAGCCGGGATGGTGCGGCTGCCTGCACGGAATGCTGGGACAGCAGTCCGGATGGTGGAGCACGATGGTACGCGCCGGGTCCCCCAGCGGCCCGGTGAGGCGCGGGGACGTGGGCCCGAACAGGGCCACCACCGGCCGGCCGAGCGCGGCGGCCACATGCAGCACGCCGGTGTCATTGGCGACGACGAGGGAGGTTTCCGCCAGGACGGCTCCGAGCTCCCGCAACGTCGTGTCGCCGGTCAGCACAAGCGCGCGCTGACGCATCTTGCTGGTCATGGCTTCGGCCAACGGCGCGTCGTCCGGGCCCCCGGTGATGGCGACTTGCGCGCCGCGCGATTCGATGAGTCGATCCGCCAGCGCCGCAAAGCGCTCAACCGGCCACCGTTTATGTTCCCAGTTGGCCCCCGGATGCAGGGCCACGAGGGTCCGGTGCTCCGCGCGGTGGGCGGCCAGCCGTTCGCGGGCCTGTTGCCGTTCCTGCTCGGTCACGATGTATTCGTAGGGTCCTGGCACCGCCGAGAGGCCGGCGGCTTCCAAGAGCGGCAGATAGGTCGACGCTTTGTGCAGCGGCGCGGCAGGAGCCGGCGCCCGGTGGGTCAGCAGCCAGCCGCTTTTTCGATTCGCCGCGCCGATGCGCGCGGGCACCCCGGCCAGCGCGAGGAGCAGCGTACGCGACAGGCTGCGGCGGAGGATGAAGGCCGTGTCAAACCGCTGCCGGCGCAGTTCGCGCACGAGCCGCCATGTCCCCCATGGGCCGCGGTGGGCGCCCTGCTCGTCGTAGTCGATCAGCGCATCCACGCCCGGATGATGCGCCAGGATCTCCCGGCAGCGAGGCAGGCCCAGCGTCGCCAGGAAGGCCCCGGGCCGCTGCTGCCGCAGTAATCGAAGAAACGGCGTGGCGAAGAGCGTCTCGCCATACCAGTTGGGCAGGACGACGAGCACGCGCGCCAGCGCCGGCGCACCGTGGCCTGAGACCTTAGCGCGCCGGCCGCCCATTGAGGAGCTCTTGATAGACGGCCCGGGTCCGATCAATCATGTGGTCATAGCTGAATTGGGCCTTCACGACGGCGCGCCCTCGCTCCCCTTCCCGACGCGCCGCCTCGGGATCGTCGAGCCATCGGCAGACCGCCTCGGCCAATGCGCGAGGATCATCCGGTTCGATCAGGGTGCCCGCGTGGCTCTGCTCCAGCACCCAGGGCGCGCCGCCGCCGCGACGGATCGCCACAATCGGACGGGCGCTGGCCATCGCTTCAAGCAGCGACAAGCCAAACCCTTCTCGATCTGCCGGGATGAAGACAAAGACCTCCATCAGGGACAGCGCCGCGCGGCTCTCGGTCAGCGCCCCGGCGAAGCGAACCGCCTCGCCGACCCCCAGCGAGACGGCTAAGCGCTCCAGGTCGCCGCGGGCTGCTCCGTCGCCGAGAATCACCAGGCGCGCCTGCGGCAGGCGTTCGCGGATGCGCGGCAGGCTCCGGATGAGCTGATCCACGCCTTTCGAGGGGACGAGGCGGGCCATCGTGCCCACGATCCGCTCGGTCCCCTGCAGTCCGAGCTGCGCGCGCAAGGCCTGCTGGGCGGAGGGATCGATCGGCGATTCAAAGGGCGCAGGATCGATTCCGTGCGGCACGAGATGGACGCGCCGCGAAGGGACTCGGAACGTCTGGATCAGATGCTGGCGCACCGGTTCGCTGATCGCGATGGCCGCATCGCCGGTGCATGGCCAAAGCCGCCGGCCCAGATTCGGCCGGAAGAACCCGTGCCACGTCACCACGTAGGGGATTCGCAGCCGGCGCGACAGCCGCGCGGCCACGACCTGGCCGACCCGGGTGTGGCCATGCAGCAGATCCACCGGCTCACGGCGCACCCGCGCCGCAAGCCCCCGCGCCGCAGCGAAGACCTGCGGGCTGAATTCCGCGCTCGTGGCCAGCGGCGCGTGCCAATGCGAAGCTCCCAGCGCCTCCGCGCTGGCCACCCAGGCGCCTCCGCCGGAGGCGATGATGACGTCATCGCCGCGCGCCCGCAGGCCGCGCGCCAACGACAGCACGGCGCGCGGCACGCCGCCCACCTCAAGATGCGAGGTGATGTGGAGGACCTTCACGGGATTCTCGCTTGCATCGAAGGGACCGCAGCCGGCTCATCGAGCAGGTTCAACACCGCGTTCAGGACTTCCGGCACGCCGATCTGCTGCATGCAGGCATGCGTGATGGTGCGGCAGCGCGGCGAGTAGCACGGGCTGCAGAACACATCCTTCTTCACCACCTGGCCCCGGAAGGCCGGCGGCAAGTGGCGCGCCGGATCGGTCGGTCCGAACAGGGCGACCGTCGGCGTGCCCATCGCCGCGGCCAGATGCAGCGGCGAGGAATCGTGCGCCACGAAGACATCGAACCGCCGGATGAGGCAGGCCAACTCCATCAGGTTCGTTCGCCCGATCAGCGAAATCGGGCGCGACGTCGTGAGGCGCGCCAGCGCATCGCCCAAGACGCGCTCATCCGGCCCGCCGGTCACGACGACGCGGATGTCGCGCTCGGCCAGCGCGTCGCATAAGCGCGCCCACCGCTGCAGGTCCCACCGCTTGGTCTTCCACCGCCCGCTGCCGCCGGGATGCAGGCCGACGACGCCTCGGGCTCCCGAGCGATCCGGCAGCAGGCGGCCGGCGGCTTCGTCTTCTTGCGGCGAGGGCCAGAGCTCCAGCCGCTCGCCGTCGGGCGCGATCCCTGCGCTGCGCAGGAGCTGATGCTGGTGGGCGATCGGGGCCAGGACGACGCGCGGCAGCCGGACGCCGCGGTTCAGCAGCCACCCGAGCTTGCGCCGGTAGCCGATGCGCACCGGCACGCCCGCCAGCCACGCCATCAGATGGGTATTGCGGCTGTTCTGCAGATCAATGGACACATCGTAGCCGGTCCGCCAGAGCTGGCGCAGGAATGCCAGCCGCCGGCGCAGCCAGCGGTCCTTGCCCTTGGGGTCGTAGAGCACGATCTCATCCACATGCGGACAGCGGGCGACGACATGGTAGGCCGCGCGCCCGACCAGGAGCGTGATCGCGCCCTGCGGGAACTGCCGCCGGATCGCCCGAAGGCTCGGCGTGGAGAGCACCACATCCCCCAGGGCGCTCAGCTTCCAGACCAGGACGCGAGGCTTCGCGAGACTCTCCTCATACACCGCGAGCGTGCGCTCGATCATGCGCTCGACCGTCCACTGCGCCTCCACGCGACGGCGGGCCTCCGTCACGCAGCGCTGGCGCAGCGTGGGATCATCGATGAAGCGCCGCAGAGCCTCCGCCAGCGCCTCGGCATTGGCGGGCGGCACGAGGAGGCCGGTACGCGCGTCTTCGATGAGCTCGGGCAGCGCGCCAAGGCGCGACGCCACCACGGGACGTCCGACCGCCTGCGCTTCCACGACGGCCCGGCCGAAGGACTCCGGATACACCGACGGCACGACCACGAGATCGACCCCCGCGAGCACGTCCGCCATGTCCTGCGTGGCGCCTACCCACTCGACGGCGTCCTGCAGCTTCAGCGCGCGGATCAACGGGGCCAACCGCGCGGCTTGGGGAGCCTGCGCCTCGCCCGCCAGGCGCAGCGCCACCGGCACGCCCTGCCGCCTCAGGCGAGCGACGGCACGCAGCGCCGTCTCATGACCCTTGATGCGGCTCAATCGCCCGAATAATCCGATCCGCCACGTGGCGGGCGTTGGCGGCGGCGGACTGAACGGGAACTCCGCCAAATCCACGCCGCGCGGGATCACGCGCAGACGCTGCCGCGGCAAGCCGAAGGTGTCCATGAGATAACGGCCCAGGGTCTCCGACGGCGCGATGACCAGCCGCCCCCACACCATGACGCGCGAGGCGAGGTGCGGCCGATAGAATCCGTGGGCGGTCGTGATGAACGGCCGCTGGGCGCGGCGGCTGGCAAACAACCCGATCCAGGCGGGCACGCGCGAGCGCGCGTGGACCAGGTCGATGCCGCGGGATCGAATGAGGTCGGCCACGACGGGCACGCAGGACCACATCGTCGCGGGGGATTTCGCGTGCACCGGCGCTTGGTACGGCACAGCGCCGGCCTGGATGAGCCGCTCGACGAGCGGGCCGCCGGATGAGACGACGCTCACCTGATGGCCGCGCGCGATCAGGCCCTTGGTCAGGTCCAGGACCCCGCGCTCGACACCGCCGACCTCCAACGTCGGGAGCAACTGGAGAACATGCATCAGGTCATCGCGTCTGTTGAATGTGGAATGCGTAAAGCGTAATGGAGTGCAACGCCGGTCCTGACATTACGCCTTACGCATTGAACATCACACAACGGGGATCCTTTAAAGAAGGGCACGGGCGGCCTGCTCGATCTGCGTGAACTCATCCAGCCGTTTCGCTGGATGCGGCTGGGCGAGGATCCGCCGGATCGCATGATGGAGTTCGGAGACGGCCACCACGCGCAGGTACCCTCCCGCCGCGAGCTCCTGGAGAAATCGCTGATGCCGCAAGCCGGCATGGGCCCCCTTCAGGGCGTGGCGGACGCGGGCCTGTCGCGGCGGCTCGACCGCCAGGACGTGCCGGCCGCTGGCACAGGCTTCCGTGACCATCGAAATGCTCTCCCCCGTGACCACGGCCACATCCGATGAGCCCAGGATGCCTTCTAGGGTGCCGTCCAGCGGATCGCGGCTTGCGAGCACCAGGAGCCGGCAGCGGGGATGCGCCTGGAGCCGCTCCGCCAGCAGGCGCTCCACCTCAGCGGGCGTCCGGCGGGAACTTGTGACAAGACACCACCCATCCAGCGCCTCGCAGGCGCCCAGCACCTGCGCGCACAAGGCCTCGACGAAGGCCTCGGAGAGCCTGTAATGCGCTGTCGTGCCGCCCAGCAGCACCCCGATGACAGGAGATCCGCTCCCGTTCCCGCGAAACTGCGGATGGGCGCGCAATCGCCCCTGCGCTGCGCGCAGCGCCTGCTCGGGCACTCGGGCCACCGCGCCGCTGACGACCAGCACGTTCCGGCGAGCCGGCAGCCGGTCATGCCTCGGCGCGATGACCAAGTCAAACCGCTTCAGAGGAAGCGGCGCGGGATTCATGATGACCAGCGACTTCGCGGCGTTTTCTTTCGCCCAGAGATGATTGACTGGGACGCTGGCGGCCCCGCAGGAAATGATGATATCCGCATAACGGCTCAGGAGCGCCCGTGCCGAGTCCGGCGCCAGGCCAAGCTGCAGGCATCGCGTGGCGCCCCAGCGGCCCGGCATCCCCAAGCTCCAGAGCACACAGGCCAGCCGAGCCGCAGCGTGGCGATACCGGATGCGCACGACCTGATGCGTGACCGACTCGGACGAGGCTTCCAGCGCCTCCACGATCGCGAGCGACTGCTTGAGATGCCCCCGCTTGCCGTCATCCAGCACCAGCACGCGGCGGGCCGGGGTGCGCTTCCAGCGCTTGTGCATCCAGAGCCATTGCCCAGGCTCCTCGCGGATATGCCGGGCCAGAGCGGCCGCGAAGCGCTCCAGGCCCTCCTGGACGGCTTCCTTGGCATGCGGCGTCTTGGCCAGATCGATGGACGGTTCGATCACAATCCGATGCCAAGGTCCGCGCACGCGATGGATGAAGACCGGCAAGATGAGCGCCTGCCGGCGCCGGGCCAGCTCAAAGGGGCCGGTCGCAAAGAGCGCGGGCCGGCCAAAGAAGTCCACAAACACCCCTTGACGGCTGGCCTGATCTCCCACGATGCCCACCAGCCGCCCCTGGGCCAAGGCCGCGAGCAGCCGGCGCATCGCGCCCCCCTTGTGGATGATCATGCAGCCCTTGGATTCTCGATAGGACACCAGGAGCCGATAGAGCTTCGGCAGCTTCGCTTGGGCGCGCGCCAACGCCACGATCGGGTAGCCCTTTAACGCGCCGGCGATCGACGAGAGCTCCCAGTTGCCGTAATGCGCGGTGAGAAAGACGATCGGCCGTCCGGAGGCTACCGCCGCCTCGAGGTGGTGGGAACCTTCCAAGGCCAGGTAGCGGTGCGCGTAGGCGCTGTCGATGACGGGTAGCCGCAACAACTCGAGGAGGCCCGCGCCGAGCTGCCGGAAGCTGGATCGGATGATCCGCCGGGCCTCTTGAGGCGACAGCGCGCCATCGAAGGCCGCCCGCACATTCCGCAGGCCGGTGTGCCGCCGACGAGGTTGCAGCCAATAGGCCAGGTCCCCCAGCCGCTCGCCGAGCCACACGGCCAGGCCGGGCGGCAGGCGGCACAGCAGCCACCCCAAGCTCTTAACGAGTGTACAAGCCAGCCAATCGAGCATCGAGCTCGGCTTCTCCCACGAGGAGTTTCATTCGCACCCGCACCAGCCACACCGGCAACGGCCGCATGCCTGCGGCGGCCACTGGCTGAAGACGCATCCAGTCTTTTTCCGTCGTCACGAGCGATTCCACGCGCTCACGCTGCGCGCGGGCGCAGACCGCCGCCCACTCCGCGGCGCGATACCGATGATGGTCTTGGAACGTCTGATGCCAGGCCACCTGCGCGCCGAGCCGACGGACCGTCGTCTCAAATCCCCACGGATCTCCGATGGCGGAGACCAACCCCACACGCCGATCCGCCAATCGGGAGAGCTCGATGGAGCCGCCGGTCGCCGTGTCCAGGAGGCTCTCCGGCTCGTGCATCGCCTGCGCCCAGAGGGCGTCCGGATTCAGGCGGCGCAGCCGTTCGCGCAAGACCTGAAACGCCTCCAAATCCGACTCGGCCTTGGTCACGATGACCACATCGGCCCGCCGCAGCGCGGTTAGCGGTTCGCGCATCGGCCCGCGCGGCAGCAAGGGCCAGCCGCCCAGCGGCATACCGCCCTGGATGAGCAGGATATTGAGGTCGCGCGCAAGCCGGCGATGCTGAAACCCATCATCCACGAGCGCGGTATCCACGGACAGCTCCCGGCAGGCCCAGGCACCGCTGCGCCATCGATGGGATCCGATGAACACCGGCACGCCAGGCAAATGCCGGGCCAAGAGCTGGGGTTCATCCGCCAAGTGATCCGGCTCGGCGGCCGCCTGCCCGTTCACGAGGAGGCGGCCGTGATCCCAACGCAGCCAATGCTCGGCCCGCCGTCCTCCGTAGCCGCGCGAGAGGATGGCCATCCTGCGGCCGGCGGCGCCCAGCTTCTGTGCGAGCAGCTCGACGCAGGCCGTCTTGCCGCTTCCCCCGACCGTGAGATTGCCGACGCTGATGACACGGCACGGCAGCCGGATCGGCCGACGCCACCTGCGGTCATAGGCGGTGTTGCGCAACGCCACCAAGGCGCCGTAGGCGACGGAAGATGTCTGGAGCGCGCGGCAAGCGAACTGCTCGACGAGCGAATGAGGTTGGCGCTGCGTGGCCAGACGCCACCAGGCATCATGGAGGGTCTGCCACATGGCGTAAATATTGTACGCCCTTCCCCGACGGAGTGTCAAAGGGGGCTCGCCGGGAGGGCGAGATCCGGGCTAGGCGAGCAGCGGACGCAACGAGTCGAGGAGGCGCTGCGTGGTGCCGCGCGAGGCTTCGACCAGCTGTTGGGCCCGTCGGCCCATCGCCTCGGCCTGGGCGCGATCGGCGAAGAGTTCTCCGACCACACGCGCCAGATCAGCCGTTCCCGCAAGCGGCCTGGCGGCCTGATGCTCAAGGAGCGCTTGCGCGATGGCCTCGAAGTTGTGCATCGAAGGCCCGAACACGACCGGCTTGCCAAGGCCCGCCGCCTCCAGCGGATTCTGCCCGCCATGGGGGATGAGGCTGCCCC
>JAHFGW010000005.1:50578-59948 GCA_023247235.1 Candidatus Omnitrophota bacterium | reverse complement strand
GCGCACGAGCTGGCTGCTGGCCATTGTGCTCATTCCCCCCTTCATCTTCTTTCTCTTCAGCTCGTCTCCCGTGTCCGGAAGGCGCGCGGATGTCGCCGGCACGCTCTTCGGTAAACCGGTGCCCCTGGACCGTTACCGGACGCACTACCAGCTCACCCGACGCCAGTGGGCCGCGCAATTCGCCGGGCCCGACGGACGGCCGATGGTCATTCCCGACTCGCTCGAACCCCTGCTCGCGCAGACCGTCTGGAATCGCTTGCTGTTGATTGAGGAAGCCAAGGCGCGCCGGCTACGCATCACCGATCAAGAGTTGGCCGAGGTGATCAGGCGAACGCCGTCCTTTCAAGTGGATGGACGCTTCCAGCCTGAGCGCTACGAGCAGTTCGTCGCGGCGATGGGCCTCCGCCCGCCGGCGTACGAAGACTTGGTGCGGGAGCAGCTGTTGATCGACCGGTTGGTGGATCACGCGAAACAGGATGTGCTCGTGACCGATGCGGACGTCAAGGCGGAGTTCATCAAAGCCAATGAGCGGCTTGTGGCCCCGCTGGTCGTCATCCAGGCGCAGGACTTCGAGGAAGTCGCGCGCCAGACCGTGACCGACGAGGAGGCGCGAGCCGACTATGATGCGCATCCCGAGCACGTGCAGCATCCAGCGCAGGTGACCTTCCGGTATGCGGGGCTGTCCCGTGAGGAGGCCGGCCGCAGCGTGACGATTGCCGATGCGCAGATCGCGCAATACTATGACGCGCATCGCGCGGACTTCACCCAAGGAGACTCGGTTCGCCCCTTGGAGGCAGCGCGCGAAGAGATCCGCGCCCGACTGGCCGAGCGGCCGATTGCGCGGCGGCTGAGCGGCCTCGCGCTGGACCTGCAAGACGCGCTCAAAGCCGGCGGTGCGACCTTCGATCAACTCGTCAGCGCGCATGGGTTGGCCACCGGCACTGCCGGCCCCGTCGCAGTCGGAGATCTCACCGCCCCAGGCCTTCCGGACCCTGCCGTCGCCAGCGCGGCCTTCGCGCTGGAAACCGGCAAGCTCAGCGAGGTGATCGAAGGGCCGACCGGCGTGTATCTTGTGCAGGTCACCGAGCGCACCGCGCCTGAGACGCCGCCGTTTGACGCCGTGCGAGAGGTCATTCGTCAGCGGCTAGGGCAGGCGCGCGCGGGCGGGCTTGCGCATGAACGGGCCGATGCGCTGCGCCTTGAGCTGATGAAGCGGCTGGCCGGCGGCGAGGCCTTCGAGCAGTTGGCCGAGACGTTGACGCTTGACGTGCAGCAGCCCGTGCCGTTTACCCGCACGGAGCCTGTGGGAGGGTTTCCGCAAGCCCCCGGCCTCAACGCGGCGGCATTCGAAGTGGTCCGCGGAGAGGTCAGCCGTACCGTAGAGACGGATCACGGTTACGTGTTGGCCGTGCCGCGTGAATGCCAGCCTCCGGATGACACCAAATTCTCGGAACAACGCGAGCCGCTGCGACAACGACTGCTGGAGGAGAGACAGAATGCGGCGTTCGAGGAGTGGCTGAAGGTCTTGCGGGAGCGAGCCAACGTGCAGAGCTTTCTGGAGGCGAAGGAAGCCCCGACGCCCTGAGGCGCGCGGGTTACTGGCCTTTGAGCGCGAGGATCTCTTTCAGCTCGCGCATGAACTGCTCGACGTCCTTGAATTCCCGGTAGACCGACGCAAACCGCACGTAGGCGACCGGGTCGAGCCGGTGCAGCTCCCGCATGACGCGCTCGCCGATTTCCTTCGTCGACACCTCGCGCTCAAACTGCCGCGACAGCTCCCGCTCCAGCTCATCGACGAGCGCTTCCAGCTGATCCATGCTCACGGGACGCTTCTCGCAGGCCTTGACCAACCCCGCCAGGACTTTCTTGCGGTCAAAGGGTTCCCGCCGGCCGTCCTTCTTGATCACCATGAGCGAGTGCCCCTCGACCTCCTCATAGGTCGTGAAGCGCTTGCCGCAGTGGAGACACTCGCGCCGGCGGCGGATCGAGGCGCCCTCGGCCGTCGTGCGGGAGTCGATGACTTTGTCTTCTTGATGGCCGCAAAACGGGCACTTCATCGCGCGGCGGCACGCAACTCAGGGTACAGCGGAAAGCGCTCCGCCAGCTCGGCCACCTGGCGCGCCACAGCTGCCAGCGCCGCCGCATCCTCGCGGCGGCTCAGCGCCTCATCGATCAGCTGGGCGATGCGCGCCATCTCCGGCTCCCGCATGCCGCGCGTCGTCAAGGCCGGGGTGCCCAACCGGATCCCGCTGGCCTTGGCCGGCGGCAGCGGATCAAACGGAATGGCGTTCTTGTTCACGGTAATGCGCGCGCGCTCCAGCGCGCCCTGCGCGTCCTTGCCGCTGAGCGACTTGCCGCTCACATCGACCAGCATCAAGTGGTTATCCGTCCCGCCGGAGACGATGCGGTAGCCCCGCCCAGCCAGCGCCGACGCCAGCGCCTTCGCGTTGGCCATGACCTGCCGCTGATAGGCGACGAAGTCCGGACCCATGGCCTCCTGAAAGCACACCGCTTTGGCCGCGATGACATGCATGAGCGGCCCGCCCTGCGTGCCGGGAAACACGGCCGCATTGATCGCCTTGGCATGGCGCTCGCGGCACAGGACGAAGCCGCTGCGCGGGCCGCGCAGCGTCTTGTGGGTCGTCGACGTGATGAAATCGGCGTGCGGCACCGGGCTCGGATAGAGCTTGGCGGCCACCAGGCCCGCGAAATGGGCCATATCGACCATGAGCAGGGCGCCGGCGGCGTCGGCGATCTGGCGGAAGCGCGCAAAGTCGAGGATCCTGGAGTAGGCGGAGTAGCCGGCCAGGATAAGTTTCGGGCGGTGCTCCCGCGCCAAACGTTCCAGCTCGTCGTAGTCGATCTGCTCGGTCTGCTGGCTGACGCCGTAGGGGATAATGCGGTAGAAGCGGCCGGAGAAATTCTTCGGATGCCCGTGGGTCAGGTGGCCGCCGTGGGCCAGGCTCATCGCCAAGATGGCGTCCCCCGGCTCCAGGGCCGCGTAGAAGACCGCGAGATTCGCCGAGGCGCCCGAGTGCGGTTGGACGTTCGCGTGCTCCGCCCCGAAGAGCTGCTTGGCGCGGTCGATGGCGAGCTGCTCCGCGACGTCCACGAACTCGCAGCCGCCATACCAGCGCGCGCCCGGATAGCCTTCCGCGTACTTATTGGTCAGCACCGAGCCTTGGGCCTCCAGGACGGCCAGGCTCGCGAAGTTCTCCGAGGCGATCAGCTCCAGATGCTCGTGCTGCCGCTGGACTTCGCGCGCGATCGCGTCCGCGAGTTGAGGATCGACGGTTCGTAGCGTCTGCATCAGCAGGCTCGTGGCTGGTGGCTGGTGGCTGGTGGGGACCGCGGTTCCTTCGAGCCTCGAGCCTCGAGCCTCGAGCGGCCCCCCATCGTGCCTTGTTTCATGAAGGTCCGCTCGATCGCCGCGATTTGACGCACGCGCCGCTCATGGCGGCCGCCCGCCTCAAACGGCGTGGCGAGCCACTTCGCCACGATCCGCTTGGCCTGGGCCTCGCCGAGTTTTTCCGCCCCGAGGACGAGCATGTTGGCGTCGTTGTGGCTGCGGCTGCGCTGGGCGTCGAAGAGATCCGCGCAGACGCCCGCGCGGATGCCGGGCACCTTGTTGGCCACGATCGCAATCCCGATGCCCGACTTGCACAGCAGGATGCCGCGATCAAATTCCCCGCGCGCCACGGCGCGGGCGATCTTGTAGCCGATCGCGGGATAATCGCAGGGCGCCTCGGAGTGCGTGCCCAGATCGCCCACCTCAAGGCCTTGCCGCTGGAGGAAGCCGACCAGCGCGCGCTTCAGGAGAAATCCTCCATGGTCTGCGCCCAGGGCGATGCGTCCCGCGTGCGCCTTCGAGGTCTTGCCGGTGGAGCGTCGCGCGGCCATGGGGCGTTACCGCAAGGGATCCGCCGCGCCGGGTGGCGGCGGGGGCAGGGGCACGCCTAACGATTTGGCGAGCCGCTCGATTCCTTCTTCAATCATGCTGAAGCACACCTCGTACACCTCCATCGGCTTGCCGATGGGATCCGGAATCACCAGCGAGTGGGCCGGCCCGCTCTCTGACTGCCCATACGTCTTGAGCAGGTGGACTTTTCCCGCCGCCTGCGGGAAGCGGCGCAGCAGCTCCTCCCGCTGAAACGGCTCCATGACGAGGACCAGATCCGCGCGTTCGACCAGGGGCGCGGTGACGGTCCGCGCCCGGTGCTCGGTGGCATCAATCCCAATCGCCTGCAAGACGCGTTGGGTCTCGGACGTCGCCGCCATGCCTTCGACCGCGAACACGCCGGCGGAGCTCGTCGACACACCGGACACGCCGGCCTGGCTGAGCAGGCGGTTCAGCAGATGTTCGGCCATCACGCTGCGGCAGCTGTTCCCGGTGCACACAAACAGGATCTGCTTCTCACTCACGACGACCGTTCCCCTCGCGCCCTCGTGCCGCCGAAAAAATCGCCTCGGACGAAATGGCCCCGGCTCGGCGGATTTCTACGCTGCCGTTGACGATTTCCACCACAGTGGATTCCTGGGCCAGCGTCGCCGGCCCGCCGTCGAGCAAGCAATCGAACAAGCCGTTCAACGCCTCCAGGACCTGACGGGCTTCAACAGGCGGCGGATCGCCGGAGCGATTCGCGCTGGGCGCGGCGACCGGCACAAGACACGCGCGCAAGAACGCCTGCGCGACCGGGTGGTCGGGCACTCGGAGGCCCACCGTCTGCTGGGACGCCATCGGCACCACGATAGTCAGCGGACCGGGCCAAAACTTCTGCATGAGCCGCCGGGCCACTGGCGGCACCTCGGGAACGATCTCGCGTACCTGCTCGATCGAGTGGAGATGCAGCGAGTACGGCTTGCCGGGGGGGCGGCCTTTGACACGGTTCAGTCGTTCGATCGCGCCCTGGTTTGTCGCGTCCGCGCCCAGGCCATAGACGGTCTCCGTCGGAAAGGCCACCAGCCCGCCGGCCCGCAGGATCCTGGCCGCTTCATTCATCACCGCTGGATCCGGGGCGTCAGCATCCAGCCGAAACACGATCGGCAGTCTCGAACCCACCCCTGAGCCCTCCGTCAGCGCTCGGAGCGCGTCCGGGGTTGAAGCTTCTGGTCGGCGGCGAGGACGTTCGCGGCCAGCGTCTCCTTGTACCGGGCAAGGCGTTGGGCCAGCCGGCGGTCGGCGACCGCCAAGATCTGCGCCGCGAGCACCCCGGCATTGGCCGCGCCGTTGATCGCCACCGTGGCGACCGGGACGCCCCGAGGCATTTGAACCGTCGACAGAAGGCTGTCGAGTCCCTTGAGGCTCTTGGATTCAATCGGAACCCCGATCACCGGCAGCGTCGTGTGGGCGGCGAGCACGCCGGCCAGATGCGCGGCCCCGCCCGCGCCGGCAATCAACACGCGCAGGCCCCGGCCCTGGGCGACGGACGCATAGCGGCGCACCACGTCGGGGCTGCGATGGGCCGACAGCACGCGGGCCTCGCCCGCCACGCCGAAGGCTTGCAGGGTCTTCATGGCCGCTTGCATGACGGGCCAATCGGAATCCGATCCCATGAGGATGCCGACCAGCGGCCGGCGGGCAGAGGCGGATGGCGCCATGCTCATGATTCCGTCGTCGTGGACGTCGGACCGCTGCGCTCCGCGATTTGCGTGGATCGCTTGAGGGCTCGGGCCCCGATATCCTTGCGGTACTGCATCTTCTCGAAGCTCACCTGCGCCACAGCCTCATAGGCGCGCCGGAGGGCGGTATCGATATCGCTTCCCGTGCCGACGATATTGAGCGCGCGCCCGCCCCAACTGAGGAGGCGTTTATGGTCGCGCTTGGTCCCCGCGTGAAACACCAGCACCCCCTCGCGGTTCTTCAGCGCCTCCAACCCGCGGATCTCCTTGCCAATCTGAAACTCGCCTGGATAGCCGCCGGAGGCGACCACCACGCAGGCGCAACTGCCCGGCTTCCACTGCAGGCTCGTCGTCGCCAGCCGCCCCTCGATCGCCTCATCCAGCAGGGGCACCAGATCGCTCGCCAATAGCGGCAGGATCGCTTGCAGCTCCGGATCGCCGAAGCGCACGTTGTATTCGAGGGCCCTCGGTCCGTCCTCGGTGAGCATGAGGCCGGCATAGAGCACGCCCTTGAACGGGGTCCCTTCATTGGCCAGCCCCTTCAGCGTCGGCGTGATGATCTCGTCCAGCACCTGCTGCGTCATGGCCTCCGTCACGCGCGGGGCCGGCGCATAGGCCCCCATGCCGCCGGTGTTCGGGCCGCGGTCGCCATCCAGCAGCCGTTTGTGGTCCTGGGAGGGCAAGAGCGGCAGCGCCGTCGTGCCATCCGTAATCGCGAGGATCGAGACTTCCTCGCCCGTCAGGCGTTCCTCGATGACGATGCGCTCGCCGGCCTGCTTGAAGATGCGGTCCTCCATGAGCAGATCGATCGCGCCCAGCGCCTCGCTCAAGGTGTTCGCGACGATCACGCCTTTCCCGCCGCACAACCCGTCCGCCTTAACGACAATGGGGGCGCCCAGCTGGCGCACGTAGGCCCGGGCGGCTTGCGGGTCGTCGAAGACCGAAAAGTGCGCCGTGGGCACGTGGTATTTCTTCATGAGGTTCTTGGCGAAGACCTTGCTCGATTCCAGGCGCGCCGCCGCCTTGGTCGGGCCGAAAATCCGCAGCCCGCGCTTCTCAAACACATCGACGATGCCTTTCGCCAGCGGCACCTCAGGCCCGACGACCGTCAGCTCGACGTCCTTGGACTCCGCGAACTCGGCGAGCGCATCCACGTCTTCCGGGCCGATGTCGACCAGCTCGGCGAGCTCCGCGATGCCGCCGTTGCCCGGCGCGCAGTAGAGGGTGTCGATTTCCGGCGACTGGCTGAGCTTCCAGGCGAGCGCGTGCTCCCGCCCGCCGGATCCGATAATCAAGAGGCGCATGCTCATGTGCTCCAGAGTATCATTCTTCGTCCTCGATGCGCAAGGCCGTCCCGCGCCCGCGCGCCTCGATCCCCCCGATGTGCCAGGCCGGGGTCCCCGCGCGCCGCAAGATGGCCAGGGCGCGGGGCACATCGGGTGCGCGCACCGCCAGCGCCATGCCGATGCCCATGTTGAAGGTGGCGCGCATCTGCGCGCGTTCCAGGCGGCCTTCCCGCTGGATCGCGGCGAAGACCGGGGGCGGCCGCCAGCGACGCGACGCGACGCGCACCGCCAGCCGCGGCTGTTTGGCGACCAGCGCCGGCAGGCGCCGCGCCAACCCCCCACCCGTCACATGGACGATGGCCCGCACCGGCACGCGCTCCAACAGCCGCAGGACGGGCCGCACATAGATGCGGGTGGGCGCCAGGAGCTGCCGGGCCATCCGGCGCAGCGATCCGGGAGCCAGCGCCTTGCGCACCAGCGAGAACCCGTTCGCGTGCACGCCGGAGGACGCGAGACCGATCACCGCATCCCCTGCCCGCACCCGGGAGCTGTCGATGAGCGCGCGACGCGACGCGACACCGACGCAGAATCCTGCCAGATCGTAGTCGCCGCGCGCATAGACCCCGGGCATTTCCGCCGTCTCTCCTCCAAGCAACGCGCAGCCGCTTTGCCGGCAGCCGTTGACGATGCCCCCTAGGAGCTGGCTCATGAGGCGCGGCTGCACGCGTCCGACGGCCAAATAGTCGAGAAAGAACAGCGGCTGGGCGCCGTAGACCAGGACATCGTTGACGTTCATTGCCACGACGTCCACGCCGATCGCCTCGTGCGCGCCCACCAGCGCGGCGACCTTGAGCTTCGTCCCGACGCCGTCCGCGGAGGCCACGAGCACCGGGTCGCGGTAGCGGCGCGACGGAAAGCGAAACAATCCCGCGAATTGGCCCAGATCGTCGAGCACGTCGGGGCCGTGCGTCGAGCGGATCGCCGGACCCATGCGGCCCAGCCAGGCCTCCGCCGCCTGGATGTCCACGCCGGCGCGCCGATAGGTCAACGTCGGCATGTCAGCCGCCGCTTCGGCCCGTGGGCTTCTCGCACCCCTGGCCGGCGTGTTTCTCCAGCGCGTACTTGTCCCCTTCCTCGCCGAAGGGAATCGGGTAGTCGCCGCTCCAGCAGGCCGTGCAGTAGTTGCCGGGCTTGCTGACGGCCTTGAGCATGCCTTCGCGGGAGAGATAGCCGAGCGTGTCCACGTTCAAAAACTTGCGGATCTCCTCGATGGACAGGTTGTTCGCGATCAGCTCTTTGCGCGTCGGGAAATCAATCCCATAGAAGCACGAGTACTTCGTGGGGGAGCAGCTCACGCGCAGGTGAATCTCCTTCGCACCGGCCTCGCGCAGGCTCTTGACGCGCGCGCGCGTCGTCGTGCCGCGTACGATCGAGTCGTCCACGACCACAATCCGCCGGCCGCGGATCAGCTCCTTGATCGGGTTGAACTTGACCCGGACCTTGAGGTCGCGGATTTCTTGGGCCGGCTGGATAAAGGTGCGCCCGACGTAGTGGTTGCGGATGATGCCCATGGCAAACGGGAGCTTGGACTCGAGGCTGTAGCCCAGCGCGGCAAAATTGCCCGAGTCCGGGATCGGCATCACCACGTCCGCCTCGACCGGATGTTCCCGGGCCAGCTCGCGTCCCAGCTGGACGCGCACCTGCTGGACGCTTTCGCCGAAAATCATCGAGTCGGGCCGGGCGAAGTACACATGCTCGAAGAGGCAATGGGTGGGCTTGGTTGGGGCGTCCGCCCAGGGAAACAGGGACCGCAGGCCGTCCGGGCCGATCACGACCACTTCGCCGGGTTTCACCTCGCGCACGAACCGCGCGCCGATCAAATCGAGCGCGCAGGTCTCGGACGCCAGCACCAGAGTCTTGTTGAGCTGCCCGATGCACAGCGGGCGAAACCCGTTGGGATCCCGGCAGCCGATCAGCTCGCGCTCCGTCAAGAAGATCAGCGTGAAGGCGCCGGTGAGCCGCCGCAGGCACTCGACCAGGTCGTCCTCAAAACGGGCGTGTTTTGCCCGCGCTAGCAAGTGCAGGATGATTTCGCTGTCCACCGTCGTCTGAAAGATCGAACCGTTGGCTTCCAGCTCGCGGCGCAGCTCATACGCATTAATCAGGTTGCCGTTGTGCGCCACCGCCAGCGAGCCCTTGGCGTACGTCACGACGAGCGGCTGCGCATTTTTCAGGGTGCTGGAGCCGGTCGTCGAGTAGCGCGTATGGCCGATCGCGCTGCGGCCCGCCAGCCGGTGCAGGCTCGATTCATGAAAGACCTCTGAGACTAGGCCCATGGCCTTGTGGGTCTGCATCGCCTTGCCGTCCCAGCTCACGATGCCGGCCGCCTCCTCGCCCCGGTGCTGCAGCGAGTAGAGGCCCAGGTAGGTCAACCGCGCAGCATCTCGGTGCCCGTAGATGCCGAA
>JAHFGW010000005.1:36179-50478 GCA_023247235.1 Candidatus Omnitrophota bacterium | reverse complement strand
TTCACATCGTTCACAATGAACTAGGACAGTCCAGAGCGCCAGGCCTCGCTCAAGGTTTCCACGGGCTCCTCGATCCATGGCGTGATCGTCAGGCGCGGTCCGCCGACCCGGCCGAGCTCGGCGGCCGGCACGCCCACCCGGTTCGCCAGCTCCAGGAGCGGCTCCAAGTAGAAGCGCGCGCAGCTGAGGACGATGCGGCCTGCGGACTCGCCGAAGAGCAGCGCGTCAGGACGCACGCGCGCCGCGGCCAGGGGAATCCGGGAGCCGATGACGGCGGCGCCACGTGCGCGATCAGGATCCATGATGCAGGATTCGGCCAGCGCGACTGCCAGCCCGCCTTCCGAGCAGTCATGCGCCGATTTCAGCCAGCCGGCGCGCGCCGCCTGGACCATGAGCTGCTGCAGCACTCGCTCCGCCCTCAGGTCGGCTCGCGGCGGCACGCCTTGCTTGCGGCCGTGGATGACGGCCAGGTATTCGCTGCCGCCTAGCTCTTCGCGTGTCTGGCCCAAGACCACGATCGCATCGCCTTCGTCCTTGAAGCTCGCGGTGACCGGCCCGGACTCGCCCTCAATCACGCCGATCATCCCGATGACGGGTGTGGGATTGATCGCCCCGCCGGGGTGCTCGTTATAAAAACTCACATTCCCACCGGTGACCGGCGTCTCAAAGGCACGGCAGGCCTCGCCGATGCCCCGCACGCATTCCTTGAACTGCCACATGATGTGGGGATCTTCGGGATTGCCGAAGTTCAGGCAGTCGGTGATCGCCAGCGGCCGCGCGCCGACGCACACCAGGTTGCGCGCGGCTTCGGCGACCGCGAGTTGGCCGCCGACATATGGGTCCAAATAGCAGAATCGTCCTGAGCCATCCGTCGTCGCGGCCAGCCATCGTGCCGCGCCCTTGAGCCGCAACACCGCGGCATCGGCCCGGCCGGGCAAGACGACGGTGCTGGTCTGCACCATGTGGTCGTACTGCTCGAAGACCGGCGACTTGTTTGCAATGGTCGGCGAGGCGATGAGGCGCCGCAGCACGCCCCCCAGGTCTTTCGGTTGAGGGACTCGGGCCAGCGGCAGGTGCTGGACTTTCGCGAGATAGCTGGGCCGCCGCACCGGGCGCTGGTACATCGGGGCGCCGTCCGTGAGCGCGCCGACCGGGATGTCGGCGACAACCTGTTCCCCCTCCCGCACGCGCAGCCGGCCGTCGCCGGTCACGCGGCCGATCTGGACCGCCTGCAGCCTCCAGCGCGCGAAGAGCCGCGTGATGCGCGTCACCGCGTCGCGTTTGACAATGAGCAGCATACGCTCTTGCGACTCCGAGAGCATGATGTCATACGGCGTCATCCCTGCTTCGCGGCGGGGCACGCGCAGGACATCGATCTCGATGCCCAGCCCCCCGCGAGCTGCCATCTCGGACGTGGAGCAGGTCAGCCCCGCGGCCCCCATGTCTTGGATCCCGATAACCTCGCCGGTCGCCAGCGCTTCCAGCGTCGCTTCGATGAGACATTTTTCCGCGAACGGATCGCCGATCTGCACCGCAGGCCGGTCCGCATCCGAGCCCTCGGAGAGCTCTCGCGACGCGAAGCTCGCGCCGCCCAACCCGTCCCGGCCCGTCGAGGAGCCCACGTAGAGCACCGGGTTGCCGACGCCGCGGGCCGCGGCGCGCGCGATCGTGCGCGAAGCCAGCAGGCCGATGCACATGACGTTCACGAGCGGGTTGTCGCGGTACGTCTGGTCAAAGGCGATGTCGCCTCCCACGGTCGGTACGCCGACCGCGTTGCCGTAGTCCGCGATCCCCTTGACGACCCCCTCCAGCAAAAAGCGGCTGCGACGATCCTGGGGCGGCCCGAAGCGCAGCGCATCCAAGAGGGCAATCGGCCGCGCTCCCATGGTAAAAATGTCTCGGATAATTCCCCCGACGCCGGTGGCGGCCCCCTGCACCGGCTCGACCGCCGAGGGGTGGTTATGGCTCTCAATCTTGAATGCGACGGCCTGGCCCTCGCCCAGATCGACGACGCCGGCGTTCTCCTTGCCCGCCGGCACCAAAACCTGCCGGCCTTTCGTCGGAAACGTCTTGAGATATACCTTGGAGCTGCAGTAGCTGCAGTGCTCGCTCCATTCGACACCAAAAATTCCGACCTCTGTGATCGTTGGCTGCCGGCCCAGCACCTTGACGATGCGCGCGTAGGTCTCGTCGGTGAGGTTGTGCGACTTCGCCACGCGGCGCAAGAGCTCAGGCGACTCGGTCGAATGCGGAATGCGGAGTGCGGAGTGCGGAGTGGAACGCTTCGATCGCTTTCGTCCTCCGAACTCCGAACTCCGAACTCCGAACTTCCGTTGTGTTGGCGCCAGCAGATCAGGCATGTGCCAGTGACTCGATCATCGACTCAAAGATGAGCCGCCCGTCTTCCGAGCCCAGCGCGGCTTCGCTGGAGCGCTCCGGATGCGGCATTAAGCCGAGCACATTGCCGGCCGCGTTGGTCAGGCCGGCGATCGCCTCCACCGAGCCGTTGGGATTGAACGCGTCGCCCACTTGCCCATCGGGCCCACAGTAGCGAAAGGCCACCTGCGGTTGGATCTGGCGTATCGTCTTGGCCTCGGCGGTATAGCGGCCCTCATTGTGCGCGATGGGCATTCGAATGACCTGGCCCGGCTTGAACCGGTTCGTAAACGGCGTGTCCGTCCGCTCCACGCGCAGCGTGACGAACCGGCAGATGAATCGCAACCCCGTGTTGCGCAGGATCGCGCCGGGCAAGAGGCCGCTTTCGAGCAGAATCTGAAACCCATTGCAGATGCCTAGCACCAGTCCGCCGCCGGAGGCGAAACGGCGCACGGCGCCCATGATCGGCGACAGGCGCGCGACCGCTCCGGTGCGCAGGTAATCGCCATAGCTGAAGCCCCCCGGCAGCACGATCGCATCGCAGCCGCGCAGCGCGGTGTCCTGATGCCACAGCGACACGGCGTCCTGCCCCAGGACGTCCTTGAGGACGTAGAGGCAATCCGCGTCACAGTTGGAGCCGGGAAAGATGACGACGCCGACTTTCATCTCTGCTCACGCAAACGGTGGGTGGCGACGTTACGAACGGACCAGCTCGATCCGGTACTGCTCGATCACGGGGTTGGCCAGGAGCTTGCGGCACATGCGCTCGACCGCCTGCCGGCTGGCCCGGCCGCCGGTGAGGTCGATTTCGATATACTTGCCGATCCGCACGTCCCGGACCCCCCGAAATCCCAGGGCATCCAGGGCTCCCTTGATGGTCTTGCCCTGTGCATCCAGCAGCCCGGGCTTCAACGTGATGAACACCTTGGCTTTCATGGTCCCTCACGATGCGTGCCAGGCACGCCGCGACAGGCACGCTACGCGACGACGCGGCGCACGATTTCCTGGTACGCCGCTTCCACGTCTCCGAGGTCCCGCCGGAACCGGTCCTTGTCCAACTTCCGCCGCGTGCCCTGCTCCCAGAACCGGCAGGTATCGGGGGAGATCTCATCGCCTAAGAGAATCTGGCCTTGATGGCGCCCGAACTCCAGCTTGAAGTCCACCAGGTCGATCTGGCGTTTCGAGAAATAGACGCGCAGCGCCGCGTTGACCCGCTGAGACAGGCGGCGGATCTCCTCGAGCTCCGCCTCGCTGGCCAGCTTCAGCGCGGCGATGTGGTCCTCGTTGATGAGGGGATCCGCCAGCGCATCGCTCTTGTAATGCCACTCGAAGACCGGCTGCGAAAGGACGATCCCCTCCTCCAACCCCAGCATCTTGGCCATGCCGCCGGCAACGATGTTGCGGATCGTCACCTCCAGCGGAATGATCTCGAGCCGCTTGACCAGCATCTCGCGCTCCGACAGCTGGCGGACGAAGTGCGTCGGCACGCCTTCGGTCTCCAGCAGCTCGAAGAGCCGCGCGGAAATCGTGTTGTTGCACACGCCCTTGTCCGTGATCGTGCCGCGCTTCTGCGCATTGAAGGCCGTCGCATCGTCTTTGAAGAACTGGATCACCAACTGCGGATCTTCAGTCGCATAGAGGATTTTGGCCTTGCCTTCATAGAGCTTCTCACCGCGCTGCATTCGTTCCCTCCACGGGCTCATGGGACGCGGCCGGCGGCCTTGGGGTCGGCAACTCTTCTGGCGGCGTCAGGACATACCGCCAGGTGCGCTGATCGCGAATCGGCACCGGAGCGAGCTCCAGGACCACATCGATCGGGATCCACAAATAGATCGGCGCCCGCAGCAGCTGGCGATCCTCCACCTGCGTGTACCCGTCCTTCTCAAGGCGCACCCGGTGCCAGCCGTACCACATGAAGTCGTAGGTGACCGGGCTGGTGCCTTTGTACTCTTCATTGACATAGACCCGGGCTCCGGGCGGCTCGGTTTGGATCGTCAGCGCGCGCCGGATGCAGCCGCTGAGCAACAGCACGCTGGCGGCCAGCAGCCCGCGCAGGCACGCCTGAGCGCCGCGCGGAGTCATGAGCCTAAGCCCACCCGTCGGAAGATCCGATCCACATGTTTCAGATGCGCGCGCGGATCAAGGCAGCGCCGCACCTGCGCGGCGGTCAGATGCCGCCGGATGCCCGGATCGCCAAGGAGCAGCGCCTGGAAGGAGCGCTCCCGCCGCCACGCGTCCAGCGCCAGGCGCTGGACAAGCTCGTAGGCCTTGCGCCGCGTGAGGCCCTGGCGCATCAGCGCCAGGAGCACCTGCCCGGAATAGACCACCCCTTGCGTGCTCTGGAGATTCGCCTGCATCCGCTGCGGATGGACCGCCAGGCCCCGGATGACTTCCGTCATCGTCTGCAGCATGTAGTCGAGCACGATCGTCGCATCAGGCAGCACCACGCGCTCCACCGAGGAATGGCTGATGTCTCGCTCATGCCACAGCGCGATGTTCTCCAGTCCGGCGACGGCGTAGCCGCGCAGCAACCGGCTGAGGCCGGTCACTCGTTCGCACGTGATGGGGTTTTGCTTATGGGGCATGGCGGAGGACCCTTTCTGCCCTTCGCCAAACGGCTCCTCGGCTTCGCGCACCTCGGTGCGCTGCAGGTGCCGGATCTCCGTGGCGAGTTTCTCGAGGCTGCCGCCGATCACGGCCAAGGTCGCCAGGTAGGCTGCGTGCCCGTCCCGCTGCACGACTTGCGTCGAGATCGGCGCCGGCCGCAGGCCCAGTGCGCGGCAGACCTGCTGCTCGACGCGCGGATCGACGTTGGCATAGGTGCCAACCGCGCCGGAGATCTTGCCCACACGAATCTCCTCGCCGGCTTGCGCCAGGCGATGCTGGTGGCGCCGGAACTCGTCGTAGCACACCGCCAACTTCAGCCCAAAGGTCGTCGGCTCCGCATGGACGCCGTGCGTGCGGCCGATCATGAGCGTCCGCTTGTGCCGGCGCGCCTGGGCCGCCAAGGCCGTCAGCAATCGGCCCAGGTCCAGGCGCAGCCGTGCCGTCGCCTGCGTCAGGAGCACCGCCAGGGCGGTGTCGAGAATGTCGCTGGAGGTCAGGCCGACATGCAGGTAGCGCCCATGCGGACCCACCTGCTCTTCCAGGTGCTCGATGAACGCGATCACGTCATGGCGCGTCGCCGTCTCGCGCTGCTGGACGCGCGCCAGGTTGATGCGGACCTTGCGCCGAATGGCCGAGACGGCCGAAGCCGGAACCAGCCCCAGGCGCGACTGCGCCTGGAGGACCAGGAGCTCGACATCCAGCATGGTCTGGAGCCGATGCGCATCGCTCCAGAGCTGGCCCATGGCCCGGGGGGTATAGCGGGGGATCATCCCACCACCTGTTGGCTGGCCGCAGGCCGTCCCGCCAGTGGCGGGACGTTTCGCCTACGGAAGTTGGCCGCACGCGAACGGCGAAACCCAGCAGGTGGTGGGATCATCGTCGCCAGGTTCTCGAGTCAGATACAGCGCCACGGTGCCGGTTCGAGACACCGAAACCGGACACACGCACCCTACTCGTAGTCAGGCGACGGATCAAGGAAGGCAGTCGGAATGCAGCCGTGTTCGCGTAATCCACCGGAGCCTTGTGTAGTCAGAGGCATTGTACCACAAGACGACGGATGTGTCAAAAATGACCCTACCGCTTCTCTCCCAGTGAGTTAGAACATGGCTATCGGTTCATTCCTCCTAGCGAGGCAGTTTCTCCTTGTCGCCCTGTGACTCGCGTGTTAAACTAGCGAGGCTTCATGTTGACGCTTCCGCTCGATCTTGATCCGACGCTGACCGTCGAGGATGTGCGTGTCCAAGACGAGCCGGCGCTTGAGATCGCCCTGCCCCAGGTGTTCGACCAACCGCGGCTGACGACCGTGCGCCGGGGCAAGATGCCGTATCTGGGAGCCCTGGTCGCGAAAGTGTTCCGCGCGCACCAGGCGAATCCGACCGGGGGGCTGGGAACCGACTACCAGGCGCTGGTCAATGAGTTCCAGCCGCTGATGGCCTGGGCCGAAGCCTCCTGGGATTTCCTTCTGACGACTGAAGGGTGCCGCTTCATCCAGCGCCACAGCGAGTTGAAGCTCGGGGTGCGGGGCGACTATCGGGTCGTCACCTACAAGGACTACTCGCGTTTGTCGCACGGAGTGTTTCGGCGCTGTGTGCTCGATTTTGCCCGGGAGCCCCAGGCCGTGTCCCTGGACGCCTGGCTGCGGGGCCGGTTCTGGGCCGGAGTGCTGCACACGTACCGCGCCCTGGAGAATCCGCCTGATCCACGGCAGCGCGCGCTGACCGCCTACAGCTATCTCCGCTGCGTGCCATACGAATTTCTCAACGCGTTTCACCAGGACCGGGTGGCCGACGCGCTCGAGCCATTGGACGACACGGAGCGCCGGACGATCGGCACCTATTTCCTGCATTTCTACACGGAGCCGGCGACGGCGGCTTGGCTGGGCATGCCCATCGAGGCGTGCCGTGAGTGCTTGCGGCAGGGGCTCGTCCGGCTGCTGCTTCATGATCGGCTGGTGTACTGCTTGCTCAGACAAATCGAGCGGTATTGATTGTAGACAGATCGCAGCGTTGGAGGTGATCATGGCAAGTGGAACCCGCAGTGCGCCAGCTCAGCAGACGCGCACCAAATGGGACATCGTGGCCGGCATCGCCGTCATCCACGCCGGCGCGCTCTTGGCGCCGTGGACGTTCACGTGGTCGGCCTTCTGGGTGTTCGTGGTGTTGCAGTTTGCCACGGGCCTGCTCGGCGTCACCCTCTGCTACCACCGGCTGCTCGCCCATCGCAGCTTCCGAGTGCCCAAGTGGCTGGAGTACTTCCTGACGCTCTGCGGGTCGTTGGCCGTCCAGGGCGGACCGATCAAATGGGTCGCGACCCATCGCGTGCACCATGCCTATTCGGATCGCGCGTCCGACCCCCACACCCCGCAGCGGGGCTTTTGGTGGGCCCACATGTTGTGGCTCTTCGCCTATGATGAGCTCTTCGATGAGCCCGAGAACGTCAAGCGCTTCGCCTCGGACCTCTCGCGCGATCCGGTGCATCGCTGGATCGAGGCCACGATGGCCTGGCAGTCCGTCGGCCTGGGCGTCCTGCTCTATGCCTTGGGCGGCCTGCCCTGGCTCGTATGGGGGCTGTTCTTCAGAACCGCTTTTGTCTACCACGCGACGTGGCTGGTGAATTCGGCCGCGCACCTGTGGGGGTACCAGTCATTCGATACGAATGAGGGCTCGCGCAACAACTGGTGGGTCGCGCTCGTCTCGTATGGGGAGGGCTGGCACAACAACCACCATGCCTATCTCCACTCCGCGGCCCACGGGCTGCGGTGGTGGGAGTTTGATGTGACGTACCTGGTCATTCGTGGCCTGCAGGCGATGCGGCTGGCCTCCCGGATCCGGCTGCCCCAAGGCAGCCCGGCCCGCTTATCGGATCCTTGGCCGGGGCGAGCCCCGGTTCCCGGCGCCCGTCCGGTGCCGGTGCCAAGCCTGTCCCTGTAAGCTCGTCTTGAGCCAAGACACACGGCCCCGCCCTCTTGGAAGAGGGCGGGGCCGTCTTCCTTAGCACATGCCTGGCTCCTGGCCCGTTCCTACGCATAGCCAGGTGCCTGGCACGTGACGCGTTAGAGGCGGACGAAGGCACTGGAGAAGACGACGCCCAGCGCGAGCGTGATCAGCACGAACGGAAAGAGGGCCACGAGGATCAAGAGCCGCCGATCCATCTTGAGGTGCATGTAGTAGAGCGCCACGAGCAGCGCTTTGACCGAGGACAGGGCGAGCACGAGCAGGATCACGGTGGCCCGTGGGATGGGCAAGGAGGAGAGCAATACGGAGATGAGCATCAAGCCTGCCAGCCAGCCCCAGATGATCAGATAGGTACGCACCGCCGAGGCCGCCGTATTCATCTGACCGCGCTCGTGGCTCGTGGCTCGTGGCTCGTGGGTTGAGGACTTACCTCGAGCCTCCAGCCTCGAGCCTCCCGCGAACCGATGTCCTCACCGTGATTCATAAGAGATAGAGCAAGGGAAAGAGAAAGATCCACACGATATCGACGAAGTGCCAGTAGAGCCCGGCCAGCTCCAGCCGGTGCCCCCGGGCGCTCCAGCTCACCGGGTCAAACGTCCATGCCAGCACGACGAGATTGAACGCGATGCCGCCCAGCACGTGGAGCGCGTGAAACCCGGTCAACACGAAATAGCAGGACCAGAACACGTTGGTGCTCGGCAGGATGTGGTGCGAGAACTTCGCGTGATACTCAAATCCTTTGATGACCAGGAAGGTGGCGCCCAGGAGCACCGTCACGAGCAGCCACCGGCGGATGGCGGCCTTCGCGCCGCGCTTGGCGGCGGCGAGGGCCAGTACGATCGTGGTGCTGCTGCAGATCAGCACGAGCGTGTTGAGCGTCCCGAGCCGCGCATCGAGATGGCCCTCGGGGCCCGGCCAATGCGGGTGCCCGCTGCGCAGGACGATGTAGGCCGCGATCAGCCCGCCGAAGAACATCACCTCGGAGGCCAGGAACACCCAGATCCCCAGCTTGCCGTTGGGGATGCCGGTCGCCGTCGAGGCGGGAGCTGCGTGTGCCTGCGCTTCCATGGTTAGCGGTTAGCCTTTCTTAACACAAACGGTGTTGGGACGCAAGCGGCACCTCAGCGGCCCTGCGGCCGCTCCACACGCACCACGATCCCCGCCCCGGCCCATGTCGCAAACCAGCTCATGACCGGCGGCTCCGACTCGTCCCGCCCCGTGCCCGGGCGGGGCCACTGCATCGCCACGTCCTGCAGCGCCTCGCCCAGCGGCCGCCCACCGTGCAAGGCCTGCAGCAGCGCAAAGGCTGCAGGTTCCAGCAAGTCGCACCGTACCTGGAGCCCCTGCCGGGCGATCAGCACGTGTTGCGGGCGGTCGACCAGATCGATAGTGACCTGCGCGACGGGCTGGTGCCGCGCGGCCCAGATATCCCGAATCGGCCAGGGCGAGGCCACGAGTCCCATCGAGGGTTGCAGGATCAAGCGCGCATGCGCCCAGGCCTCCAGCCCGCCCTCGGGCAGAGCGAGCGCGTGGGCGCTCATCGCCGGCTGTTCGTGCGCATGGAAGGCTTGGCACACCAGCCAGTCGAGCTGTGCCAGGTCTGGCAGAAACGGCAACTCGCGCGTCAAGGCCGCGCTGGCGAGGAATGCGGGCAGGTGCCGGCCCGCGAAGCTGAGGTTGTATTCATGCGAGGGGAAGGCGCCGGCATAGGCCCGGCTCAGATCCGCAAACGCGCGTCGGCCGACGACGTGGCGCACGGCCTCATACACCTCGGCGAGGGCCTGCTGCATGCGCGCGAGATACCCCTCGGTGTACACGGCCAGACGCTCGGCGCCTGGCGCCTCCCGCTGAGGACTGAGGAGGCCAGGGAGTGCTGAGGGGATCTCAGCCCTCGGCTGGATGCCGGCTTTCATCAGCCGCTGGAGTTCTTGAAGGGAGGGCTCAGGCATCGCGCGGGGCGGTGGTGGCGGGGCGGCCAAGCTCGTGAAGGATCGCGCGCGCCGTTGCGGCTTCCTCGGCCAGGCGGGGGAACGCCGGGATGTCCTCATCCCACTCGATCAGGGTCGTGACCGGACCCCAGCGGCGCAGCGCCTGCCGATAGAGATCCCAGACCTCATCGATCACCGGCCGGCTGTGCGTATCGAAGAGAAACCCGCCGCGGTCCGTGTGCCCGGCCAGGTGGAATTGCCCGACCAGCTCGCCGGGAATGTGCGCCAGATACGCCGACGGATCGAATTGGTGATTGAAGGCATTGACGTACAGGTTGTTCAGATCCAGCAGAATGCCGCAGCCCGAGCGCCGGGCGATCGCCACGAGGAACTCCCACTCCGGCATGGTCGAGTGCCGGTAGGTGACATACGTCGAGACATTCTCCAAGAGGAGGCGCCGGCCCAACAGGTCCTGCACCTGGGTGACGCGTTCGACGATGTGCCGGATCGCCTCATCGGTGAATGGCAGCGGCAAGAGATCGTGCAGGTTCTCGCCGTCCACGCCGGTCCAGCACAGGTGATCGGACACGATGGCCGGCTCGATACGGTCCGCCAGCGCCTTCAGGCGCGCCACGTAGTCGCGGTTGAGCGGGTCCGCCGAGCCAATAGACAGCGAGACGCCGTGCAAGGCCACGGGATAGCGGCGGCGGATGGCTTCGAGCACTTGCAAGGGCCGGCCGCCGGAATCCATGAAGTTCTCGGAGATGGCCTCAAACCAATCCATGGCGGGCCAATCCAGGGTAATGTCGTCGTAGTGCTCGGTGCGCAGGCCGACCCCGCAACCCAGGCTCGGCCACTGACGTGCGGACATGGGGTGGACTCCTGCACGGACTGACGGACCGCCCCGCGCTCCGCGAGGCGATCCGTCAGCGTGATCGATCGTGCGAAACGCGGGGGTCAGGTCCCCGCGGGCTGGTCCGGCTGCTCAGGCTCTTCGCTCAGGCGGCCGCCTTCAATCCGCAGACAATCGTCCTTGGAGAGTTCTAGGTAGCCTTGACCTTTGCAGGCGTTCTGGCCAGCGCAGGAGTGGCCCTTACCGCCGCACCCGCCGACGCCCTGGCACTTGTTGATCCCGTAGCACGGCGCCTTCCCGTCTTCCTCGACGGCCTGTGCCTGCTGGGCGAACGAAACCGCTTGCAGAGCGGCCAGCATCCCGGCGACCGACGCGGCCAGCAATACCCGATGCTTGCTCGACTCCATCCACTGCCTCCTCGCTCCTCGTGCATGACCTGCAGGCCGCGCCTCACGGCCTCCACAGGCATCCGATACGGGTCTTCCCACAGCCGACTTACGGCGTCTTCACAATCCCTTCGATCTCGAGGATGATCTCGACGTCATCGCCGACGAGCACCCCGCCTGTCTCCAGGGCTTGGTTCCAGGTGAGTCCGAAGTCCTTGCGGTTGATCGTCGTGGTCGCGGTGAATCCGGAGCGCTGGTTGCCCCAGGGATCCTTGCCCTCGCCGTGGATGGCCAGGTCCAACACCACCGGCTGTTCCACCCCGTGGAGGGTCAGCAACCCGTGCAGTGTGGCGCCAGCCGGCGTCGCGTCAGTCACCTCGGTGCTCTTGAAGGTGAGCGTCGGGTACTTCGCGACATCGAAGAAGTCGGCCGAGCGCAGGTGGTCATCGCGTTTGGGTACATCCGTATCGATGCTGGCGGCCTGGATGGTCGCCTCGGCCGACCACTGCTCAGGATGCTCCGGCTCGTAGTTGAACGTGCCGGTGAAGTCATTGAACGTGCCTTGAACCTTGGAGAACAGGTGGCGGATCTTGAACGACGCCGTAGAATGGTCCGCGTCGATCGCATAGGTCGTGGCCCAGGCTGGCTGAGCAAGACAGACGCCGGCCAGCAGGGGAAGGACCAGCAAACTGAGTCCTCGGTTGCGCATACACGGACCTCCGTTGCGTTG
The DNA here is from genome assembly GCA_023247235.1 of Candidatus Omnitrophota bacterium. Taxonomy (GTDB): domain Bacteria; phylum Omnitrophota; class Gorgyraeia; order Aquiviventales; family Aquiviventaceae; genus JAHFGW01. The sequence continues at coordinate 38,644 of JAHFGW010000005.1, read as the reverse complement.
TGTGCCCTATGTCCTGAGCGGAACAGGCGGCGAGCGCTGAGGCAGGTCGTCTTATCTTGAGTGACGGGGTCGGTTTTGTCAATCCCTGCCGGGCGGGCTCGCCATCAGCAGCGTCTCCACGCGCCGGCGCAGATCATCGCGGATGCCTCGGGCCTCCTCGGGGCGCCGGCCCACGGGATCCGCAATGTCCCAGTCGAGGCGCGTCTGAGCCGGCACCTGGGGGCACGCATCCCCGCAGCCCATCGTCACCAGCACGTCCCAGGTCCGCGGGGGCACGGCGTCCAGTCCCTTGGACCGATGGGAGCGGAGGTCCAGGCCCACCTCCTCCATGAGCTGGATGGCGACCGGGTGCACCTGGCCGGCGGGTCGCGAGCCAGCGCTCCAGATCTCCCAGCGTTCCCCCACCAGGGCCCGCGCGAAGGCCTCGGCCATTTGTGAGCGGCAGGCGTTGGCCACGCAGACAAACAAGACGCTCGGCGGCCGGCGAGGCGGCGCCGGAGCCGTCATGGGGCGCTCGGTGAGCGTGCGCGTTGGCGTGTGCTGAGCTGTTGCGCGATCAACAAGACGACGATCAGCAGCACCCCGACACCGAGCTTCCAGGGCTGGCGCGTGTTGCCCAGCGAATACCCAAGGTAGGCGAATACCACGCAAGATGGCATGATGCCCAGCGCGGTGCCGACGACATAGGGGAGAAAGCGCACCCGCGAAACTCCCAGGAGAAAATTTTGCGCGTCGAACGGCAGGTTGGGGATCACCCGCGTCAGCGCGACGGCTTTGACGGGATGCGTGGCGAGGTACTGCTCCAGGGCGGCGATCGTTCCTTGGCGCGGGGTTGCGACGGCGCCGCGCCCCAGCCACCGGGCGAGCCAAAACTGCGTGCAGGCGCGGGTGGTGGCCCCGGCCATCGCCGCTATCAGGCCCCACCACGGGCCGAATGCGAGGCCGCCGGCAGTCGTGAACACGCTTGAAGGGAGCGGGACAATCGGCTGGCTATAGAGCAGGAGGTAGAAGATCGGTGCCCACGCCCCGAACGAGAGCACCAAGGTGCGCACCCGGTCCGGCGCCAGGTCCCCGAGATCGAACCCCAGGAGGCCCCAGACGATGCCTGCCAGGAGCAGCAGGCACAAGCCGAGTTTCATCCACCCTGCGCGGTCCATCGACACAGACACCAAGGGACGCTTCTATGGTGCCGGTGCGGCAGAACACAGAAGCGTCCCTGGAAGAGCGCTTAGCAAGAACAGCAGCCCATCGAGTCCCGCCGGCGTTTCATCTGACGCCTCGTGGCGGGACGGGCCGCTTTACGAACCCGACGGGCCTTGCGTCGTGTCGTGGCCATGGTCACCTCCGATTACTTGTAGTAGTCCGTCCCCCGCTCAATGAATTGATGATCCATCCGCTTCGGGGCGAAGAACGCGCGGACGAACGCCATGATCGGCTCCACCTCGAACGCCTGGCAACTGTACACGTCGATTGAGATAAAGTCCTTCACCGTCAGCGTGTGGAGCTGCACGCCGCTCTCCACGAGCGGGATCCAGCCGCTCAGGCCCGCCTTGTCCGGAAACCGCTTGCCGTCGGTCCGAAAGATGAACGGGGGGGACTGCGGCTGCACTTTCAGCGCTTCCACAATCTGCTCCAGGAACTCGTAACATAACCCGAGGTCATCGCAGGCGCCCTGCTTACACTCATACAGATCGAGCAGCAGCTGGAAGCCGAATGGCGCCGGGCGGTTGCCTTTGCCGGCTTTCGACGTCGACGGGGCTTCACAGACCTGCGGCATGCGGGATCCTCCAAGTGCACGCTGAGGGAGAAGAGGCGGGGGCAGACGTAGCGACACCCCGCCGGCTTCCCGTCGGGGTGTGCACACTCATTCGATTGGCGTGGCAGTCGTACACCCGGACCCTCTGTTGCTGATGTGACTCCGAGAGTGGCATGTAGTATAACAGATGCGGGGTGTCAAGACGCAAAAAAGTTCGGCCGCCGATCGCGGCGCTCGTCAGCACAGGAGGCACGGATGGGACGGAGCGTTCTATGGAGCGTCATGCTGTGGCTCGGGGTCGCGCCTGTGGCTTGGGCTGCCACGGCGAAGGCGGTGCTGTCCAGCACGACGCAAAGCACCGCAACCCAAGGAGAGGCCACATTCACCGAGACCGACCAAGGCCTCAACGTCAGCCTGCGGATGATGGGCGCCAAGCCGGGCGTGCATGCGTTTCATGTCCATGAGTTCGGCAGCTGCGACGAGGCGGCGAAAGCGGCCGGCGGGCACTTCAACCCGGACGGCGTGGCGCATGGCGATCTCGCCGCGCAAGGCCTGGCGGTGGCCCACGCAGGCGACTTGGGGAATCTCACTATCGGACCGGACGGCACGGGGACGCTGGAGCGCGTGTATCCGGGTCTGCGGGTCGCCGACAGTCACTACGGGGTCGCGGGCCGAACGCTCATCCTCCACGCCGGGCCGGATGATCTGA
>JAHFGW010000005.1:0-36079 GCA_023247235.1 Candidatus Omnitrophota bacterium | reverse complement strand
TCGAAACCGGCTTGCCGGCCATCGCCTCATCAAGCGCCGCTTCCACGTAGTTGGTCGCCTTCCCCAAATCGGCCGGATCCGCGGACGGAATACTGTCGATGGCCCCCTCATAGATCAGCACGCCGTCCGGATCAATGATGAACATATGCGGAGTCGTCTTGGCCTCGTAGCGCCGGCCGACGGCGCCGTCCGGATCGAGCAAGAGCGCGGTCGGGGCGGCATTCCGCTCTTGCAGGATCCGCTGCGCCTCCTCGGGCGTCAGATAGCCCTGCCGTCCCTCGGCGGCCGAGTCCACGGAGAGCCACTGCACGCCGCGCGCCGTGTAGGTCCGTTGAAGCCCCTGCATGTTGCCGCTGCCATAGTGCTTGCGGACAAAAGGGCATGCCGGATTAAACCACTCCAGGACCACGAACTGGCCCTTGAACTCGCCGAGCGTGCGCGTGCGGCCCTGGGCATCGGTTAGGCTGAAGTCCGGCGCCGGCTGGCCGACGAGCGCCGCCTGCGCGGTCCAGGCTCCCACCAGTCCCAGGACGCCCGTCAGACCCCAGAGCATGACACGCCTGCGCCTGCCGTACGGCATGATTAACTCCTCAGGGGTTGCGGCTGCGCCAGCGCGCCCTCGATGAGCTGCAGCAGCTCGGTAAACTCAAACGGTTTCTGCAAGAATCCATCCGCGCCGGCCGTCCGCACTTCGGCGGCGAGCGTGCGGGAATCCCGCGCGGTCAGCACCAGCACGGGGATGTGCCGGGTGTCCTCGCCGAGCTTGAGCTGGTGGCAGGCCGCCAAACCCGTGAGCCCCGGCATGGTGTCATCGAGGAGAATCAGGTCGGGCCGGCGCTCTCGCGCCAGTCGGACCGCGTCAAGGCTGTTCGTCGCGGCGATGGGCCGGCAGCCCCAGGCCGTCAGCCGCCGCTCCAGCACCTTGCGCATGCTCTCTTCGTCATCCGCAAAGAGCACGGTTTTCCCCGTCGCCACGCCCATGCGAGCTTCGCTCAGCCCTCGGCCGGCAGCCGCACGAAGAAGTGGCTGCCGCGGTTCGACTCGCTTTCCACCCAGATACGCCCGTCATGCAGCTCGACGATCGCCTTGGCGATCGCGAGTCCCAGCCCCGAGCCTTCCTGGTCGCCGGCGCCGACCCGCTCGAACTTGACGAAGAGCCGTCCCAAATCTTCTCGCGCAATGCCGCGCCCGGAATCGGCGACCTCGACTTGCGTCGCGGCCCCGTTGCGCGTCAGCCGCACCTGCACCCCGCCGCGCGGGGTGAATTTGATCGCGTTCGTCACGAGATTCAGGAACACCTGGCTCAGGCGGTCACGGTCGGCGTGCACGCGGATGGGTTGCTCCGGTGCCTGCAGCTCCAGAGCCAACCCGCGCTCGGTGGACAGGGCCTGGCAGGCCTGCGTGACGTCGCGCAAGACCTCCTGCAGGACTAGCAGCTCGCGGTGGAGGGCGAGCTTGCCCGACTCGATCTGGCCGATGTCCAACAGATCCCCGACGACCCGCCGCAGGCGGGCGACTTCGCGATTGGACATGGTCAGCGGCTCGACCTGCTCGGACGTCAGTGTCCCGTACAGCCCGTCCCGCAGGTTGTCGAGCGCCCCTTTGATGATCGCCAGCGGCGAGCGGAACTCGTGCGCGACGTGGTGGACGAACTCCGACTGCATGGTCTGGAACCGGTCCATCCGCTCATTCGCGTCGAGGAGTCGTCGAATCACGGTCCGGATGACCTGGCGGCCTGCGAGCAGGCCAAGCAACGCCAGGATGACCGCGAAGAGGAAATACATCCCATTGATCCCGGCCAGGATGCTGAGCGAGAAGAATTTTACGGTGATCAGGTAGCAGCAGATGAGCAACGGGATGATGCTCATCAGCGCGAAGGCGATATTGAACTGGGAAAGCCACGCCTCGGTGGAGGCGCGCAGCTCTTCAAGCGGATCGAGGCGCCGCTGGCGCGCACGCTGCTCTTTTTCCGGAGGGGTCATGATGTCGCAGGGAGCTCCAAAGCGCCCTCAGTATAGCATACGCGGCTTGCGGGACTAGGAGGCGCGGGCCCCCCCGCCCCCGCTGGGCGTAGGGCGGGCGGCGCTTGGCCGGCTCAGATAGGCAGGCTCCTGCCCGGGCTTCCACTTGATGCCGCAGCCGATGCTGGGCTGCTGAGCCGGATTCACCGGCCGTCCGGTGAGCAACGCGTCAATCGCCGCGCGCAGATCGCGCCCGGTCACCGGCTGGCCGTTGCCCGGCCGGCTGTCATCGAGCTGGCCTCGGTAGGCGAGGCGCCGGTCCGCTCCAAACAGGAAGAAGTCCGGCGTGCAGGCGGCCGAGTAGGCCTTCGCCGTCTCCTGGCTCTGGTCGTAGCAAAACGGAAACGTGAAGCCCAGGGCCTTGGCCATCGCTGCCAGCTTGGGCGCCGCGTCATCCGGATAGCGTTCGGCGTCATTGGCGGACATGGCGACGATCCCCACGCTCTGGCGCGCATAGTCCTGGCCAAGCCGCGCCAGCTCGTCCTTGACGTGCTGGACGTAGGGACAGTGCTGGCAGATCCACATGACCAGCAGCGCCTTCTGGTTGGCGAATGTCGCCAAGGTGATCGTCTGGCCGGAGACGACGTCCGGCAAGGAGAACTCCGGCGCCGGCGTGCCAAGCGGGATCATCGTGGATGGGGTCAGGGCCATCGAGGTTCCCTCCTCGGTTCCATGGTCGTATTCTATACCCGCGCCAGGCGCGGCGTCGAGACCCGCCATCCAGCGGCGCTGTTCCGTCTCTTTCTTACACCGAACTATGAACTCTTCTTGCGCAGGCGCGCGAGAAAGAATCCTTCCATCTGCGCGCTCGGCAGGATGCGCGCGGTGGCGCGCATCGCCGGCTGAAATTGGACGTCCTGCCATCGAGTCAACCCCGGCTGCGCCTGCGGGCCGGGCAACTCAACAGGCTCCAAGGCCACCGTCTCCCCCCAGGACGCCAACGCCCAGCTCACCACGCCCTCGTTTTCTTCCGGAGCGAACGTGCACGTCGAATAGACCAGCAGGCCGCCGGGCCGCAGCGCGGCCAGGCCCGCCGCCAGAAGCCGTCGCTGCTTGCGGACCATCTCATGAATTTTCCCCGGCCGCCAATAGCGATACGAGGCGGGCTCCCGAACGTCAAAGCGGCCCTCGGCGCTGCACGGAGCATCCACCAGCACCCGGTCAAAGCGGTCCGGGAACATGCGCCCGGCCGCCTCGCCGGCCCGCAGGAGCGGCTCGACGTTCCGGGCGTCCTGCAGCGCCAGGTTCGCGCGCAGCCTGTAGAAGCGCACGCGATTGTTATCAATGGCGACGAGCCGCCCTGCTCCGCGCATGAGGCAGGCCATTTGGGTCGTCTTGCTGCCCGGGGCCGCGGCAAGATCCAGCACCTCCTCATGGGGCTGTGGCCCCAGGACGAGCGGCGGCAGCATACTGGAGAGGCTTTGCACATAGAGGCCGCCCTGCTGGTAGGCGGCCGTCTCTTGGAGCTCGCGCAACCGGCCTGTCTCCATCACGAAGGCGTCCGGATACCAGGCCACTCCCTTCAGCCGAAACCCTACGCCCTCCAGCTCAGCCCGCACGTCGGCTGTGGTCGCTTTGAGCGTATTCACTCGGAAGGTCGTGGGCTTGGGCTCGGCGAACGTGTTGGCGACCGTATCGAACTGGCTGGAGGGAAGTATTCGACGCAAGCGTTCGAGGAATTCCGCCGGCAGCGCTTTGACTTCACTACGCATAGAAAAATGGGGACGTTTCGATTTTTGCCAGAGGTCGCGCGGGAGCACAATATCGCAACGTCCCCATTGTTCACTCCGAGCGAAAACTCAGGCTCTCAGCGATACACCGTTCGTACTCCTGGCGCTGCCGCGCGACCTCTTCCGGACCCATCCCCCCATAGCGCTGGCATAGCTCCGCAATCCGCGGCAACGCCTCCAGGCCGTGGCAGGCGCTCCAGACGATCCGCGTGCGGCGAGCCAGCACATCGGTGATCGAGCAGGCGAGCTCCCCGCGCAGCGCATGCGCCAGCTCCACCTGCAGGACGTCGTGGTGGGCGCAGACCGGCTGTGCCAGCGAGTAGTCCTCCTCAAGCAACCGCAGCAGCTCGCGCGCCCTGGGGCCATAGCGGATCAGCAAGCGTCCTAGGGCCGGCGTCTCAAGCGCGCTGGCCGCCCGCAGGGCATGTTCGGCCGCGTCCATCTCCCCTCCGACCAGGGGCAGGCGCGCGGTCTGGCACCGGCGCGCCGCCAAGCGATAGCGGCGCACGACCACATCCACCGTCTGTTGCGCCATCCGGCGGGAGGTGGTGTACTTGCCGCCCAGGACGCTCACCAGGCCCAGGCGATCAATCTCCAGGCGATGCTCTCGTGAAGCGGCCTGCGGCGAGCCGGAGAATCCGAGCAACGGGCGCGCCCCCGCGAACGTCCCGACGATGTCCTGCTCCCTCATGCGGGCCTGCGGGAGCACGCGGTTGAACTCGCTCAACAGGTAGCCGACTTCTTCGGCGCTGGCGTGCAAGTGCTCAAGCGACGTGCCCACCGGCGATTCCGTCGTGCCCACGAGCGTCTGCTGCCCCCACGGCAGCACGAACAGCATGCGGCCGGCCGCGCGCCGTCCTTGAATGAACAACCCGTGGCGAAGGCCCGCGCGCGGCAACACCAGGTGAATCCCCTTGGTGGGGGCGAGGCGCTCGGGACATTTCGCATCGCTGAATCGCCGGATCCGATCTGCCCAGGGCCCGGTCGCGTTGACCACCACGCGTGCTTGGATCGCGTAGGCGCGGCCCGTCCGCACGTCCTCGCCGATCGCGCCGCACGGTCGCTGGTCGGTTTTCAGAAAGGCGCGGAAACGGACATAGTTGCAACACACCGCGCCGTGCTCCACCGCCTGGAGGATGTTGACCAGGCACAGCCGCGCGTCGTCCATCTGGCAGTCCGCGTACAGTCCGGCGGCCCGCAATCCCTCCGGCTGCAGCGCCGGTTCAAGCTTCAGCGCCTGGCGGGCCGACACCATCCGGTAACGCTCGAGCCGATCCTGCCACGCCAGCAGCGCGTAGATCCACAAACCCAGTTGGATCATCCAGGGCGCGCGTCGATCGCCCTGGAACACCGGCAGCAGCAGGGAGAGCGGGGTGACCAGCGCCGGGGCGATGCGGCGCAGGATGCGACGCTCGCGCAGGCTCTCGCGCACCAAGCCGAGATGCCCGTGCTCGAGGTAGCGCAGCCCGCCGTGGATGAGCTTGGAGGTTTTGGAGCTGGTGCCGCTGGCGAAGTCGCCCTGCTCGATGAGCGCGACCCGCAGGCCCCGCAGCGCCGCATCGCGCGCGATGCCGGCCCCGACAATGCCGCCGCCGATCACCAGGACATCGAAGCGTTGCGCCCCGAGCTGGGCGAGAAGCTCCGCGCGCTGCATGGGATGCGCCGGCTAGGTTACGAACCCCGGGAGCGCACGCGCGCCACCGCGTCCTGCCAGCCGGCGTAGCGCCGCCGACGCTCAACGGCGCGCATCCGGGGCCGAAACATGCGGCCGGCCCGCTCGCCAAGGCGCGCGTGATCTTGCGCCCTCCACCAGCCGATGCCGACGCCGGCGAGAAAGGCCGCGCCCCGTCCGGTGTTGGCGATGAGCGGCGGCCGGCGCACCGGGATGCCAAGCAAGTCCGCTTGAAATTGCATCAGCCAATCGTTCTGGGCCGCCCCTCCATCGACCCGCAGTTCACGCAGCGTGATGCCGCTGTCGCGCTGCATGGCGTCCACGACGTCGCGCGTCTGATAGGCGAGCGATTCCAGAGTGGCCCGTACCAGCGCGTGGCGGTCCGAGCCGCGCGTCAGCCCGACGATGGCGCCGCGCGCCCCCATGTCCCAATACGGCGCGCCCAGCCCGACGAACGCGGGGACGACATAGACGCCCCCGGTGTCTGGGATGCGCCGCGCGATCGCCTCGGTCTGGGCGGCGCTTGCGATGAGCCGCAGCTCATCCCGCAGCCATTGGATGGCGGCGCCGGCAATGAACACGCTGCCCTCCAAGGCATACGCGGGCTGGGCGGTGCCGTCATACACCAGCGTGGTCAGCAGCCCGTGACGGCTCGTCACCGGCTTGCGGCCCGTGTGCAGCAAGAGAAAGCATCCGGTGCCATACGTATTCTTCGCGGTCCCCGGCGCCAGGCAGCCATGGCCCACCATCGAGGCCTGCTGATCCCCCGCCATCCCGGCAATGGGAATGCCCGCGGGGAGCCAGCCGCGCGGGCTGGTGCGCCCGAAGACACCCGCCGGGGGGTTGACCTGGGGCAACAGCGACGCAGGGACCCGAAACAGGCCCAGCAGCGCGGGGTCCCAGCGATGCGTGTGGATGTTGTAGAGGAGCGTGCGCGACGCGTTCGTGAAATCGGTCGCGTGGACCTTGCCGCCCGTGAGCTGCCACAACAGCCAGGTGTCGACCGTGCCGAAGGCGAGTTCGCCGCGCTCGGCCCGGCGCCGCGCGCCGGGCACGTGGTCCAGCAGCCACCGGATTTTCGTGCCCGAGAAGTAGGCGTCCAGAACCAGGCCGGTGCGTCGGCGAATGCGCGGTTCGAGGCCGCGCGCCTTGAGCGCGTCGCACAGCGGCGCGCTGCGGCGGCACTGCCAGACCACGGCATTCGCCACCGGCCGGCCCGTGCGTCGATCCCAGAGCAGCGTCGTCTCACGCTGATTCGTGATGCCAATCGCCGCCAGGCGGCTTGGGCGAATGCGCCCTGCGGCCAGCGCCGCCCGGATCACGCGCCTGGTGACATCGAGAATTTCCTGCGGACGGTGCTCGACCCAGCCCGGACGCGGATAGTGCTGAGGCAGCTCCGCGTAGGCGCGCGCGATCACGCGCCACCGTCGGTCCACGAGCAGCACTGTCGTGCCGGTCGTGCCCTGGTCGATGGCAAGGATCATGGTGTGGGGGTGCCGCGCAGCGGCCGCATGACGGCCGGATCGTCGGTGAAAATGCCCTCCACGCCCCAGGCCGCGAACGTCTCGGCCTCGCGACGGAGATTCACCGGGTACGCCCGAATCCGCAGGCCTTCGGCGCGGAGGTGCTCGACCACGGCCTGCTCGAGACAGCTGCGTGGCAGGCTGAGCTGCGTCGTGCCCACCTGGCGCGTCAGCCCCTCGCACCGCAGGGGCAACGACCCCACCACAATGGAACGCTCCAGATCCGGGCGCAACCGGGCGATCTCAGCGATTTCCGCGTGCAGCGCGGACGTGACATGGATGGAGGCGCGACCGGAGTGACGGCGCAGGAAGTCGGCGAGCCGCGTCGCCAGGCCCGGGGCTTTGAGGTCCAGAAACAGCGGGCAGCGGGCCCTCAGGCGCTCGAGGGCCTGCTCGAGGGTTGGGATCCGCTCGCCGGCCCCGAGATCGACTTGTTGTAGCTCGGCCAACGTCAGCTCGCGGACGTAGTGCCAGCGGCCGGCCTGTTGCACGAGGTCATCGTGGCGGATGATCAGGCGGCCATCCTTGGAGCACAACAGATCGAGCTCGATCGCATCGACGCCGACCTCCAGCGCGCGTTCGACGGCCAGGAGGGAGTTTTCGGGACGCTCGGCGCTGGCGCCTCGGTGGGCGATGATTTGCATGGCTATCTGCTATCTTAGCAGAGCGAGAAAGGGGACATTTCGATTTTTGCTGCCGCAGGCACTACGGCAAAAATCAAAACGTCCCCTTGTCGCCGCAGCTATTCGCCGGCGAGGTGGTGCTTGATGGTCTTGCCTTGCACGAGGTAGACCACGTCCTCGGCGATATTCGTCGCGTGGTCCGCGATGCGCTCCAGGTGCCGGCTGATGAGGATCAGGTTAACGGCTCGGGTGATGGCCTTGGGGTCTTCCATCATGTACGTGAGCAGTTCCCGAAAGAGCTGATCGTCGTAGCGGTCCACCTCGTCATCCTGGCGACAGACCTGGCGCGCCAGCTCCACGTCCCGCCGCACAAACGCGTCCAGGCTGTCGTGGACCATCCGCTGCACGATATCCGCCATGCGGGGGATGTTGATGAGGGGCTTCAGGAGCGGCTCCTTAAGCAAGTCCGAGGTGCGCTCCGCGATATTGACCGCCTGGTCTCCCATGCGTTCCAGATCGTTGTTGATCTTCAAGGCCATGGCCAAGAAGCGCAAGTCGCGGGCCTCGGGCTGATATCGGGCCATCGTGCGCAGGCACAGCTCGTCGATTTCCACCTCGAGCCGGTTGATCGCCTCGTCGGACCCGACCACCTGGCCGGCCATCCCGGCATCCCGGCTGACCAGCGCTTTGACCGCCAGGCCGATCGCCTGCTCGGCGAGGCTGCCCATGCGCAGCAGCGCATTTTTTAATTGGGCCAGTTCTAAATCAATCTGACGTTGCATCGCGGCCTTGCCTCATTGTCGCATCGAGCCTGTGGGTGTCAAGTGACGCCTCCGGCCGCCTCATCCGAACCGACCCGTAATGTAGGCTTCTGTCCGCGCATCCTGCGGCGTCGTGAACAGCGTGTCGGTGGCACCGAATTCAATGAGCTCCCCCATCAAGAGGAACCCGGTGTCATCCGACACCCGGGCGGCCTGCTGCATATTATGCGTGACGATGACGATGGTGTAGCGTTCCTTCAAGCTGTAGAGCAGCTCTTCGATCTTCGCCGTGGCGATCGGATCGAGCGCCGAGCATGGCTCATCCAGGAGCAGCACCTCTGGCTCGACGGCGATCGCGCGCGCGATGCACAGGCGCTGTTGCTGGCCTCCGGACAGGCGCAAGGCGTTGGTGTGCAGCCGATCTTTGACTTCCTCCCACAGCGCGGCACGCCGCAGGCTTTGCTCGATCACCTGATCGAGGACCGCGCGGCGGTGTTCTCCGTTGACGCGCAAGCCGTAGGCGGCGTTCTCGTAGATCGACTTCGGGAACGGGTTGGATTTCTGAAAGACCATGCCCACGCGCTTGCGCAGCTCAATCACATCCAGAGTCGGATCATGGATGTCTTGGCCATGGAGCCGAATGTGTCCCTCAATCCGGATGCCCTCAATGAGGTCGTTCAGGCGGTTGAGACATCGAATCAGGGTGGACTTGCCGCAGCCGGAGGGTCCGATCAAGGCCGTGATCCGCCGCTCAGGAATCTGCATGCCCACGTTGTGAATGGCTTGGACCTTGCCATACCAGACGCTCACGGTTTCGAGGTCGATGGCCGTCGGCGGCGGTCCCTCGCCGGCTCGGAGGCTTCCGCCAGGGCCTACGGGCCGAGGCACGGCCAGTGGCCGCCCCACCGCGAGCAGAAGCCCTGGCCTCATCGCGAGTTCTCCCGCCTCATACGTCTCCTCCCCCGAGTTTCGCCCGGAGCCGTCCGCGGATCTGCATCGCGGCCAGATTCAGGCACACGACCACCCCCAACAGCAGGAGGGTCGTCATGTACACCATGGCCTTGGACGCTTCGACATTGGGCGATTGGAATCCGACATCGTAGATGTGGAACCCCAGGTGCATGAATTTGCGCTCCAGGTGCAGGAATGGGGCGACCTGGTCAATCGGTAGGTCCGGGGCGAGCTTTACGACGCCGGTGATCATGAGCGGCGCCACTTCGCCGGCGCCGCGCGCCATCGCCAGGATGGTCCCCGTCAGCACGCCCGGCACCGCCGAGGGCAGCACGACGCGCCAGATCGTTTGGAACTTCGTCGCTCCGCACGCTAAGGACGCCTCCCGCAGGCCGTTGGGCACCGCGGCCAGCGCTTCCTCGGTGGCCACGATCACCACGGGAACGGTCAGCAGAGCCAAGGTGAGCGATGCCCATAGGATGCCGCCCCCGCCGAATGTGGGAGTCGGCAGCCGCTCGGGAAACCACAGGTGATCGATCGTGCCGCCGAGGAAGTAACAGAAGAACCCCAGGCCAAAGACTCCGAAGACAATGGATGGGACGCCGGCGAGATTGTTCACGGCAATTCGCACGCTGGAGACCAGCCACCCTTGGCGCGCATACTCATGGAGATACAGGGCCGCAAGGATTCCGAGCGGAACCACGACCAGGCTCATGAGCAACGTCATCATCACCGTGCCGAAGATGGCCGGCGCTACCCCGCCCTCCGAATTGGCTTCCCGCGGAGGGTCGAACACAAATTCTCTGAGGCGGTCGAGATAGACGCCAACGCGGCCAGGCACTGAGAGCCGATTCGGCCGGTAAACCCGGACAATGGCGGACATCGGCAGGTCTATCACGTGGCCATCGATGGAGGCGAAGACGGCGCGGGACTGCGCATCCTCCTGCCGCTTGGCTCGAAGGTCTGCCGCCACCCGCGCATAGCGGGCGTTCAAGTCTGCTATCGCTGCCTCATGCCGGCGCTGCTGCGCCTGGCCCAACGGGTTCGCCAACGCGTGCCGGAGCTCCAAGCGTCGCAAGGCCAGCCGATGCCGCTCCATCGCGGTATTGATGTTGCCGACGACCCGCCGCTCGATGTACCTGATGGCGCGAGCGCGCCGACGGGCAGGCGGCAGCTCACGGCGCAGAGTCTCCCAGCGACGCGCCGGGTCGTCCTGGACGGCCTGGATGGGCGTCCGCACGCTCTGCACGAACCCGTAGAAAGGCCCCCACTCTAACCGTTCCAAGACGACGGCCTCGGTCGGTCGAGTCCGGTGCGTTATCTGCGCGTCGTCGACCCAGACGAAATCCAGCCCATACACGTCGCGGTTGCCGATCCGATAGAGGGTCCTGCGCGCCGGGCTCTCGGATCGCTCCGCCGGCTGGGGGATCAGCTCCGTGCGGTGCACCAGGCCAAGATAGCGAGTGCCGTCAGCGACGCTGACCTCCCACAAGGGCCAAGGCCAAAAAGTCCCCAAACCCCGCGCCATGATCAACCCGAGCAAGCCGACGATCATCAGCAAGGCGATGCCGAGCAAGCTGCCGGTGAACCAGATGGGAATGCGGTCAAATCGCCGCGGGCGCCGGCCGGGCCGTGCGGGACGCGCCGGGGTCATCGCACGCCTCTACAGTCCATGCAATTGCCGCCGGAGTCGCATCCGGATCAGCTCCGCGGCGGTGTTGACGATGAAGGTGATGCCGAACAACAGGAGCGCCGACACGAACAGCACGCGGTAGAGCGTGTCGCCATGGGGGGCTTCGGGTATTTCGACGGCGATATTGGCCGAGAGGGCGCGAAACCCGTTGAAGACCGTCCAGTCCATGATCGGCGTGTTCCCGGTCGCCATCAGCACAATCATCGTCTCGCCCACCGCCCGGCCGAAGCCGACCATGATCGCGGAGAACACGCCTGAGCCCGCGGCCGGGAGCACCACACGCCACGCCGTCTGCCAGGCGGAGGCGCCGCAGGCCAAGGACGCCCCCACGAGGTGCTTCGGAACCGCCGAGAAGGCGTCCTCGCAGATCGTGAAGATAATCGGAATCACCGCAAATCCCATCGCCCAGCCGACGACGAGCGCATTGCGCTGATCGTAGTGCGTGCCCATCGCCTGCAGCCACGTTTCGACGCTGCCGCCAAAGCATGCGCGCTCCAAACTCGGACCAAGCCATCCCGCCACCCCGACTCCCAGCACCGCGCCGGCCGACAAGACCCAGAATTCCCTGCGCTGCGCCAACGCCCGGAGGCGCGGGATCGGCAGCGCGTGCAGGCCGCCGAGAGTGCCCATCGCGACCAGGGGCATGAGCACCGGCATCGCCAGCACCGCGACCAGATGCTGTTGAACCAGCGGCGCCATCACCACTCCGGCGACGAAGCCGAGGACGACGCTGGGCAGCACGGCCATCAGCTCAATGGTGGACTTAATGGGATTACGGAGCGACTTGTCCAGAAACTGCGAACAGTAGAGCGCGCCGAACAGGGCCAGCGGAATGGCGAAGCACAAGGCGTAGACCGTCCCCTTGAGCGTGCCGAAGGCTAACGGCACCAGGCTCAATTTGGGTTCGGCATCATCCGTTCCGGTCGATTGCCAGATGTACGCCGGCCTGGTGTAGCCCTCGTACCAGATCGGAGCGAACAGCGCGCGCCAGCTGAACTCCGGATGCGGGTTGTCGATCCGCCAGTGGCGCAGCGTGCCGGCCCCATCGATCAGGACGAGCCCGTTGGCCTTGGGGGCCATCCAGCCGACGACCGGCTCTCCGTGAAGGGGCCAACGAGCCAGCGTGCGCTCCGTCGTCATGTAATGTAACTGCGCGGCGCCGTCCCGCGACACACTGATGAACCCCTTGTCGCGCGGCGAGGCAATCAGGAGTCTCACGGGGGCGTCCTGCGTCGGAAAGGTATGAATCCGCCTCAGGCGGACCTCTGACCCGGCTTCGTCTCGCACCGGAGACCACGTGGCCACCTTGCCCGCGTAGGTGCCGATCGCGATCGACCGATCTCCCAGCAGGTACGCCATCGACGTGACGGAGTCATTGGGAGCGACCTCAATGGTTTCCAGCAGCTTCGGCGACCCCTCGCCCGGAATCTCCCAGCGCAGCAGCTGGCCTTCGCTGGTGCCTACGAGGAGCTCCGTGCACGGTCCGTTGATGAGGAGAGTGGTCGGGTGGGCCCCGGCTTCCAGCGGGATGCGCAGGCCGTCGAGCGTTCGTCGGGCCGGGCCGACCACGGGCTGATCGATCGCGATCCGCGTGACAATCAGCGGCCCGGCGTCGGTGAGGGCGGCGGCCAGCGCCCGAGTGTCGGTGTGTCGATAGGCTAGTTGCGTGATGCGATGTCCGGGGATGGCCTCGAACTGCGTCTCAGCCGTCACCACCGGATGCATGGTGCGCCGCCCGCCCTCAAAGACGGCCTGAAAGTCTATGGTCCCGATCCACACCGTGCCCTGCGCGGTGCCCAGGGCGACGGTCGACTGCCGCAGGATCTGTGATCCTGACGTGACGCGCTGGCCGGCCAAGCCTGGAATGGCCACGTGTTCTAGCGGCTGCGGCCGAAGCAAGGAGGCGACCACCAGCGTCGGTTCCTCGGCCAGCGCCGCCACCATCTCCTGATGTTCATCCACCAGGACGAGCTGGGCGGACTCCCCATCAGACAAGAACGCCTGCGAGCGGCCGGCCTGCACCCGGGTGCCCGCGAAGAGCGGCAGGATTTCGAGCAGGAGAAACAACCCGATGCCGAGGACCGCCGCGATAATCCCGATCCCGCTGATCGAAATCAGCCCGCGGGCGATCCGGTCGATGAGGGCGACACGGCGCCGGAAGACCAGCGCGGAGGAACTTGGGGACGGTTCTATTTTTCTACGTTTCCTCCTCCAGAAAAATAAAAACGTCCCCAAGTTCCGTACCCGCTCCGTCGTTGTTGGTGGGGACGCAACAATGAGGGACGAGGTCATCTACTCCAGCCTCTTCAGCTCCACTTGGACGATCTCCGGGAGCAAGGGCACATAGCCATCCTTCACGACGACGTCTTGGCCTTCTTGGCTCAGGACGTAGCGAAGGAACTGTTCCGCCAACGGGTCCAGCGGCTTGCTCGGGGCCCGGTTCACGTAGATGTAGAGGTGGCGGCTCAACGGATAGGTGCCTTCATAGACATTGTCGGCCGCGGCTTCGATGGGCTTCGTGCTGCCCAGGGCCGACAGAGGGACGGCGCGGACGCCGGCCGTCTTGTACCCGATGCCGCTGTAGCCGACGCCGAACCGATCATTCGTCACGCCTTCCACGACCGTCGCGGAGCCTGGTTGCTCCTTCACGGAACCCTTGTAGTCGCCCTTGCAGAGGGCGTGTTCCTTGAAGTAGCCATAGGTCCCGGAGGCCGAGTTGCGTCCATACAGGCTGATCGGCCGCGCCCATTCCCCGGTGAGGCCGAGCTGGTCCCAGCGGCCGATATTCGATCCCCCGCAGGCGCGCGTGCTGGAAAAGATGCCGTCCACCTGCGCGATGTTGAGGGCTTGGATCGGATTGTCCTTGTTCACGAACACGGCCAGGGCATCGAGGGCCACCCCGATCGCGGTCGGCTTGTAGCCGTACTTCTTTTCAAACGCGTCCATCTCGCTCGCCTTCATCGGGCGCGACATCGGACCCAACTGAGCGGTCCCGGAGATGAGCGCCGGAGGCGCCGTGCCGGATCCCTTCCCCTCAATCTGAATCTTGATGTTGGGGTAGTGCTTCGCGAAGCCCTCCGCCCAATACGTCATGAGGTTGTTCAGGGTGTCGGACCCGACACTGCTCAAGTTCCCGGCCACCCCGCCGACCGGCTGATACATGGGCAGGCTGGAATGCAGCTGCACCGTTTCGGCCACGCCGATCGTCCCCCCGCCTAGAAGCGCGAGCGCCATGGCGGTTGCCATTGTCCATCGGTTGCGCATGTGGTGCCTCCTCATCGTCTCCCTCAAGCTATGCTGAGTATAGCCGCGGAACGTACACGGCCCGTGACGTCTTTGTAAGTTCTGTGTAAGGCCACTCAGAACTTCGTCACCCAATCCAGCTGAGCACGATCCTCCTTCACCTTGGCCCCCTTCAGGTTCTCGCCCATCAGGTATTTCAATCCCAGCGTGGAGTGCTTCAGCGTGCCCAACGTGACCCAGAAGACGTGGCCGTGGTTGTTCGTCCCACCGCCGGTGAAGTCAGAATCGGCAAACGCATCGAACGCCGCATTGGCCTCGAGCTGCTTCAGTTTCATCCGTATCGAGCGCAAACGCTCCGCCGTTCATAAAGACCTCGGCCGCCCCGAAGGTCTTGCTGCCTTTCACCGCCCCGCCGTCCCAGCTCAGATCACTGTCCCAGACGAGCGGCCCCACGGTCCACAGCGGGTTCTCCATGATGCCGCCGATCACCGCCGTCTTATCAAGGCCAGGAACTTCGGGCGTGTAGCTCAGATATGCCAGATCCAACACGAGGGTTTTCTTATTGAAGCTCTGGTTCGTCGAGATCGGATCGGACGTGCTGCCCGTGGCGATCCGGAACCCGGCTTTGAGCTGATCATTGACCTTGCCGTCGGCCCCGACACGCAGCCGAATGCGCTGGCGGTGGACATCATTGCCCGTCCCCACCCGATTGCGGCTTTCATCGCGCAGCCGCAGGTCGCCCTTCCACGACCAGTTGCGGGCCCAGGCCGGGACGACGTCCTTCGCAATCTGCTTGTCGCGGGGCTCCTTGCTCTCGGAAATCTCCCGACGGATCAGCCCCGCATCCACCTTGCTGAGCACACCCTTCTCGACCAACTTGTCTAAGAGGATGTCACCTCACTGGTCGCCCCCGCCGCCCCGGGAAGAGCGCCAAGGGCGAACACTCCCACAACCATCCAGACCCTCCACTTCATCTCCTTACCTCCTTGTGTCGTGCCGCGGGGATCTCCGCGGCTGCTCGTTGAATGTTGATTCATGATGACGTCGATGACTCCCCCATGCCTGACACCCGCCGCAGACGGCGCAGCGCCGTGACGACTTCGTGCAGCGCGGATTGGCAGTACAGATACTCCGACGCTACAGCAGGCGCGTCAGGATGGTTTGAGGGCGAGGTAAGGAGTGGGTAAAACCGCGTGGAGCGGGAACTACGAGGCGAGCGGGATGGTGAAGGTGAAGGTCGATCCGCGGCCGAGTTGGCTCTCCACCGCGACGGCGCCGCCGTAGGATTCGACGGCATGCTTGACGATGGCCAAGCCCAGACCCGTGCCGCCTGATTCGCGCGAGCGGGCTTTATCGACCCGGTAAAAGCGCTCAAAGACGCGGGGCAAATCCTCCGCCGGAATCCCGAGGCCGGTATCCGCCACCGCGACGCGCGCCCAGCCTGACTCCGGCTGGACGGTCACGGTGACGGTGCCGCCCTCGCGGTTGTAGGCCACCGCATTATCGAGCAGATTCCGCAGGATGCGGCGCAGCCAGTCCGCATCGACTCCCACCTGCCACGACCGATCAAGGTGCGCCTCGATGGTGATCTGACGCGGTCGAGCCTTTGCCTGCAGCGCCGGGAGCATCTCGTCGATCAGCGCCCCCAGCTCGACGCGCTGCGTGGGACGCGGCCCCTGGCCGGACTCCAGCTGCGCCAACTCCAACAGGTCATCGATCAGTCGGCTGAGCCGCGCGGTCTCCTGCTCAATGAGACCCAAGAACTGCTGGCCATGCGCAGGATCCTGCAAGGCCCCTTCGCGCAGCGTCTCCGTGAGCCCGCGGATGGCGGTTAAAGGACTCTTAAGCTCATGCGACACATTCGCCACGAATTCCTTGCGCAGCCGTTCATAGCGATATAGCTCCGTCACGTCTTGCACGACCAGGACCAGCTCCGGCCCGCCCGGCTCAATCGGATCGCACGGCACCGCATGGACCTTCAGCGTCCGCTCAATCGGTTGCAGCACGGTGAGCTCGCTCATGCGGCTGGTCCCGCTGGATGTGGCTTGGCGCATGAGGTCATCCAGCGCCGGTTGTCGCACGGATTCCAAGAGCGAGCGGCCCAGTGACCGCGACGCATCCGCTTGAAACAGGCGCGCCGCCGACGGATTCATGAGCAGCACGCGGCCTTGGCGATCGAGCGCAATGACGCCTTCGGCCATGCTTTCCACGATCGCCCGGGCTTGGTTGCGTTCGGATGCCAAGCTGTGCATTTGGCGCTGAAGCGCCTGGGCCATCATGGTGACCGCCTGGCCCAACGCATGCACCTCGGGGGCGCCCCCGATGGGAGCCGCGGCGGCGGGCTCGCCGCGCGAGACGGCTTGCGCCAACGCGGTCAGGCGTCTGACAGGGTGGATGATCCGACGGGCAAGCCAGCACGTCAGGGCGAGCGCCAGCAGCAGGCCGATCACAAGACCGACCTGCCACGCGCCGCTAAGCCGCGCGCCGGCAAGCGCCAAGGCGATGACGCTGGTCATGGTCACCAACGTCGTCGCCTCGAAGCGTCGGGGAGGGCGGACCCGGCCGCGCATCATGCGTCGTCGAGCGCGATCCGGTATCCGGCGTTCTTGATCGTGAGAATCCGCCGGCCGGCCTTGCCCAGCTTGCGGCGGAGTTGGCTGATGTGCAGGTCCACGGTGCGCGTCTCGATTTCCAGGGAGCGCTCATAGCCCCAGACGCGATCGAGCAGGATAGGACGGGTCAGCACGCGCCCCTTGGCGTCCACCAGCGCTTTGAGCAGCTCGAACTCCTTCGCCGTCAACTCGACCGGCTTGCTCCCCACGGAGACGGTGTGGCGGCCCCAATCGATCACGGCGGTGTCCAATTGCAGGCGTTCTTCCGGGTCTGCCGGGGCCTGGTAGCGGCGCAAAATGGCCTTCACGCGGGCGACCAGTTCGCGGGGACTGAAGGGCTTGGTGATGTAGTCATCAGCGCCCATTTCAAGCCCGAGGATCTTGTCGGTCTCTTCGGATTTGACCGTCAGCATGACCACGGGGATGGATCGGGTCTTGTCGTCGCGCTTAAGCTGTCGGCACACTTCCAGCCCGTCCATTTCGGGCAGCATCCAGTCCAGCAAAATGAGATTCACCCCTTCGCGCCGGGCAAGCTCCAGCCCCTTGACTCCGTCGTAGGCAACGACCGTGCGGAACCCCTCCTTCTGGAGACAATACGTCAGCGTTTGGACAATGCTGGTCTCGTCGTCCACCACGAGAATCTTGTCTTTGAGCATGCTGGGGCGTCAAGGCGCCTGACGCGCCGAGGATCACGGTGAAGCAGTCGAACCGAGCCGCGGAACTGGCGCTAGGGCTGCCAACGGATATCCGCTGGCTCCACCGACACCAGGCTCGGCTGGCCGTCGGGGGCCGCGCGGTAGGACATGCCGGGGGCCACCGCGCTGAACCCGGAATAGAGAAACCCGGCGGACACTGGAAGAAGGAACGGGACTAAGCTGTACACCGCGTGGATGGTCGCGTAGGCCAGCGCGACGCTGAGGTACGCGCCGAGCACGAGCTCCGTCCAGCCCCACGCGGTCCCGGCTGGACGGTAGCCTGGATGGGCGGGGCTCGTGGTCCGGTCTCCGTATTTGGGCGTGCGTTGAAACGACCAGGACGCGCCCCGGAGGGCATTCCAGATCGCCAGGCTATTGTTGACCGCCAACCCGACGCTGACCGCCATGAGCATCGGCAGCTCAAACAAGAGCGCCCAGCGCAGCTTGCCGGCCCGCCATTGCGCCGCAAGATGGAACAGCATCGTCGTGCCCACCAGCAGCAAACTCATGGCGCTGCCCCAAATGCCGGCCGAGGAGAGTCCCAGCGGCTGGCGGCTGACCAACAGCTGCGGCAAGATGAGGGCGGCGGCCATCAGGCCCAGGGGGTAGTGGAACCAGTTGCCGAAGTGAAAGACCGCGGCGATTTTCACGCGCAACCGCTGGCGGCTGCGCAGCACGTCCGGCAACAGCTTCAGCGCAGCCTGAATCGATCCCTGGGCCCATCGTCGGTGCTGGATCTTCAGGCTGCCCATATCCATCGGCAGCTCCGCCGGCACCACCACATCCGACAGATAGATAAAACGCCATCCTCGCAACAGCGCCCGGTAGCTCAGGTCAATATCCTCCGCCAGCGTGTCGGATTGCCAGCCGCCGGCCTCCAGAATGGCTGTGGCGCGCCAGATGCCGGCGGAGCCATTGAAATTGAAGAAGACGCCCGCCTGGGCGCGGGCCACCTGCTCGATCAGAAAGTGCCCATCGAGCATGAGGGCCTGTGCGCGCGTGAGAAACGAGGCCTCGCGATTGAGGTGGCCCCATCGAGTCTGGACCATGCCGACGCCGGGGTCGGTGAAGTAGTGCACCGTCCGGCGCAGAAAGTCCGCGGGCGGAACGAAATCCGCGTCGAAGAGCGCAATGAACTCGCCGGTCGCGCTGCGCAGGCCCTCGGCGAGGGCGCCGGCTTTGTAGCCGTCGCGGTGCGCGCGGCGCACATGATGCACCGCATAGCCTTCGGCCCGCAACGCCGCCACGTACCGAGCGGCCAGCTCCGGCGTGTCATCGGTGGAGTCATCGAGGAGCTGGATTTCAAGCCGATCCTTCGGATAGTCCAGGCGGGCCGCGGCCTCAAGCAAGCGCCGGACGACATAGCGCTCGTTGAAGATGGGCAACTGCACGGTCACGCGGGGCAAGGACTCAAAGCGGCTGCGCGGCTGCGGGATGTTTCGCCAGCGGCGCAGCCACACGCTCAGCAGCCACAACGTGTGTAGGCTGAAACCGCCAAGGGCGGTCCAGCCAAGGCCTTGCAGGATATTCAGGATGGTGATCCACATGGGTTATCCCCCACGCCGAGCCTCGAAACCTGCCATGGTCCAGACGAACCTGATGCGCCCATCCAGGCCTCGGCCAGCGGGGTGGTCGCCGGGCAGGCGTCGGACAGGGCTCTATGGTAGCAAACGGTGTGACAGCCCCGTCCAGCGAAAAATTTATCCCCCACCCGCCGACTCTTCAGCCGGCCCTGCTCCACCACACGACACCGGCCAATCCCAGCCGGTACCACCCGAAGGGCTCCAGGCCGCGCCGGGTGAGGTAGCGAACGAAGCTCTGAACCGCCAGGGCGGCCACCAGCGCCGCCGTGGCGAACCCGCACAAGGCCGTTCCAGGGCTCACGGCCTCGAACAACAGGGAGCCGTGCTGGGCGAAATCCAGCGCCGCCGCCGCTCCAAGGGTTGGCAAGGCCAGGAGAAAGCTATACTCGGCCGCGACGACAGGCGGCAGGCCCAGCAGCATCGCCGCCAGGATCGTGACCATCGCCCGGGACATGCCGGGCCACAAGGCGAGGCATTGGGCCAAACCGATCAGCAGCGCGTCGCGGCTGCGCAGAGAGGCTAATGTCCTGGTCGAGGTGTGCGCCTCGCGCGTCAATCCTCGCTCTGCAACAATCATGACGGCTCCGCCCAGCGCCAGCGCGAGGAGCACCGGCCCGACGCCGAACAGCCGCGCTTTGATGACGTCGTGCAGGAGCAGGCCCACCGCGGCCGCCGGCAGGAAACTGAGCGCCAAATTGCCCAGCAGCGCGCGGCCTTCCCCGTCCCTGCCCCACAGCCCCAGGATCATGGACCTGACGCGCGCCCGGTACAGGCCGAGCACCGCCGCGACGGCGCCGGCTTGAATCACCACCTCGAAGGTCTTGACCCCCTCCTCCGACAGGCCGAGCCAGGAGGAGACGAGGATCAAGTGCCCGGTCGAGGAGATGGGGAGATACTCCGTCAGACCCTCCACGACGCCCAGCACCACCGCCTGCCACGGACCGATCATGCCGTTGCGAGTTCGGTGTTCGGTGTTCGGTGTTCGGAGCACAATCCAAGGATGGGCGGTTGATGACGGTGCTTCCCACGCCAACTCCATCCTGCTTGCAGGGTAGGGTCTCCTATGAACAACGAACTACGAACTACGAACTCGTCGGCGCGCCACGAGCGCCACCGCAACCATGAAGGTGGCCTCGGCGATGAGGTAGCCGATCAATAGCGGGGGAATGGGCTTGGCATGTCCGCCTGCGTAGCTATGCAACCCGACCAGGTAGAAACTGACTCCATAGTACGTCATGAGCAGCAAGAAGAAGCCGCCGATGGTGACCACCGCCAGCGCCGGCCCGCGCAGCCACCCGGCAAACCGCCCATGCAGCACCGCCAGGAACCACAGCAGCGTAATGAGCGCCCACGTCTCCTTCGGATCCCACCCCCAATAGCGTCCCCAGGAGGCGTTGGCCCACACCGCCCCCAGCATGATGCCGCCGGCCAGCAGCACCACGCCCACTTGAATCGCGCGATACAGAAACGTCTCCAGCGCCGCCAACGTCGCCTGGGTTCCGCGGCGCGCCAGCAAGACCACGCCATAGACGTGGGCCATGGCGGTCGCCAGGGCCAGCGCACCATAACTGGCCACAATCGTCAGCACATGGATGGTGAGCCAGAGATTGCTGCGCAACACCGCTACGACCGGCGAAATGCTTGAGTCCAGCGGCAGCCGATCGGCCAGCAGCAGCGTGACGGAGGACAGGATGGCGGCCGCCAATCCGAAATACGCCACCCGGTAGATCCGACCGAACACGAACGCCAGCGCGACGGCGACGAACGGCAGCCAGAGCATCGTCTCGAAGAAGTTCGACACCGGCGGGCGGCCGCCCAACACGACACGGCTGGCAATCCCTGCGCCGTGCACCACAAAGGCTGCGACGAACAGGCCTTGGCCGAGCCTGAGCGCGGGCCGCAGGCGCCCCCCGGCTTGTGCGAAGCGAGTCGTTCGCGTGGATGGGGTGTCGCCTCGCATGGGACGTGGGCCCTGGGACGCGGCGGTTACACCCGGGAGGCTCCAGAGGCCGAGCAGGAACGCCAGGGCCGCCAGCGCGTACAAGAAGCGCGCCAGCGCAAAGGGCGCGAGGTGATTGTAGAGGATTTCCAGCCGCAGTCGCCACGCCGCAGGATACGCCGACGGATTCGCGGCTCGCAGAGCGCTCGCCAGCTCCCGCGCCGCCGTCGGCGCAGCCTGACCCTCACGCAGCGCCCTCACCAAGGCCGTCCACTGCGCGCGCAGACGCTGCCGGATCGCCGGCGGCTGTCCCTCAGGTTGCAAGATGGGCTGCCAGCTCATAGCGTCCGAGCCTTGAGGAGGCGGTACCAGGTCCAGGCGCTGCTCCAACAGCCCGCTGAGCGCCACGAAGCGCTCATAGGCATCCATCGTTTCTTGCTCGAGCATCGTGAGTTTCTCGTCGCGCTGTTGCTTGGCGACGATCGGCGGCAAGCGGCGCATCAACGCGCGCGAGGCGATCAGCTCGTCATACGACACGTGCGTCGTCTGCCGATCCAAGCCGAGCGCTTCCCGTAACGGCACAAACGGAATGGCAATGAGCGGCCCGGCTTGCCAGCATTCCGGCTGCGCCATAATCGACAGCGCCGTGGCCACAGGGTCCTGCCCCTTCCACCGCAGGGCCCCGGTCACTTGATCCAGCGTCTCGCGCGCGAAGCTGTCAAATGGCTTGTGCCGGCCGTGGTGCTGGATCGCGATCAGCCGAATGGCCTCCAGCGTCCCGGACGACATGGACTCCGCGGCGGCGATCGCGACGAACCCCCAGACGAGCGCGGCGACGGCCAGGGCGCGTTTCATGGGATGCTGTTCGGACGCGGGACGAGAAACAGGCTGACGATGCCGGCGATCACGATGAGAAATCCGGTGTACACAAATGGGGTGCCGGGATCGCTGCGTACAGACAGGACCGTCGTGTCGACTGCACCCGGCACGTAGCTGGCTTGATAGAAGCTGAAGCCGCGGTAGCGCAGAGGATGATTCATGCGGATCGTGCGCATGAGCACGAGGCCGCGCTGCGGATCACTCAGCTCGACATCGCTCTCAAACCCCTGCGCCATGGAGGTGCCGGGATAGTCGATCTTGCGAAAGTCGAGCAGCTTCACCGTCATGGGCAGCTCTCGTTGGGCCGGCCGATACTCGATATGGACCGGCTCATCGGCCATCGCCAGCTCGATCGATCCCTGCAGCGGGATCCATCCTTCAGCGCGACGCCGGCCGTCGTCGGCGACGACGTGAACCGCCTCCTGCCGGACCTCGTTGCTGCGATTCCTGAAGGCGACCGACCGCCGGGCGCGCGTGGCCATAGTCACCACCGTGAATTCATAGCCCAGCGTGGGATGCGTATACGACGTGCCCTGCTCCACACGATCAAGGCGCTGGCGGGTTCCGTCCGGACCGGTCAAGACCCCCATCAGGTCTCCGCCGGGCGTGCGCAGGAGCGCGATCGCATTGGGCGGCAGCGCGTCGGCGGCCGGATGGCGGTAGCGGGCGTCCACGCGGATCCGGTGCTGCCAGCCGTGCATGGCGCCGATTTCCGGATGCAGCGCAAACAGCAGGTAAGGCTCGGTGCCCTCCGGCCCCTGGAGAGTGAAGGAGACCGCCGGGTTGTTCGGCTCATCCGTGCGGCTCGCTGGCCCCTGCTCGGCGATGACAAAATCCGGGAAGTAGTCCTTGAACTGCAGCTGATACGGCGTGCCGGGGACCGGCACCGGCCCGTCGGCGCGCTGGGGCACCGGCAGCTCCACGGGCTGCGATTGCCCGGCGAATTGGAGACTCACGATGCCGCGAGGCGACCCAGCGCCGTCGGGCGCGCTCAGGAGTCGCGCAAGCGCCGCGTCATCGCCGGGTTCAAGCGCCAGGACTCGCGCCTGGCCCCAGCGGAGGCCGAACCGCTCCGGATCCCTCGGAAACAGCCACACGCGATCCTCTTGGTTCTCATGACGCAAAGCCACCTCCAGGCCCGGATGCTCCTGGTCGGCGTCGTCGCTGACTCGTTCCTCGGCTTGCGCATCGGGATAGTAGCGGTCCACCACCAGGTCCAGGCGGCCGCGTCTGAGCGGAACCTGGAACTGCGTGCGCGGCTCGTGAACCCACGCCGTCGCCTCGAACTGGGTCGGCAGCATGTGGGGCACGCCCGGATTGGGTTGCGAGACGACCAGCACATGCTCGGGCAGCTCCAAGACCCGCTCCGATTTCCCTTCCGGAATGACAAGCTGCCCGGCCAAGCCCCAGTGGCCTCCGAGAATCCCGCCAAAAAGAATCAAGATAATCCCGATGTGGGCCAAGACGAAGGGGGTATGGCGGCGCTTCCACGGCCAGCGCTCAAGCGCCGCCAGGGCCAG
The DNA here is from genome assembly GCA_023247235.1 of Candidatus Omnitrophota bacterium. Classification (GTDB taxonomy): domain Bacteria; phylum Omnitrophota; class Gorgyraeia; order Aquiviventales; family Aquiviventaceae; genus JAHFGW01. Next base: position 12,634 of record JAHFGW010000005.1, on the reverse strand, counting down.
GTTGAGCGCCAGAAACGCCAGGAGGGTTTGGAACCACCAGGCCTGATAGACAAAGCGCTGCACCGCGGCCGTCCCGAATCGCGCTTCGTAGATCGTGCCCCAAGCCAGCACGAACGCAATGGCGATCAGGAGCGGCACGGCGATCTGCAATGAACCGAGGAGGCGTCCTAGGCGTGTCATCGGACCGAGCACGGTATCATACCACGAAGCCTGGGCGCCGGAGCAAAGGCCGGTCATGCTCGGTGAGCCAAGAACCTACCGCCCAGCCGATTAGGCGGGCTGGTGCAAGCTGAGCCAGCGCGCCAATGCACACAGCGCCAGCGACACCCCAAAGGCGCACACGACTGTAGCGCCCGTGGGCAGATCCCACACGTAGGAGGCGATGATTCCCGCCATGCTCGTGAGCAGCCCCACCACCCATCCGATTGTCAGTCTCGCACCGATGGTCCGTCCGAGCAGAACCCCGCAGATGGCCGGCACGATGAGGAACGAAAAGACGAGCAGCACCCCGGCCAGCTCGACGGAGCTGGTGACCACAACGCCGAACGTCGCATAGAAAAGAAAATCCCACCCACGTACCGCCAGGCCTTCGGCGAACGCCCCTTCCGCATCCCGCGAGATGGCCAGCAGCGGCCCGCTCGGGCCAGCGCCAAGGCGAGCACGGCCCCGCCGATGCCCGCGCCCACGATGAGGCAGTCGGTCTTGAAGGCGCTCATGCCACGGAGACGGCAGCGTGCGGGCGTTCAACGGGCATTCACCCACACGATGCCGGCTAGCAACAGACCGAGGACCACGAGACAGAGGCCCAGGAGCGAGGTCGTACGCAGCTCGCGCCGTACATCGATCGGCGTCACCCGCCAATTACAACGGGCCATGATCCACTGATAGAGCGCGATGGACCGCTGGGGCCGCAGGGCGCTAAAAAGGCCGAACAGGAAGGTGAGGGCGGCCAGCAGCGCGAAGCCGCGACCCATCCACTGCAGGAGTGCCTCGGGCGACTCACCCACGGCCACTCACTTCGAACGGCGTCGGCGGGGTTTGCTATGGCCCAGGCGCGTCTCAATGCGCACCAGGCGCGCGACCGCGTTCGCGGTGGTCTTGAGGAGGGCGGGCAGCCGGCCGACGGCCGCCAACTGCCGTTTAATTTGCTGGAGATCGCGCGCAGGATTGCCCCAGAGCGTTCCGCCCTGTGGCATGGACTTGGTCACGAGGCTGCCTGCCCCGACCTGGGTGCGCGGGCCCAAGACGATGTGATCGATGACGCCGACCTTGCCGCCTAGCGTACTGTAATCGCCGATGCTGACGCTGCCCGCGAGGCCCACTTGGCCCGCCAGGATCACGTGCTGGCCGATCCGGTTGTTATGGGCGACTTGAACGAGGTTGTCGATCTTCGTCCCGCGCTGGATCACCGTGGAGCCGATCGTCGAGCGATCTACGCAGACATTGCAGCCGATTTCGACGTCGTCTTCGATGACGACGTTGCCAATCTGGGGAATTTTGACGTAGTGGCCCCCGTCAAAGACATACCCGAACCCCTCGCCGCCGATCACCGAGCTGCCGTGGATGCTGACGCGATGCCCGATGACCGTCTGGCGGTAAATCACGGCGTTCGGGCCGATCAGACAGCGTTCTCCCAGCGTCACGTCATCGCCAAGGTACGCGCCCGCCTCGATGATCGTGCCTCGTCCGATGCGGACTCGATGGCCGATGACCGCATGCGCGTGGATATCGACCGGCTGGCTCAACTCGATGCCCTCACCCAGGACCGCCGTCGGGTGCACCACGCCTTGCGCGATGGCTGCCGGATGAAACAGCTCCAAGAGCAGCGCGAAGGCGAGCTTGGGATCCTTCACGCTAATGCCGGAGCGGCCTGCCAACTCTTTCACGGTGGAGCGGACCACGATCGCCGCCGCGCGGCTTTGTAAGGCTTGCTGGAGTCGGCGCTCGTCCTCCGCGAACGTCATCTCGCCCTCACCCACCGCCTCGAGGCTGCTCACGCCCCGAATCAGAAGGCTGCCATCTCCAATCAGGCGGCCATCCAACAAGATTGCGAGGGCTTTGAGAGCATGCTGCATGAGATTAGAGCCTGTAGGATCTAGACCAACGCCGGCTTAGGGGGCGGGAGTGACTGTGACGACGGTGACCTTGAATTGAAGCGTCTTGCCAGCCAAGGGGTGATTGAGATCGAGCGTCACGTCATGCTCCGCGACCTTGTGCACCCGCGCTGGAAACGGCTGGCCTTCAGGACCCGTGCCCTGCAGCACCATCCCGATTTCCGGCGTGACGCCTGCCGGCAACTGCGCCTTGGACACCGTGACAAAGGCGTCGGGGTCCGGCCGGCCGTAGCCATCTTCCGGCTTCACCGTCACATCGCGGGACTCGCCGGCGCTTAACCCCGCCAATTGGCGCTCAAGGCCGGGGATCAGCTGGCCGCGCCCCTGCACGTAGCTCAGCGGCTTGCCGCCCTGATTGGAATCCACCACTGCTCCGTCCACGGTCAACGTATAGTCGATTTCCACGGTGCTGCCGTCCTGGATGGTCGGCGGCAGCGTGGCCTCTGTGGCTGGAGCGTCCGCCGCCTTCGGCGCAGGCTCTGCGGCAACCCCCATCGTCGCCCAGCATGCAGCCGCAACTCCCAGGATGATTTCGACTCCTCGCACGCCCCTCACCGATGCACCCTCCCTGCGTTGTTGTCGATGGCGCTCTACGACTTCGCGCCACTGTAGCATAATTTCCCACCTGCAGCCAGCCCAGAGGAGTCCCACGCCGTCTCAAGACGCGGCTATTTGCCGGCTGGCCCGGGGTGCTACAATGCCCCCCATGGCGTGTCCCCGCTGGCGCAAGCTCACCCTGCAGACCGTCGCGCTCCTGCTCTTAGCGATCGTCCTGCTGCTGCGATACTCAGGCAACTTCCTGGCTCATCCACCCTTTCTCATGGATTTCGAAGTCTATCGCACGGTTGCCCTGCGCGTGCTGCATGGCCAGGCGGACCAGCTCTACGCGCCGACCTACTCATCCCTGGCGCTCTTCAAGTACGCCCCGGTGTGGGCCTTCGCCTGGGTGCCGTTCGCCGTGCTCTCCAGCCACGCGGGCAGCGTCCTGTGGACCACGGTCAGTGTCGCAGCCTTCATCGCAGCCTGTGCGCTCACGCAGCGGGTTTGCAGGCTGGCGGGTCTCTCAAGTTGGGCGTGGGCGCCGATCGCCGCCACCCTGCTGCTCACCCGCGTGCTGAACGAAGAGTTCCTAAACGGGCAAACAGACACCGTCTGGGTCCTGCTGATGGTCCTAGGCGTCTACGGCGTGCTGGCGAATCGGCTCTGGCTGGGCGCAATCAGTTTCGCGCTGGCGATCTCGCTCAAGCTCCCAGCGCTCCTGTTTGTCGCCTACTTTCTTCTCACGCGGCGGTGGAAGCTGGCGGGCCAGATCCTGGCATACGCCGCGGTATTCAACGTGGCCGGCTCCTGGTGCTTAGCCCCGCAGGCGCCCTGGAAGCCCTTGGCAACCTGGCTCCAGACGCTTGCCGCCAGCGCGCCGACGCGGGCGTTTGAGATCGGCGCCCAGTCCTTCGTCGCGCTCTGTACCCGCTACCTGACGGCCGATGCCTATCCGCTTCACCTTGTGAGCATGCCCGGCCCGGTGGCCGTGGGGCTGGCGCTGCTTGTCGAAGTGGCGCTGTTCGGTTGGCTGGTCGTGAGCTCGCGCGCGCGGCAGAGCCGTGTCCATTTGGTCCTTGATAGCGCGATGCTGATCCTCATGGCCGCGCTCTTTTCTCCCACCGCCTGGCTGGCGACGTACACGGTGCTGGTGGCTCCGCTGCTAATCGCGATGTCGCTCCTGGCCACCCGGCTGCGCCGAATACTCCGTGATGCGCCCTCAGGCGTGCTCCTCCTGGCGGTGCTCATGATGAGTTGGTTGACGCATCGCAAAGCCTGGCTCCTGTTCGGCATCAAGCGGATCGCCTCCGAGGAGTACGTCTTTTTAGTGGTGATGACGGCTCCGTGGTTCGCGCTGGCGCTCTTGGCGTGGCTCGGGCGCCAGCGACGCGTGGGGTTTCCTGACGCTTAGCCTTAGCGCAGGGTGTCTTCCAAGAAACGCACCAGCTCCTGCCAGGAATCGGCATCGGCCTGCGCGTTGTAGGCGATCCCCTTCGAGGGGTCGTTGCCGGACTCAGGCACCGTGAAGCTGTGGACCGCATCGGGGTATTGCATCACGCGGTAGTCCGCGCCGGCCGCGTGCATTTCGTGCTCAAACGCCGCCAGCTCGGCCTGGGTCACGGCCTTGTCCTGCGCGCCATGGAACACGAGGATTTTGCTCTTCACGCTCCCGGGCGCGGCTGGCTGCGGCGTCTGCAGTCCTCCAGCACGCCGGGACGCGTGTCCTGCGTCGCGTCGTCATATGCCAGAAACCCCTCCAGCACCGCCTCCCCGTGTTGATACTCGATGGGTTCGGTATGGAGCGCGGCGTGCGCGCCCGTGGCCCACAGCAGACTCACCAACCCAAGCGCAAGACCCCGCATCGCGTCCCCCCTACGCGGATCGTGACGCCCGTGCGTTACAAACGACTGGCCAGTTCGTAGAGCAGCCCGGCCGCGATCGCGGGCTTGGGCAAGAGCAGTTTTCTGGCCGAGATCGTCACGCGGCTGCGGCGACGGCCCAGACGCTCCACGCGGACATACACGTGACAGCCGCGGACCGACGCCCAGAGCTCGCCGCGTCTGCGATCCACCCGTTTCACTTTGCCGGCCTCGCGCATGAACCGCTCGACGCGTTCCAGCAGGCCGGCGCCCTCACGCGTAAATTCCGCCGAGGCGCTGTCCTTGGCCGCCACGACGCCCAAGACCCCGGCCGGCAACAACCCCGCGCCGTATAACGCCGCGGCCGCTGAAAGGCCGGCGCCCTTGAGCGCCGTCGGCCCCATCGCGTGCGCCAGCACGACCACCACGAGCTGCTGGGGACTGGAGAGGTTCGTGAAGATCTTCTCGCGGATGACGGCCTCATAGACCTTCAGGTCGCCTTGCTGGGCGTCGCGCACGATCACCCGGCCGATGCGCAGGCGCAGCCGGTCAATCCGAAACCCCGGCAGCCGAACCGGACCCGCCCCGACCGCCGGGCTCTTCGCGTTCGCGGTGGAGGCGGAGGACTCGTTGATCACCTTGAGGGCATCGACGTTGAGCCGGCCTTCGCGATTTTTCAGCAGCACGATCCGGTCCACGTCCAGTACCACCTCGCGCAGATGCCAGCGTCCGTGCCAGAGCTCCCAGAGATTGATCCGGACGGACGCCGTGGGCGCCTCCAGGAGCGGCTCGCCCTCAAACCCTTTGGGCTGCTCGATCCGCAGGTGCCGCAGCGTCAGGCGCTGGGTGAGCATGCCGACCGAGCAGCCCTTCAAGCTGACGTATGTCCCCAAGAGCCGTGAGCCGCCCCAGGTGATCGCGGTCCGGGCGGCGAAATTGACGAGCATGCTGAGCACGATGAAGCCGACCAGCGCCAGGGCGATCCCCCGCGCCAGCGTGAGGCCGTTGGGTGATACTCGTGGGGTCATGCGACTCTCAAACGCAGCAGGGCGGGCTGACCAGCCCGCCCTGCTTCACGAAGACGTTGCCGTGCAACGCGCGTTACTGCGTCAACTCCCTCGACGCAATCCGGCGCACATCATCCGCTGAATACGATTTGACGAGGCGGGCCTGCGGGTCATAGACCGCGATGCCGCCGTCCGGCGTCGTGATGGATCGGAACAGGAGCTGTCCGTGGGCGTCTTTCGCGCTCACCCCATCCGGACCACGCTCCAGGACCAACGTCGGAGCCTTGGCATCCGTGGCCGAGGCCAAGAGGATCTGGTCGGTTCCCGGCGCGTACGACATGACGAGCTCTTGATTGCCTGCGCGCACCGTGCGCCGCCGCTCCTGCGAGGAGGTCGCAGCGGAGCTGACGGGATTGTTACCGGTCCAGAACTCGATGCTGTTGAAGACGACAGCATCGGCGAACGACGCCAAGCTGTAGACGGGCAGGAGCGCGACCACGAGGAAGAGAATCTCATCCATCCACTTGTCGGTCTGGGACCGGTGGAACTGGTAGACCTTTCTCGTCAGCTGAAAGGACCCGGTACACCCACTCACCAACAACCCGGCAGCGAGCATCCCCGCAATCGCTCTCTTCATTCCGTTCCCTCCTGGTGGGGTGGCCTCTCTCCGTTGGTGCGCCTAAGGGATTCTAGCAAGCCTGCCGCCCGGATGCAACCGGAGGCAAGAAAAATGGAGGCGCCCCTTTCGGGACGCCTCCATGGCATGTGGATCAGTTAGCGCCCGCTTCCCTTGCGCTTCGAGAAGCACTCCTTGCAGTAGACCGGCCGGTCGCCGCTCGGCTTGAAGGGAACTTCGCACTCCTTCTGGCACTCGGCGCACGTCGCCTTGTGCATCTCCCGCGGTCGCCCGCCGAATCCCCCTCCCCCGCCAAATCCGCCGCTCCCACCATATTCACCACCCGGATGAAACGCCATCGTGCCTCCTTGGTTCGCCCTGTCGACGTGCACGAGCCCGCTAGTGCTATGCCTTACTTCGTGCGATAGATCAAACCTACGGCTGCGCCGGCGGCCAGGCAGTCCGCCATGACGGAGAGCATCCATCCCGCCGCGAGCGCGAAGGGAATCGGCAGGACGACGTACCACACGCCAAGGTAGGAAATGGCGAAGAGCAGCCCGATCAAAAAGCCATAGCGGAGGCCCTGACCGAGCCCTGGTTTTCCGGGCTCATAGCCTCTGGCGTAAATCCACGCAAAGACCAACCCGAAGAGCAACTGCCCCGACGTCATCAACCACATCATCTGATGCGAGCTATCCGGCGTTCGCCACAACGCAGCCGTCTGCTGGTAGAGCGGCATGAGCAGTCGCCCGTGCGCAATGAAATCGAGACTAAACGTCGCAACGAACGCCGCTCCGCCCGCAACCAGCCAACGCTTGAGGTTCATCCCGCCTCCCTAATCCCGCCCCTATGTTAAAAGAGTCGGGCCGCCGACGCAACCAAAATTGCCGGGCTAGGCGCGGCGGGGCGGTGATTCGGTGGGCACGACCGGCACCTCCAGGCGCTCGCTGCCCCTGACGACCGTCAGGACGGTGGCCGTATTCACCCGGCGCTCCGTTAACAGGCGATGCAACTCGTCGACGCCCGCCACCGGCTCTTCCGCGAACTGGATCAGGACATCCCCTTCGCGAAGGCCCGCGCGCCGCGCCGGGCTGTCCGGTTCGACCGCGATGACCAGCACGCCGCTTGACTGCCGCAGGTCCATTCGCGCCTCCCGATTGCGCCTCTCTTGTGTAAGAGGCCAAAAGCCGCTAAAGTACTAGGCGTTGTGTCGCAGTCAACCACAGGAGCCCATTCATGAATCGAGTCGTGCGGTTCGCTCTCAGTCTAGCATGTGCGTCAACGGTCGGCATGGGCCTGGCGAGGGCCGAGCAGCCGAGAGCAGTAGAGCCGACGCAGCCGGCATCCGCTGAACCGGCGATGGATCCGGCCAAGCAGGCCGCCATGGAGGCCATGCAAAAGCTCGGCAGCCCAACCGAAGGCCATAAGGTCTTTGAACCGCTCGTCGGCCAATGGACCTACACGGCGCAGTGGTGGATGGCCCCGGAGGCGCCGCCTGAATCCATGACCGGGACCAGCACGAACAGCCTCATCTTCGGCGGCCGCTTCCTGCAGCAACAAGTCCGCGGCCAGGGGGAGGGCCAGCCGCCTTTCGAGGGCCTCGGCGTCCTGGGCTACGACAATATTCGCAAGGAATACCAGTCCCTGTGGCTCGACAACATGGCCACGGGCATGATGAACGGTACCGGGCAGTTTGATGCGCCGACGAGCACCCTCACGGAACAAGGTGAGTTCAGCTGCCCGATGACCGGTGAGGCGCACAGGCCGTTTCGCAGCGTGTGGAAGCTCGTTGACCAGGACCACAGCCTCTACGAGAGCTACAGCCGCGCGCCGGATGGCCGCGAGTTCAAGACGCTTGAGCTCCGCTACACCCGCGCACAGTAAGCAACCTCTAGCACACACGACAGCAAGCCGGCCTCTTGTCATTCCTTGATGGTCACGGCGTGTTGTCTGGGGTGGGCGCGTCTGACGGCTTTGCCTCGCCTGGGCCGTGCGTGGCCCCCCACCGCTTGATCCAATCAGCGCCGACCTCTTCGAGCGCCGATTGAACCGGATTTCCCCCAGCCATCCGCAACACGAGGGTCAGCTCCGTCGTGTCTTTCGGGCGAACACCGACCACCACAATCTCCGGCTCAAATCCAGTCTTGTTGACCTTGAGGCTGTAATTGCCGGCCTCCATCCCCTGTCGCTGGTATCGACCGCTGGCGTCGGTCTCCGAGGCAGCGACCAGCACATTCCGGTCATTGAGCAACTCGATTCGGGCGCCAGGCACCGGCCTTCCTTCCGCGCCATGGAGGACGAGTGACAGCGCGCCCGGCCCGGTTCCCTGTTTCGAGAACACCGTGTTCTTCACGTTATAGAGCCCAAGGACCAGGCTGACGATCCCCACCAAAATCCCAATGGAGATTTGGATCCGCTTGATCAGGAGGTCATGCTTCGTTTCTTCGGCCATGTTCGCACTCCTAAAGAACGTTGAAGCTCAAGGTGCTCAGGGGTCCCGCCAAGCGGCTCGGAGCGTATTCTATATGGCGACTATCCTACCGCACGCCCTTGAACAACAGCAAGCCAGCTAGTCCTGCTGCTTGGCCATCCAGCGACGTTTCTCCACCACATCCCGCTGCCATAGAGCCCGCCAGCGCCATCGGCTCGCCGAAACCAAACGTGCCGAGAGAGACGAAAGAGCTAAGCAATTGGCTCAGGATGCACGGGACAACGCCGAATCGCTCAGTCGGGATCGCGTCATTGGCCATCAAAACTTCACGCTCAGCTTCGTCCCCAGAATGTGGTTGCTGCTCCAGTCACGGCGCGAGCCGAGCTGGCTTTGCAGCATGTAGTAGCAATCCGTGCTCACCTCAGCGCCCAACGACTTCCCCCATGGAACGGTGACACCAAGGAAGACCCGATTCTGGTTCCAGGCATCGCGGGTATAGTCGTAGAACACATCGTCCGCGATGTACGGCGTCATCGTACGGCCAACCAAGTGTATGGAATAGGCCATTTTGGGCATCAGCCGGAGTTGCCACTCCTGTTCTCCGGAGCTTCCTTGAATCGTCCGAAACGCGAGGCGTCCCCTGACGGAGAGATTGAGCTGAGCCACGGTCACTTTGGGTGTGACATCAAGTTCCCCCGTGTGCTCCTCACGCGGTTTCCCAGAGGACTCATTGCGGACAAAGAGGTAGTTCAGCCCTACTTGGAGGGACTTCGATGGCTTCCAGCGAATACCTTGCCGGTACTCATGGTAGAAGAGCTCGCTGGCATCGTCGCGGATCCGAATCTCGGGAAGGAAGAAGAGTTCCCACTGGGGACCGACTCGCTTGCTTATTTCAATCGTGTTCCACGATTGGAAATCATCTCGGGCCCATGTGACAGGCGTGTGGCTGAGGAGCAGCCAGCTCGCTGCGAGCCCCACCCAGAGGACCTTCTGTTGGCCACTTCCAGCGTGCCCCCTCTTCGGATACATCATGGAAGCCATTCGACCCTCAGGTTGTCGCGGAATTCCTGGGACACGGTACTGAATTGGCTGGCCTCGGGAGGACCGGGAACGAAACATAGCTCCCCGGAGTGTTGGCTCAAAGTGCACTCCTCTGGATGAAGTCCCGATCGGGATAGCAACCGGGCGGTGGAACCGCAAGCGGATTGAGGTCTGCGTGTAATCACTTTCGGCGCTACGCCCCGGGTGGTCGAATGCCTCCGCGAGGCCATCGAGGGGCAGGCGCTCCTTGCGTCGGGCGAGGCCAAAAACCAGGTCGACATCGCCCGGTTGGAAAACATCACCGATCAGGAGGTCCCATCCTAGGAGTTGCTCGACACCGTTGTTATTTGAAAACATTCTATAATACGCGCAGGAGGGTCATCATGAAGTTCGTTGATCGGGAGGCGGTTTTCCTCTTTGGACCAGCTGACCGTGTTGCCGCGGTGGCCAAAGTCGGGGAGCCGCCGGCGGGTTTCTCATTTGGTCGGACGGGAGAAGGGCGGGTAGGCCATTGGATGGTGCAGACTGCGCCGCACGCGCCCAGTGGGACCCACGTACTTGCCCAACGTGATACCGACAGGACCGACAACCGCCCAGCCTCCCGGAGGACCATCTCCTGCGCATTGATCAGCGGTTGATCCTCGCATCGGCCGGCATTCGAGCCACCGCCGTCGGCATGTCTGGTGTGGTTCTCGCCATGTATCTCGCCCATCTGCACTTCGATGCGTCGGCTCTGGGGTTGACGGTGTCGCTCGGTCTCGCCGGATGTGCCATGGGCACCGCGCTGGTCACAGCTGTGGCGGATCGCCTAGGGCGACGAACGACGCTCGTGATCTTGGCGGCACTCATGGCGGCTGGGGGCGTGGCACTCGCGTACGCCACCCAAGCTTCGATGGTGATGGCCGGCGTGCTGTTGGGCATGGTCAACGGGATGGGCCGAGACCGCGGGGCGGGTTTGACCGTCGAGCAGGCGATGCTGCCACAAATCGTCACGTCGAGTCAACGGACCACCGCGTTTGCGTGGTACAACCTGACCATCGATGCGGGACACGCGATCGGATCGTTGCTCGGAGGTCTCCCCGCGCTGTTTCGTGCGCAGACGAATGCCTCCGTGCTCGGTTCGTATCAATGGACCTGGGGGTGCTATGCGGTCTTGTGCCTCGTGGCCGGCGTGCTGGCGTTGTGCCTTTCATCCTCTGTAGAGTTGCAAACGCCCCTCACCAATCAGCGGCTCTCCCCTTCCTCGCGGCCCATCGTCGCTAAGTTCGCGGCGCTCTCCGGGCTCGACAGTCTCGGCGGGGGGTTCCTGACCACCGCGATGCTGAGCTACTGGTTTTTTAAACGTTTTGGTGTGACTGAGGCCGTGTTGGCTCCGCTCTTTTTTGTTGTCCGAATTGCCAATGGGCTTTCTCACTTAGGGGCGGCCTGGATCGCCAAACGCATCGGCTTGGTCAATACCATGGTGTTTACCCATCTGCCGTCCAGTGTCCTGTTGATGACCGTGCCATTGGCTCCAACCCTTCCAGTGGCCGTCGCGCTATTTCTCCTCCGAGAATCGCTCGTGGAGATGGATGTGCCCACGCGACAGTCCTACATCGTAGCGGTCGTCAAGAAAGAGGAGCGCGTGCGGGCGGCTGGAGTCACGAACCTCACGCGCAGCGTGGCGTGGGCCGTGGCGCCGGCGTTTGCGGGATCACTCATGCGGAACCTGTCACTTTCGGCGCCGCTTGTCGTGGGACCAGGCTTGAAGGTCGCGTATGACCTGTTGCTGTACCGAGCATTCCGCCACCTCAAACCTCCAGAGGAACGACAGGAACTGGCCACTCGCGTGTAGGGCAGGCTTTGGAGACTGAACATAGTCGTGCTAACAAAGAGCAGTCCATACGATTCTCCTCGCCGACTTATTTCGTAAACCGGATCGGTTGGCGGCACGCAGTCCCACCGGCGTTGTAGTCATACACCATCCGCCCGCCGAAGTCGGCTCCCACCGTCATGACGCCAATCATCATGAGCAACAGGAGCAGAAACAGCGGTCTTCCTTTCGTGGGAAAGGGCCGAGCGACCACCGCCCAGACGGTCAGCATCGTGCAGATGGCTAAGGTCGCCAGCATGGCAGTCTTGTGCGGCTGGAGCAGATGCTCACGGACCGAGAGAGACAGCATCACGCCCTGCTCGGCGTAGAGGCCGGTCGCCACGGCCACCGCAAGAGACAGCGCGCCCAGCACCAGCACCATAAACGCCGAGTGCGCGAAGCTGTCGCGCTTCAACAGCCACGCCGCCACGTACAGGAGCGCCGCACCCATCAGCAACGCGAGGGGAAAGTGAATAACGAGCGGGTGGAGGTTCTGCAGGTGCTGCGCTCCGGGCAACATGGCCGTTACTCCACCGATTCGACGGTCACGTAGCGCTGGCCCCCCGTCTCATAGAGATCGCCTTTCAGGGTCACCGTCTCGCCCATTTTGTTGATGACGCTGGCCGGATAGCCGGTTTTGTCTTCTTTGGGCAGCACGGTGTACAGCTTGCCCGTCCCGTCTTCCAGCATGCTGATCGGAATACCGGCCTTCGCGCAGTCGATCGCGCACTGTTTATGCCCAGTGCCCTTAGCCGCCATGGCGACGTAGCAGAGTGAATCCACCAATTCCCCTTTGATGGTAATCTCCTGAACACCCTTGCCGTGCGCGTGGTCATGCTCATGTTCGTGTTCCCCTTGGGCCCACACAGACACCGGACTCATGAGCAGCAGTGTGGCCACCATCCCTCGTCGTAGGTGCTTCATCTCCCCGTTCCTCCTCGTCAGGCCACCGTGGCTTAGTGATGGTGCAGGTCTTCGTGCTCCTGCGACTTCATAGAATCGTCTGGCTCGGATTGGCGATGACCACCTTGACCTTCCCGCCGGTTCCAAGGCATCCCGCCATGCGCTCGAAGTAGCTCGGCGTGAGGGGCGTCGGTACAATGATAAAAACCTGAGCCCCTTGCTGCAAGAGGTGCGCCTCAAGGGGCTCAGGTTCGAGTCCAAATTGGCTCCC
>JAHFGW010000028.1 GCA_023247235.1 Candidatus Omnitrophota bacterium | reverse complement strand
TCGCTGGTGACGATGGAGTACCGGGTCACCGTGGAGCCGAAGATCGCGGAGCGTGCCGTTCGCCCCATCCAGCGGATGCTGGAGCTGACCTAAGGAAAAGCGGGGACATTTCTATTTTTCCCCACAGGTCAGCGTGGCGCGAAAATAGCAACGTCCCCGGTTTTCACAATTGGGGACACTTCGATGTTTCGCGCCACTGGAAGATGTGGCGAAAATCGAAGCGTCCCCAATTATGTTGAGCACGCCGGCGGGCGAAAATGGACCTGTCCCCGATTATTCCTCGGTCAGCACCTCAGCAAGACCGGCGAGGTCTTTCGGCTCGTCGATGGCGAGGCCCTTGATGGTCTTGTCGATGCGCCGCAGGAGGCTGGTGAGCACGCGGGCCGGCGGGAACTCGACGACATGGGTCGCGCCCAAGCTGATGAGCGTGCGCATGGACTGCTCCCACAGGACCGGGCTGACGAGCTGCCGCAGCAGCAGATGCCGGATTTCGTCCGGATCGGTCACCGGCTGGCCGGTCACGTTGCTCACCACCGGCGCCTGTGGCTTCTGAATTCGGATCTTCTCCAGGGCGTGGCGCAGGGCGTCGGCCGCCGGCTGCATGAGCGGCGAGTGAAACGCGCCCGCGACCTCCAACCGCACGACCCGCTTGGCTCCCCGCTCCTTTGCAAGCTGCTCGGCCCGCTCGATCGCGCTCACCTGCCCCGACAGCACCACCTGCTCCGGCGCGTTGTAGTTGGCGCCGATCGCGCCGCTTGAGGCGCAGACCGATTCCACATCCTGGTTCGAAAGACCCACGACGGCCAGCATGGCGCCTTGGTGGTGTGCGGCGCACTCGGCCATGGCGTCGGCGCGCGCCTGCACCAGGTACAGCCCATCCTTGAAGCTGATGGCATCCACCGCGGCTAGCGCGGTGAACTCCCCGAGGCTCAAACCCGCCACCGCCACCGGTTTGGTCGCGGGCGCCACGGTGTGAACGGCGGCGACGGCCGCCAGCGCCGTCACAAACAGCGCCGGCTGGCAGCGCTCGGTTCTGGTCAGCTCCTGGGGCGGGCCCTCGAAGCATAGTGCTGCGAGGTCATAACCCACGGCACGATTGGCGCGTGTGTAGAGGTCGCGGCTTTCGGCATAGGCGTCGTAGAAGGCCCGCCCCATGCCGACGGCCTGGGCGCCTTGGCCGGGAAAGACGAACGCCACGAGGCTCATGGGGATGACCGGATGGAGCGAACGAGAGACGCCGCTACCACTGCAGCGCGATGGAACCCCAGGTCAGGCCGGCGCCGAAGGCGACCAGGACGACATGGTCGTCCCGCTTTACCCGGCCCTCCTTGACGGCTTCGTAGAGGGCGATGAGGTTGGAGGCGGCTGAGGTGTTGCCGTAGCGCTGGAGGTTCATGAAGACCTTGGCCATCGGCAGGCGCGCCCGCTTGGCCACGGCTTCGATGATGCGCGTGTTGGCCTGATGCGGGATGAAGCACTCGACATGCTCGGGCGAGAGCTTCGCCTCCTTCATGACCCGGATGGCCGAATCCGCCATGGCGCGGGTCGCGAGCTTGAAGATCTCGGTCCCGTTCATGCGCAACAGATGCATCCGCTGGTCGATCGACTCATGCGAGGGGGGATTGCGCGAGCCGCCGCCGGGCATGTAGAGCAGATCTTTTGCGGAGCCGTCGCAGCCCATGTCGCTCGCCAGGATCCCGCCCCGTTTGACCGGGGCCATGACGCAGGCGCCGGCCCCGTCGCCAAAGAGCACGCACGTCGCGCGGTCGGTCCAGTCGATGAAGCTCGAGAGCACCTCCGCGCCGATGACCAGCGCGTTGCGGTAGCGGCCATTCAGGAGAAACTGCTGGGCCGTGATCATCGCGAAGACGGAACCGGAGCAGGCGGCCGACAGATCGAAGCAGACCGCCGACGTGGCGCCCAAGCGATCCTGCACGATGCAGGACGTTGAGGGAAAGAGCATGTCCGGCGTCGTCGTGGCCGTGACGATCAGCTCGACATCGGCGGGCTTGAGCTTAGCCTGGGCGAGGGCTTCGCGCGCGGCTTCGGTCGCGAGGTCGCTGGTCGCCACCCCCGGCTCGGCGATGCGCCGCTCTTTGATGCCCGTCCGCGAAGTGATCCATTCGTCGGTCGTCTCGACCATCTTCTCCAGGTCGGCGTTGGTGAGCACCTTGGAGGGCACGTGCATCCCCAACCCGGTGATGCCGATGCGCGTGGCACGATGGGAATCGGCGGCAGGGCTCATAGCTGGTGGTGCTGCGCGTAGGCTTCGACGGACTCAACCATGTGGCGGTTCAGCTCATGCTCCACGGATTCATACGCCACGCGGATCGCGTTCTTGATCGCTTTGGGGTTGGAGGCCCCGTGCGCGATGATCGTGATGCCGTTGCCGCCCAACAGGGGCGCTCCGCCGCGCTCGGCGTAATCGATTTCACGCGACAGCTGCCGGAAGGCGTCTCGGGCCAGCCACGCCCCCAGCTTGGTGATCGGGCTCATGGTCAGCGAGCGCTTGAGCAGCTGCTTGATCGCGAAGGCGAGGCTCTCCGCGGTCTTCAGCGCGACGTTGCCGGCGAAGCCATCGCAGACAATGACGCTATACTCTCCGCCGAAGATGTCCCGGCCCTCCACGTTGCCGACGAAATTGATCCCGGAGGCTTCCAGCAGCACGTAGGTCTCTTTGATAAAGTCGGTCCCCTTGCTCTCCTCTTCCCCCACGTTCAGCAGGCCCACGGTGGGACGATCCTTGCCCAGGACGAAGCGCATGTACGCCTCTCCCATGAGCGCGTACTGCAGCAGATGCGAGGGTTTGGGATCGATATTCGCCCCGACGTCGATCAGCAGCGTCTCGCCCTTCAACCCAGGCAGCAAGATGGCGATGCCGGGCCGCTCGATGCCGGGCAGCAGGCCGACCAAGAGCGTGCTGGCCGCGACGACCGCCCCCGTGTTCCCGGCCGAGACGAAGGCATCGGCCTGGCCGTTCTTGACCAGCTCCAAGCCGATCGTGATGGAGGACTCGCGCTTCTTGCGGATGCTGGCAGTCGGGGACTCCTCCATCCCGATGACTTCAGGGGCATGCACGATGGAGAGATTGGTCGGGAGTTTGGGGTAGCGGGCCAGGGTCTGCTCGACCGCCGCCTGCTGGCCGACGAGGATGATGTCAATCGGCAGCTCCCGGGCGGCGCGCACCGCGCCGGCCACCGGATTGTCCGGCGCGGCGTCTCCGCCCATGGCATCCAGGGCAATCTTCACGAAGGCCGTTCGTCCTTCTTCATGGCCACGGCGACGACCTGCCGGCCACGGTAGGTGCCGCAGAAGCGGCACGCCCGGTGCGGCAGGATCAGCTTGCCGCATTGGCCGCACTGCGTGGTGCTCCGCACGCGCAAACGCCAGTGCGTGCGGCTTTTGTCGCGACGGGCCTTGGAATGTTTGCGTCTTGGCAGCGCCATGTCAACTCCTCCACTAGACTTCCGGCTGGTGCGGACACGTCCCGGTGTTCAGGTGCTGGCCGCACGTCGGGCAGAGCCCCTTGCAATCCGCTCTGCAGAGCGACGTCATGGGGTAGGCCAGCATCACTTCCTGGCGCACATCCTCCGTAATGTCCACGATGTCGCCCGGCAGCACGCGATAACTGAAGATGCCGGTCGGGGTCACGGCCTGCGTGAACTCCTCCAGGCAGCGCGCGCAGGTCAGGTGCAGCACGCAGTGGATCTCGACCGCCACGGTCAGCTCACGCTGGCTCTTGGTGATCTTGGCCTCGACATCAAACGGCTCGCGCAGCCGGATATCATTGCGCTCCATGTCGAGGCGGGCCGGATTGTACCTCGCGCGCTCCGCGAGACCCCCCTCCGGCACCCGGTTGACGTGAATCTTCATCGCGTCCACCTCGCCACCTAGCCGCGCAGCTTGTGCCGCAGCGCCGCCTCGACATACGGTGGCAGGAAGGCGCTCAGCCGCGCGCCCAGCGCGGTGGCTTCCTTGATCAGGCGGGCCGAGAGGTAGGCATAGGACTCGGACGGCATGAGGAAGATGGTTTCCACGTCGCGCGCCAGTTTGCGGTTGGTCAAGGCCATCTGAAACTCATACTCGAAGTCGGAGAGCATGCGCAGGCCGCGGACCATGACCCGCGCACCTTTCCGGCGCGCATAATTCACGACTAGCCCGTCGAAATCATCCACCTTGACGCCCCGCAGGGAGCGCGTGGCCCGGCGGAGGAACTCCACGCGCTCTTGGACCGTAAACACAGGGCCCTTGGTGGGATTATGAGCCACCGCCACCACCACCTCATCGAAGATGCGCAGCGCGCGCTTGATGAGGTCGATGTGGCCGTAGGTGACCGGGTCGAAGGTGCCGGGGTAGATGGCTCGCCGTGTCATACGCTAACCGATTGGGCGTGAGTGAGTTGCTTCAACAGGCGGCAGGGGTCTGTGGAGCTTTTGCGCGCATACCACGGCTCCACTACGTCGTCCCTCGACTCGCCCTCGCTATCGCTCGGGCTCGCTCGGGATCAACCCTGAGCAAGGGCCCCGGCGGCGGGGCCGGGGCCCGCGTCGAAGGGTCGATATAAAGAGAGCACCGTGTCGCCGTACCGGTGCCGCTTCCACTGGAGCAAGGATCCAATTGTCTGCGGCAAGATGGCCTGCCGTTCGTGCTCGACGGCCACCAGGCCAGCGGGAGCGAGGATAGCACAGCCCACCAGGCTGTTCAAGGCTTTTTTTCCCTCGGCCGTGCGGTAGGGCGGATCCAGCAGGACCAGGTTGAACTGCTTCCCGGCATCGGCCAACAGACGGAAGCCCTTGGCGACCGGAGCCTGCAACACCTGCCAGGAGCCCTCCGGCAGCGCCGGCGACAGCCGGGCGAGGTTGTGCCGAATGGCCTGAATCGCCCCGTGCTCTGCCTCGATAAAGGCCGCAAAGGCGGCGCCACGGGACAACGCCTCAAGCCCCAGCGCGCCGCTGCCGGCGAACCCGTCCAGGACGCAGGCCCCCTCGACGAACTCGCCCAGGATGTTAAACAGCGCCTGGCGGACCTTGGACTCGGTCGCTCGGATGCGCGGTGGCATGAGCAGCGGCGTGCCCTTGAACCGGCCCCCGGTGATGTGGGCCATCCTACGCCCGCAGGCTCTGGAGCTGGCCGAGCCGCTGGCGAAGCGCGGCCAGCGAGGGCTGGTCAAGATCAGGCTGCTGGGCGACCAAGGCCGTCGCGTCCTCCCGCGCCAGCTCGAGCAGATCTCGGTCCCGGGACAGGCTGGCGATCCGAAACCGCAGCCACCCATGCTGGCGGGTGCCGAAGAGCTCACCCGGGCCGCGCAACTCAAGGTCTTTTTCCGCCAGGGCGAAGCCGTCTGTCGTCTCGACGAACGCGCTGAGGCGTTGCCGAACCGACTCCTCCTGCGTCTCGCACATGAGGAGGCAGGCCGCGGGATGGTGGCTGCGGCCGATGCGGCCGCGCAACTGGTGGAGCTGTGCTAATCCGAAGCGCTCGGGATGCTCAATGAGCATCAGCGTCGCATTGGGCACATCCAATCCCACTTCCACGATGACTGTGGAGACCAGCAACTGCAGCGTCCCCGCCACGAAGTCGCGCATGATGCGCTCTTTCTGCGCGGGCTTCATTTGCCCATGCAGCAGCCCCACGCGCAGCTCCGGGAACACGTCCGCTTGCAGACGTTTGGCCATCTGGGTCGCGGCGCGCAGCTCGCGGCTGGCCCCGCTCCTGGCCGGCGGGGCGGGACTGGCGCGCTCCTCCACCAGCGGGTACACGACGTACGCCTGCCGGCCCTGCGCCAGCTCGCTGCGGATGAGCGTGTAGGCATCCTGGCGCTGCGACTCGCCGACCCACATCGTGCGGATGCGCGCGCGGCCGGGGGGCAGCTCGGTGACCGTGGAGACGTCCAAGTCGCCGTAGAGCGATAACGCGAGCGTGCGTGGAATCGGCGTGGCCGTCAGGACCAGCACATCGGGATGGGCCCCCTTGCGCGCCAACGCCCGGCGCTGCGACACGCCGAATTTGTGCTGCTCATCGATGATGGCCAGGGCCAAGCGCGCAAAGACAACCGGACGTTGGATGAGGGCGTGCGTCCCGATGATGACCGACAGCTCTCCGCTGGCAATGCGGGCCAATTGCCGCTTGCGCTCCGGCGGCCCCAGCGCCGAGGCGAGGACTCCGATGGAAACGCCCAGCGGCTCCAGATACCGACGCACGACGCCGGCATGCTGCTCCGCCAACAGCTCCGTCGGCGCCATGAGCGCCGCCTGGTAGCCGCTCTGGACCGCTGCCGCCAAGAGGAAGACCAGCAGCACCGTCTTGCCGCAGCCCACATCACCCTGCAACAGCCGCGCCATCGGCCCGGGACGGGCCAAGTCCTCAAATAATTCGGCTAGCACGCGGGTTTGGCTTGCCGTCAGCGTAAACGGCAGCGCCTGACGCACGCCGGCGGTCAGCGGCCCGTCGAGCTGATACCGATGGGGCTTGATGGTGGCCGTCATCCGCGCGCGCCGCTGCGCCAGGACGAGCTGCAGGAGCAGCAGCTCCTCGTACGCTAACCGCCGCTTGGCAGCCTCCAGCGCCTCCCAGGAATCCGGGAAATGGAGCTGGCGCAGCGCCGTCGCCACATCCGAAAAGTCGTGCGCCTGGCGCAGGGTCTGCGGCAAGGCCTCCGGCATCTGCCCGGCGAATTCGTCCAACAGGCGCGCGATCAAGCTGCGGAGCCACCGCTGGCCCAGGCGACTAGTCAGCGGGTACACCGGCACAATCCGGCCGGTGTGCAGCGAGGCATCGCCGTCTTCATCCACGCGCTCCAGCTCCGGGTGGGCAAACTGCAGACGCCCGCCCCGCCCCGATCCGGGGCGGGGCCCGCGGCCTTCCGGCTTGCCGTACAGGACGAACTCCTGCCCGACCTGCAATTGCTGGGCCAGATACGGCTGATGGAACCACACGGCCTGGACGACGCCCGTGGCGTCACCGAACGCGGCCTCAACGATCGCCAGGCCTCGGCGGGCTCGCCGCACCCCCTTGGCCAGGATTTTCGCCCGCACGCTGGCTGCCTCTCCGGGTTTCAGGTCTCGGATCGCCAGCAACCGGCTTCGGTCCTCATAACGCCTGGGCGCATAGTAGAGGGCGTCCTCCGGCCGCTCGATCCCAAGCTGCGCCAAGAGCGCCGCCCGGGCCGGACCAACGCCCTTCAGGTAGCGGATCGCCGAGTCGCGTGAACGGGCTTGTGAGACGGCCATCGCTTCGCTATACTGGTCCCTTCGTGGAGATCCGACGATGAAACAATGCGCAGTGTGCGGCAAGCGGTGGGTGATGGGGCGCTCATTTACCCATCGCGGGATGCTCAAGAAAAAGAGCGGCGTGGGGCGCCGAACCGTGCGCGTCAACCTACGACGCTTCTTGCCGAACCTTCAGCAGGTCACGATTGTGCGCAACGGCACGGTGGCGCGGGTGAAGGTGTGCACGAGCTGCCTCAGGTCGGGACGAGTTCAGAAAGCGCCAGCGAGGCCTTCACGTCGCTCACTAGCAGCGTGATCTCGCCGTCCGCCACCCCCGGCGAGGCGATCACGTCGTAACGCCCGTCCGGCTCCAACCCAACAAAATCGCCCTTGGCGGCCAGTTGGGTGCGCCCGGTGTGCAGCCACGCCGTACGCGGTGAGCGCCGGGTGATCGTCACCCCTCGCACCAGCACCGTGGGTTTAGGATTCCCGCGCCCAAACGGCGCCAGTCGCTGCGCCTCCTCGATCCAGCCGGGTTCGAACTCCTCAAGCGGAAGCTCCAGATCGATCGTCCGCGCCCGCACCAAGCCCTCCCGCCCCACTGATCGCTCCGCGTGCTGGTTGACCAGCTGGCGAAACGGTTCGACGTTTTTGACATCGATCGTCAGTCCGCACGCGTAGGCGTGCCCGCCGAACTCCACCAGGAGCGTTTCGCACGCCCGGAGGATGTCGAGCAAGTTGACCAGCGGCAACGACCGGCCGGACCCGATTCCCCGCCGCTCATTCAAGGCGAGCGCGATCGCGGGACGGCCGTAGCGCGCGCTGAGCTGGGAGGCCAGCGGGCCCATGAGGCCCTGCGGCCACCCCGTGCGGCTGACGACCAGGACCATGTGATCTCGAAAATGCAGGCGGTTGACCTGCGCTTCGGCCTCGCCGATGAGCCGCCGCTGAAGCGCCTTGGTCGTCGTATGGGCCTGCTCCGCCTCCGCCAGCCAGTCCGGGAGCTGCGCATGATCCTCCGCCAAGAGCAAGCGCCAGGCGGTCGTCGGATCGCCCAACCGGCCCAGCGCATTCAGTCGCGGCACCAGTCGTCGCAAAATGTGCTCGGGCGCCGGCTGGCGCGTCTGCGTGTCTTCGCACAACTTCACCAGCCCAGGACGCAGGCTGCTGGTGATGCGGCCGATGCCCTCGGCAACCAGGATGCGGCTGTCTCCGATGAGCGGGACGTAGTCGGCCAAGGTCGCCAAGGCCGCCAGATCCAGCGCCGCGCGCGCGCGCTGCGGCGCTACGCCGTCGAGCAGCGCGCGGGCCACCTGGAAGGCCAGACCCGCGCTGCAGAGCTCCCGGCCCTCCTGCTGGATGCCGTGCGGGTTGATCCGTGCCAGCGGCCTGGCCGGAGATTCCAACGGAAGATGGTGATCAACAATGATCGTGTCAATGCCGGCGCGGCCAAGCCGCTCCACCTCCTCGGCCTGGTTGGTCCCGCAATCGATCAGGACGACCAGCCGGGTGGCGGACCGGCTCAGGCGAGCCGCGAGCGCGGCGGAGAGTCCGTACCCATCTTCAATCCGGTTGGACAGTTTGACTCTGACCTGGGCGCCAAGAGTCTGCAAGGCCTCGTACAGGATGGCGGTCGCCGAGAGGCCGTCGACATCGGCGTCTCCGAAGAGCATGATCGGCTCCCGGCCGCGAATGGCCCGGCGCAACCGGGCCACTCCCTTCGCCATGTCCGGCAGGGCCAGCGGATCGCCAAGCTGCTCCAGACTCGGCGAGAGGAAACGCCGGGCCTGGGCCGGGGTGCGCACACCGCGGTTTACAAGGAGCTGGGCGGTGAGAGGATGCACGCCGCAGGCCGCCGCGAGCGTCTGCGCGGGGGAGCCTTCAGGGGGGACCACGGCCCAGCCAGCCATCGTCAAGCGGGTTTGAACATCTTGCGCCAGGATACCACGAGCGCCGTGGCAATGTAGACGGTGGAGTAGATCCCGCTCAGGAATCCGACCATGAGGACAAATGAGAAGCTCCTCAGGACCTCCCCGCCCACCAGGTAGAGCGCCAGCACGACTATCAGGGCCGTGGAGGATGTCAGGATGGTCCGCGAGAGCGTCTCGTTCACGCTCAGGTTGATGATCTGCGCCAGCGGCATCCGACGGTTCAGGCGCATGTTCTCGCGCACCCGGTCATAGATGACGATCGTATCGTTGATGGAATACCCGGCGATGGTCAATAGCGCCGCCACGATCGTCAGATCGATGTCGCCTCTGATCACGCAGAGCGCCCCGACGGGCAGGATGACGTCGTGCGCCAGCGCGACGAGCCCGGCCAATCCGAAATCGAAGTGCCGAAACCGCACCGCGACGTACAGCATGATGCCCACCAGCGACCAGAGGATAGCCAGCGCCGCCTTTTGCTGGAGGATCTTGCCCACCGTCGGTCCCACGCGTTCGATGCGGACCTGCTCCGGATTGAGGCGTGCAAAGTCCGCGTAGATGGCTTCGCGGGTGCGGTTGGTGACCTCGATGGTTTGGGCCTCGTCGGCGGCCGGGGTGCGGATGAGCCACTCGGTCGGCGCGCCAAAGTTCTGAATGATCGCGTTGCCCAATCCCACCTTCCGCAGCGAGGCGCGCAAGTCTTCCGCCTCCACCGGCTGGCTGAAGCGGTACTCCTGCAGCGTCCCTCCGGTGAAGTCAATGCCGTACCGGGCATCGCCCCGCCAGAGAAACGCGCCGAGGCTGAGCAGGATCGCCAGCAGCGAGAGGCTCCAGCACATCCAGCGCTTGCCGATGAAGTCAAATTTCGTCTGGCCGATGAGCTGCATCATCCGCAGCGTTTTGAGGCGGCCGGGGCCCAACAGGATGTCGAAGATGACGCGGGACACGAAGAGCACGGTGAAGAAGCTGGCGAGGATCCCGATGCTCAGCGTCGTCGCAAAACCCCGGATAGGCCCGGTGCCGAACCAATACAAGAACAGCGCGGCCACCAGCGTCGTGATGTTCGAATCGATGATCGCGGAGGCGGCTTTCTGGTAGCCCGCGGCGACGGCCAGGCTCAGGGGTTTGTTCGCTCGAAGCTCTTCGCGCATGCGCTCGTAGATGAGGATATTGCCATCGACGGCCATGCCCAGCGTCAGGATCATGCCCGCGATGCCGGGCATGGTCAGGGTCGCGCCGAAGTAGCCCAGGCCGCCCAGAATGAAGAGCATGTTGAGCGCCAAGCCGATGACAGAAATGAGCCCGGCCAGTCGATAGTAGCCGACCATGAAGAGGACCACCAACAGCCCGCCCAGCGCCGAGGCGCGCAGCCCGGCCTGGATCGAGTCGCGGCCGAGGGTCGGCCCCACGGTGCGCTCTTCCTCGACAACGATCGGCGCGGGCAAGGCGCCGGCCCTCAGCACGACCGCAAGGTCCCCCGCCTCTTCGCGCGTGAATTGCCCGGTGATCTGGCCTTGATCCGTGATGCGGCTCTGGATCACGGGAGCCGACTGCACCACGCCGTCCAGCACGATCGCCAGGCGCCGGTTGATATTGGCGCCGGTCAGGCGGCCGAACGCGCGCGCGCCGTCCCGCGTGAGGCGGAAGTTCACTTCTGGCAGCCCCATGGGGCCGGCGGCCACCCAGGCATCCGCGAGGATGCCGCCGGTCAGCGAGTCTTCCTGTTCAAGCAGATAGCTCGCGCCGGCGTCGTCTTCCGCCAGGACGTAGCCGTCCGGCACCGTGCCGTCGAGGGCTTGATTGAGCAGCCGTGAATCGTCAGATACGAGCTTGAATTCCAGCAGCGCTGTCCGGCCGATGAGCTTCAACGCCCGCTCCCGGTCCGTCACGCCGGGCAGCTGGACGAGGATGTGCTCGGTGCCCTGCCGCTGAATGACTGGCTCGCGCACACCGAATTGGTCGACACGATTTCGGATAATTTCCAGCGCAACGCCCGTCACATCCACCCCTGGACTGAGATTGGGAGTTTTGCTCGTGTCGACCCTCAAGATGAGGTGCATGCCGCCCTGGAGATCGAGCCCCAGGTTGATGCGCTTGTCCAGCGGGAAGGCAAACCAGCAGGCCACGAGGATGACGGCCAGGGCGAGCGGGACTCGCCAGCGCAGACTCGTCGGCATGCTACTTGGTCAAGGCCGGTGCGTGGCTGTCGTCCGGCGCGCGAGATTTGAGCACGCGGGTGACGGCCGAACGTTCGACTTCAACCCGCACATTCTCGTCGACCTTGAGGGTCACCGTCTCAGGCTTGAGATTGACGATGGTGCCCAGGAGGCCGCCGGTCGTGGCGACTTCGTCATACTTCTTCAGGTGCTTCAGCATGGCCTCTTGCTGCTTGCGCGCCTTGGACTGCGGACGGAAGACCAAGAGATAGAAGATCACGAACATCATCACAAACGGGACGAGCAACCCGCCCGGCCCTGGGCCGGCCTGTGTTGACTGAGGCATTACGAAGTCCCTCCGACAATGTGGACTGGGTGCTGTGTCAACGACGCCAGATCCGTCAGCTCGGCGCCGCGGTAGTAGAACGCGAGGATCTCGCTGGCCGAGAAGCCACGCCGGGCGAGCTCCGCCGCTCCCCACTGGCACATGCCCACGCCGTGGCCCCACCCGCCGCCCTGGAGGATAAACGCCCCCTCCACCGGCGTGATCTCGAAGCGCAGGCTCCGAATCCATTCAAAACCGAAGAGCGCGCGGAAATCGTATCCGGTGAGGCGCAGCCGTCCCCGGCTGCCGACAATCGTCACGGATTGCACTCGGCCGGTCGACGTGCGGCCCGTGATGCGCACCGCCTGGACCGTGCCGACCGTGCCGTGCTGGCTCTTGCGCAGGGCCCAGGCCACGTCAGCCGTCGTGATGCGGCGTTTCCAGGTATAGAAGGGCGACCCCTCGCAAAGCCGGCAGAGAACGCCGCCTGCCAGGGGCCGAAGATTGTAGGGCCCCATCACGCGCGCATGCTCCGTCACGCCCCCGCAGGTCGAATGGTAGAACGGCGGAAAGAGCGTGTTCTGGTAGACCAGGATGAGCCCTTCGGTGGCCTTCACCGCCCGGTCGGTCGCGTCCTTCTCGTGGGTCTGGCCCCCGTAGTCTTGGGACAGGACGTTGCCGGTAACATCGAATTCGCCGTCGGCCTTGAGAAACCGCTGGTACACCGCGTACGTCCGCGCCGCGATGGCGATCGCCTTGAGCGCTTCCGGCGGCCAGTAGTCGGGCGCTTCCTTGCTGAGCACCCCGCGCAGATAGTCCTCGAGCGCGACGTGATTGACGACCAGCAGCCGCTGGTTGGTGCGGCGGACGATCTCCAAGGCCCCGCGCAGCCGTGTCCCATTGACGGCGATGATGGCATCCCGCGTGGGCTCGATGCGCACGCCCTGGCCGCGCACCACCGCGCCGCCAAGCGCGAGCCCCTCAGGGACCGCGCGGACCCGCGTGCGCTGCAGCCCCTCCGCGCGCTGAATCGGCTCTCCGGTCTGCAGTGCTCGCATCGTGAAGCTGCCGTGAATTTGCAGCTCCACTTGGGGATCATCCTGCACCAAGGCCACACGGATGGAATCGGCGCTGGCTGGCTGCGCTCCTGCGCCGTTCGCCGGCCAGGACAATGCCAGGACCGAGAGCGACAGGAGGGCCAGCTGTCTCATCCGCGAAAACGTCCGACGAGCCACAGCAGCCCGCTCAGCATGACACTGGCCAGCAGGCAGCTGGTCAGAGGAAAGTAGAACGAAAACCCGTTGCGTTGGATCATGATGTCCCCGGGCAGCCGACCAAGCCAGGGGATCTTCGGACCGGCCAGCAGCACGAGGCCGAATCCCGACAGGATGACGCCGAAGAAGACGAAGGCCCGTCCGAGCCACTGGAGATCGGGGGGCATTAGGAGGCGGATGTGGAAAACAGCTCCAGGCTCGTCTCAGCGGACTTGAGGCTGGCCACGTGCTGATAGGCCAGCCGGGTCGCCTTGCGCCCGCGCGCCGTGCGCTTCAGCAGGCCCGCAGCCAGCAGGTACGGCTCGACGACGTCCACGATGGTGTCCGGCTCCTCATTCAGCGCGGCGGCCAGCGCCTCGATGCCCACCGGCCCCCCGCCGTAGGTCTCGATGATCGTACGCAGCACCTTCCGGTCGAGCGCATCCAGCCCGACGGCGTCAATGCCCTGCGCCGTCAGGGCCTGCTCGGAAGTCTCCGCGGTGATGCGGCCGGTCGTCTTGACCTGCGCGTAGTCCCGCGTCCGCCGCAACAGCCGGTTCGCCACGCGCGGCGTGCCCCGGGCGCGCCGCGCGATGACCGCGGCGGCCTGGGCGTCCAGGGTCACACCCAGCATGGCGGCCGAGCGCTTCACAATCTCGACGAGATCTTCCTGGCCGTAGAAGTCGAGATGATACATCATGCCGAAGCGGCTGCGGAGGGGATTTGAGAGCAGGCCCGCGCGCGTCGTCGCGCCGATGAGCGTAAACCGCTTCAGGTGGAACTTGATCGTCTTGGCATAGGGGCCCTTGTCGATGACAAAGTCGATCTCGAAGCTTTCCATCGCCGGGTACAGGAATTCCTCGACGACTTTGGAGAGGCGATGGATCTCATCGATGAACAGCAGATCTCCCTGCTCCAAATTGGTGAGAATCCCGATGAGATCGCCCGCTCGCTCGATCGCCGGCCCGCTGGTCGCCGTGATCTTGGCGCCCATTTCGCTGGCCAGGATGTGGGCCAAGCTCGTCTTGCCAAGGCCGGGCGGGCCGGCGAGCAGGACATGCTCGAGGGGATCCTGCCGGCGCAGGGCCGCCTGAATCGCCACGCGCAGATTCTCGATGAGCCGCTGCTGACCTACAAACTCTCCGAAGCGCTTGGGCCGGAGGCTGAGGTTGAGGACTTGATCCTCCTCATTCTCCTGAGGGATGAGAGGACCCGACGGCTCGACGGCTTTCTTCGTCATCAGACCGGCTCCACCGCCAGGCGCTGCTGGCGATAGACTTCGTTGAGCAACTCTTCGGCCGTCGCGAGTTTGGGGTTGCGCTCAAGCGCCGCCCGGACCATCTGCTTGGCCTCGGGCCGCTTGTACTCCAGTTGCACGAGGATGGCGACAGCCTCATCTTCGAGCACGGTCTGGGCCATGGAGGGCATGCAGGGAAGCTGGTCTTTGGTCTGCATGAGCCCGAATTTGCCAACTTTCCCTTGCAGCTTGGCGATAATCTCCTTCGCCCGCTGCTCCCCGATGCCGGGCAGCGACTTCAACGTCGCCACATCCCCTTCATCGATCGCCCTGGCAATCACCGGGATGGGCTGAGTCAGCGCTTTGAGCGCCGCCTTGGGGCCAACCCCGGAGACGGAGATGAACCGCTCAAAGAACTCCCGCTCGATCTCATGCAGAAACCCGATGAGGATGGGCACGCCGCGGCCGACTTCGATGGTGTGGTAGTGGAAGGTGACCACCTCCAGCTCGTTGTTGGGGCCGAGGCGGTCCGAGAGGCGCCGTAGAATCGACGGAGGCACCAGCACTTCGTAGCATATTCCGTTCACCTCGAGCATGATCTGCGACTCGGCCTGCTCGCGCACGATGCCGCGCAAGCGGGCGATCATCCCACCACCGGCTGGCTGGCCGCAGGCCGTCCCGCTCGCGGCGGGACGTTTCGCCTCCGGAAGGTGGTCGCATGTGAAGGGCGAAACCCAGCAGGTGGTGGGATCATGCCGCGCTCCTCAGGAGCGCGTGGCGCCGTCGCCGGGGGCGAAAATGCTCGCTTCGCCGGTGCTGCCGATCCATCTGCGCGTGGGCCACGGCCAGCGCCAGGGCATCGGTGGCATCGTAGGACCAGACCGCTTCGCGTCCGCCCAGCCACTGGCCGATCATGCGCGCCACTTGCTCCTTGGACGCCGTGCCGTGGCCGGTGATGGCCTGCTTGACACGGTTCGGGGAGTATTCCACGACGCGGATGCGATGCTGTTCGGCAACCAGACAGGCCACGCCGCGCGCGTGGCCCATCATCGCGGCGGTCGTGACATGCTCGTAGTGCGTGTACAGCTTCTCGAGCACCATGGAGCCAGGCTGCCAGCGAGCGACTAACTCGGTCAACGTCCGATGGATCACCTCAAGCCGCGCGGCCAACTCACCAGCGCGGGGCGGGCGAATATCCCCGGCCCCAATCAAGCGGCAGGCGGGGCCTGCCGTGTCGATCGCCCCGTAGCCGGTGGCCTGCAAGCCGGGATCCACGCCGAGAATGATCATGCGCCCGATGTGGCCCCGTGCTCGGCCAAAATGGCGTCCGGGATGTCGAAGTTCGCGTAGACGTGCTGCGTATCTTCGTGATCTTCCAACAGATCCAGCAACGTCAGCAATTGCTTGGCTTGGACGGGCTCAGATACCGGGACGGTCGTCGTGGGGACCATCGTCAGGTCGGCCGACTCCCAACTCAACGAGGCGCGCTGCAGCGCATGTTTGACGGGTTCAAGGGTCTGGGGCGAGGTCGTCACCGTCGCCTGCGCGCCTTCGACATTCAGGTCTTCGGCGCCGGCTTCCAGGACGATCTCCAGCAGCTGATCCTCCCCGGCTCCCTTGACGTCCAGCAGCAACATCCCCTTCTTGTGGAACAGCCAGGACACGCTCCCCGCGCCGGCCATACTGCCGCCGTGCTTGGTGAGCAGGCTCCGCAGCTCGGCCGAGGTCCGGTTCTTGTTATCCGTCAACGCTTCAATGAGGATGGCGACCCCACCTGGCCCATAAGCCTCGACGACCATTTCCTCATACGCCACGCCAGGCAGATCGCCGGTCCCCCGCTTGATGGCTTTCTCAATGCTGTCCTTGGGGATGTCGGCGTCGCGGGCCTTGGCCATAGCTAGACGGAGCCGAGGATTGGCATCGGCATCGCCTCCGCCAAGCCTGGCGGCCAAGGTGAGCTCGCGGATGACCTTCGAGAAGACCT
>JAHFGW010000027.1 GCA_023247235.1 Candidatus Omnitrophota bacterium | reverse complement strand
CGGACGGCGCAGTTTTTCGGTCCGGACGGGCCGTGCGCCGGTCGCAAAAGGCCTGCTGGTGGCGCTGCCTCTGCTGGTGATCGGCGCCTTGGCATTTTTCCTGACGCAGCTCGGCTCGCAGGTCGCGCAGCTCCAGGAGACGGTGGCGGATCGGGAGCGCCAGGCCGAGGTGCTCACCGAGGCTAACGACCAACTCAATAAGCGGGTGGAGCAACTGACGCAAGAGCGGGACCAAGCGGTGGGCGAGGCGGGGACCGCGCGCGAGCAGCTGGATAGCGCGGCCGTGTCCCTGCAGCAGACCCGCGACGCCCTGGCCGCGATGCAGGCCGAGTACGATCAGTATCGCGCGTCCAGCGCCACGCTCGAGGAGCGGCTGGCGGCGCTTCAGCAGCAGCATGATGAGCGCCAACAGCGCCTCACGGCCTTGGAGGCTGACCGCCAAACCTGGGAGCGGTCACTCGCCCGGTTGCGTGAGCGGCTGGCCTTCGCGGACCGCGATTATCAGCGCGTGGCGCAGCGCCTGGCGGAGCTGGAACGGAGGCCGCAATCCGCTTCGCCGCTGCCGGTCGTGATGGCGACTGGGCCCGTGTCGCCCGCGAGCCCCGCTGGATCCGAGCCGAAGCCCGCACTGGTTGAGGCGTCCGGCAGCACGCGCGTCGAGGCGCGAACGCCCGAACCCGCCATTGCGAAGATCCGAGAGCAACAGCCAGGGGCCGTGGAGCTGCCGCCGATTGTCGTGAGCAGCAAGCATCGCGTGGAGCCCGCGGGTCCGGTCCGGGCCCGGCTCGTTGAGGTGAACCAGCCATATCGCTTCATCGTCGTCGACAAGGGCACGGAAGACGGCGTGCGGCTGGGGATGACATTCGATATCGTCCGCGGGGCCAGCGCGGTGGTCGGGCAGGCGCGAGTCGTCCAAGTCCGACCTTCGCTGGCCGCTTGCGACGTCGTCCGCATGAAGAGCGCCGAACCGCCCCGCATTGGCGACTCGGCGGTGGAACGCGGCCGATAACCCGCTCATCCAACAACGAGAACATCGCGGTGTAATGTGCCATGTGTCATGTGTAATGGAACGGCAGGCAAGTCTGTCGGGTTGACGTGGTGGCATGACACATTACACATTGAACATGACATAAAGTCTGGCCCGGCGTTGTTCGTCTGGTGATGGCGTGGCAGATTCGGTTCGGCGGCGCCTCGCGGGCGCAATTGGCGCTCTGCACGCGCCAGCTGGCGACGCTCGTCAAGGCAGGCATGCCGCTCCTGCGGGCCCTGCGCACGGTCAGTGATCAATTGGAGCCCGGCCTGCTGCGACAAGTCTTCAGCGGCGTCGCGCAGGATGTGGAAGCTGGCGTGAAACTTTCCGAAGCCCTCGCACGATTCCCCCGGTGGTTCCCCCCGTACTACGTGAACATGGTGCGCGCGGGCGAGGTCGGCGGGCTGCTCGACGAGATCTTGCTTCGCCTGGCGGATCTGCTGGAGAAGCAGCAGCGCTTGCGCGAGCGCGTCAAGGGCGCGCTGATGTATCCCGCCTTTGTCCTCTTTGCCGCCGGGGCGATTCTCATTATCCTCATGGTCTTCGTGGTGCCCACCTTTATCGGCATGTTCTCTGAGCTGGGCTCGGCCCTGCCGCTGCCGACGCGCGTGCTCGTCGGCGTCGCTGAGCTGGTGCGGCACTGGTGGGTGGCGGTGCTCGCCGCCTGCGTGGGCCTGGGGTTCCTGCTGCGGTTCCTGGCCGGCACCGAGGGAGGGCGACGCGCCCTCGAGCGGGCGCTCTATCACGCGCCGATCATCGGGCCGCTCGTCCAGCAATTGCTCATTGCGCGGTTCGCCCGCACCTTCGGAACCCTGCTGGCCAGCGGCGTGCCGATCCTCAGCGCGCTCGATACCGTGCGCAGCACCGTGACCAACGTCGTCGTTGACGAGGCCCTCGAAGACGTCAGCCGGAGCCTGAAGATCGGCGAGTCGCTGGCGCGGCCGATGGAGCTCTCCAATGTCTTTCCGCCGCTGGTGTCTCGGATGGTCGCGCTGGGGGAGGAAACCGGCCAGCTCGACAAGATGCTGGTGCAGCTGGCGGCTACCTATGAGGAGCAAGTTGAGGTCCAGCTGGCGGGCCTCACCCAACTCCTGGAACCGGTGCTGATCGTGACGGTGGGCGGGATCGTGGGGTTTATCGTCATCGCGATGTTCTTGCCGCTCTTGTCGCTCACTAAGCTGCTGGGATGAACACTCAGGAGGCTCGAGGCTGGAGGCTCGAGGCTGGAGGCAACTTCTCGATTCACGAGCCACGAGCCACGAGCCACGAGCCACGAGCCGCGTTTACGTTGCTGGAGATCATCATCGCGCTCGCCGTCATGTCCATCGGGCTCTTCGGGGCGATCCGGGTCTTTCCGCTGGGGCTGCGGGCTTCGGTGCGTGCGGAGCAGAGCAGTCGCGCGACGATGCTGGCCCAGCGCGCCATGGAAGAACTGAAGCTGGCACCCTGGAATCAGCTGCACCCAGGGGAGACTGTTCAGGACCTGGAGGGCTTCCAGCTGACCACGGCGATCCAGACGCCTGCCGTCAACGGCTTGGTCAATGCGGCGCAGCTCAAAACCATCCTCATCACGGTGCGCTGGCAGGAAAACCAGCGCCCGCGATCGCTCGCGTTCACCACCTATGTGTGGTCCGGCCCTTCCTAAGCGACTCCTGAGCGGGACAGTGCGGAGCGTGGAATTCGGCATGCGGCATGGAACGGCACATGACCCCGCACTGCGCACTCCGCACTCCGCGCTCGGGGTGACGCTGGTCGAGCTGCTCATTGCGATGACGATTCTCGTCGTCATCACCAGCTCGACGACGCTCATCTTCCGGGGCATCTCACGCGCCTGGCGCAACGGCCAATTGCGCACGGAACGCTATCAGCAGGCGCGGCTCCTGTTCGACCTCTTCAGCCGGGAGATCACGGCGACCGTGGCGAATAATCGTTATCCCCTGGTGGGCCTCGATGCGGCCCAGGAGGAGAAGCTGCACCCGGGCAGCGCGGCCGATGAGCTGTTCTTCGTTGGCACGCTGCCTGGGCGGACAGGCCTGGTGGAGCGCGGCTACTGGCTGAACGACAAGCAGCAGCTCATGTGCCATGACGATGAGCCGGCGGATGCGGCCTACGCGTCCGGGGAGGATGAAGTCTGCGGGACCGGAATCGGCAATTTCGACATCTCCTATTTCGACGGCACGCAATGGGTGGATCGCTGGGACGCCAGGCCCCTCGCCCCTCAAGCCGGGCGGCTGCCGAAGGCCGTGCACATCATCCTGCTCATCGGGACGGAGACCCCGAAGCAATTTGACGCGGTCATCTATGTGCCCACGAGTTAAGCGAGAAGGGCGCTGGAGGCTCGAGGCTGGAGGCTCGAGGCTGGAGCCAACGACGCTTGCCACGAGCCACGAGCCACGAGCCACGAGCCACCCCGGTCCGCCAGGAACAATTGCCGGGGCGGGCGAACGGGGCATTGCGCTCCTTATTGTCGTCAGCGTGCTCACGGTCATCGGCATCATGGGTGTGGCCTTTGCCTTTTCCATGCGCCTCGAAGGCCAGGCCACGACGCAGTTCGTGGCAGCCTCGCAGGCCCGCTACGTGGCGGAAGCCGGTATGAGCTTCGCCCGCGCCCTGCTTGATGAGGACCGCGTGGGCTCCCAGACCGACGATCGGACCGAGCCCTGGACGAAGGAGAACGCAGGATCCGATGTCGACGTGGACGAGGACGGCACGCGCGAGGCGCGCTGGCGGCTCGTGGCCAGCGAGGCCGGCGGGCCGCTGGGGCGCTTTGGCGTCCTGATTGAAGATGAGGCCAGTAAGGGCAACGTGAACGTCGCCCTGGCCGAGCCCTCGCCATTTGCGCTGGGAGCCATCAACTTGACCACGCTGCTCGAAGCGGCCGACGTGCCGGAGGCGAAAACCGTGGCCCGCACCCTCGAGGCCCATCGGTACGGGGTGGATCAGCGCCCCGGCGTCGCGCTCGTCGATGATGATCGCGACGGGGCCGTGGATGAGCTCGATGAGTATCAACCGCTGAGCCCCTGGGGGGATGATCGGGTCATTGAGCGGCTCGAGGAGCTCGTCGCGATTGCGCAGGTGGACGCGCACACGCTCCATGAGATCGAGCGCTATGTCACGCCCTATAGCTGGACGCTCAATGTCGCGTCGGGCGGACAGGCGCGGGTCAACGTGAACACGGCCACCGCGGAGGAGCTGCTGGCGGTGATGCTCGCCGCAGGCGTCGATGATCCCTGGCAGGCCGCCGTCAATCTTGCCGATTACGTGGACCCTGATGTGGAGCTGTCGCACGTCAGCAAGGCTTCGCAGCGGCTCACGCTCTCGAACGTGGGGCCGCTGGGAAGCTGGAGTTGGAAGGAGCTCCCTGCGCCCCATTACGAAACCGATCAGTCGGGCGGCTCCCCCCTCACGTGGACCGTGGAAGTTCCCACGGGCAGCTTTCAAGTCCTGGCCCGGGGCCTCAACGGCATCAAAGTGTGCGACGTGACGATCCAAGGGATCACCACGCCGTCAGTCGATCATGGCCAATCCCTCGGCACCGTGGAATTGACCGGCACGCTTGACGTGACGGTGACAGATCGGGAGCCTGCCGGGACCCCCTGCGCCTTCACAGGGCTGGACTTCGTGTCGGAGGCCCTGGGAAGCGGCATGGTCATCCGCGGCATTGAAGCCGTGCGGATCAACGAGTTGATGGTGGAACCGTCGCAGGCCTTTCCGGCGTCGGCAGCCACGTTCACGAACCCCCAGGGCTCCGGCTGGGCGTGCGATGACCAGGGGTGTCGCAACTCGACGGTCGGGCAGGCGAGCTGGACCTGGGCCAGCGGCCTCCGTCCCGGCGCCTACCACCTCTGGGTGTGGGGGGCGGAGGCTGGCCAAGTCGTGGGCGAGGTGTGTGTGGGGAGCGCGTGCGAGCTGCTGGTGCACGGCCAGCGCCACTCCCATCCCATCACGGTCGGCGCCACCGGACAATTCACCATCAGTATTGGCAAGACCCAGCAGAGCGGGACATACTATATGGGACATGTCGAGCTGTCGCTGCAGCCTGATGGGGAGTACGTCGAGCTGATCAACCTGACGAACCAACCCTTGGATGTCAGCGGCTGGACGATGCAAGGGGATGCCACCCTAGGCCGCATCGGGCGGCTGCCGGGGGGCTCAACGATCGCCGCGCACGGCCTGCTGGTGGCGGCGGTCGATCTAGACGATGAGCAGCTCGGCCTAGCCGGAGATGGCGTGTGCGCTCGAACCGCGTGGGAATTTCCCGTGGGCGTGAATGCGGTCCAATTCGAGTTCCCGGGCAGCACACTCTCGGCCGATGTGGACTGGTTGAAGGTCGGGCTGCCCAACGGTACGCCGGCCCGCCTGGCGCTGCGCAGCGCCGTGGCGTTGGTGGATGAAGTCGAATACCCGCTGCCGCTGCCGACGACGGCGGCGTTTCAAAGCTTGGAGAAGGGAGATCCAACCGTCGTCGTGGATGCTGACGGGAATGGCGTGGATGATGGATGGACGCCGTCGTTGCAGCTCTACACGCCGGGCATCACGAACGAGAACGCACAGATGACAGAGACGACTGGCGACGGCGAGCTGATCGTGCACGATCCTGCGAAGGAAGTCACGATCTTGAACCGTCCACTGGGCGGCATCGGAGAGATTACCGGGTTGCCCAGCGGCCTGGCCTGGAAACCGTTTGCGACAGCCGATCTGGCCAAGATCGTGGACCGGCTGACCGTCGATGGGCTGCGGCTGGAAACCGAGGGCCGGCTCCTGGAGGGCGATGGCGCGTGGACCGAGACCGCTGAGGGCTACGAGCACAGCGATCCCGATCAGCTGGAGGTCGCCGGCATCTGGCAATGGACCGGGATTCCGGATGGGCGCTACCGGTTCAGCCTCTACGGGCGCCTCGCCGAGCAACTGGCCGTGCGCTGGCAGCGCGCGGACCTCTCATATACCGACTGGACGCCGGAGCTCACCACGGATGCGCAAGGGCGCGTCGTGATCGGCCAGCTGGCCATTGGGCTCGGCGACACGCCGAGCGGGAGCCTCACGCTGCAAGTGCGCTGCGGCTCGCCCAGCGGCGTCTGCCATGCGGACCATGTGCGGCTGGATCCCCGGCTGGTGCAAGTCGGCGGCGTCAATATCAATACGGCCTCTGAGGCCGTCCTGCGGGCGCTGCCCGGCGTCACGGAAACCATCGCGCAGCGGATCATGAAGGGGCGTCCGTACGGTGACCTGCAGCAGAAGGGACGAGGGATTGGCGATCTCCTGCTTGGCGACGTGCTGGGCTCGACCGAAGAGGATCGGCTGCAGATCTTTCGCCTCATGGGCCATGTGGTGACCACCCGGTCCAATGTCTTTAGGGTCTTGAGCCTGGGCGAAGCGCTGGATAATGGTCGTTCCACCGCCACCCAGCGGATTGTCGCCGTGGTGCAACGATGAACGATACTCGGGGGAAGACACCACGAGGTATTCGCTCGAGGCTGGAGGCTGGAGGCTCGAGGCTGCGACAGGTGCCACGAGCCACGAGCCACGAGCCACGAGCCGCGTGCGGCCCCTGGATCATCACGGTGCTGCTCTGGGGCCTGACGGTCATGCCGCCGCACGCCCATGGGGCGATCAGCTCCAGCGAGAGCCGCAAGCTTGAGAGCGCCGAGATGAACCAGGGCGGTCCCGGCGCCAAATCCGAGCGCTACCAGCAGAAGATCGCCGTCGGCAGCCAGGCCGGCCACCTCACGCTCTTCGGCTCAAGGTTCCGTATCAGCTCCGGGGTGATCGGCTCCACCTTTTCTGGTGGCGCGACGACCACGCCGAACAACAATCAACTCGATCTAACGGTGCTCTACGCGAAGACTGCGCCCGCCGGGCTGGCGATCCAACCCCAGACGTGGCAGCGCGACGCCGATCCGCTCTTTATCTGGGAGCCACCCGCCTCCGGGCTTGAGCTGGCCGGCTACAGCTATGCGATCGATGTCGCCCCGGACGAGACGATCGACACCACCGCCACGTCGTATGATTTGGCGGCCAATAAGAAGCTTCTGAGTGCCGGCCAGCATACGTTCTCCGTCCTGGCCGTCAACAGCGCGGGCAACGTCGGCAAGCCGGCGAGCTTCGCGATCTGGGTCGACGCGCTGGCGCCCTCGGTCGGCGCCACCACGCCGGCGACCGGCGCGCTCCTGAATACCAAGACGCCGACGGTGCGCGTCGAGGTCGTGGAGGAGCACAGCGGCGTGGATGACGCCTCGATCGAGTTGCTGGTCAATGGCTCGGCGGTGGAGACCGTCTATGACGCGCAGACGCGCACCGTAACGGCCCATCCGATCGGCGCCTTTCAGGAGCGGGCGAACACCATCGAGCTGCGTCTGCAGGATCTGGCTGGCAACAGCCTGACGCCGCTGGTGTGGAGCGTGACCGTGGACACGGTGCCGCCGACCGGCACGATCGTGATCAACGGCGGCTCCGAGCTGACCACAAACCCCTATGTCACGCTGGAGCTGTCGGCCTCCGATGTCACCTCCGGCGTGGCGGGGATGCGGCTGAGCAACGAGGCGCTGCTGGGCTATGTGCAAGAGCCCTTCGCGCCGGTGCGCGAGCTGTGGCTCCTGAATGCCGTGCAGGGCTTCCAGCGCGTCTATGTCCGATTTGTCGATGCCGCGGGCAATGAGTCGGCGTCGATCTACGACGAAATCGACGTCGCGCTGTTGTCCCCCGAGACGATCATCACGGTCGGGCCGGCCGGGGTGACGCTGGACCCCTCGGCGGCCTTCACCTTCATGTGCCCGCAGGGCGAGTGCGTGTTTTCCTATGCCTTCGACAATGAGCACTGGTCGGCCTGGTCCACGCAGACCGAGGCCTCCATCGCCAACCTGGCAGCCGGCAACCACTACTTCCGAGTCAAGGCCGCCCGGGATGTGAATGGCGTCAGCGGCATCCAGCCGGAGGAAGAGGATTTCTCGCCGGCCGAGCGGACGTGGATCGTCGCGGCCGGGACGCCGACGCTCATGGGGCCGTTCGGGCCGCCGATCAAGCTGTGGCGCGTCGAGTAAGCGATGGGGTGTGTCTAAGACATCCATGAACGTGGGAATTGGCATTGAGGTCGGCGGGTCCGCGCTTCGAGCCGCCGTCCTTGAGCGCCGCGGGGGCCGCGTGCGCCTCCTGGCCTGGCACGAGATTCCGTGTGTCGCCGGCTCCACGGACGCATTCGCCCAGAGCCTGCGCCAGCTCCGGCAAGCCCTGCCGGGGCCCCAGCCGGTGGTTCTTGGGATTCCTTCAAGCGCCGCGCTGATGACGACCGTCGAGCCGCTGGTCGTCCGCCAGCGCCGAGCGCTCCTGGCGCTGCGGTTTGAGCTTCAGCAGTTCCTGCCATTTGATGTGGACCAAGCGGCGTGGCATCACCAGTGGCTCAACGGCCATCAGCAGGCCAGCGCGCGCCGCCTCAGTTTGCCGATCCGCAAGCCCAAGAGATCCGGGGCGCGACCCGCGCCCGCGACGAGGATTCCGCAGCCGCATCGCGCGATCGTCGTGGCGATCCATCGCGCCCGGCTGGATGAGCGGCTCACCGCCTGCCGGCGCGCGGGTCTGGCGGTCCGGGCGGTCACGGTCAACCCGCTGGCTGCACTTCAGGTGGTGCAGGATGGCCCCCTGCGCGCCGCAGACCATGTGTTGTTGCATCTGGGAGAGCAGCAGGCCGAGTGGATCCTCTGGTCGGCTGCGCGAGCCCAGGTGGTGCCGTTGGGGACCGATGTCTCGGCGGCCTCGGCGGAGGAGCTCCATGAGGCGATCAGCCGGTCATGGAACGCGCTGCGGGAAGAATCGGGCCAGGCCCTGAGTCATGTGGCGCAACTGTGGCTGTTCGGAGCGCACGCCGAGCTGGCCGCCGTGGAGTCGAAGCTGCCTGGCACCCTGGGTCTGACCGTCGGCCGCTTGGATCCGCGGCGCAAAGTGTCCATCGAGGCCGCCGTGGCCCAGGCCCCGGAGCGCGCCTGTGTGGCGGTTGGGCTTGCGCTTCAGGGATTGGGATCCGTGCCCGCGCCGATCAATTTGCTGGCCCAGGCGCAGCGACGCGCCGCCACGGAACGCACCGCCCGCATCGCCTCGGCGTTCGCCGCCGCGTGCGCGGTCGTCCTGTTCATCAACGGCGCCATCGGGATGTTCACCGTCCGTCATCGCTATGCCAAGGCGCTGACGCAGCTGCAGCAGCGGGAGCAGACCTATCAAGTCTTGCGCACCGAGCTGCGCACGCTGCTGAAGCAGCAGATGGAGCTGGAGCGTCGGACGCAGCAGTTCCAAGGGCTGGTCGCGGGACGCGCCGCCGTGGAAGACGTGCTGTCGCGCGTCGTGGGGGCGATGCCCGATGATGTGTGGCTGACCAAGCTCACCCTGTCGAAAGACGGCCTCATTGAAGGGACGCTGGAGGGGCAGGGCAAATCCTTTCAGAGCGTCACGCAATTCATCGATCGACTGAAAGGCGAGGCCGACATGACGACCGTGCAGCCGCTCTCCACGCAGGTCAAAGCCGAAGGCCCGGCCGGCGCGGAAGTCGTCGCGTTTTCGATCGTCATCGAGCGGGCGGCGGAGCCCTCCGCCAACCCCGCCCTGGCGGTCGTGCACAAACCGACGCGCCCCGGAGCAGGCGGTGAGCCATGAGCCCGACCCGGAAGATCCCCTGGCCAGCGTTGGCTACCGCCATGCTGGCCGGCGCGATCCTGGCCGGGGCGCTCGCGTGGCAGCTGCATCTGCATGGGCTGAGCCGGCAGATCGAGCAGAAACGCGGCGCCCTGCGCAAGCTGGTCATCAGCGGCGACATCCCGCCCAATCAAGAAGTGATGGCCTACTTCGCCGGGCGCGGCGAGCGCATCCAGGCCCGCTACGATCATTGGGCGCGCCGTGTCGTCGCGCCGCTGCCCGCCGAGGCCACCGGGGCCGACGCGCAGCTCTTCTTCCAAGAGCAGTTGCACCAACTGCAGCGGACGCTGGAACGGCTGGCGGCGGCGCGCGAGCTGCCCACGCCCGAACAGCTGGGGTTTCCCAAAGAGCTGCCGCCGGCGGACACCGTGCC
Organism: Candidatus Omnitrophota bacterium; assembly: GCA_023247235.1. GTDB lineage: Bacteria > Omnitrophota > Gorgyraeia > Aquiviventales > Aquiviventaceae > JAHFGW01. Next base: position 6,570 of record JAHFGW010000027.1, on the reverse strand, counting down.
GCGGCTCTTGGCGCAACTGGGCCTGATTGAAGACGGCACCAAGCTGGCCCTGGCGCAACGCGTCCACGCGCTCTCCTCGGTCAAGATCGATGATCCGCAAGCGCTGGTGGATCCCGAGACGGAGGAGCCGGTCTTGCTCCGCCTGCCGGTGCGCATGCGGCTCGCGGGGTCGCTGCCGGTCATCGTGAAGGTCCTAGGATCGTTGCGGCACGCGATGCCGATCATCGACATTCAGGACATCCGGCTAGCGACGGGATCACAGCCGGATGTGCTCGATGTGGAAATCGTCATGGCCCGCTATCTTCCTGTCGCCCGTGGCGAGGACCAGCCGCCGGCGCCGCGCGGCACCCAGAAGGGACCGCCCGGCCGGCCGGCCAAGGAGGAGGGCGCCTGACCACCATCCGTTCGCCCGGCATGGCCATCGCCGCGGCCGGGACCCTGGCGCTGCTGGCGCTGATGAGTTGGTCCTGGCGCTCGCGCGTGGCGCACTCCAGCGCGCTCGATGTGCCGCCGCAAGTCTGGGACCATGTTCGCGGGCAATTTCCGATGCCCCCGGCGCAGGAGGCCGCCGAATCCGATTCGAGCGAGGCGCTGGCGGGTCTTGTGGAAGCCAACCCCTTTTCTTCGCAACGACGCCAGGTCCTTGAGGGGCAGGCGAACGACCGCGAAGCGCCGGGGCCGGCCGGACCGGCGTTCCTCTATAAGGGCCGCATCCAGCTCGGCGCGCGCCAGCGGGCGATCGTCGAGGATCGCGCGACGGGCAAAACGTACTTTCTTGAAGTCGGGCAAGAGGTTGCGGGACACAAAGTGCTTGACATCACGGAAGACCGAGTGATATTATCGGCGCCAGATACGCAGGAACACCTTGAACTCCTGCTTTTGCCTCAATCGAGTCCATGACGCAGACAAGCGAGAGGGTCGCTCCGACCCGCAGCCGCCCATGAGGCGCCTCGTGCTGTTCGTCATGGCGTTGTGGTGTGTGCCGAGCTTGGTGCGCGCAGAGGACGGTCGGAGCTCGGCCGCCGCCCAGCAGGCCGCCTTTCAAGCCCGTCAATCCGTCGCCCCCCCGAGCGCCGGCCGCGTGGTGAGCCCCTTCTATCGAACGCTCCAAGCCTTTCATACCCGCGCTCAGGTCCAGTATGACATCCAGAAGTTGCGCGCCCAGCGCGATGCGCTGAATACCGAGCTGACCGCCTTGCACAGCGAGCTTGAGGTGATTGAGGAAGACCGGCAAGAACTGAAAGCTCAACTCGCCGCAATTGAACGGGAACAGGAGCAGCGCCTGGCCCTGTTGCGGAAGAACCTCGAGGGGCGGTTGCAAGAAGAATTGCTGAAAACCGGCGCGCAGCTGCAGGACGAGTTGCGAGAGGACGGGGCGCGCCAAGTGCAGACATTCGACGCGCGCCAAGGAGAGCTGGTCGCGCGAGGCATCGATCACGAGCTCCAATTGAAGGAGCGCGATCTGGATCAGCTTGCGCAGGAAATCGAGCTCCAGCTCCAAGAAGTCCGCAGCTATTTCACCCGGCTGGGCGACGACCCGGCTCCGGCCCAAGCGTTGGAGCAGTCGCTGAAGAATGCCCTCGTCCGCCGCCGCCAGCAGCTTATGGGGGAGCGCGAGCGCTTGCAGGCCGAGCGACAGGGTTTGCTCGCGCAGCGGCGCCAGGCGTTCTTGGCGAAGCTTCGCCAAGAGCAAGAAGGGGAGCACCGCCGGCGCCTGACGCTCAAGGAAGCGGCGTTTCGACAGGGGATGGCCGACCTCCTCTACAAGGCTCGCGTGCAAGCGACGGCGGAACGAGACCACTTGGAGCGCGCGCTGGACGCCGCGGCCAAACGCTATGCGGAGGCGGCCACACGGCAAGGCGATGCGCAAAATCGGATGCGCCGGAGCGACCAGGAATTGGCGGCCAAGCTCGATCGGGCCAAGACCGTGGAACTCGAGTGGGAGGACGCGGTGCACCGGCTGGAGCTGGCCTTGGATGAATCGTCACTGAACGCCCATCCGGAGCTGCTGGTCTGGTTCAACGAGACCGCGGATTCCTTGGCGCCCGAGTTGGCCTCCGAGCTGCGCGTGCTGCCGCCGCGGGTCATGTCCAGAGCGGAGCAGGAGCGCGAGCTTGAAGAGCAACGCCGCGTGCTGCGCGAGCGGCAGCTGGCGCTGCAGCTGGCCCGCGAAATGGAAGCGCATCATGAGCGCCTGCGCCTGAAGCAGGAAGAGGAGCGCCAGGCGAAGGCGCAGAAGGCCGACCAGCTGCTTGAGAAGGCGCGGCGGCTTGCTGAGCGCGCCGCCTACGATGGAGCGCTGCAAGCCTTGCTGGAAGCGCAGGCGCTGGACCCGCCGCAATTGGAGCGCGTGCTCATTGCGCGCGAAGAAATCCTCGCGGCCAAGGAGCGGGCGGCGCGGCAGGCCAGGGCCGCGGAGCTTGAACAGATGTTCTCCCGTGCCATGAAAGCGTTTGAAGAGGGACGGTTCGAAGACGCCATCCCTCTCTTTGAAAAGGTCATCGCGGACGAAGCGGTGCTGGAGGCATCCCCTCCGGAAGCGCCGGCTGCCAACGTCGCGGCGCCCTAGTCGGGGCCGCGTCGCCGTCCGCGACGGCCAACGCAGGCGATGTGATCCGATCACATCCCGAGGCCCGGTCCTGTACAGACCGGTCGGGATGTGACGGCGCGCCGTAGCCCATGGATGTGGACGCTCGCATGAAGCGCTGGGGGCTCGTTGCCAGCATCGTGGGATTGACCTTCAGCGTCGCCGCCCAATTGGCGGCGTCGCCGGACCCGCCTTCGTCTCAGACCACCCAACAAACGCCCTCCCCCAAGAAGAGCCGGTTAGGCGTCCTCGCCGAGCGGTTCATTGACGAAGCGCGTCAACGGATGGTCGCCGACCAGCGCGCCAAAGCCGAGCGCGCGCAGGCGGTGTTGGACAAGGCAGCCGTTAAGGCGCAGGCGCGCGAGCGGGAAGCCGCCCAACGCGCGGCCATCGACGCCGCCCGCCAGAAACTCGCCCAAGAAGCCGCCCGTGGACGCGACGCCCAGCGGCAGCAGACCCTCGCCCAGGAGTACCAGCTCAAGAGGCTGTATCAGCGCGGCCAGGCGCTCTATCGAGAAGGGGCGTATGACGCGGCGGTCGATGTCCTTGAGCAGATGGTGCTCGTGGCTCCCGACCACGCCCTGACCAAGGCGGCGCAGCGGCTCATCACGCGAGCCGAGCTGCAGCGGTTCGAGCAGCGGCTGCGCGCCAGCGCCGAGTTGCCGCCCAAGGCACGGGGGGCTGAGGTCTCTGAGCTGGAGTACCTCCTGACCCACAAGCGGATCGAGATCGACACGCTCTATCGCTATGCCCAGGAGGCCTACCACGATCGGCAATACGACATCGCCCTCAAGCTGCTGACCGGCGTGCTCGTCAAAGACCCCAACCACCGCGAAGCCCGGCACCTGATGGAAGAAGTGCGCCTGGCGCAGTTGAATCAACAGCGGCGCGACGTGAATCGCCAGGTCGAACTGGATGAGCGGCAGATGATCAATGACGTCCTGAAGGCCCAGGTGCTGCCGCAATCGCAGCGAGCCCTCCCTGAGGACGGCCGCGCCAGCCAGGAGGCCGCCAGCGCGCTCTCGGCGAAGCTCCAAGAGCCCATCAGCTTCGAGTTCAACCAGGTCGCGCTGGCCGATGTGCTGCAGTTCATCGCCGAGGCGGCCAACGTCAGCGTCGTGCCGTCGCCCGGGGTGGACTTGAAACGGCGCCTGGTGACGTTGAAGGTCAACGACATGCCCCTGGAGCAGGCGGTCAAGTACGTGACGAAGAGCCTGTCGCTCGCCTACCGGATCGACCAGGATGCCATCCTGATCGCGACGGCCGAGGAATTCGCGAGCGCTCCGATGCAGACGCGCGTCTTCTTCTTGCGCAGCGGCGTGAGCCCATTCGCGTTGGAAACCGCGGCGCTGAAGCCGAATGAGGTCCTTGGCATGGATTCAATCAAGGAGCTCATCATCCACAATGTCCCCCAGCCGGCCGGCAGCAAGTTCGTGCTCGATGAGCGCAGCGGCGCGCTGGTCATCACGAACAGCGAGGAAAACCTAGCGTTGGTCGACCGGCTGCTCGTACAGCTGGACGTGGCCCCGGTGCAAGTGCTGATCGAGGCGCGGTTCATCGAACTCACGCTGGCGGATCTGGAAGAGTTCGCGTTTGAATCGGTGCTGAACAAGGCGATGGCCCTGAGCCGGAAAGAGCACTCGGATCACACGGAGGGTTCAGGCCATGAGCTGGCCGGCGGCAGCGGATCAACCTTCACGGCGCTGTCCCGGGAGGCGGAAGGGCTGAACCTAACGCTGGAAGGCGTGCTGACCGGTGCCCAGTTCGAGGCCGTCTTGCATCTGCTGGAAGAATCCAAGCGCAGCAAGACGCTCTCGGCCCCGCGCGTGACGACCCTCAACCATCAGACGGCGACGATCCGCGTCGTCGATGAGTTCCGGTATCCGACGCGCTACGAGGTCAAACCCATCCAGTTCGACATCAACGGCGATGGGGACTTCGACGACGCGGGCGAAACGGAATTCGCCAACGTCCCGCAGGATCTGCAAAAGCGGGATGTCGGCATTTTGCTGCACGTCACCCCCAGTATCGGCAAGGATGAGCGGATGATCACGCTCGTCCTCTCGCCGGAGGTGAGCTCGTTCAGCCAGTTCCGGGACCTGGGCGGCGGCGTCACCGTCCCGGAGTTCACGACCAGCCAGCTGACGACCAGCGCCGTCGTGGAGAACGGGCAGACCGTCGTGCTCGGCGGACTGATGAAGGACAGCACCTCCGAGAAGCTGCACAAGGTGCCGCTGCTGGGCGACATCCCGGTGGTGGGTAACCTGTTTCGGCAAAGCCTGGAGTCCAATACGCGCAAGAATCTGCTCATCTTCATCACACCCCAAATCCTGTCGCCGGACGGCCAGACGACATGAGCGGGTGGCCGGTGTTCGCGGCGCTGCTCCTGGCCCTCGCCGCCCCGGCGGCCGCGCGCAGCGCCGAGGAGCCGTCCCCCCAGCTGACGACGCAGGCGGGGATCAGCCCCCAAGCAGCCCTGAACCAGCCGATCACCGCGAACTTCCAAGACGTGGATTTTGCGGCCGCGATTGATTTCATCGCCACCAGCGCCGGCGTGAATATCATCCTGTCGGAGAATGCCAAGGTGGTCGGCCGGCCGGTCACGGTCCACTTCGTGGAGATGCCGCTGCGCCGGGCGCTCGAGCATCTGCTGCAAGGCCAGGGTCTGCTCTTTCGGCATGACGGTTCCGCGATCTGGGTCGCCACTCGCGAAGAAATGGAAGCGGAGCCGATGGAGACCCGCGTCTTCCTGCTCAACGAGGGGCCGGGACTGTTCGCGACGTTCGAGCCCATCGCCGAGGTGCGCGAAAGCGTGGCGCTGCAGGCGACCGGCGTACGGGAGATGAAGACGATTCGGGACCTCCTGACGGAAATCATCCCCAGCGTCGGCAACAGCTCGATCATGCTGGATGAGCGCACCGGAGCCCTGCTCGTGACGCACACGCCGTACTACCTGCAGCAGGTCGAGCGGCTGCTGGCGCAGCTCGATGCGGCGCCGTCGCAGGTGCTCATTGAGGCGCGGTTTCTCGAGGTGACCGTCACGGACGCGCGCGAGTGGGGGTTCGAAGGGCTGTTGACGGCCGATACGGCGCTGACGAAGAAGGGCGCCGCCGATCGGACCCGCGGCCCGGGAGTGCAGCTGTCGAAGACCGGCACGACGCTGAAGCGGGGCACCAAGACCGACTTCACGGATTTCACGAACCAGAGCAACGGCTTGAATCTGACGCTCCAAGGCATCCTGACCGGGACCCAGTACCAGGCGATCCTGCACGCCTTGACCACGCATGATCGGACCAAGACCCTCTCCGCGCCGCGCGTCATGACGTTGAACAATCAGACCGCGACGATCAAGGTCGTGACCGAGTTTGTCTACGCGACGCGCTACGAGGCCTCCGTCGTGCGCAAGGATCTCAATAGCGACGGCGACTTCGAAGATGTGGTGAGCGGCACCCGCGAGACGCGGTTCGTCAATGTGCCGCAGGACTTCGTCACCAAGGATCTCGGCATCATCCTGCATGTGACGCCCAGCATCGGCCATGACCTGCACACCATCACGCTCGCGCTCAAGCCCGAGGTCAGCGAGAAGAAGACCGACGACTCCTTCGGAGGCGAGGTCAGCCTGCCGCGCTTCACCGCCCGAAACCTCGAAACGACCGTCGTCGTCGACAATGGGCAAACCGTCATGCTCGGCGGACTCATGAAGGATACCTCGACGGTCACCGTGACCCGGGTGCCCCTGCTCGGCTCCTTGCCACTCGTGGGGGCGCTCTTCCGCAAGGAGAACGAGTCGCTCGAGCGGTCGAACCTCTTGATCTTTGTGACGGCGCAGCTGGTCCAGCCCTCCGGCACGCACCTCGTCGCCCGGGACGCACCCGGCATTCCGTACTGACGGCGGCGCGCCGTCCCCACGATGAAGAAGATCAACATTGAGGAAGTCGCTAAGGTCGCCCGGGTCTCGACGACCACGGTCTCGCGGGTCATCA
>JAHFGW010000004.1:46996-68134 GCA_023247235.1 Candidatus Omnitrophota bacterium | reverse complement strand
ATTGAGCGCCGGCGTAGTCGCCGCGCGCGACCACCCGCAGCTCGTAAGTCCCCGTGACCGGAAGTTGCACCGGACTCTCAAGGGCGCCGCTCGAGTAGAGCGCCCAGCCGTCCGTCACCGAGCCACTGCCGCTGGGCTTTGTCGGCATCGCTTCCGCCTCGAGGGTTATCGGCATCGCCACAGGCTCCCGAACCAGGCCCGGCATCCAGCTTGCGCCATTCTTTAATGTGCCAGTATGGCCGCGGCCAGAGTAGTCGCTGGCGGTCAGCGCGGTCCCTTCATCTAGGTGCCACCCCGCAATCAACGCGGGTTCCGGACTGCCATACTGGCCCTGGCCCGCGTTATATTGAGCCGTCACCTCATCGGCGGTGAGCGCCCGGGTGTAGATGCGCGGCTCATCGATGGCGCCTTTAAAGTGCCACGTCCAGGCCGAGGCCCCAGGGTTGCCCGCGCCAATGTAGTATGGTAGGGTGCCGTAATCCTTGAGGGTGCCCGTGAAGGTCAGCGGGGAACCGGGGACCTGTGCGCCGTCCACATAGAACGCCATCCGGAGGGTCGCGGTGTCGACGGTGAGACACAGGTGATGCCAGACACCGGGTGCGATGCTCCCGGAGCTCAGAGTAAACCCCACGTTGGAGGAGTTCCAAATCCCCGCCCGGTAGCGCTGGCCGTATTCATATCCGATATGAGTATGGTAGCCCGGCCGCGTGATGGCGGAGTAGATGCAGGTATTGGTATTCGTACTGCAGCTAACCGGTGGACTGTCCTGCGGCTTCACCCAGGCGGAGAGGGAAAAGCTGCGGTCAGTCGCGTCATTCAGGGCGGTGGAAGCGGGGAGCTGAATGTAATCGTCGAATCCGTCGAAGGACACGGCATAGCCTGCCAACGCGATCCCAGGGGCCCACGCGTACAGCGTGACACCGAAGAGCCATGCGGTGGGGAGCTGCCAGCCAGTGCGCCGTCGTTGCGGAATCATCCGTCCTCCTGCGTATGCATACTATGCAATCTAAGTTTGCAGAATACTCATACCACATCCGGGAGCAGGGTGTCAAGAGAAAAATTGTCATATTTGCAAATATAGGTTGACGAGACAGCAATCCTATGGCAGACTAGCTATGCGCCACAACACGAGGAGGGCACGACGCGATGACGATGGCGGTCAAAAGTGTTCGCACGCGCAAGCACGGCGCCGGCCAGGTGCCGGTTGAGGTCGCCTCGCGCAGCGTGGGGACGCGGCTGCGAACGCTTCGCAAGGCTCAGAAGATCACCCTGGTGGAGCTTGCCAAGGCGGCGTTCCTCGATGCGGCGACGATCTCGCGCATTGAAACCGGGCGCATGACCGGGACGCTCGAGTCCCACATGCGGCTAGCTAACGCGCTGGGCGTCAAGCTCACCGAGCTCTACGCCGGCATCGAGGAGGCGCGGGTGAAGGAAGGAGTCACCGTGCAGCCGGCCTCCGGCCGCACGGACGTCTATGTGCACCAGGCGGGCAAGCACTCCATCACGATGCTGACCACGGACGTCCTCAAAAAGAAGCTCATGCCGGTCCTGATCACTCTCGAGCCGGGTGGCAGCACGCACCGGGAGGAAGCTCGGGTCGGCACCGAGCGCTTCGTCTATGTCTTGGAAGGAGAACTGGAGGCCCGCGTCGGCGAGGCCACTCACCAGCTTAAGCGCGGCAGCACGCTCTACTTCGACGCCTCCATCCCGCACACGTTTCGGAATCCAGGGCACCGCACCGCTAAATGTTTGTCAGTTGTCACCCCGCCGGCTCTTTAGTTCATTGTTCATTGTTCGGTGTGACGACAAGATACGGAGGAGAAATGAAGCCAAGCATCGCAAACGACGTGAAACATGGGGACGGAAGCGGAAAAATGGGGACGTTTCGATTTTTGCCATGGGTTCCCTGAAGCAAAATATCGAAATGTCCCCATTTTTCTTTAACAGGAGGAAATGATGAAACCAAGGATTCTCATCGCGGATGACGAGGAAGGTATTCGCGAATCACTTAGCCTGATCCTAGGCGATGACTATGACTTGGAGTTCGCTATAGACGGCCAAGAGGCGCTGGACAAGCTGGCTAAGGAGGTTTTCGCGCTCGTCCTACTGGACATCAAGATGCCCAAACTCGATGGCCTCGAGGTCCTCAAGCGCCTCCGCTCCAACGGGCACAAGACCCCCGTCATGGTACTCACCGCCTACCAGAGCGTGGAGCTCGCGAAGGAAGCGACCAAGCTGGGCGCTTTGGACTATTTGCCAAAACCCTTCGAGCGCGAGCAAATCCTCTCCGCCGTCCGTGCGGTACTTGCAAGGAGCAGTTCACACTGACGATATCTTCGATGACGGCCTATCAACTCCATTATGTGATCTCTCTATCATTGACAACCCTAACAACGTTAGGGTTGGGCCTATTTGTTCTGTTTCGTCGGAATCGACAGCCTGTTCATCGGGTGTTTGCCTGGTATTCTTCCTCGATCGCGCTCTGGAGCGCGTCTCAGACGTTCAGCACCCTATCCTTAGACTATTCAGTGGCGCTCGCGATTTCCAAGATAAGCCACTTGGGTGTTATCTTCGTCCCCGCAACCTTCCTCCATTTCTCGAGTGAAATAGCCGGTAAAGATGGCAGGAAGACGAAGAACCTAATCCTAGCCAACTACCTGGTTGCGATCGGATTTTCAGCGACCCTACTTTCTTCGTGGCTCATAGCAAGCGTTTCAGCCCGGCCATATTTACAGGGTCCAGAACATGGAGGCTATTTCGCCGATCCGGGACCCTTATACCCCATCTTCGTCGTCTGGTTTCTAACTGTGAAAATGGTCGGAATTGTCCAGCTCTTCTTAGCGACGAGGGCCGCAAGTCGAGATCGAAGGAACCAACTCCTTTATCTCTCCATCGGAACGCTGTGTGCATGTGTAGGAGGGGCTCCGAACTTTCTCTACGTATTCGATAGACCACTACCGATCATCAATCCGCTCGGGAACTATGGACTGCCATTCTATGCAATAGTAACAGCCTATGCGATTCTGCGTCACCGACTCCTGGATATCCGTATCGTGGTTCGCCAGAGTCTTGCCTATTCGCTACTCGTAGCCTGTATTACTGCCGTTTATCTCATTGCAGTTTTAATTCTCGAAAAGTGGTTCCAGGGGTTCTTCGGATATCGATCGATCTTGGCCACCGCAATCGTTGCACTGCTTATTGCTATCTTTTTCATTCCCGTTCGGAATCGGATTCAGGCGTTCGTGGATCGGGCCCTCTTCCGAGGAACTCCGCCAGAGCTCGCCGCGCAGCGAGAACAATTGCTCGCCGAGGTGCGCCGGGGCGAGCAAATGAAGGCGGTGGGCACGCTCGCCGCCGGCCTCGCCCACGAAATTAAGAACCCCCTCGCCTCGATCAAGACGTTCACGGAATCGCTAGGAACTCACTATGATGATCGAGGATTCAGAGACAAGTTCCAGAAGATCGTCGGCGGCGAGGTGGAGAGGATCAACCTCATCGTCCAGCAGCTCCTGGAGTTCGCCAAGCCGATGCCCCCGAAACTTCAGCCTCTCCAGGTGCCTCGGCTACTGGATGAGACGTTGGAGTTCCTCAACAGCGAATTTGTCCAGCGCCATATCCAGGTCAGCCGCCACTACGACGGGGCAGGCGAAATTCTAGGCGATCCCCAACAGCTTAAGCAAGTCTTCCTGAACCTCTTCCTGAACAGTCTCCAGGCCATGAATGGGCAAGGCCGCTTGGAGATTATTGCGAGGCAGGAGGGGAGCGAGTTGGTTATCGGCATTCAAGATAACGGCTGTGGGATTGCGTCAAAGGATCTCCCCCACGTGTTCGAGCCCTTCTTCAGCACTAAGCCCAACGGCACTGGGCTCGGTCTCGCTGTTGTGCACGGCATTATCCAGGAGCATGGAGGAACGATTGAGATTACAGGCGAAATAGACCATGGAACACATGCGATCCTTAGATTTCCTCTAGCGTTGGGGTCAAGATGATGACGCCTCTGCAGATTCCTCCATTCGTGAGCGCTTGCATTGCCATCACGCTTGCCAGCTTGATTACCCTTAAGGGCCCCCGGTCTGAAGTGACCCGCGCATTTGCGCTGTTATGCTTTGAGACATTTATCTGGCAGGCTTGTTGGTTCGCCGGGTACTTCCTCCAAGAGCCATTCCAGAAGGACCTGCTTATCCGTGTTGCGTGGCTTAGTGTCGTCTATATCCCTTTTACATACTATGACTTCGCCGTTCGCTTCCTGGCGCTACATCGGGAACTTCGCTGGGTGCGCCGGTCATACGTCTTCGCGACAGTTTTCCTCGCTATCGCCTGGACGAGTAATTGGTTTATCGCGGGCTATCGCGACTTCTCGTGGGGATATTACACAAAAGCCGGTCCCGCACATCCGCTATATTTGGTGATTGTCTCGTGGGTTCTAATAAGGGCTGTCTTGTTACTGAGGGCTGGCTCCCAGGATCCGAATGTGTCCATTGCTGAGCGCCGTCGACGAAAACTAGCATTCACGGCCTGTCTTTTCTATCTTCTTGCAGCCTCCGAGTATCTGATTAACTACGGAGTTCCTCTCTATCCTCTCGGCGTGATCTTCATGCCGGTTTCATTTTGCATTTGCGCTTACGCGATCGTCCGCCACCAACTGCTTGACATTCGCATCGTTATTCGCCGCAGCATGGTCTACTCCCTCCTCGTAGCCTGCATTACGATGACTTACATGGCTGCGGTGCTCATTTCCGAAAGGTGGTTCCAGGGTTTCTTTGGCTATCGGTCATTACCGGGGACGCTACTGGTCGGCTTTCTGATCGCACTCTTCTTCGATCCAATCCGTAATCGCATCCAGGCGTTCGTCGACCGGGCTCTCTTTCGAGGTACTCCAACGGAGCTGGCTGTACAACGAGATCGGCTGCTAGCAGAGGTGCGCCGCAGCGAGCAGATGAGGGCTGTCGGCACGCTGGCGGCCGGACTAGCTCATGAGATTAAGAACCCGCTGAGCGCGATCAAGACCTTCGCGGAGCACATGGAGGAGCGGTACGCGGATGACGCTTTCCGGGCCAAATTCTGCAGGATCGTCAGCGGGGAAGTCGAGCGCATCAACCTGATCGTCCAGCAGCTCCTGGAGTTCGCCAAGCCGATGCCCCCGAAACTGCAGCCCCTCCAGGTGCCTCGGCTCCTGGATGAGACGTTGGAGTTCCTCAACAGCGAGCTGCTGCAGCGCCATGTGACCATCCACCGCACCTATGCCGGTAGCGGCGAGATCCTCGGCGATCCCCAGCAGCTTAAGCAAGTCTTCCTGAACCTCTTCCTCAACAGCCTCCAAGCCATGAACGGGCAGGGCCACCTCGACATCGAAACCACCAGGCAAGATGACGAGCTCATCGTGACGGTTGCTGACAATGGTGCTGGCATCGATTCCAAGGATCTAGTACGAGTTTTTGAACCCTTCTATACGACAAAGTCGAACGGTACGGGACTCGGTCTAGCGGTCGTAAGGAGTATTGTGAGTGAGCATGGAGGTCGCGTGAATATCGAGAGCGAACTCCACCGAGGCACAACCGTGTTCCTAAAGCTGCCACTCTCAACCTAAGTGAAGGCATGGAGCTCGTCTATAAAGTCTCATATTGGCTAACCGCGGTAATCGGTGTCAGCCAGGGTCTATTTGTCCTAAGTAAGAATCCCCGTTGTCGCGTCAATGTCATGTGGGCGCTGACGAGTTTTGCGGTGGCGGGATGGTCCGCGGGTACAATCCTCTATCTCTATAGCCAGAACTACGACAACGCACTTCTACAGGCTCGTTTCAGCCTTTACTGCGCAAGTCTAATCCCAGTTTTCTTTACTCATTTCTGTCTTGCCCTGTTGAATCTCCCGCTCAAGAGTAGTCGCATAGCTATTGCAGGTTATGGATTTGTCGCCGCGTTGGCACCGTTTGCGTTGACAGCTTGGTTTGTACCCAGCATTTCACCAAAGCTCGGTTTCCACTATTACGCGGATCCGGGTCCTGTTCTTGTGGCCCATACGATTTGCTTCGCCAGCCTGGTCATCTACGCGCAGTCGCTCTTACTGCGGCACCTACGATACCAGCCACCCAATCGGCAGAACCAAATTAGGTATGTCGCGTGGGGAACGAGCATCAGTTTCGCGTGTGGTTCAATGGACTTCCTCCCAGTGTATGGTGTGGCATTCAACCCGATTCCGAGCCTCTTCACTTCCATCTACGCGCTCGTTGCCACATACGCGATCTTAAAACACCAACTCATGGACATTCGGATCGTCATCAGGCGAAGCGTGGTCTATTCCATCCTTATCGCGTGCATCACGGCGACCTATCTTGTTATGGTCCTGGTCATGGAAAAGGCGTTCCAAGGTTTCCTGGGGTATCGGTCAATCTTCGCAACGGCATTCGTGGGGTTTCTGATCGCCATTTTCTTCAACCCTCTACGGGACCGGATACAAGCGTTAGTAGACCGCGCCCTCTTTAGGGCTACGCCAGCCGAATTGGCAGCGCAGCGGGAGCAATTGCTTGTTGAGGTTCGACGGGGTGAGCAGATGAAGGCCGTCGCGACACTGGCAGCCGGCCTCGCCCACGAAATTAAGAACCCCCTCGCCTCGATAAAGACATTCACGGAACACTTGGACCAGCACTACGGCGATCCAGTTTTCTGCGCGAAGTTCAAGAAGATCGTGGGCGGGGAAGTGGAGCGCATCAACCTGATCGTCCAGCAACTCCTGGAGTTCGCCAAGCCGATGCCCCCGAAACTTCAGCCCCTCCAGGTGCCTCGGCTCCTGGATGAGACGCTGGAGTTCCTCAATAGCGAATTTGTCCAGCGCCATATCCAGGTCAGCCGCCACTACGACGGGGCAGGTGAAATTCTCGGCGATCCCCAGCAACTCAAGCAAGTCTTCCTGAATCTCTTCCTCAACAGCCTCCAAGCCATGAACGGCCAGGGGCAGCTGGCCGTTGCGACGCACCGCCAGGACGGTGACCTCATCGTGACGATTACCGACAACGGCGCCGGTATCGCCCCGCAGGATCTGCCGCGAGTGTTTGAACCGTTCTTCACGACCAAGCCTCAGGGAACCGGTCTGGGGTTAGCGGTAGTGCGGAGCATCTTAGAAGAACATAGAGGGCGAATTGAAATCAAGAGCGATACCGGCAACGGAACGAACGTAAGACTCTATATGCCTCTGGCAGTATCCGGGTGGACCTTTGGGAGCGCAAACTAATATCGATCAGCCAGCGATGTCCTTCTACTTCTGGACGGCGGTAGTCAATACGGTAACGACCGGTTTCGCCGGGCTGTTCATGTTATCCCGGCACGAGCGGGACCCGCGTCGGATCACATTTGCGGCTTTCGCGCTGAGCGTGGCCTGGTGGAGCTTTTTCTATGCCCTGTGGCAGCTTGCGACATCCGAGCGAATAGCTTTGCTATTTTGCAGGTGGCTTGTCGCGGGCTGCGTTCTTGTGCTTCCCAGCTTTTTGCATCACATCAGTACCTTGGTCGGACGCGCGCAAAGCCGGCGACAACATTGGCTAATCATGTCGCAGTATGCGATTGCCGGATTGTTTCTCTTAGCAAATTGGACACCGTTAGTGGTGCGGGAGGTGGCCCCGCGTCTATCCTTTAGATTTTGGCCATTGCCCGGACCACTGTGGCCAGCCTATACACTGTGGTTTTGTATCACCGTCGCCTATGCAGTCATGCTTATCACCAAGAGTCTGACTAGGGCGACAGGAACCATGCGGCAACAGCTCAAATATTTGCTTGTCGGCACGGTTATTGCATTCGTGGGCGGATCGACCAATTTTCTTCTTTGGTACGATATTCCAATCCCGCCTGTAGGGAACATCGTCGTGCCATTCTACGTTCTGCTCGCAGCCGTGGCGACCATTCGATACCAATTTATGGATCTCAAGCTAGCCTTTACGCGTACTGGTTTGCTGTTGAGTACCTACCTGGTTGTTTTGGGGGGACCGTTCTTGATAGGTTGGATGGGTAGAGAATGGTTGGAAGAACGCTTCGGGCAGCACTGGTGGTTAGTCCCCCTGAGTCTGTGTACGGGGCTAGCCACCCTTGGACCATTTGCCTATGCATACCTTCGACGTCAAGCGGAGGCACGGCTCTTGAAGGAACAGCGGCGCTACCAGCGAACCCTCCAATACGCCTCGCGCGGCATGACGCGGGTGCGGGATGTGACGAGGCTCTGCAACCTCGTCACGCGGGTTGTGAGTCGAACAGTGAAGGTCGAGCATGCCTCGCTATTTCTCTTGGATAGGGGAACCCAGCACTACATCCTGCGGGCAAGCCATGGGCCCGCTCGACTTTCAATCCAGTCAAGATATCACCTGGAATCCTCCCATCCATTCATCAAACGGCTTCGAGAACACGGCCGAGTATCAATCGAAGAAAGGATAGGGAACTCATTGGAACCCGTCGTCCGTGATGAAATGTCCAAGCTTGGCGCCGTGCTGGCCGTTCCAGGCCTGATTGAAAAAGACCTCATTGGATTTTTGGCCCTGGGGCTAAAGCTCTCGCAAGACGGGTACTCGCCAGACGATCTCCATGCCTTCACGACCCTCGCGAACGAAGCCGCCATCGCGATCGAAAATGCTATGTCTTACGAGGAACTTTTGAAGGTCAATGAACAGCTCAAGGTGGCCTCGGAGCGTTTGCTGGTCCAAGAACGATTGGCGGCCGCAGGGCAGATTGCGACCGGCATGGCGCACGAGGTCAAAAATCCACTGTCAGCCATCAAGACATTCGCCCAGTACCTGCCCGAGAAGTATGCGGATCCGGAGTTTCGCCGAAAGTTCTTCCGGATTGTGCAGGCTGAAATCGACCGGATCAACACGATCGTCCAGCAGCTCTCGGATTTTGCGAAGCCGGCACCCCCAAGATTCCAACCCATCCGCTTGGCCTCCGTGGTGGATGATACGCTGGCATTGCTGTCCGGGCAGTGTCTGAAGCAAGGCATCGAGATTCAGAAGGCGTTCGGGGAGAACGGACAGCTCGTCCAGGTCGATCCCCAGCAGATCAAGCAGGCGCTGCTGAACCTTTTCCTGAATAGCCTAGAAGCCATGCCTGCCGGTGGCCGACTACGGGTCGAAACCCAACTTGATCCGCCGTATCTCACGCTCCGGATTGTCGATACCGGGTCTGGGATCCCTCCGGAGCACGGGGAACAGGTTTGGGACCCCTTCTTCACCACCAAGGAGCGCGGCATGGGGCTTGGCTTGGCCATCGTCCGAGGGGTGGTGGAGCGTCATGGGGGACAGGTGTCTATCACTGGTAGGCCTGGACAGGGAACCGTGGTAAGTCTCAACCTGCCCTTGATCGTCCAGACCACCTCTTCCGAGCGCAAGACGCGCTCCTAACGTCTCGTACCCCCAACTCCCAAGAAACCGCTTGACCCGTCTCTAAATCTCTGTTATATAGTAACCAGCAACAACTAATAAAAGTTGTTGCCTTTTTGTGCCCATGAGCCAACTCGATACGGACATCTTAACGGTTGAGGAGCTTCACGCGTACCTGAAGATCCCCAAGCCGACCCTCTATGTCTTGGCGCAGAATGGCCGGATCCCGGCGGCGAAGATCGGCAAGCACTGGCGCTTCCGGCGAGGTGAGATCGATGAGTGGCTTAAGGCCCAGCAGTGGAACCGCCCGATGCGCAGAAGGCGCCGCCAGAACGTCGATGCCGAGCTGACCAATGGCTAATCGCGTCGTCGTGACAGGACTCGGGGTGATTACCGCCATCGGAAGCGGGAAGGAGCAGTTCTGGGAGGCCTTGCGCACCGGCTGCAATGGGATCAAACGCGTCACCAAGTTTGACGCCTCCCCCTATCCCACCACCTTCGCCGCACAGCTTAACGGCTTTGACTTCAGCCCCTTCATCGACGCCAAGTGGTCTCGCCGCATGGACTTAACATCGCAGATGGCGGTTGCGGCAGCCAAGATGGCGGTGAAGGATGCCGCGTTAGATCTCGACAACGCCGATCGGGAACGCATCGGGGTAGTGGTCGGCACGGCCATGGCGGGCCACGCCTTCATCATCGAGCAGCATGATGCCTGGCGCGAGAAGGGTCCGATGCGGATCAACCCGTTTACTGCGCTGACCGTGTTTCCAGACGCGCCCGCCAGCTTTATCTCCATTGACTTAGGCCTGCATGGGCCCAGTTTCTCCTTGGCTACTGCCTGCTCATCCGCCCTGGACGCGGTTGGCTATGCGTTCAACGCCATCCGCAAAGGCGAACTCGACGCGATCATTATGGGTGGGGCCGAATCCACGGTGTTCCCTCAGGCGTTTTCAGCGTTCTGCATGCTGCGGGCGATGTCGCAGCGCAACGATGACCCTGAACAGGCCTCCCGGCCGTTTGATCGAGAACGAGATGGCTTTGTGCTGGGAGAAGGCGCCGGCATGCTGGTGCTCGAAGATCTGGAGCATGCGAAGCGTCGGGGCGGACACATCTACGCCGAGATCGCCGGATTCGGCATGACCTGCGACGCCTACCACATGACGGCCCCGGAACCCTCAGGCCAGCAAGCCATGCGCGCCATCCAGCTTGCGCTGAAGGACGCCGGTGTCAAGCCTACGGACATCGACTACATCAACGCCCACGGCACGTCCACCCCTCTCAACGACAAGACCGAGACGTTCGTCATCAAGCAGGTCTTCGGTCAACACGCCTACCGGGTGCCGGTGTCGGCCACGAAGTCCATGATCGGGCACTTGATCGGTGCTGCCGGAGCGGTCGAGCTGATCGCCACGGTTCTCGCCATGGAGCACCAGGTGGTCCCACCGACGATCAACTATGAGATTCCCGACCCCGAATGCGATTTGGACTATGTCCCAAACGTCGCGCGTAAGGCCACGATCGACATCGCACTGAAGAACTCGTTCGGCTTTGGCGGCAAGAACTCCGCCCTCGTCGTCAAGAAGTTCGAAGATTAGACCCGGGTGTCATGGCGACCACGAAGTGTCCGTTGTTTCAAAATGGCAAGGTGATGTGCCGGGTTAAGCCGGAGAGCCAGCATCGCTGGGTCGGGACCGAGCGCACCTGGTACATTCGCAACTACTGCGAGACGGACTACTACGTGGACTGCGAGGATTTCGAGGCGTATCTCGAGCAGCAAGCAATTCTCAAGGGCAAGATCCTCGTCGTGGACGACGAGAAAACGATGCTGGAGACCCTGAGCAGCTTCTTTACCAATCGCGGCTACCAAATGATGACGGCGACGTCAGCAGAAGCGGCACTCAAACTCATTGCTGAGGAAGAACCAGCACTGGCGCTTATCGACATCAAGCTCCCTGGCATGAACGGCATTGAACTTCTCAAACGGATCAAACAGGACTACCCCCTAATGAAGACCTTCGTCATCACGGCTTACGACGAGGAGAATAAGAAGGCTGTTGATGCGATCGGAGCCGATGCCTTCTTCGCGAAGCCCATCGGGCTTGATGAGTTGAAGAAGAAGGTCATCGAGGTCCTTGCGGCTACACAACGTCGAGTGCAAACGCTGGTGAAAACCCAGGTCATTGAAGGGGCACCGAAAGCCAAACTGCTCTTCATACTGGAAGTTCTGGCGAATGAGCAAGATCGTCTCACTCCGTATCTGCGCCAATGCTTTACGGATCGAGGTCAGTGCGGGGGGGAGTATGAGGTTGAGTTTGCCTATTCAATCAATGAGGCGCAGCAGAAACTCATGTCATCCAAGCCCGATATCGTCCTGATCAATTTTGACTCCCTTTATCAGATTCCTTGCGGACAACTTGCAGCGCGCATCGTCGAGTCTCCCTACCGTCCAAAAGAAGTGATCGTTTATGGACTAAACCTTGAGGCTTCCGACAAGCAAACGATGGAACATTTAGGAATTCAGTACGTCGACCAACGCCGCTCCTTCACCAAACTCGTCTCCACCGTTAAACAAACAGCTCTAAGACAGGGGTTGAGGAGAGCCTGAGCTCAGATGACTTTCAGTGCTGTGGAAAGCAGTGCTGTGGAAAGGAATTTGTACGCCGTGTGCTCCCTCCTTCTGTTGACTTTTCTTGCTACCGTCGAGAGGGTAAGAAGTACATTTAGGTCTTCACGGGATGATGAAAGGGGCAAGATCTATTTCAGGAATAGTTTCTTCCTTCTTTTTTCGAGCTATCTTACTTGTGTGTCCTCCGCCCTTGTGGAGTTCCTTCTCTTTAAGGAAGAGCTGATCTTGCCAGTCACGTTGCTCGGTTCTTTTGTTTTCTTAGCGGGGATGTCCCTAAGAAACAGTGCAATTCATAACCTTGGGAGACAGTGGAGCGTCCATATTGATCTGCGGAAGACTCAAGATATTGTTAGGAAGGGGCCCTATAGATACATCCGACATCCATATTATTTGGCGGTACTTCTTGAACTGTTGGGTTTCTGTCTGATTGCGAATGCTTACTATTCAATCGTAGTGGTGTTGGGTGCTCAGATACCGCTTTTGTTCATGAGGGTCCACTATGAAGAGAAAGCATTGATCCGGAAATTCGGTCGAGCGTATTTGTGGTATAAGCGCAAGCTAGGCAGTTTACCGCTTTAACACCGAGCTCTATATGATGAACATGCGAAAGAGACGCGTGGTGATTACAGGGTTGGGATTGGTATCTCCTTTGGGTAATAGTAAGGAGGAGTTCTGGGGGTCCTTGCGAGAGGGAAAATCAGGCATTAGACGAATTACTTCATTCGACCCCACAAAATTTCCTACCCAATGGGCTGCGGAGATAGAGAATTTCGACCCGAGCATGTTTATTGAATTGAAGAAAGCTAGACGGATGGATCGGTTTGTACAATTTGCAGTGGTTTCGGCGAAAACGGCTTTACTAGATGGTGACCTTGACCTTGGTAAGGAAGATCTTGAGAGAATCGGTGTCTTTGCAGGGACTGCTAGTGGTGGCCAGGGATGGGTCTTTCAGCAGTACGAGGTGTTTCGGGATAAAGGTTTTGCAGGACTTAACCCGTTTACCGCTGCCTCAACGTTTCCAAACGCTGCCTCAACGCATGTGTCTCTTGAGCTCGGCTTGAAAGGTCATAGTGATACAATTTCTTCGGGTTGCGCATCAGGCTCAGCTGCGATTGGTTTTGCTTTTGATGCTGTCAAGGCGGGCAAGATGGATGCGGTCTTCGCTGTGGGGACGGAGGCCCTCCTGTATCCACCGATTTTCGGTGCCTATTGCGCTGCCAGAGTGATGTCCAGACTAAATGGGTCAATACCCGTGGCGCCTCGTCCCTTTGACAAAAATCGTGATGGAATTGTATTAGGTGAAGGTGGAGGAGCCATTATTCTGGAAGAGCTAAAACACGCGATACGGAGAGGAGCGCATGTGTATGGTGAGGTTATGGGGTGGGCGAGTACGTGTGATGCGTATAACATAATCGGGTACGATCCAGAAGGGACGCAACTTATAAGGGCGATGAAACTCAGCTTAGAGAATTCAGGGATCTCTCCCCATGAGGTTTCATATATTAAAGCACACGGCAGTGGTGAACCCGTTACAGACAAGATTGAAACCAAGGCCATTAAAGCTGTTTTTGGAAGGAATGCCTATCAAATCCCCATTAGCTCTATTAAGTCCATGATTGGACATACACAAGGAGCTAGCGGCGTGATAGAACTGATCGCTGCGTTACTGGCGATGGAACATTCGGAAATTCCCCCAACAATCAACTACGAAACCGTCGACCCTGATTGCGATCTCGATTATGTTCCAAATGTGAGTCGAAAAGCAGAAATCTACATTGTGCTAAGTAACGTGATGGGTTTTGGTGGTAAAAATGTCTCCATTGTGGTCAAAAAATTCCGGGTATAGGAACCGGCGGTTTCAATAGCACAAGGCTACGTTTATGCTGTTCCATTTTTGGTTTTCCGCAGCGCTTACCTGTCTAACAACTCTTACGATAGGACTTGTCGTTCTAGCAAAAGATCGTAAGAGGAAAGTAAATAGAAGTTTTTGCGTTTATTCGCTTTCAATCTCCCTTTGGAGCCTCTTCCTCTCCCTCCACTCAACGACAAGAAATCCAGACTTTTCCTTCATCTGCGCAAGATTAATGCACGTGGGTGCTATCATGATACCGGCGCTTTTTATGCATTTTCAGGCACACCTTCTGAATAGCTACAAACGCGAGAGGCGTATAATTCTGTTCTGTTACGCAATCGCGATTTGCATCGAGTTCTTGAATGGAACGTCCCTCTTCGTGCCATCAGTAAGGCCACAAATGGTCTTCCGCTATTTCATGGAACCGGGCCCAGCGTACCCGCTTTTCATTATTTACTTTTTTATATGTTCAACTTACGGTCTGGTGAAATTTTTTTACGCCTACAGAAAGTCTACAGGTACGACTCATAACCAAATGAAATATTTGTTTGGGGGATCATTGCTTGGCTATATCGGTGGTTCAGCAAACTTCCTTCCTGTTTACGACTTACAGGTCTTTCCGTATCCCTATGGAAGTTACGCGATAGGTAGTTACACCCTAATTACAGCATATGCCATTGTTCGACACCAGCTTATGGATATCGAAGTTGTCATCAAACGAACGCTGGTGTTTGCGGGGTTGGTGGGTTCCGTGCTCGCCGTAGTGTCGCTGATGGCGTTCGTGTCGCAGGAGCTGCTGATTCACTACGTGAATATCCCGCGGTGGCTGTCGAACGTGATTGCGGCGGCGATCATTGCGGCGACGTATGGGCGGCTGCGGAGCTGGCTGACGAACGTGACGGACCGGTACCTGTTCCAGAAGAAGTATGACTATAAGGAGCTGCTGAGGAAGTTTACGGACGAGGCTATGGTCACGGTGGACCTGAAGGACCTCGTCGAGAAGACGGTGACGACGCTCACAGAGCTTGTGAAGCTGGATGCTTGCAGCCTGCTACTCCTGAACAAGGAGTCGCGCCGGTATGAACTGGTGGCTTCGCGCGGCGCGAATGGCCGGGCGTTAGCGCTGGAGGAACAGGAGCCGTTCATCACCTTCTTGCGCGAGACGCACGCACCGATCGGCACGGATGGGGAGCTTGGCAAGGTCCGCTATCCCAGCGCGATGATGGACCGCCTGGCGGCGCTCAAGGCGCGACTCTGTCTTCCGCTCAATGTGCATGAAGAGCTGATCGGCGTGCTGTGCCTGGGCAAGAAGAAATCCGATGAAGAGTTCACGAAAGACGACCTGGACATTCTGCTGCCCCTGAGCAAGACGCTGGGGATCGCGGTGTCGAATGCGCAGCTCTTCGACGACCTCGCGAAAACGCAGGCCCTCGCCGCGCAAAAAGAAAAGCTGGCGGTGATCGGGACCCTATCAGCCGGCATCAACCACGAGATCTGCAACCCGCTGGGGATCGTGAAGGCCCAGTGCGAAGCGTTCCTGCTCGACCTGGAAGATGGCATCTTGATCGGCAAGGCGGCGCAGGACGTGCTGGACCGGAGCTCCACGATCATGCGCATGGCGTTGCAGCAGATTGACCGGGCGACGGCGATCACGCAGAAACTCTCCAACTTCGCGAAGCCGATCAAGGAAGTCAACGCGCAGCCGGTCGCAGTCGAGAAAGAGATCGACGAAGTGCTGCTGTTGGTCGGGCACGACCTGCAGCTTGAGCGCATCGACGTCAGGAAAGAGATCCAGCCGGATCTGCCGTCGATTATCGCGGACCGGCGGCAGCTCCAGGAAGTCCTGTTTAATCTGGTCCGCAACGCGGCCCAGGCGATCAAGCCGCCGGGCTCGATTACGATCCGCGCGCGGGAACGCGAGGGTCAGGTGCGCATTGAGATCGAAGATACCGGCTCGGGGATTGCACCGGACAAGCTGGAGAAGATCTACGATCCGTTTTTCACGACGAAGGAGCCGGGAAAAGGGACGGGCCTGGGCCTGTTCATCGTGCGCCAGATCATCGAGCGGAACAAAGGACGGATTTCCGTTGAGAGCGTTGTAGGCAAAGGCACGACCTTCTTCCTCGACTTCCCGGCGGCTCGCACGGCGGCGGTGGCCGGCGCGGCGCGAGGGTGACGAGCGTGGCCAAGCTGGTGGTGATTGATGACGAAGCCGAGTTCACGAACGCGATCAGCCAGTTTTTTGGCGCGCGCGGCTACGAGGTGCACGTGGCGCTGACCGGAAGCTCCGGCTTGCAATTGGTCGAGGCGCAGCAGCCGGACGTCGTGCTGATGGATCTCAAACTGCCGGGCATGGACGGGGATGATGTGCTGCGGCAGTTGCGGCGCACGCGGCCCCAGGTGCCGGTCATCATGATCACGGCCTACAATGACGGGGGCAAGACCCGGGACCGGCTGTTGGCCATGGGCGCGTTTGCCCATTTTGACAAGCCGGTGTCCTCGCTGCGCGACCTCGCTGAGACCGTGAAGCGCGCGCTGTCGACCGCCGCGAAGTAACGACACGACGATGAATTCGAAATTGAGCCACTGGCTGGCCGTACACCAGCTGTTGATCCGGAAGTTCGCCTTGCTCGGGTGGCTCTACGTGGTCGTCCTGTCCGTCCCCTACCTGATCGGCCTCTATGGCGCGCCTCGGCTGCGCGAGCACTTCGGGATTTCCTGGTGGGTGATCCCGGCCGTCTCCCTGTTCGTCCTGGCCACCGTCGCCCCCATGGTCTATCTCATCTTCTTGCGGCGGGTGGAGAACCAGTTGCTGCGCGACCAGCGGCGCTACCATCGCACGCTGATCCTCGCCTCAAGCGGCATGATCCGCGTGAAGGACCCGGCCCGGCTGGCCCGCCTCATCGTCCATGTCGTGAATGCCACGGTCCGCCTGACCCACAGCGGTTTGTTTCTCTATGATGCCAAGGAGAACCGCTATGTGCTGCGCGCCGTGCGCCATCGGCAGATGCTGTCGCCCCAGATGATCGTCGAAGTCGAAGATCCGCTCATCGAGGTCATCAAGGAGGAGAAGGACCTCGTGCTGATCGAGGAGCTGGAGCATGCCCGCCCGGCCCCTGGGAACGGGGCGAGCGGCCGGGCGAACGGGACGCTGACGAAGCGCGCCCATGCCCGCGCGTGGATGGGCAAGCTGGAGGCGCGGCTCATTGTCCCAAGCTTTTCCGGGGACCGGCTGCTCGGCTTCCTGGTCCTGGGGCAAAAGCGCAACGGGGAGCGCTATAGCCTGGATGACATCGCGCTGTTCTCCGGGCTGGCCAACCAGGCGGCATTGGCCATGGAAAACGCGATGGTATTCGAGGAGCTGCGCGAGAGCGAAGCGAACATGATCCAGTCGGAGAAGCTGGCCAGCCTGGGGCAGTTGGCCTCCGGGATGGCCCATGAGATCCACAACCCGCTCACCATTATCTCGGGCGAGGCGCAACTGTTTCTGGCGCGGTTCAAGGGGCAGCATGAGCGGGCCGACCAAGTGCTGGGAAGCATCATCGAGGAGTGCCAGCGCGCCGCGGACATCACGCGCCGCATCCTGCGCTTTGCCAAGCCCACGCCGGTCGTCAACCGCCTGTCGGAGCTGGCGCCGCTTGATCTGAAATCGACGATCGAAGATAGCCTGGCCCTGGCCGGCTATCAGGTGAAGCTGGAGCGAGTCGAGTGCAAGGTCGCGGTGCCGGACAATCTGCCTCAGATCCGAGGCAACCAGAACCAGATCCAAGAGGTCCTGTTGAACCTGATTCTGAACGCCTGTCAGGCCATGGGGGAACAAGGCGGCACCCTCACCTTTACCGCCCGGGCCAACGGCCGGGAGGTCGAGTTGAAGGTGGCGGATACCGGGCCGGGCATCCCGGCCGGCAAGCTGAAGAAGGTCTTTGACCCCTTCTACACCACCAAGCAGAGCGGCACGGGCCTGGGACTGTTCGTGTGCCAGCGGATCATCCAGTCGCACGGGGGCATGCTGGACGTGAGTTCCGTCGAAGGCAAGGGGGCCTGCTTTACGCTGCGATTGCCGCTCTACGAGCAGCCAAACGCCGCCCCAAATGGGCAAGAAACGGTCTCGGCACAGAGCCCGGCGCCGGCTCCCCAGGCGCCTGCGGGGCCGGCTGGGCCGACGGCGGGCGCGGGCGGAGACGCTTAAGAACTTTTACGCAGAATTAGGCATATTTGCTTGCCAAAGCGGAGCCCGCTCAGGTATGGTTGATCAGAGGCCCTGGACCCTCGACTCCCCCGCCCATGGCGGGGGCCGCTCGAGATGTCGCCCGACCGGCGTCAGCCAGGCCGGTTTGACTGTCAACAGGAGGTCGGGCTCCACGAGGCTACATGGTTAAAGTTAAATTGCTCATCGCGGACGACGAGAAGAAAATTTGCGAGCTCCTGGAGACGTTCTTTGTCGATCGGGGGTTTGACGTCCACGTCGCCCACGACGGCAAGGCGGCGCTGACCTATATCCGGGAGCAGCGACCGCACCTGGTCTTCCTCGACCTGCATATGCCAGGATTGAACGGCCTGGACGTCCTGAAGGAAGCCCACCAGATCGACGACACCATCAAGTTCATCGTGATTACCGCCGTCGAGGACGCGGAAATGGTCAGACAGGCGCGGGCGCTCGGCGCGGCGGACTATGTCACCAAACCCTTCAGCCTGGATTACTTGCAGCACGAGGTGCTCACCAAAGTGAGCGCCTCGTTGTATGAGGACCTGCGCCAGGCCCATGAGCGGCTCAAGCAGTCGCTGGCTGACATGCGGCAGGTCACCCGGGGCATCGTCTCGGCGTTCTCCCTGGTCGTGTCCAAGATTGACCCGCACTATACCCACGAGCATGTCGCCCGCAGCGTGGACTATGCCTCGATGGTGCTGGTGAAGCTGCGAGAAAAGGGCATGGCGCTCGGGAAGACGCCGGATGAGGTCTTCCTGGCCGGCATCCTCCTGCATGACATCGGCAAGATCTTCACCCCCAAAGAGATCCTCTTCAAGCCGGGGCCGCTGTCAAGCGAGGAATGGACCGTCATGCGGCGCCATCCGGTCGATGGGGCTGAGATTCTGGAGCAGATTACCGGGCTGCGCGAAATGGCCCAAATCGTCCGCTATCACCAGGAAGCCTATGACGGCTCCGGCTACCCGGAGGGCCTCAAGGGAGAGCAGATCCCCATCGGCGCCCGGATCGCCACCGTGGTCGATGCCTTTGACGCCATGATTACCAACCGGCCGTACCGCAAAGGGATGCCGATCGAGCAGGCCATCGCCGAGCTCAAGCGCAACGCCGGCAAGCAGTTTGACCCGGATATTGTGGCGGCGGTCATCGAAATCTACGAGGAAGGGATCCTGAAGCCCCCGCACATGCCAGACCCCACGCCGGCCTACAACCCCTACGAGAAGCCGCAGGACGTCAACGGATATGCCAAGGCGCGCGGCAACCATGCCGAGCCAAGAGCCGGTCGTGGATCCAACGGGGCACCACGCCCCAAGGCTGTGCGCCGGCCCAGTCTTTCCCAGCCCTCCCGGCACGACGAAGCCCCCCGCGCGAAGTCCCGCAAGACCCCCAAGAGCAAGTAAGCCAGCTCCAGCCGGTCTAACCTGAAAATTTGGGACATTTCGATGGGAAAAATCGAAACGTCCCCAATTTTCTTGCTATAATACGCCGCGCATCGATGCCACTCACCGACCAAGTTGCCCTTGTCACCGGCGGCGCCCAGGGAATCGGCCGCGAGATCGCGCTGGTCCTGGCGAAGGCCGGCGCCGACCTGGCCCTCTTCGATATCAAGGCGGACACCTTGGAGCGCACGGTGCAGGAGCTGCGCGCGCTGGGCCGGCGGGCGGAGGGCTTCGTGGTCGACGTCACCGACGGGAAACAGGTCGATGAGGGCGTGGTGAAAGTGCTTGACAAACTAGGGCGGCTCGATATACTCATCAACAATGCGGGCATCACCAAGGACGGTTTGATCGTCCGCATGGATGATGCGCAGTGGGATCGGGTGCTGGCGATCAACCTGACAGGCGCCTTCCTGTGCACCCGAGCCGCAGCACGGGTGATGCTTCGGCAACGGCGCGGCCGGGTGGTCAGCATCGCCTCAATCGTTGGACTCATTGGCAATCCGGGGCAGGCCAACTACGCGGCATCCAAGGCGGGTGTGATTGGCCTGACCAAGGCGGTCGCCAAGGAACTGGCCAGCCGCGGGGTCACATGCAACGCCGTAGCGCCCGGGTTCATCAAGACCGAGATGACCGAGGCGCTGCCTGAAGCGGCCAAGCAGCGGCTTCAGAACGCCATCCCGATGGGGACGCTCGGCGAGCCGCACGATGTCGCCCAGGCCGTCCTGTTTTTGGTCAGCGACGCCGCGCGGTACATCACCGGGCAGGTCCTGGTGGTGGACGGCGGCCTGGCGATGTGAAGGCTTGAACAAGGAGGATCTGGATGGCTGAGGCCGTGGCGGACCGGGTACGGGCGATCATCGCAGAACAGCTTGGCGTCAAGCTGGAAGAGGTGACGGACGCCGCCTCCTTCGTCGAAGACCTCGGCGCGGACTCGCTGGACACCGTCGAGCTGGTCATGGCGCTGGAGGAGGAGTTCGGCATCGAGATCCCCGACGAGGACGCCGAAAAGATGGCCTCGGTCGGCGAAGCGATCAAATACATTGACACGAAGACCGCCGGCACGAAATAGCTCTGCCGCGCAGTTGAAGCCGCTTAACCGAACGTCCGCGACCTCGCGGACGTTTGTGTTTTTGGGTGGAGGCTCGCTCGCTCGATGAAACGGGTCGTGGTGACCGGTGTAGGAGCTATCACGCCGATCGGCAATGACGTGCCGACGATGTGGCAGGCCTTGCTGGCTGGCCGCAGCGGGGTCGCCCGCATCGCGAGCTTTGACCCCGGCCAACTGGCGTCCCAAATTGCCGGTGAGGTCAAAGGCTTTGATCCCACCGCGTATCTGTCGGACAAGGAAATCAAGCGGACCGAGCGCTTCGTCCAGTTTGCGGTCGCCGCGGCCAAGCAGGCGGTGGCGGATGCCGGCCTTGCGGTGGAGCGCGAGGATCCCTTCCGCTGCGGCGTGCTGATGGGGTGCGGCATCGGCAGCATGCAGCTGATTGAGCAGCAGCATGAGATCTTGCGCACGAAGGGTCCAAAGCGCCTCAGTCCGTTCATGATCCCCATGCTGATCGTGAATATGGCCCCGGGCCAGGTGGCGATCAGTCTTGGCTTGAAGGGCCCAAACTCCTGCCCGGCGACCGCCTGCGCCTCAGGCTCGCACGGCGTCGGGGA
>JAHFGW010000004.1:0-46896 GCA_023247235.1 Candidatus Omnitrophota bacterium | reverse complement strand
CCCAGAACTCGCCGTCAGATCCTCGGTGAGCTGCTGCTGGAGCGCGGGCTCATCTCGGCTGACGATTTGGACCAGGCGCGGGATGAGCAAAAGCGCACCGGCGAGCTGCTCGGCAGTGTGCTCACGCGCCAGGGCCTCATTACCAACGAGCAGCTCCTGGAAGTGCTCGCCGAGCAGGCCGGCATGCCCTATGTGCGCCTCGCCGAGGTGCAGATCAGCCCGGAGGCGCTCGCTAAAGTCCCCCCGAAGTTCGCCGGCCACTACCGGCTCATCCCCCTGGCCTTCGAGCAGGACGTCTTGAAAGTCGCCATCGCGGATCCGTTTGACGTGCAGACGCTGGATGAGCTGCGCCTGCTGCTGGATTGCGAAGTCGATCCCGTGCTCTCGACGGAGCAGGAGATTAAGCGCGCGATCGAGCGCCACTACGGCATCGGCGCCTCGGCGGTCGAGCAGTTGCTTGATGCGGGCGTGCGCACCTCGGCTCCCGTGGCCGGGGCCGAGGACCTGATGGCCAAGGCCCAGGATGCCTCCGTCATCTCCTTCGTCAATCAGCTCATCCTCTCGGCGGTGCGCGAGCGGGCGACCGACATTCATCTGGAGCCGTTTGAACAGATCCTGCGCGTGCGGCAGCGCATTGACGGCATCCTCTATGACGTGCCGGTGCCGCCGGATCTGGTCAAGCTGCACCCGGCGATCGTCTCGCGCATCAAGGTCATGGCGAAGCTCGACATCGCCGAGCGGCGGCTGCCGCAGGACGGGCGGATCAAGGTGCGGCTGGAGCGCAAGGAGCTCGACCTGCGCATCTCGGTGCTGCCGACCAGCTACGGCGAGGGCGTGAACGTGCGCTTGCTGTCCTCCGGCATGCTCTTCAGCCTCAAGGAGCTCGGGCTGGGGGACGCGCAGTTGAAGATTCTCTCGGAGCTCATCGAGCGGCCGCATGGCATCATTTTTGTCACCGGGCCCACCGGCTCCGGCAAGACGACGACCCTGTACGCGTGCCTCTCGAAGCTCAACGCCCCGAATCGCAAAATCCTGACCATCGAGGACCCCATTGAGTATCAGCTGGACGGCATCGTGCAGCTGCAGGTGCATCCGCGCATCGGCTTCTCTTTCGCCCAGGGCCTGCGCTCCATGCTGCGCCATGACCCGGACATCATGATGGTCGGCGAGGTGCGCGATCCGGAAACGGCCGAGATCACGATCCGCAGCGCCTTGACGGGCCATCTGGTCTTCTCGACGCTGCACACCAACGACGCCGCCGGGGGGGTGACGCGCCTGCTGGACATGGGGATCGAGCCCTACCTGTTGTCCTCCTCCGTCCTGTGCTTCGTGGCGCAGCGGCTCGTCCGCCTCATCTGTTCCGACTGCCAAGAGGAGCGGCCGGTGCACGCGCGGGTGCTGGCCCCGTTCAATCTTGTCGGCCCCGCGCCGAGCGCGCTGCGGTATGGCCGGGGCTGCCTGGCCTGCAAAGGCACCGGGTTTAAGGGACGCACTGCGATTCACGAGTTCATGCTCATCACGGAAGGCGTCAAGCAACAGATCTTGCGGCGCGCCTCCTCCAGCGACATCCTCCAGGCGGCGCAGCGCGACACGCCGATGCAAACCCTGCGCCAGGACGGATTTCGCAAGATCGCGGAGGGGCTCACCACGCCGGAAGAGGTGCTGCGCGTCACGTAGTCGGTGTGTTATACTCAGCACCGATGGCCCAGTACGCCTACCGAGCGCGCGACAGCGCGCTCAAGATCCTCGAGGGCACCATCGAGGCGGAGAACGAGGCCGCCGCCATCAACCGCCTGGGCAGTCAAGGCGTCTTTCCGCTGAGCATCATGGAGGTCACCGGCGCGCGCGGCGGCCGGAGGACCTTCGCCCGTCGCCGCATCTCCGGGCGCCAACTCGCGCAAACGACGCGGCAGCTCGCGGACTTGCTGGGCGGCGGCCTGCCGCTGCTGAATGCACTCACCCTCCTCGCTAAGCAAACGGACCATCCAGCGCTGCGCCGAGTCATCGACGGCCTGACGGCCGGCGTGCGCGACGGCCGCGCGCTCAGCGACACCCTCGCCGATCATCCCACCGTGTTCTCGCCGCTCTACATGAATATGGTGAGGGCCGGGGAGGTGGGCGGAGGCCTGGAGCAGGCGCTGGCCCGCCTGGCGGAGCTGGGCGAGAACGACGCCGAGCTGAGGAGCCGGCTGCTGACCGCCTCGGCGTATCCGCTCTTTGTGCTCGCGGTCGCGGTGGCGATGACCGTCTTTCTGCTGGCCTACGTGATCCCCACGCTGTCGCAAGTCTTCATTGAGTCCGGCCAGCTGCTGCCGCTGCCGACGCGCATGCTGCTGGCGGTCAGCCGGGTGTTGACCCGGTGGTGGTGGGCGCTGCTCGGCGGCCTGCTGCTGTTCGCGCTGGGGTTCGGCCGGTGGCGCAACAGTGCTGCGGGTCGCGCCGTGGTGGATCGGCTCGTGCTGGTGCTGCCCGGCGTGGGCACGCTGGCGCGCAAGCTGGAGACGTCGCGCTTCATGCGGAACCTCGGCGTCATGGTCGGCCAGGGCGTGCCGGTCTTGCAGGCGTTAGATGTGGTCGCGCAGAGCGTCTCGAATTCGGTCTTGCGGCGCGCGGTCGTCCAGGTCCAAGAGTCGGTTCGCGACGGGGCGAGCATCGCGGTCGCCTTGGCCAATAGCGGGGAATTTCCGCCCTTCGTCAGCAACATGGTGACCGTCGGCGAGGAGTCCGGGACGGTCGACGCGGCGCTGCTGAAAGTCGCCGGGACCTATGAGCGCGAAGTCGACCGGGCGATCAAGGGGCTCACCGCCATCGTGGAACCGATTCTGCTCGTAGGCGTGGGAGGCGTCGTCATGTTCATCGTCCTGGCCATGTTACTGCCCGTGTTCCAGATTGGGCTGGTCGTCCAATGAGTCGCGCAAAACGGGCTCGTGGTTCGTGGTTCATGGCTCGTGGCGACCAGGGTTCGGGTCTTTCCCTCGAGCCTCGAGCCTCGAACCTCGAGCGTGCTTTCACGCTGATTGAGCTCATGTTGGTCATCATCATTATCGGGGTGCTGGCCGCGATGGTCGTGCCGCGGCTGACGGGACGCACCGAGCAAGCGAAGACCGCGCGGGCGCGGGCGGACATCGCCGCGATCGGGTTGGCCCTGGATCTGTATGAGCTCGACATGGGCCGCTATCCCGATGGGTTGGAGGAGCTGGTACGGCGCGAGCCGCCTGCGGACGTGGAGGAAGGGAAATGGAATGGCCCCTATCTCAAAAAGGGCTTGCCGGAAGATCCCTGGCACCGCTCCTACATCTATAGCATGCAGTCGGAGCACCAGCAGGACTATGAGCTCTATTCGCTGGGCCCCGACGGCAGAGTGGGCAACGACGACATCGGCAATTGGCAAGACTAAGCCCGCCCACCCTGGGTTTACCCTCGTCGAGGTGGTGCTGGTCACCGTCGTGCTGGCCATGTTGCTTGTGGCGGCGGTGCCCAACTTCACCGGGACCGCCGCGCGGCTTCAGACTGAGCAGACCGCCTTCGCCTTGGCGCAACTCTTCCGGTATGCGCACGAGCGCGCGGTGACCCAAGGCGAGCCGATCGCCTGGGTCTGGGACCCAGATGCCAGGCAGGCGCGGTTGGAGATCGACCCGATCGAGGGAGAACCGCTGCCGCTTGAGGAGCGGGGCACCCACAGGCGCGTGGCGTCTGAGGCCATCGACGTCGCGCTGACCCGGGACGAGGTGCCGGTGGAGCGCGTCACCTTTTTTCCTGATGGCACGAGCGAAGCGGCCACGCTGGTGGTGAGCCATCGCGGGCGTGCCTATACTGTGACCGTGCATGCGACCACAAGCCGAGTCACCCTTACCGACGGGTCAGGATCGTAGGCCCGCCGCGGCCCGGCGGGTAGGCCGAGGCCTGCTGCTCGTTGAAGCGGTCCTCTCCGCGGCGGTGATCGGCCTGGGCCTGGTGTTTATCAGCCGCAGCTTTTCGGGGCACCTGCGGGCGTTGAAGACGATGGAAGCCACGGATGTGCTGCTCTCGCTCAGCCGGTCGCTGCTGGCGGAAGTGGAGGCGGCGCGCGCGGCCTCCCAGCCGACGGCACGGTCTGGCGAGGGGACGTTCGAGGCCCCACATGAAGCGTACGGCTGGCAGATCACGGCCGCGCCGCAGGGAGCTGCTGGGGGGGTGCCGGTGAGCCAAGTCAATTTCGCCGTCCATCCGGTGGAGGGCGCCGGCCCGCAAGTCCGGCTGTGGGCGCTCTGGCCCTCAGAGTGGGTGCCGGATTCATGGTAGGTTCGGGGCAGAGTGCCAGCCAGGCTCGAGGCTCGAGGCTGGAGGTTCGAGGAAAGGCCACGAACCACGAGCCACGAGCCACGAGCTCTCAGGGTTTTACATTCATCGAGCTGATCATCGCCGCGACCATCATGTCCGTCCTGTTTGTCGGCCTGGGGACGCATCTGCAGGGGGGGGTGCGCGTCTGGCGGCGGGTCACCGGGGAGACGGAGACGCTGCGCGAGCGGCACTTCGCCTTGGATCAGTTCCGCCGGGAGCTTGTCAACGCGATCGCGTATGACCCGCGCGAGGAAGCGGTCGTGGCGCCGTATTTTGGCCACACGGAGCTGCGGTGGGTGACGGTGCGTCCCACGACGGCGGCCAGGCCCGGAGCGGTGGAGTACGTCACCTATCGCTGCGCCGAGCAGGACGGCGTGCAGGGCCTGTGGCGGACGGGCCAGGCGATCGGGGACGTCATGGCGCGACAGGCGGGTACGCCGGTGCTCTTGGCGGCCGGCTGTGCCGAGCTCGCCGTCGAGTATGCGTATGCCGCCTCCGGGACGGCCGGGGCGCTGCAATGGCGCGACACCTGGACCAGCACGAAGGAGATTCCTCGCTTGGTCGCACTGGGAGGCCGGTTTGAGCCGGGCCGGCCATTTCGGGAACTCGTGTGGATTCCGACGGGCACGCTGCCCAAGGCCGCCGAATGAATCGCCTTGATCGGGGACGCGTCTCTTTTTTCCATTGGCTCTCGGACAGAAAAAATGGACGGGTCCCCGATACCGGGTCCTTGCTGATCGTGACGCTATGGCTTGTGACGATCCTCAGTGTGCTGGCGGTGGCGATCGGCCGGTTCCTCTCCACGGAAGTGCGCCTGACGAAGTACCGGGTCGGACGCGAGCAGGCGAGGGTCCTGGCGCGCAGCGGGGTGTACCTGGCGCTCCAGCGATTGGCCGATGACGCCAAGACGTCTGAAGAGGGTGGAGGCCAGTATGATTGGCTGGGCGATGACTGGGCGCAGTTTCCCGACAGCGAGGACCCCGCGGTCTGGGCCGTCGATCTGCCCGAGCAGCCGGGTCCCTCAGGCCCGGGGGCGCGGATTGAGATTCGCATGGTGGATGAAGAGCGCAAACTGCCGCTGAACAGAGTCCAGTCGGATGCGGGGAACTTGTGGTACAAGACCCTGGGCCGCTTGGTGACTGCGCCGGAGGCGGCCCCGCGGATCGCCGATTATCTGGATGCCAACACCGACCCCTTCGGCGCAGAAGGCTTGGAGGTGGATGAAGGAGCCCAGCCGCCGTATGCGGCCAAGAACGGCCCGCTCGTCGCTCCCGAAGAGCTGTTGGCGATCCCAGGTCTTGAGGCGGAGCCGTTTGCGCTCCTCTATCGGCTGGCCAGCGTGGCGCCGCTGAGCGTCCCCGACAAGCTGAACATCAACACGGTCAGCCCGGAGGTCCTCGCGGCGATGGGGATGCGTGAAGGGACCGCGGAGAGCCTGCGGGCCTGCCGGGCAAGCGGCACGATCTTCAAGACAGAGGCGGAGATTGTGCCGACGGCCCAGGAGAGCTGCGGCATCGTGTTGGACGATGACGAGCAAACCCTGCTTCAAAATCAGTTTGGCGTCACCTCGCACCTCTTCACGGTGAACGCGACGGGACGGCTGCTCAACCCGCCGATCGAAGCGCGCGTGGAAGCGCTGGTGCAGCGCTCCGCGAACGAGACCGAACCTCCGAAAATTCTCGCGTGGCGGGAAAGCTGATGCGACGCAGGATAGGGGACGCGTTGATTTTTCGCCGGCGGATCTTCAAGCGAAAAATCGAAGTGTCCCCAGGCGTTTAAGATGCGACGGGTCGTTGTCGAATGGACACATAGCAGCCTGCGCCTGGCGGTGGCCGAAGGGACGCCCGGGCGGCTGCGCGTGCGCACGTTGCAGGTCGAGCCGCTGGGCATGGAGACGCCGATCGGCCGGACGCTTGAGCGTCTGGTGAAGAAGCTGGGGCTCAAGGGCGCCCCGGCGATGGGCGTGATCCCGCGCGACCAAGTGATCTCGCGCCTCATTAAGTTTCCCGCGGCGCAGCCGGAGGACTTGGCGAAGATGGTGGAGCTCTACGGCAAGGCCCAGCTCCCGTATCCGAAGGAGCAGGCCGTCGTGGACCACCAGGTGCTGGAGCGACGGGAAGGCCTCAGCACGGTCGCCGTCGTCGCCTGCCGTCGCGACGCGATCGATCGCGTGGTCGGCCCGCTGAAGAGCGCCGGGCTGGTGGTCCAACGGCTCACGGTCAGTTCGTGGGGGGTGCTCGGCTGGTACATGGCTCAGACGCGGCCGGCGCAGGTCGTGGAGCCGGTGCTGATTGTCAACCGCGATGAGGAACGGGTCGACCTGGTGCTGGTGTCCGGGGAGCGCGTGCTCTTCAGCCGCAGCGTGGGGTCTGGAGCCAAGGAGGAGGTCGTCGAAGGGGCCGAGGGGTTCGATCCATTGGCGCAGGAATTAGACCGCAGCTTGTCGACGGTGCGCAAGGAGCTGCCCGGTACCGAGGTTCGCTCGTTCCTTCTGACCGGCATGGAACCGCTAGCCCCATGGGCGGAATCGATTGAGCGCCGCTTCGGGCTGCCCGTCGCGCACGTGCCTGCGATCCAGGGCGTCTTCTTGCGGCCGCTGATTGGCGCGGTGCCGGTGTCCCCGGTCGTGGTCTGCGGCACGGCCTGCGCCGACGCCGGGCAGCTATTGAACCTGACGCCGCCCGAGGTGGTCGTGCAGGCGCGCCAGCGACAGCGCCTGCGGGATGCCGTGCTCATCGGCTCGCTGGCGCTTGGCGCCCTGAGTTTGGGCGCTGGCCTCGTGGCCCTGCAGGTGGCGCAACAGCGGCAGCTGGCCGCGCATTTCGACGAGGTGATCGACACGCTTGAGCCGGTGACGCGCCAAGTCAGGGCGGAGCAGAGCGCGGTCGAGCTTGTCAGCGGCGTGGTCTGGCAGCGGCATCAGCTGGCGAGCCTGCTGGCCGGCATCCTTCGGCTCACGCCGACTCCTGTCGCGCTGGA
Source organism: Candidatus Omnitrophota bacterium (assembly GCA_023247235.1). Classification (GTDB taxonomy): domain Bacteria; phylum Omnitrophota; class Gorgyraeia; order Aquiviventales; family Aquiviventaceae; genus JAHFGW01. The sequence goes on along the minus strand of JAHFGW010000004.1, from coordinate 39,597 downwards.
GGCGCTGACCTTCGAGCAAAGCAAGCGGCAACTGTTGCTTCGCGGGCGCGCCCCCTCTACGGAACAGGTGCTCGCCTACCTGAAGGTCTTGGAGCAGCTCGACGGCGTCTCGGAAGTGCGGTTGCAGCACTCGACGCGCCGCTCGACGCCCAGCGGAGAGCGGGCCGACTTCGAGCTGGTGGTCCAGCAAAGCCATGCCGCTCGTTAAGATTAATCCTCGGGAGCGCCGCCTGTTCCTCTTTGCGGTCCTGGCGGTAGGCGTGTGGTTCGTGATCGCGCAATTGCTCGAGCCACTCTGGGGCCGCGCGAAAGAGCTGAGCCAGCAGGTAGAATCCCAGTCCGCGAAAGTGGACAGGCTGAACGAGCTTTTCGCCAAGCGGCAGGCGATCGACCGCGAGTATCAGCTGATCCAGCCGTACGTCTCGGAAGACGCCCCCGACATCGATCCTGCGACCTTCCTCGGAGAACTCGAGGCCTTGGCTCGCCGCGCGGATGTGCAAGTCGATCTCCGGCCCAAGCCCGCCCTGCGACGCGGGGAAGTGACGCGCGTGGGACTCGAGATTGATCTCAGCGCGCCGCAGGACCAGCTGCTCGCCTTCCTTGATGCGCTGTTTAGTATGCCGCGACTGATCGAAATTAAGCGGTTGCACATCTCCAGCGCCCCCGGCCGGCAAGGCCTCTTGCGCGCCCACTTGGTGATGGAGCAACTCGTGCTCCATCGGTAAGCTGTTTGCCCTCGCACCACTCCCCGATTTATCTTGACGGTTCTCTGTGGCTATGTTATTTCTACTCTCCGAGTAGAGAGTGGAGATGACCCGACCGAGTCAAGATACGAATAACATCCTTCTTCTGAAGGACTTATCGAGGCTCAGCGGGCACTCCGTCCACACCTTGAAGTACTACCTCAAACTCGGCCTTATCGAAGAGGCCGGCCGCAGTCCCGCCACGCGCTTCCGGTTTTTCAATCAAGACACCGTGGAGCGGCTTTCGCAAATCCGTCTCTGGCGCAAAGAGGCGAAGAGCCTCTCGGAAATCTCGCAGCGGCTGCACGAGACGCCCGCATGAGTTACTACGCGGTGCTGGGGTTGAGCCAAGAGCCGTTCTCGACGAGCCCCGATCCGAGCTTCTTCTTTCGCTCCAGCTCTCATCTGCAGGCCTTGACCCGGCTCGAAATCGCCATTCGGCTCAAACGCGGGTTGTGCCTGATGCTCGGCGACGTGGGCACGGGCAAGACGACGCTGGCGCGCACACTCCTGGCCAATTTCCCGCAGGAAGAAGGGTTCAGCTTCCACATCCTGTTGGATCCCACCTTCGAGTCCGAATACCAGTTCCTCCTCCACTTGACGCGGATGTTCGGCGTCCGGCCCGCGTTTAAATCCACCCTCGATTGCCGAGAAGCGATCGAGCACCACCTGTTTCAGACCGGCGTGACCGAGGGACGGACGACCGTGCTGTTGATCGACGAGGGGCAAAAGCTGTCGATGAGCCTCCTGGAGAATCTCCGCGTGCTGCTCAACTACGAGACCAATGAGTTCAAGCTCCTGCAGGTCGTCATCTTCGGCCAAATGGAATTGCTCGGACGCATCCAACGGATCAGGAACTTCATGGACCGCGTGGCGATGAAGTACATCATCAACCCGCTCGATGAGCGGGAAACCGGCGAGCTGATCCAGTTTCGCCTGGAATCCGCCGGGTGGCCGATCGGCCAGACGCTCTTTGCCCCGGACGCCATCCAGGCGATTTATCGGTGCACCCAGGGTTACCCGCGCAAGATTTCGATGGTCTGCCACAACGCCCTGGAGGCGCTCGTCATGCACGAACGGTCCGTGGTCGATGCGGATCTCATTGAGGAGTTGCTGCGCGCTGAATCCCAGTGGATCGGCGAAAGTGCCCACGCCTGAAGAACGCTTGTTGAGGTTGCTTCGCGCCAAGCCGCGCGAGCCCGTCCCGGCGACCGCAGGCCAAGCGGCCGCGACCCTTCCGCCGCGGCTGGGGCGACGTGGACTGCAGACGCCGCGCGAGGCGATTGGGCGCTGGCCACAATGGGCCGCAGGCGTGCTGGCGGTGCTGATCGCCGTGGAGCTTGCCGCATTGGCCTATCACCTGGTGCGGCCCGCGTCGCTTCGGGCGCTGCCGCCGGAGTCCGAGGCTCAGGCGCCGCGTGAGCCCGCGCCGCAACCGTTGCCGCTGCCGTCGCTGGCCGCGGCAAGCGCCCGGCCGCTGTTTGTCGAGCCGACCGGTGTGGACTCCGACGGCGCCGGCGGCAAAGCCGCGCAAGCGCCCAGCGGATTGGCGCGCCAGCTCGCCACCCGGCTGAACCTGTTGGGCATCGTGGCCGGGGACACGCCCCAGGCCATCATCGAAGACACGCAGACGCAAAAGACCTACTTCTTGACGACGGGACAAACCGTCGTCGAGGGGGCGGTGGTGCAGGAAATTCGCGAGACGCGCGTGATTCTGAACTTGGCAGGAGAACCGATTGAGCTGACGTTATGAGGCTGGCGCCAACAACGCGGAGGGGGTGGGGGCGAATGGCCAGGCGCATGGGGACGGGCATGGTCCTGGGGATCGCGGGGCTGCTGCTGGGCGTGTCGATCGCGGCGCGGGCCGAGGCGCCCGCCCTCACGCCGCCGGCGGCGATGGAGACCGGCAAGCGCCTCTCCTTGGATTTGAAGGGCGTGGATATCCTCGATGTGCTCAAGCTGCTCTCGCAGCGCAGCGGGCTGAACTTCGTCGCCGGGCGCAATGTGACGGGCCGCGTGACCATCTTCGTGAATGATGTCGACGTCTGGGAAGCGTTTGAACGCATCGTCGATGCGAACGAACTCGCCTATGAGCGGCGCGGGGACATCGTGACCGTGATGGCCGCGCGCGACTATGAGCTGCTCTTCGGGGAGAAGTTCCAGGAGCGCAAGGAGCGCGTGGTCGCCTCGCTGAAGTACGGCAAGGCCGTCCAGGTGGCCACCGCCTTGAACCAGCTCAAGTCCGCGGTGGGCCAAGTCGTCGTCGACGAAGCCTCCAACACGCTGATCCTCAACGACGTGCCGGTGCGCTTGAAGGAAATGCAGGGGTTGCTCATTGAGCTGGACCGCCCGACGCATAACCGAATCTACCGGCTCGATTACGCGGACGCCGAGCAGCTTAAGGAAAAGGTGCAGGAGCTCCTGACGCCCATCGGCACGGTCACCGTCGACAAGCGGACGAACACAGCCGTCATTACGGATCTTGATGAGGTCTTGGTGAAGATCGACCGGCTCGTGCGGGCGTTCGACACGCCGGACGGCGAAGTCCTGATCGAGGCAAAAATCATCAAGGTCACCTTGACGGACGAGATGGATCTCGGCGTGGACTGGGCGCGAGTGTTCGCAGGCGCTGACGCCGCAGCCGCAGGCAGCTTCGACACCGTCAGCGGTGACGTGGTGGCGGGGACGGCCAGCGGATTGGGCGTCAAGCTCCTGACGCCCGGCTCCAGCACCAAGCTCGTCATCGAGGCCCTCAAGAGCGTGACCAAGACCGACACGCTGTCCAGCCCGCGCATCATGGTCTCCAACAACCAAGAGGCGAAGATCCTGGTCGGCAAGCGCGAGGCGTTCGTCACCACCACCACGACCGTGCCGGCGACCGGCTCGACGGTCACCGCGCAGGAAATCGAATTCGTGGATGTCGGCACCAAGCTCTATGTGACGCCGCAAATCAAGCGGGATGGATTTGTGCAGCTCAAGGTCAGGCCCGAAGTCAGCTCCGCCGAGGTCAAGGAGTTCAAGGACAACCGCATCCCGATCGTCACCTCCACCGAGGCGGAGACGACCGTCCTGGTGAAGAGCGGGTCCACGGTCATCATCGGCGGCTTGATTGAGGGGACGACGGCGCTCACCAACAAGCGGCTGCCGCTGCTGGGCGACCTGCCCTTCGTGGGCTTGCCGTTTCGCGGCACGATTGATAAGCGAGACAAGACCGAGCTGGTCGTCTTCCTGACGCCGCAGATCGTCCTACCGGATGGCTCGCATGACGTCACGATCGCGGAGCCCGGGCCGATTGCGCAGACAGGCGACGAGAAGGCGGTGGTCGCGTTGCGCGAGCCGGTCTCCGACGCGTACCGGCAGCGGTTGCGCCGGCGTCTGGAGCGGCACTTGGCGGAGCAGTTTCGCTTCGCGTCGCTGGGAGACGGCTCGGTCGTCATTTCGTTCGTCCTCAGCCATGACGGGCAATTGGTCGGCGAGCCGATGATCACCAGCCCCCAGGGCCAGACGTTCGTGAAAGCCGCGCAGGATGCCCTGCAGCAGGCGCAGCCGTTCCCCTCATTCCCGGATGGCTCGCCGGCGACCGAAGTGCGCTTCAAGATGGGGGCGGAATACCGGCAGTCCCAAGAACCTTCCAACACGCCGTAACACCCGCACGCGCCCCATGGACGCGAGCCGCCTCAGAAGCGGTTGCAGGCATCGGACGCCGATGGTAAGCTCGTCCGGACACAACGACGGAGGACGTGAATGGCCGCAGGCAATCTGACAGGCAAGTGGGCGCTCATCCTGGGCGCCTCGAGCGGGTTCGGCGCCGCCGCCTCGCGGGAGCTCGCCAAACAGGGCATGCACATTCTCGGCGTGCATCTGGATCGCAAAGGCGCCATGGCCGGCGTGGAGCAGCTGATCAGTGAGTTGCAGCGCAGCGGGGCGCAGACCCTCTTCTTCAATGTCAATGCCGCCGATCCGATGAAGCGCCAGGAGGTGCTCGACCAGGCGCAGCCGAAGCTGGGCGGGGCGCCGATCACCGTCCTGATGCACTCGCTGGCATTTGGCACCTTGAAGCCGTATGTCACCGAGCATCCCAAGGACCAGCTGACCAAAGACCAAATGGACATGACGCTCGACGTCATGGCGAACAGCGTGGTCTACTGGGTGCAAGACCTGATCGCGCGGAAGCTGCTGGGCAAGGGCTCGCGGATTTTCGCGATGACCAGCTCCGGCGGCACCCGCGTGTGGCCCACCTACGGCGCGGTTTCCGCGGCCAAGGCGGCGCTGGAATCGCACGTGCGGCAGCTGGCGATGGAGCTCGCCCCCTACGGCGTGACGGCCAACTGCATTCGCGCGGGCGTGACGGACACGCCGGCGCTGCGCAAGATCCCGGGGAATGAGGAAATGATGGAGTTCTCGCGTCGGCGCAATCCCTACCGGCGGCTGACGACGCCCGAGGACGTCGCCCGGGCGATCGCCGCGCTGTCAAATTCCGGGACCGAGTGGGTGACTGGCAACGTCATCGGCACGGATGGCGGGGAAGATATTGTTGGGTAAAGGCAGGCATGCGAGTCAAGAAACTCGAGCTCTACGGCTTTAAGTCCTTCGCGCACAAGACGACCATCCACTTCGAGCCCGGCGTGACCGCCATCGTGGGGCCGAACGGGAGCGGCAAGTCTAATCTTGTAGATGCCATCCGCTGGGTGCTGGGCGAGCATAATCCCCGCGACGTGCGCGCCCCGCGCCTGGAAGACGTCATCTTCAACGGGACCGACAACGCGGCCCCCCTGTCGGTTGCCGAGGTTACCCTCAGCATCGACAACCAACGGGGCCTGCTGCCCATCGCGTTTTCTGAGGTCGAGATTACCCGCCGGGTGTACCGCTCCGGAGAAAGCGAATACGCCATCAACCAGGCTCCCTGCCGCCTGAAGGACATCCAGCAGCTCTTTTTGGGCACGGGCCTGGGCGGCGGCACCTATGCGATCATCGAGCAGGGCCATATCGACATGGTCCTCTCGTCCAAGCCGGAGGAGCGGCGCGTCGTCTTCGAAGAAGCGAGCGGTGTCGCCAAGTACCTCGCCAAGAAGCAGGAGACGACGCGGCGCCTGGAGGAAGTCGAGGAGCACTTGGTGCGTCTGGCGGACATCGCCTCGGAAGTCCGCCGCCAGGTTTCGGCCCTGGAGCGTCAAGCGGCGAAGGCGCGCCGGTACAAGGAGCAATGGGAGCAGCTGAAGTCGATGGAGCTTCGAGTGGCCGTGGATGAGCTGCGCCAGGGGGGTGCCCGCGACGCGGAAGTCGAGGAGCGCGTCAAGACGCTGAGCGCCCAGCGCGCCGAGCTGGACGCCCAAAAGCAAGCGCGCCTGAGCTCGCTTGAGTCCTGCAATGCCGCCGTGTCCGCCATTCAGCAACGGCTCCAGGCGCTCCAGACGCGGCGCGTCGAAGTGGCCAGCCAGGTTGAACAGCATGCCAGCCAGCTGCAGTTGAAGACCGGATGGATCGAGCAGCTGACGTCGCAGGCGAAGCAGCTGGAGTTGGAGACGGCGCAACTGGCCGGCCGGCTGCAGCAGTGTGAGGAGCAGGCAGCCCAGGGCGCGGTGCAGGAGGCGGAACTCCTGCAAGCGCTTGAGGGCGCGGGAACCGACGCCGCGCAGGCCGGTGAGCGCCTGGCCCAGATCGACGGCATCATCCAACAGGCCCTGGCCAGCCTGACCGAGGCGAAAGCCCAGCTCTTTGGGGCGGCCTCTGAGGCGGCCCAAAGCCGCAACACCGTGATCGAGGCGACCACGCGGCTTAAAGCACTCGACGCCCGCCTTGGCCGGCTCGAAGGGCAGCGCGCCCAGTTGGGCACGCGCGCGCAGGACGTGCGCGGGCGGCTGGAGACGGCCAGCCGCGAGCAGGACCTGACGCGCCAGCAGGCCGAGGCGCTGGAGCACCGCAGCGCATCCAGCGCGCAGACGCTGGCCCAGGCGCTCGCTCGACGAGATGAACTGACCGTGCGCGTGCACCAGGCGCAGGAGCAGCTGGCTGCAGCCCGGGCGCAGCGCGAGGTGTTCGAAGGGTTGTGGCGGCGGTTTGAAGGATTTCCCGAGGCCGTCAAGTCGCTCATGGCCGAGCCCATTGACGGCGTGCTGGGGCCGCTCGTCGATCTCTTGGAGACCGCGCCGGGCTATGAACCGCTCGCCGAGGCCGCGCTCGGGCCGCTCGTCGAGGCGATTGTCGTGCGCGACCGCCGAGCGCTGGTCCGCTGCCGGCAGGCGCTCAGCACCAAGACCCTGGAGAGTTGCCGCTTCATCGTCTTGGAAGATTGTCCGCGCCAGCCGCTGCCGATGGAGCAGCCGGCTTCGCAAGCCGGCCTGACGGGCGCTGTGAAGCAGTTTGTCCGGGGCAAGGGCGGCTACCAGCCGTTGGTCGATTGGCTCCTGGATGATTCGTGGGTCATCGATGACATCGAGCGGCTGCTGGGGGAGCGTGACGTGCCGCGCCGGCGCCTGGTGAGCCCTCGGGGAGACCGATGGGATCGTCGCTCCTGGCGCTTTAACGGAGCCGGCGGTCCCAGTCGATTCGGCCGCCGGCAGCGGTGGGAGCAAGCCGAGGCGGCGGTGGAGACGTGGACGCGCACGGTGGAGGATGCCGTGACGTCCGCGAAAGCGGCCGAAGACCAGTGGCAGACGCTGCTCGGCCAACAAGAATCCGACAAAGGGCAGCTCGCCCAGGTCGTCCCAGCTCTGCAGAAGCTCGACCAGGTGATCGCGCAGCTGCGCGAGGAGAGCCGGCGCATCGAAGACGAGCAGCGCGCGGCGGAGCTGGACACGCAAGAGCTGGGCGCGCAAGCTAAAGAAGTGACGGCCACCCTGACCGGAGCGGAGCGGGCGGCGCAGGAAGCCGAGCGAAGCCAGGAGACGATCGAACGCGCGCTGGCGGAGGCGCAGGCGACGCGCGAAACGGCCGAGCACGAGCGCCAACAAGCCTTGGTCGCCAAGGCCCAGCGGGAGGCCTCGCGCCAGTCGTTGACCGAACGCGCCGCCGTCGTGCGCCAACGCCGGGAGGAAGTCGACGCCGAACGCGCGCGCTTGGGGCAGCAGGTGGAGCAGAAGCGCGCGCAGCAACAGGAGGCGGTTGCGCGCGCGCAGCAGCTGAGCGCAGAGCGTGAGACGCACCGCCGCGAGAGGCCACGCCTGGAAGACGAGCGGGGCCGATGCGTCGCCGAAGAGCAGGAAGTGAGCGACGCGTTGCGCCAGGCCGAGGCCCAGCGCAATCACGTCATGCCGGAGGTGCTGGCAGTCGAGCAGCAGCTGGCGGCGCTGGCCCAGCAGATCCAAGACCAGGAGCGCCAGCTGGCCGAGCGGGGCTTCCGGCGGACGCACCTGGTCGAGCGCCTGCGCGAGCTCTACCAGATTGACGAGGCTACGATCGAGGCGGAGCGGCACAGCGACACGCCCGCGTTGACGCCGGAGCAGCGCGCGGAGCTCGCCGAGCGGGTCGGCAAGCTGCGCGCGACGCTGGAGAGCTTGGGGCCGGTCAGTCTTGGGTCCGTCGAAGAGTACGATGAGTTGAAGCGGCGGCACGAGTTTCTCCAGACGCAGACGCAGGACCTCATCAAGGCGCGCGACGATCTCAAGGCGTCCATCGCGCAGATTAACCGGGCCGCGCGGACCCAGTTCCGCGAGATCTTCGTCAGAATCCAGGAAGAGTTCAAGCACTACTTCACCCGCCTGTTCAACGGCGGCAAGGCCGATGTCGTGCTGCTGGACGAGGAGGACGTGCTGGAGACCGGTATCGAGATCGTCGCGCAGCCGCCGGGCAAGCGCCTGCAGAGCATCAGCCTGCTCTCCGGCGGCGAGCGGGCGCTGACCGCCATCGCGCTGCTCTTTGCGTTGTTTAAAGTTCGGCCCTCGCCCTTCTGCATCCTCGATGAGATCGATGCGCCCCTCGATGAGGCCAATGTGGACCGGTTCACGCGGGTCCTCGAAGAGTTCCTAAGCCTCTCCCAATTCATCCTGATTACGCATAATAAGAAGACCATCACCAAGGCCGATTCCCTCTATGGGGTGACCATGGAGGAAGCCGGCATCTCCAAGATCCTCTCGGCCCGGCTGAGCCCGGCGCGAGCCTAGCGGCCAGCCTGGTTGACCGTCGGCGCCCGGGACGCTATACTAACTTCTTGAGCATGAGCGACCTACGCATCCACCCGATCCCCGAGATCCTCGACGAGATCCGCCAGGGTCGCCTGGTCATCGTCGTAGATGACGGAGACCGCGAGAATGAAGGCGACCTGGTCATGGCCGCCGCGTTTGTCACGCCGGACCATGTCAATTTCATGGCGACGCACGGACGCGGCATCATCTGCGTCCCCATGGAGGGGCGGGCGCTCGATCGCCTGGGACTCCATCCGATGGTGAGTCCGTCGGAGGATCCGATGAAGACGGCCTGGACGGTGTCGGTCGATGCGCGCCGAGGCGTGACCACCGGCATTTCCGCCCAGGACCGCGCGCGGACGATCCAGGCGCTCGTCACGCCGGAGACGGTCGCGCAGGATCTCTGCCGTCCGGGCCATGTGTTTCCGCTGCGCGCGAAAGACGGCGGCGTCCTCCAGCGTGCGGGGCACACCGAGGCGGCGACGGACTTGGCGCGCCTGGCGGGCCTGCCTGCGGCCGGCGTGATCTGCGAGATCATGAGGGATGACGGGACCATGGCGCGCACCGAGGACCTGCTGGCCTTCGCCGAGCGCCACGGCCTGAAAATCTGCACGATCGCCAGCCTCATCGAGTATCGCCGGCGCTTTGAGAAATTGGTGCGCCGCGCCGCGACCACGAAGCTGCCGACGGCATTCGGCGAGTTCAGTCTCATCCTCTATGAGACGACCATTGACGATCGACAGCACTTGGCGCTGGTGCGCGGCGAGGTGGACCGCGGTGAGCCGGTCCTGGTGCGCGTGCACTCGCAGTGTTTGACGAGCGATGTGTTCGGCAGCCTGCGCTGCGATTGCGGGCCGCAGCTGCACCGTGCGATGCATATGATCGCCGAGGCGGAGCGCGGCGTGATCCTCTATATCAATCAGGAAGGGCGCGGCATCGGCCTGGCCAACAAGCTGAAGGCCTACGCGCTGCAGGACCAGGGGCTCGATACGGTCGAGGCCAACCGGGCGCTGGGCTTCCCGCCGGACCTGCGGGAGTACGGCATCGGGGCACAGATCCTCGTGGACCTCGGCCTGAAGGACCTGCGGCTCCTGACGAACAACCCCCGCAAGATTATCGGCCTTGAAGGCTATGGCTTGCGGGTGGTCGAGCGGGTCCCCATCGAGATCGCCCCGCGCCCTGAGAACACTCGCTACTTGCAGAGCAAGCGTGACAAGCTCGGCCATCTGCTGAGCGCCGTCGAGGACTAGGCTCCTCGCGCTCCGCCAGGAGCGCTCCGGTCCCAGACGGCGAACCCGCCAGGGGAAGTTCAACAGATTAAGGCAGCCACATGACGGCACAGCGCGCGCGTTCACATGATGGAGGTCTTGCCTCCAGGGCCTCGGCCGCTCATGGCCCGGTCAACGGGCGGGCGCTGGGCGCGGTGCGCATTGGCATCGCCGTCTCGCGGTTTAATCCTTCCGTCACGCAGGCCTTGTTTGAAGGGGCCCAGCACGTCTTACGCCGAGCCGGGATCTTGAGCCCGCAGATCCGGACGCTCTGGGTGCCTGGCGCTTTCGAGCTGCCGGCAGCCGCCGCGCATCTGGTCGCCTCGCGGCCTCGGCCGCATGCCGTGATCGCGCTTGGGGCGCTTATCCGCGGCCGCACGCCCCAGTACCGGGCGATTGCCGCAGGGGTGGCGCAAGGCCTCTGTACCGTCTCCGCCCAGTCGCGGGTGCCGGTCACCTTCGGCGTCATTGTCGTGAACTCACCGGCGCAGGCCCGCGCGCGCGCCGGCGGGCGGCTGGGCAACCGGGGTGCCGAGGCCGCCGCCGCGGCGCTGGATATGGTGCGATGTTTTCGGGCTACGGCAAGACGGCACCGATGAGCACAGAGGCGGGACGCCCACAGATTGGCGCAGATGCCACTCTGCGCTCATTGGCGGGTTCTTCATCTGTGTCCATCTGTGGCTTCAGAGATTTGTGAAAGCATTTCCAGCGATGCGCAAACGCAGCAAAGCCCGTGAGTACGCCCTCCAGGCGCTCTACCAGCTCGACGTCCGCCGCGAGGCCTCCGCCGAAGCCATTGCGGCGTTTTGGCAGGAGCACTCGCCGCCAGCCGATGTCAAACTGTTCGCGGATCGGCTCGTGCGAGGCACGCGGGAGCATCTGGCCGACATCGATCCCCTGATCACCCACCACGCCAGCAATTGGAGCCTGGGGCGCATGGGCGTGGTGGATCGCAACATCCTCCGCCTTGGCGTGTTTGAGCTGTTGTTCCTGAAGGACGTGCCGCCGAAAGTCACCATTAATGAAGCGGTCGAATTAGCGAAGCGCTTCGGCGACACCGACACCGGCAAGTTCATCAACGGGATCCTGGACGCGATCCACAAGTCGCTGGAGCAGCAGACGGGAAGCGCGCGAGCCAACGGAAGCGAGCCGGCGGCCTCGAGCGAGCCACCCCCATCGGAATAATCGGATGGCCGCCTTAGCAAAGACCGCGGATTTGCACCTGCACACCCGGTACTCCGATGGCACGGACACGCCGGAGCGCGTGGTGGAGCTCGCCAAGCAGACCGGGCTCTCGGCCATCGCGATCACGGACCACGACAACACCGATGCGTTGGCGATCGCCCGGCCGGTGGCGGAGCGCCTGGGGATCGAATTGATCCCCGGGATTGAAATGTCGGCCAGCGACCAAGAGCACGAGGTGCATATGCTCGGTTTTCTCATGGATTTGGAACACGCAGGCTTCAAGGCGCACCTGGCGCGCCAAAAGGCGCGGCGGGTGGAGCGGGCGAAAGAGATGGTGAGCCGGCTGCAACGGGTCGGCGTGCAGATCGATGCCGAGGAAGTGCTCGCGCTGGCGCCAGAGGGCACGGTCGGACGGCCGCACGTGGCCCAGGTGCTCCTCAGGCGCGGCTACATCAGCTCCATGGCGGAGGCGTTTTCAAAATATCTTGGACCGACCAACCCCGGGTTCGTGCCCGGCTCGCCTCTGGCGCCCGGCGAAGTCATTCGCGTCATCCGTGAGGCAGGCGGCGTGCCGGTCCTCGCGCACCCGATTTATCTCGAGCACGATCTGCTGATCGACGCCCTGGTGCCCCAGGGGCTGGCGGGCCTTGAAGTCTATCATGCCAAGCATAGCCCCCAGCAAATCCGCCATTACGAGCAGATCGCCGATCGGCTCCACTTGCTCAGGACCGGGGGCAGCGATTACCACGGTACGCCCAAGGAAGGCGTGCCAATCGGCATCGTGAAGATCCCATACCGCTTCGTCGAGGCGCTCAGAGCATGGAAGGCGACGCCACACGCTTCATGCGGCTCGCCCTGAGCCTGGCCGCGCGCGCCAAGGGCCGCACTGCGCCCAACCCCATGGTCGGCGCGGTCGTGGTGCAGAGGGGCCGCCTCGTCGGTCAAGGCTATCACCGCCGGGCCGGCGGCCCACACGCGGAGGTCGCGGCCCTGCGCCAGGCCGGTCCGCGGGCCCGCGGCGCCACGCTGTTCGTGACGTTAGAACCCTGCAATCATGTCGGACGCACGCCCCCCTGCTGCGAGGCGGTAATCCGCTCAGGGGTGAAGACGGTCGTCGTGGCCAGCCGGGACCCGAACCCGCTGACCAACGGACGGGGCTTCGCCCGGTTGCGGCGGGCGGGCCTCCAGGTGCGCTCTGGCCTCCTGAAGGCGGAAGCCAGGCAGCTGAACGCCTCGTTTGAAAAGGTCATGACGCATGGGCTGCCATTCGTCACGGCCAAGGTCGGCCAGAGCCTTGACGGCAAGATCGCCACGGCCACCGGCCAGTCGCGCTGGATCACCAGCGAGCGCTCGCGACAGTATGCCCACGCGCTGCGGCGGGACGTCGATGCCGTGCTGGTGGGCGTCAACACGGTCCTACGGGATGATCCGCGCCTGAGCGTGCGCGCCATGCGCCCTCGGGCCGGCCATCCGGTCAAGGTCGTCTTGGACAGCCGGCTGCGCACGCCGATCTTTGCACGGTGCCTTTCGGCCCGCCCTGCCGCGCCAACGCTGATTGCCACGACGACCCGGGCGCCGCGGGCCAAGGGCAGAGCACTTGAGCGGCGCGGCGCCACGCTGCTGTGGTTCCGCGCGGATCGCCAGGGGCGCGTCCCGCTGCGCCCGCTCCTGCGGGCGCTGGCACGCCGGGGCGTCCAGTCGGTCTTGATCGAAGGGGGCGGGGAGGTGTTGGCGAGCGCGTTTGGCCAGCGCTTGGTCGATCGCGCGGTGTGGTGCATCAGCCCCCTGCTGCTCGGAGGCCGCGAGGCGCCTTCGTCGCTCGGCGGCGCCGGGATCGATCGCCTCACCAAGGCGATTCGGCTGGAGGACGTGCGGGTGCGTCGCTTTGGGATCGATCTCTGTGTCGAAGGCTGCGTCCGCTATCCCGGGACGCGCCAGGCCAAGGCGGCGTGATGTTTACGGGCATCATCCGCGAGCTGGGCACGGTGACGCGCAACGAACGACGCAACGGGCTGGCCCGCCTGACGATCCAGGCGCCCAGGACGGCGGCCAAGATCGAGCCGCTAGAGAGCATTGCGGTCAACGGCGTGTGCCTCAGCGCGGTGCGCATCGAGCGCGGTGCGGTCGCCTTCGAGGTGATTCCGGAGACGCTGCGGATGACCGCGCTGGCTGGCCTTCGGCCCGGCGCGCGCGTGCACGTCGAGCCGAGCCTGACGCTAACAGACCGGCTGGGCGGGCAGCTCTTGCTCGGACATGTCGATGGGGTGGGCCGCATCCTCAGCCGGAGGGCGCGGGGCGGGGAGGTGGTGCTGGAGATTCAGGTACCGCCTGCGTTGCGGCGATGGCTGGTGCCCAAAGGGCCCATCGCGGTTGATGGCGTGAGCCTCACGATGGGAGCGCGGCTCGGCCGTTCGAGCTTTACGGTCCACCTGATACCCGAAACCATCCGGCAGACCACCCTCGGCGGCGTCTCCGTGGGCTCGCCGGTGAATCTTGAGCTCGACTACTTCACCAAGCTGGTGGGGCAGTTAGCCAGCTCGCGGTCCGCGCGTTGACCCTCCTTCAGCGTCCCTGTAGAATGTGTTGTTCCTCATCGTACCAGTTCCTGTTTGCCGTGTCGGGGCGTAGCTCAGTTTGGCTAGAGCGCTTGGTTCGGGACCAAGAGGTCCTGGGTTCAAATCCCAGCGCCCCGAGATCTGCTACGGTAGGTCACCATGTCTCATGACGGGCAAGCCGAACATTTGAAGCGCTATATCCGGGACGTTCCCGACTTTCCCAAGCCGGGTATCTTGTTCCGGGATATCACCCCGCTGTTGCGGGATCGGCAGGCATTCGACGAGGCCATTGAGCGCTTTGCCCAGCGCTACCGTGGCCAGCAGCTCGATGCCGTGGTCGCCATTGAGTCGCGCGGCTTCGTGGTGGGCGCCGCGGTCGCCTCGCGCCTGAAGATCGGGCTGGTGCCGGTGCGCAAACGGGGCAAGCTGCCGCATCGCACGCATCAAGAGCGCTGCACGCTCGAATACGGCGAAGACGTGTTGGAGATCCACCAGGACGCGTTGGCCGCGGATGAGCGCGTGCTCTTGATGGATGATGTCCTGGCCACGGGGGGCACCATGGGGGCTGCCGTTCGACTGGCGCAGCGGCTTCAGGCGCAGGTGGTGGAGATCGCCTTTCTGCTGGAGCTCACCGCACTCCAGGGCCGGCAGAAACTTACTCCGCACCAGATCTTCTCACTTGTGCAGTACTGACGGGAGAGTCTCGTGGCCGGCGATCGAGGGGCGCGTCGTCATCCGAGTTCAGTGACGAAAAAACAGGTCCACGTCTTTTATTCCGGCCGAGTGCAGGGCGTCGGGTTTCGCCTCACGGTGGAGGAGAACGCCCAGCGGATCGGCGTCGTGGGCTGGGTGCGTAATCTGCGGGATGGGCGGGTGGAACTGGTGGCCGAGGCCGACGAGGCCACCCTTAAGCGGTTCCTGGAAGCGCTGCGCACGGGGCCGATGAAGAACTTCATTCAGCGCATCGACGCGACCTGGATTTCCGGCACGGATACGTTTGACGATTTTGTGATCCGCTACCTGTAACGCACGCGCGATGCTGCGCGCGTCTCTTGGCCATGCGGTACGCCATCCTCTCTGACATCCATGCCAATCTGGAAGCCCTGACGGCGGTCTTGGAGGCGCTCAAGGCGGAGCGCATCGACCGCTACCTGTGCCTGGGCGACAGCGTCGGCTACGGCGCCGACCCAGCGGCCTGCCTGGGCCGCTTGCAGGAGCTGGGGGCGGTGATGATCGCAGGCAACCACGAGTGGGCCTGCCTGGGCAAGCTGGATGTGGGCTGGTTCAATGATGCCGCCCGGGCCGCGATCACCTGGACGCGGGATCAGCTGGGCTTCGTGGAGCTCAACGCGCTGCGCCGCCTGCCGCTGACCGCGACTGAGGGACCCTTCACGCTGGCCCACGGGACGCTCCATCAACCCAGCCGCTTCGAATACCTGGTCGAGCTCGGTCAAGTGATCGACACGCTGCGCGCCTGCCGCACGCTCATGTGCCTTGTCGGCCACACTCATGTGCCCGTGGTCGTGGAGTATGATCGCACCAAGCAGAAAGTGGCGCGGATGCTGACCGAGCCGCGCAAGCTAAGCGACGTGCAGGTGCACGAGGACGCGCAGCGCTGGCGCTATCTCGTCAACCCCGGCAGCGTGGGTCAACCGCGTGACGGCCGGCCTGAGGCGAGCTATGCCATCATCGACGCGGATGGCTGGCGCCTGGCGATTCGGCGCACGGCCTATGACGTGGCGACCGCGGCACGCAAGATTCGGGATGCCGGGCTGCCGGCGCTCCTGGCGGATCGTCTGCTCGTCGGGCGCTAGGCGCACCACCCATGGCACGGACTACCTCCACCGGGGACCGCAAACCGCTGGGGGAGCGCATCGAGCAGCTGCGCCAGACGATTCGCGGCCATGACTACCGCTACTACGTGCTCAGCCAACCCCAAATCGCCGATGCGGACTATGACCGGCTCATGCGCCAGCTCATCGAGCTTGAGCGACAAGCCCCACAGCTCGTTACGCCGGACTCACCCAGCCAGCGCGTGGGCGGCGTGCCGGATGCCGCGTTTCGCCCGGTCCGCCATCAGGTGCCGATGCTGTCGCTCGACAACGCCTTTGGCGTCCAGGAGGTGCAGGCGTGGCAGGAGCGCGTGCGCAAAGGGCTTGCGCGTGCGCAGCCGACCTTCACGGTGGAGCTGAAGATCGACGGGGTGGGCCTGTCGCTGCTGTATGAGCGCGGTCGGCTGTCGCGCGCCGCCACGCGCGGCGACGGCACGAGCGGCGAGGATGTCACCGCCAATGCGAAAACCGTCCGAGCGATCCCGCTGCGCCTACAGGGCAAGGTCCCCAGGCGCCTTGAGGTGCGCGGCGAGGTCTATATGCGCAAGGCGGACTTCGAGCGCTACAACCGGCTCGCGCAGCGCCGCCACGAGGAAACCTTCATGAATCCGCGCAACGCGGCCGCAGGCAGCCTTCGGCAGAAAGATCCTCAGGTGACCGCTCAGCGGCCCCTGCGGTTTGTCGCGCATTCCTACGGCGCGGTGGAGGGCGTGGCCTTTACAACGCATTGGGAATTCCTCCAGGCGATCCGGCGCTACGGCCTGCCGATTACGGAGCACGCGGCGGTCTACGAGCGGGTTGAGGACGCCCTGGCCGCGTGCCGCCGGTGGGAGGAGCGCCGCGAGCAGCTCAGCTACGAGGCCGATGGCGTCGTCCTGAAAGTCAACGAACTCGCGCTGCAACAGCGCCTGGGCATGACGCACAAATCGCCGCGCTGGGCGATCGCCTACAAGTTTCCGGCGCAGCAGGTGACCACCCGCGTCCGGGACATCGTGCCGTCCGTGGGCCGAACCGGGACGATCACGCCGGTCGCGCACCTGCAGCCGGTGGCCTGCGCAGGCGTGACGATCACGCATGCGACGTTGCACAACTACGACGAGATCGAGCGCTTGGGCGTGCGAGCAGGGGACTGGGTCGTCGTGCAGCGAGCCGGCGATGTCATTCCCCAGGTGGTCGAGGTCCTCACGGACAAACGGACCGGCCATGAGCGGCGGGTCGGCCCCCCAACGCGCTGCCCGGAGTGCGGCGGCGTCGTGGTGAAAGCGAAGGAAGAGGACGTGGCCTACCGCTGCATCAGCCCGAGCTGCCCCGCGCAGTTGGCTCGCCGGCTGTTGCACTTTGGCAGCCGCCCGGCCATGGATATCGAGGGGCTGGGCGACGTGGTGGTGGAGCAGCTCGTCAGCAAGAAGCGCCTGCGCGATGTCGGGGATCTCTATCGGCTGAGCCTGAGTGATCTGTTGGACTTGGAGCTGTTCGCCCAGAAGAAAGCGCAGAAGCTGCTGGATGCGATCCAAGCGAGCAAGAGCCGGGGGCTGGCCCGCGTCATCTATGGGCTTGGCATCCGCCATGTGGGTGAGAAGGCCGCCCAAGTGCTCGCGGAGCAGTTCGGCTCGATGGACCGGCTCATGCAGGCGGATGCGCAGGCCCTGCAGGCGATTCCGGATGTGGGGCCGGTCATGGCCGGCGCGATCGCCACGTGCTTCGGGCAGCCGCAAACCAAGCAAGTCATCCAGCACTTGAAGGCCGCCGGCGTGCGCATGGTCGAGGAGACGACGAAGGGCCCCAAACCGCTGGCCGGAGTCACGATGGTGTTCACGGGGGAGCTCGCGGACTTCACGCGCTCGCAGGCCGAAGGTCTGGTGCGACAGTTGGGCGGCAAGACGGCCTCGAGCGTCAGCCCTCAGACCCGCTACGTCGTCGCCGGCAAGGAGCCTGGCTCGAAGTTCGAGAAGGCCAAAGCTCTTGGGGTCCAGGTCTTGAGTGAAACGGAGTTCAAACGGTTCATCGATGCAAAACGCTAAGGGCGATGGGCGCTCAAAAGCGTACGTTCTCGTCCTCCTGCTTTCTCTGGCGGCTGGGCTGTACGGCTGCGAGTCGTTGCAGCGAAAGTTTAGCCGCAAGCCGAAGGGGCCGGTCGATCGCCCGTCGCCCGTGACGCGTTTTCAGGACTATCGCCAGGCGCTGTCGCCAATTGAGCGCTACCGGAAGCACCTCCTCGTGTTCGAGTACTGGAACGCCGAGCTGCTGGACGCGTTCAAACAGCAACCGGTCAATCCGAAGCGCGTGCAGAGCCTGTCGGCGGAATCGCTCCGGGAGTTGCAGTATCTCCGCGGGCTCCTGAAGGAGGAGACGGGCCGTCGGCTAGACCCTCTGCTGGCGGAGCGCGCGCAGCTTGACGCCAAGCTGCGGCAAGGCCTCATGCTCTCCGGGGAGTCCCACACGATCCAGCGGCAGTTGGAAGTCCAGACGCGAACACTCAGCCGGGAATTCTCCTGGCGGCAAGTCGAGCATGAGGTTCAGGACGATGTCTCCGGCGCTGCGCCAGGAACTTGACGCGTTCCTGGCGTACCTGCGCTTGGAGCGTGGCCTGAGCGCCAGCACCATCTCCAGCTACCAAATCGACCTGGGGCTCTTCGCGCAGCATCTAGAGCGCGAACACATCGCGTCCCTGGCGGCCGTCCGTCCCGACCACGTCCAAGGCTTCCTCCATCAGCTCCGCGCCCGCCGAAGTCCCGCGACCGTGGCCCGCAAGCTGGCCGCCGTCAAAGGGCTGTTCAGGTTTCTGCAGGCCGAGCAACGCGTGCCCGCGAACCCGACGACGTTCATCCAGACCCCGAGGCTCTGGCGTCGCCTCCCGCAGACGCTGAACGCGCAAGAAGTGGAACGCTTGCTCGGCAGCGTCAAGACGGACGGACTGGGCCTGCGGGATTTAGCGATCCTGGAGCTCCTCTACGGCGCCGGGCTGCGCGTGTCCGAGCTGGCGGCGCTGGAATTGTTGAGCCTGAATTTCGAGGCGGGCTTCCTCCGGTGCATCGGCAAGGGCAACAAGGAGCGCATTGTCCCGATGGGTCGGCAGGCCCACGTGGCGCTGCGCCGCTATCTCGCGGACCTCCGGCCCCTGCTGGTGAAACGTCGCACCGAATCCACCGCGGTGTTCGTCAATCGGCGCGGAGGACGGCTGACGCGCCAGCGCATCTGGCAGCTCCTGGGGCGCTATGCGCGGGCGGGCCAGATCACCAAGCGCGTCGGCCCGCATACGCTTCGCCATTCCTTCGCAACGCATCTGCTGGAAGGCGGCGCCGACTTGCGAACGGTGCAGGAGCTCTTGGGGCACGCCAACATCAGCACAACGCAGCGCTATACCCACGTGGATCGCGCCCGCCTGAAGGCCGTCCACGAGAAGCATCACCCCCGTCCATGACTCCCCGACCGGCCCGAGCCCCCGCGCGGGAGGGCGCGCGAGCCGGCGCCCCTGTGCGCCTGCCGCCTGCCGTGACGCCGCTCTTGGCGCGGCTCGGCCAGCTGGGCGATGCCCGCGGCGTGGCCGTCTACGGCGTCGGCGGGTGCGTGCGAGACTGGCTGCTGGGGCGCTCGCGACTGACCGATCTTGACGTGACCGTCGAAGGGGAAGGGCCCGCCTTCGCCCAGGCCGCAGCGAAGGCGATGGGCGGGACGCTCCAGGTTCACCCCGCCTTCGGCACCGCGACCCTTCAACTGCCTGGCCGGAATCCACGTCGCAGGATTGACGTGGCCGGGTGTCGCAAGGAAACCTACGTGCGCCCGGCCGCCTATCCCGTGGTCGCTCGCGGAACGCTGGAAGAAGATTTGTTTCGTCGTGATTTTACGCTCAATGCCATGGCGGTCGCGCTGAACGCCGCCCGATTCGGCGCGCTGGCCGATCCATTCCGCGGACGGGAGGACTTGCAACGCGGCAGGCTTCGCGTCCTCCATGCGCGGAGTTTTCTGGACGATCCCACGCGGATCCTGCGCGGCATCCGCTTCGCGCAACGCTTCGGATGGGCGTTTGAGGCGCAGACGGCCCGACGGCTTCGCGAGGCCCTTGCCGCCGGCGCGCTCGGCTGGCTGAATGCGGGGCGGCTGGAGCGCGAACTGACGCGCCTGTTGCAAGAGCCTGATCCCGCCGCGTGCCTCCGCCATTTGAGCCGGCTCTTGGAGCGCGCGCGATGATCGTCGGGTCGCTCCGCGTCGAGCTGCACCTGCCGGAGTCTCACTCGTTGAAGGACCGCCGCGCGGCGCTCAACAGCCTCAAAGAGCGGCTGCGCGGGACATTCAACGTCGCGGTCGCGGAGGTGGAGCCGAACGACACGTGGCAGCGCGCGTGCCTGGGCGTCGTCTGCGTGGGCAGCGAGCCGGCGCACGTGCGGCGCACGCTGGAAGACGTCTCGCGATGGATGCGCGCGGATCGCGCGGTGGCCGTGATCCGCATCGAACAGGAGTGAGCCTCGGTCATGTTTCCGCAGCGTTCGGGACGGTTGGCGCATGAATTGCAGCAGGAGATCGCGCAGATCATCCAGCGCGAGCTGAAGGACCCGCGGGTGGGATTCATTACCGTGACGCAGGTCGAGCTGTCGAAAGACGGCAGCCACGCCAAAGTATTCTTCAGCTGTCTGGGCGGAGAAGCCGCCGTGCAGCAGGCCCAGGATGTGCTGGACCATTCGGCGGCGTTCATCCGGACGCTCATCAAGAAACGCTTTCGGTTGAAGGTGATCCCTGCGCTGGCGTTTCGGTATGACGAGATGATCGAGCGCTCCATCCGCATGGCCGAGACCCTCGACGAGCTGAAGCGGCGCGACGAAGACGCCTAGGCCGACGCGATCCATGCTGCAGGGCATGCTCCTGGTCGACAAGCCCGCCGACATGACGTCCCATGACGTCGTGGCGCTGGCGCGCCGGCAGTTAGGCGTGCGCCGCATCGGGCACACTGGCACCCTGGACCCCGCCGCCCAAGGGCTGCTGATCCTCCTCATCGGCGCGGCCACGAAACATCAACACCGGTTTCAGCGGCATGCCAAGATCTACGAGGCGACCGTGCGGCTCGGGATCCAAACCGACACCGGGGATGCCCAGGGGCGCCCGGTGCGGGAGGCCGCGATCCCCGCCCTGGCACAGGACGAGGTCAAGCGGGTGCTGGCATCGCTGGTCGGTCGGGGGTCGCAGATTCCGCCGGCCTACAGCGCCGTGAAAGTGCGCGGGCGCCCGTCGTACTGGTGGACGCGCCATAACCAGCCGGTCGCGCTTGAGGCGCGCGTCGTCGAGATTTTCGAGTTGGCGCTCCTCGGGTTGACCACCGAGTCCCTCCAGATCCGCGTGCGCTGCTCGGCGGGCACGTACGTGCGACGGCTCGCGGAAACCATCGGAGAACGCCTCGGCACGGTCGGCCATCTCACCGGGCTGCGTCGCGTGCAGATCGGCGACTGGTCGCTCGACGGAGCCGTGCCGGTCCGCTGGCTCCGCGAGGCGACGGTCGAAGCCATCGCCGCGCGCCTCGTTGCGCTCGGTGAGCCGGAGCCCGTGCGCCGTGCGCATTCATCTCGGCCCTGAGCATCCCCCGCCGTCTCGCCGTCGCGTCGTCACGATTGGCGTCTTCGACGGAGTCCATGTCGCGCATCAGCGCGTCCTCGGCGTTACGGTGCGGCTGGCGCGCCGCCTGCGGGCTGAGAGCCTGGCGGTCACCTTTGACCCCGATCCCGAGAGCGTGCTGCGACCGTCCCACGCGCAGCCGACGCTGATGCCGTTGGGGGCCCGGCTCGATTGGCTGAGTCGCCTCGGGGTTGATCGCGCCTGGGTCATTCCGTTCACGGCGCGCTTTGCGCGCACCAGGGCAGACCTGTTCGTGCGGCGCGTCCTGCAAGCGCGGCTTGGCGCCGTCGCGGTCGTCGTCGGCGAGGCCTTCGTGTTCGGCCGGCAGCGCCGGGGCGATATGGCGCTGCTGCGCCGGCTCGGCGCGGCGCACGGCCTGGGCGTCGTCGAGGTGCCGGCCGTGCGACGCGGCGGCGCGGCGGTGTCCAGCTCGCGCATCCGTCAGCTGATCGCGCGCGGACGGCTCGCCGACGCGCGCCGACTGCTCGGCCGTCCTGCGACGCTGTACGGGTGCGTGGTGCCCGGCGCGGGTCGGGGGCGTCGCCTGCGGGTCCCGACGGCCAATCTCCGGCTGCAATCCGCGGTGTTGCCGCCGCGCGGCGTGTATGCGGTTCTGGTCAAGGACGAGGGACCATCCGGCCGTCGTCCTGAGCGAGCGAAGCGAGTCGTGGCTCGACTCCCTGCGGTCGCTCACCACGATCCCGAGCGAGCCCAAGGGGCGAGTCGAGGGATCGAAGGACGATCCTTCCCTGCACGTGGGACGACACCGCCCAGGGGGTGCTGGCGCGGCGTCATGAACCTCGGCGTGCGGCCGACCTTCGGGGGCGGCCCGCTGACCTGCGAAGTGCATCTCTTGGACTTCTCCGGATCGCTGCGTCGGCGCCAGCTCAGCGTCGCGCTCCTGGCGCGCCTGCGGCAGGAGCGCCGCTTTCCAACCCCTGCGGCTCTGACGCGGCAGATCCGCCGCGATATCACGCGCACCAAACGCCTAGTGCCTCGCCGATCCGCGCGTCGCTGAGCCTTCCGTAACCTCTTGGCCCCCTGACCGTAACCCTCCCTCCGCCTATCCCGTCCCCTCTCGGGATCTGGCACGGGGCTTGCCCGCTTTACGCGAGCGCGAGACGGCACCGCTACGCACGCTTCAGTTTTCTTTCGCTCTCTTATAAAAAATTATGTCCACGCTCTTGACAGGGGTGGTGGGAGCGGGGTATAGTCGGGTCACCTTGTGGAGGGAAGTGGGAGAAAGTGGTAAATGAAGTTCCAACACACGCCGCCACCCGATGGCGCCTGAGACTCGGCGATGTTCTACGGCGAATTCGAGCATACCATCGACCGCAAAGGGCGCCTCATCATTCCCGCGAAGATCCGCCAAGCCCTTAAGCAGCATGATGTCCAAACTCTGTTTCTCACGCGCGGATTGGATGACTGCTTGTTCCTCTTCCCCGAGGCCGAGTGGCGCCCGCTCGAGGCCCGCTTCAAGCAAGTCTCAGTCACCAAGGCTGAAGGGCGCAAGTTCAACCGCATGTTCTTCTCGGGGGCGGTCGACGTGACGATTGATCGGCTCGGACGCCTGCTCATTCCGAAAATGCTGAAAGACTTCGCCCACATCAAGCAAGACGTCGTGATCGTCGGCGTGTCAAGCCGCGTCGAGATCTGGGCGCAAGAGAAATGGAAAGCCTTCTATGACAGCGCGCACTCGAGCTTCGAGGAAATCGCAGAGCGCGTGCTGCCGGAGTAGGGAATGGGCATGTCGGTGTTGGTCCAAGAGGTTTGCAAGAGCGTGATGGCACACGCACCCGCATCAGTCTCGGAACCCTTCCATCAGCCGGTCCTGGTCAATGAGGTGCTCACGTACCTGGCGCCGCGTCCCGGC
Source organism: Candidatus Omnitrophota bacterium (assembly GCA_023247235.1). GTDB lineage: Bacteria > Omnitrophota > Gorgyraeia > Aquiviventales > Aquiviventaceae > JAHFGW01. Next base: position 16,420 of record JAHFGW010000004.1, on the reverse strand, counting down.
TCAGTGATCGTCGATGCCACCTGCGGCACCGGCGGGCACAGCGCGGCCATCCTCCCGCGACTGGTTCCGGGCGGACGGCTCATTGCCATCGATCGCGATGGCTCCGCATTGGCCATCGCGCGGCAGCGACTGACCGAGTGGCAGGGGATGGTGACCTTCCGCCGCGCAAACTTCCGAGAACTCCCGGCGCTGCTGCGCGAGCTGCATGTGCCGCGCATCGACGGGCTGCTGGTCGACCTAGGGATGTCCAGCCTCCAGGTCGACCGCGCGGAGCGCGGCTTCAGCTTCTTGCGGGAAGGCCCGCTGGACATGCGGATGGATGCGGGGCAGCCGGTGACCGCCGCCTCGCTGGTCAACGACTTGCCTGAGGCCGGGCTCGCGCATCTGGTGGAGACCTTGGGAGAAGATCGATTTGCCCGGCGCATCGCCCGAGCCATCGTGGCCGCGAGGCGAACGCACCCCTTTACGACCACGACACAACTGGCCGGGGTCATTGCGCGTGCCGTGCCGCGTCGCGACGGGCAGGGACGGCTGCACCCGGCCACGCGGACGTTTCAAGCGCTTCGCATCGCCGTCAATGACGAGCTGGGAGCCCTGGAGGCCACGCTGGCCGCACTGCCTGGCCTGTTGGCTCCTGGGCAGGGACGAGCCGTCATCTTGTCGTTTCATTCGCTGGAGGATCGCCGGGTGAAGCAGGCCTTCCGCGCAGGGGAACAGGACCACATCTGGACCCGGCTGACGAAGAAGGTCGTACGGCCCGGACCGGAGGAAACGGCGCGCAACCCGCGCGCGCGGTCGGTCCGGCTGCGCGCCGTGGAGAAACGCTGATGCAGCTCACGCGGTGGCTGGTCCTGGTGGCGGTCTGCGTGGGATGCGGCCTCCTGCAGGTGTCGCTGCGCCACCGCATTATCGCCCAAGGCTATGGGCTGGGAGAGCAGTTGAGCCACTTGGAGCAGTCTCGGACCGACGTCGCGCGGCTGACGGTTGACGTCGTCGGGCTGGAATCCCCCGTCTATCTCTCGCAGGTGACCGCGCAGCGCAAGCTTGAGCTGATCGCGTGGTCGGCGCTCGAGGACACCGCCTCAGGCCAGCGCGCCACCGTGCAGGTCGCGCAGGGCGACGTCAGCGATTGACATAATTCAGTGAATCAAGTGATGAAAACCGCCACCACCAACGAACGCATTGTCGGCGTGTTCGTCGTGGCGCTCGCGCTGTTCGCCACGCTGTGGGGGCGCTGCGTGTGGCTGCAAGTGCTCGGGGCCCGCGGCCTGACCGCCACCGCGAACAAACAGTACACCGCCTGGCAGACGCTCATTCCGCAGCGCGGGCGCATCTACGACCGCAACGGCCGGCTGCTGGCGCTGAGCGTGCTGACCCCGTCCGTCTACGCCAATCCACGCCACGTGTCCAATCCTGCCGCCACGGCGCAGCGGCTCGCCCATTTGGTCGAGCGCGACGTGAGGACCGTCCGGGAGCGCCTGCAACGCCCCAAGGGATTCGTCTGGGTCGCCCGCCAGGTTGACCCCGGGGTGACCCCGAGCCTCGATCCGCTCCGGTCCGAAGGGATCGGGATTCGCGAGGAGCCGAAACGGTTCTATCCCCACGGACGGCTCGCGAGCCATCTCCTCGGATTCGTCAACATCGATCAGAACGGGCTCGAGGGCCTTGAGCTGGCGCTCAATGGCATGCTGCGCGGACAGGCCGGATGGCGCTCCACGCTGCGAGACGCGCGCGGCCATCTGCTCATCGGCTCGTGGACACAGGAGACCGAAGCCCTCGACGGCGCGGATATCGTCCTGACCATCGACGGGGTGGTGCAGCAGGTCGTGGAGGAAGCGCTGGACTGGGGCATGGAGCGCTTCCACGCGGCCGGTGGCTCGGTGGTGGTCATGGATCCGCACACCGGGGCGATCCTCGCCCTGGCGAACCGTCCCACATTCGATCCGAATGATCCCGGCCAGGCGTCGGCCGACCGGCGGCGCAATCGCGCCGTGACGGACCTGATGGAGCCTGGGAGCGTTTTCAAAGTCGTGACGGCTGCGGCCGTCCTTGAAGAAGGCGTGGTCAGCCCCGAGGACATGCTGGACTGCGAAGAAGGGAATTGGCCGACGGTGGGCCGCCACGTCCTGCATGACCATCATCCCCTGGGTCTCCTGTCATTCCGCGATGTGATCACCTATTCGTCCAATATTGGCACGTCGAAGGCCGCGCAGCGGCTGAGCCCGGACACGCTCTATCGCTATGTGCGCGCGTTCGGATTCGGGGAGCGCAGCGGGATCGACATCCCCGGCGAGGTGCCCGGCATGGTGGCGCCCACCGCCACATGGTCGAAGCTCTCGCGCTTCATCATCCCGATTGGCCAGGAGGTGGCCGTGACCCCGATCCAGTTGGCCACCATGATGGCCATCATCGCCAACGGCGGCCAGCGCGTCCATCCCTATGTGGTCGAGCGGATCCAACGGCCGGAGGGCGCGATTGTGCGATCGGATGCGCCGCCGGAAGGCCCGCGTGTGATCCGCCCCGAAATCGCGAAACAAGTGCAGTCACTGTTGGTGAACGTCGTTGAGTCAGGTACCGGCCGGCTGGCGAAAGTCCAGGGCCTCACGGTGGCCGGTAAAACCGGGACGGCTCAGAAAGTTGAGCCGAACGGCCGCTACTCCCACAGCCGTTTCGTAGCCTCCTTCGCTGGCTTTGGGCCGGTACCTGACTCGTCATTCGTCATTGTGGTCGCGATGGACGAGCCCAGGCCGGCCTACTATGGCGGGCTGGTGTCCGCCCCCATGTTCCAGCGCATTGTGGAAGGGCTCGCTAGCTACTGGACCCTGCCCAGGAGAGAGCCAGCGGGCACAGTCGGGACGACGTGACATGACCCTGCGAGATTTGCTCCATGGCGTGACCGCGGCCCCGGTCGCCGCCGTCCCAATCGCTGGGGTGGCGGCTCACTCCAAGCAGGTCCGGCCGGGCGATCTGTTCGTCGCCATGCCCGGGGCCGAGCGCGATGGGTACGAGTTCATCGAAGAGGCCGTGAGCCGCGGCGCGGCGGCCGTCGTCGCCGAGCGCCTACCGGCGCAGCTGCCGCGCGCCTGCCCGTGCGTGGTGGTGCGGGATACGCGGGAGGCGCTGGCGATGATCGCGGAAAAATTCTACGGCCACCCGACGAAACGGCTGAAGCTCCTTGGCGTGACCGGCACCAACGGCAAGACGACCATTACGTATCTGCTGAAAGCCATCCTGCAGGCGGCCGGCGAGCGCGCGGGGCTGCTGGGAACCATCGTGTATCAGATTGGCCAGCGCACCGTGCCGTCAACCAATACCACGCCGGGCCCGCTTGAGCTGCAGCGGTATTTCGCGCAAATGGTTGCCGAGGGCATCGAGTGGTGCGCGATGGAAGTGTCCTCCCACGCGCTCGCGCAAGGCCGCGTGGCCCGCCTGCACTTCGCGGCGGGCATTTTCGCCAACCTCGGCTCGGACCATTTGGACTATCACAAGACGATCGAGGCGTATGCCGCCGCCAAGCGCAAGCTCTTTGACCAGCTCCGTCCGGACGGCTACGCGGTCCTGAATGTCGATGATAGTTTCGGCCGCACCTTAGCCGAGACGCTGCCGATGCGCTCCGTCGTCACGTACGGCCTGGAGCAGGCCTCCCGCGTGCGGGTCCGCCATGTGGAATGCAGCTGGGACGGCATCATGCTGACGCTCGAGTCCCCCTGGGGCATCCTGCCGCTCTCGACGCCGCTGCTAGGCCGGCATAACGCCTACAACGTCGCGGCGGCCGCTGCGACGTTGTTGGCGCACGGGATTGCGCCCTCGGCGATTCAGCTGGGCCTGGCAGAACTGCCGCCGGTGCCCGGACGCATGGACGTCGTGCCCAACGATGCGGGGATTCGCGTCCTGATCGACTACGCCCACACCTCGGATGCGTTGCGGCTGGTCCTGCTCTCCCTGCGGGAGCTGACGCGGGGACGGGTGCTGGTGGTGTTCGGCTGCGGCGGGAATCGGGACGGGACCAAGCGGCCCATCATGGGGCGCATGGCCAGCCTGCTGGCCGACCATGTCATCCTGACGTCGGACAACCCGCGCCGAGAAACCCCGGAGCAGATCATCCGGCAGATCCAATCCGGGTTCGCGCCGAGCTTCCAGCAGTATCAAATCGTGCCGGATCGAGAGCAGGCCATCGCCGCCGCCCTGGCGCTGGCGCAGCCGCATGACACCGTCTTGATCGCCGGCAAAGGCCATGAGACGTATCAGGTGTTTGACCATGTCACGGTGCCGTTCTCAGACCGTGACGTGGTGGAACGAGTGTTCAACAGCCGACAGAGCGTCGCGATTTGACGCTCGGCCCACACATGCCACCAGCACCGCGTTGGACGATTGACGCCTTGGTCCAAGCCACCCAAGGCCGCCTGCAACACTCAGACGGCACGGGCAGCGTCACGGGCATCGCGATCGACTCCCGCCGCCTGCAGCCGGGGCAGGCCTTCGTCGCGCTGCGCGGCCAGCGATTTGACGGGCATCGGTTTGTCAGCGAAGCGGTCCATCGCGGGGCCGGCTGTCTCATCGTCTCGGACCTGTCGGCCTGCACCAACGGGGCTCGCAGCGTGCCGACGATCGTGGTGGAGGACACCGCGCAGGGGCTGGGCGATGTGGCGTCGTATCATCGCCAGCGCTTCGACATCCCGCTCGTGGCGATTACCGGCTCCTGCGGCAAGACGACGACGAAAGATCTGATCGCGCATCTGCTCGGTGGCCCCCAAGTCGTCCTCAAGAATCCCGGCACGCAGAACAATCATATCGGGCTGCCCATGGCGCTCCTGGAGCTGAGCGACCAGCACGAGATGGCCGTGGTCGAGCTCGGCACGAACCATCCGGGCGAAATCGCGTACCTCGCGTCGATCGCGCAGCCGACCGTCTCGGTCATCACGAACGTCGGCCCGGCGCATTTGGAGTACTTCGGCTCGCTCATGGATGTGCTGCAGGAAAAGCTGTCGCTCCTGGAGGAGCTGCCGGCCGATGGCTCGGCCGTGCTGCCCGGCGATCAACTCGACGTCTGCCTGGAGGCGCGGAACTACCTCCCGCCTCGCGTGCGCACCGTCTATTTTGGCAGCACCGAGCGCTGCGACATCCAGGCGGTCGATGTCCGCAGCGTGGACATGCCCAATGACCGGCGGACCGTCAAGACGCCCACGGGCATGGCGATCCGCCTGCGGGATCGAGCCCAGCAGTTCCTCGTGCCCCTCCTGGGCTACCACAACGTCGAGAACGCGCTCGCCGCGCTGGCCTGCGCCTGGGCCATGGGCATCCCCTTGGAGACGGCGCGCGCCAGACTGACGTCCTTCCTGCCTTTGCCGCTTCGCTCGGAGGTGGTGCGCTGCGACGGCGTGACGATTCTGAACGACTGCTACAACGCCAACCCGCTGTCCTTCGCTCGGGCGCTGGAGATGCTGCGGGATATCCAGGCCAGGCGCCGGATCGCCATCATGGGCGACATGCTGGAACTGGGCTCGTTCGCGCCCGCCGCCCATGAGGCCATCGGGCGGTTGGCGACGCAGCTGGGCATCGACGAGATTATCGCGGTGGGAGAGTATGCCGATCACGTGGCGCGCGGCGTGCAGGATACCCGCCGGTCCACGCCGGCCGGCATCACCACCTATCGGACAGTGGATGAGTTGCTCCACGGATTGCCGTCCATCTTGCGACGCGGAGACGGAGTCCTCGTGAAGGGATCACGGCGGCTGCATTTGGAACAGGTCGCGGAGTTTCTCGTCCAGCGGTCGCGGAGATCATAACGACGCACGCGTTACGCGAGGCTGCCCTGGTCTTCCTGGGCAGTGCGGGGGTCTGTCTGTGTATCGGCCGCCAGGCCACGCGATGGCTGGCCCGTGCCAGGTGCGTGCAGCCGGCCCGCTACGAAGATTGCCCGCCGCTGTTACCCTACCAGCAAGCCAAGCAGGGCACTCCGACCATGGGCGGCCTCCTCCTGTTGGGCGTGGGCGGCGCCATGGCCATCCTCGCCGGCGGCGTAAGCCATCCCGATGGGTGGCTGGTGCTGTCCGCGGTCCTGCTCATCGGCGGCGTCGGCTTCCTGGATGATCTGCTGAAATTCCGTCGGCCGAACGCCTCGGGCCTTCCCGCGCTCCCTAAACTGGCCATCGCGCTCTGTGTGGGCGCGTGGGTCGGCGCCGGGGCGCTGGCCGATCCTCGCGGGCGCGTGGTCGAGCTGCCGTGGGTGCACCGCACGCTGGACGTGGGCTGGGGCTGGATTCCATTCGCCATGCTGGTCGTGGCGGGTTGCGCGCATGCCGTGAACCTCACGGATGGCATGGACGGCTTGGCCACGGGCTGCGTCGCGCTGGCGCTGATGGGCCTGGGGATCTGGGCGCTGGCGGATCCGCGCTCTCGTGCCCTGGTCCCATGGTGCGCAGGGCTGGCCGGGGCCTGCGTGGGATTCCTGTGGTTCAACAGCTTTCCCGCCTCGGTGTTTCTCGGCGATGTCGGCGCCTTGGGCTTGGGCGCGGCGGTGGGATCCATCGCGCTGCTCTCGCGCGCGTCCCTATGGTTGCTCATCATCGGCGGCGTGTTTGTGTGCGAGGCGATCTCCGTGATCCTGCAGGTCGCCTCGTACCAGTGGCGCAACAAGCGGCGCATCTTCCGCGTGGCCCCGCTGCACCATCATTTTCACCTGGGCGGGGTCAGCGAGCCGAAACTGATCGTGCGCTTCTGGATTGCCGGCCTGCTCCTGGCCGCCTTGGGTTTCACGGCACTCCCATGACCTCGCGCAGCCTACGCCACGGCGCGGCCGGCGCTCCATGGAAAGGGCGTCGGGTCGCCGTCGTGGGCCTGGGCCGCAGCGGCCAGGCGGCCGCGCGGCTCCTCTGCCGCGCAGGATGCCGCGTCAGCGTCACGGATGCCGGGCGGCATGCGGCGCTTGAAGAAGCCGGCGCCGCGCTGCGCGCGCAGGGGGTTGAAACCGTCGAGCTGGGCGGCCACACGGAAGCCCTGATCGAGCGCAGCGACCTGGTGGTCGTCAGCCCCGGCTTGGCCGAACTCGTCGCGCCGATTCAATGGGCCGCGCGCCGCGGGCTGCCCATCATCAGTGAGATCGAGCTGGCCTTTCGGTTCTGTCCTGCGTCCGTGGTCGCGGTGACCGGGACCAACGGAAAGAGCTCCGTCGTCACCATGCTCGCGCAGGTCGTGCGCGCCACCGGGCGGCCGGCTATCGCCTGCGGCAATCTCGGCCTACCCTTCAGCGCCGTGATCGACCAGCTGACGCCCCAGAGCCTGGCGGTGGTAGAAGTGAGTTCGTTTCAGTTGATCCGGTGCGACACCTTCCGGCCCGCGATCGGCGTGCTGCTCAACCTGGGAACCAACCACCTCGATCGGCACGGTCAGCGCGAGGCCTATATCCAGGCGAAGGCCCGCTTGTTCCAACAGCAGACCGCGCGCGACTGGGCGGTCTTCAACGGGCGAGACCCGCTGGTCGCCGGGCTGGCCAAGGGCGTGCGGGCGCAGGTGGTGTGGTTCGGGGAGAACCGGACCAATCCGCCCTGGGCGCGGCTGAGCGAGCACACGCAGACGGCGCTTGGGGACAATGCCCAGGCCGTGCTGCAAACCTGCCGGATCTTGGGCGTGCCGGATCCGCTGACCTGGCAGGTCATCCGCACGTTCCGCGGGCTGGAACACCGGCGCGAACCGGTGGGGCGGATCCATGGCGTGACGTATGTGAACGACTCCAAATCGACAACGCCCGACAGCCTCGTGTTCGCGCTGCAGCAAGCGCGCGGTCCCCTGGTGGTGATCCTGGGCGGACGCGACAAAGGGCTGGACTTCGAGCCGCTGGCGATGGTGCTTCGCGAAGAGCGGATTCGCGGCATCGTCTTGATCGGCGAGTCGCGAGCGCGGCTGCGCCTGGTGCTGGGGCCGAGCGAGAAGCTGCGCGAAGCCTCGACGCTGGAGGCGGCGATCCGCGAGGCGATGGCGCTGGCGCACCCGGGGGATACGGTGCTCTTTTCGCCAGCCTGCGCCAGCTTCGACATGTTCCGGGACTTTGAGGAGCGCGGCCGCGCGTTCAAGGCCATCGTCCACCGGCTAAACGGAACGGACCCATCGCCGGTGGGCTGGAGGCTCGCCCGCCCCGGCCCTAGTCAGGGGCGGGCCGGGGAGGCTGGAGGCTCGAGGCAAGAGGACGAGCCACGAGCCGCGAACCACGAGCCTGGAGCGCTGTCGTACAGATGAGGGCGCAGCACTTGCGGCAGGTGCTTCTGGTGGTCATCGCAGCCCTCGTGGGGCTTGGTCTAGTGGCGGTGTATTCCGCCAGCGCCATGGCCGGGCGGCAGACGTATGGGCAGGACTTCTATTTCCTCACCCGGCATGTCGTGGCGACCTTGCTGGGCCTGGGCCTGGGCATGGGGTGCCTGCTGGTGCCGTATCCGACGGTCCGGGCTTGGGCGAAATGGATCGTGTTCGGGAGCCTGTGCTTGTTGGTGATCGTCTTCCTGCTCGGTCATGAGGCGGGCGGGGCGCGCCGATGGTTTCGGCTCGGCCGCTGGAGTTTCCAGCCGTCCGAGATCGCCCAGTTGGCGCTGGTGCTGTATCTCGCCGATGTCATGGCCCGCAAGCGGGCCTGGATCCGCGATTTCTGGCAGGGCGTGCTGCCGCCCTTGCTGGTGACAGGGGTGGGAGCCGGGCTGGTGCTGCTGCAGCCGGATTTGGGCACCGCCGTCGTGATGGGCGGGACTGTCTTGGTGATGCTCCTGGTGGCCCGCGCGCGCTGGCAACATGTCGCCCTGGTCGCCGCGGTCGCTGCCGCGGTCTTCGTCTTGCTCGTGGCGGGCGCCGAATATCGACGGCAGCGGCTCTTGGTGTTTCTGAATCCCTGGCAAGATCCGGGCGGCGCCGGGTATCAAATCCTGCAGTCCTATTTCGCGCTCGCCCGGGGCGGCCTCATCGGCCACGGCCTGGGCGGCTCGCTCCAAAAGCTCTTCTACTTGCCGGGGGTCCACACGGACTTCATCTTCGCGATCATCGGCGAGGAGCTGGGGTTGCTCGGCACGACCGCCATCATGGCCCTCTTCGCGTTGCTCGTCCTGTGCGGCTTCCGCCTGGCGATGCTGGCCGAAGATGCGTTCAGCAAGTACCTCATCTGCGGGCTGGTGGCGCTGATTGGCATGGAAGCGTTGGTCAACATGGCGGTCGTCACCGGCCTGTTGCCGACCAAGGGCCTGCCGCTCCCCTTCATTTCCTACGGGGGCACCGCGACCGTGATGAACCTGGTCGCCTGCGCGCTGATCCTGAAGGCCAGCCGGTCCTCCGATCTGCGGATGGCGCTGGCTCAGGCCGACCGCAAGAGATTGCTCGAGATACGCTCCGCGCGTTCGCTGGGTCGCCGATGAGGGGCGGTGGGTGATGGCGGCCGAACGAGTCCTCGACGCGTTGCTCATCAGCGAGGGAAGCGGGGGGCATGTGATCCCCGCGTTGGAAGTCGCCAGGCACCTGGCCGCGCAGGGCAGCCGCGTCACCCTGTGGTATGCGCGGCGGCAGCAAATTGCGCCGCTGACCGAAGGGTTATTGCGCGCGGCGCAGGCGCAGCACGTGCGCGTCGAAGCCATCTTGACGAATCCGACGCGCGGCCTCAGCCGCCGCGTGCGGGCCTGCGCGACACTCTGGGTGCGCGCCCACCGCCACATCGCGCGCCAACGACCGGATGTCGTCGTCGCCTTCGGCGGCTGGCTGTCCATTCCCGTGATCGCGGCCGCCAGGCAGTGGGGCATCGCGTGCCTGCTGCATGAGCAGAACGTGGAGCTCGGCCGAACCAATCGCCTCTTGGCCCGGTGGGTCGATCGCATCGCGATGTCCTTCGAATCTCCAAGCCTGGGGCCGCAGCCATCGCGGGCGGTGGTCACGGGACTGCCGATTCGGCCAGGGCTGGATGGCATCCCCCGTGCGCTCGCCGCGCGCCGCTTCGAGCTGGAGGGGGACCGGCCGACCGTCCTGGTCCTGGGCGGCAGCCAAGGCGCGCACGCCATTAACGAGCTCTTTGTCGAGCTGACGTCGCTGATGAGCGAGTCGGAGCGGCGCACCTGGCAGTTCGTGCACCTGGCGGGCGCCTCAGATGACCGGGCCGTGCGCGCCGCGTACGCCGGCTATCGGATTCGAGCCCACGTGGCGAAGTTCTGTCCGGACATGCAGGCCGCCTACGCGTTGGCGGATGTGGTCGTGGCGCGGTCAGGGGCTTCGACGATTGCGGAATTGGCCCAGTGCGGCCGCCCCGCCGTCCTCATTCCGTATCCGCTGGCGCACGGGCATCAGCGGGCCAATGCGCGGCTTGTCGAATCGGTCGGCGGGGGACTGCGGCTCGAGGAGACGGAGGCGACGCCGGAGCGGCTCCTGTGGATCGTGCGGCAATTTCTCCAAACTCCGGGGCTGCGCCAGCGCATGGGCGAGCAGTTGCGCGCGCTCGCCCGGCCGGACGCCACGGCGCGCCTTGCGGGAACCATCACGGCACTGGGGATCTCGCGCCGGCCGCGAACGGCTCGCCCGGCCTCCTCAGGGATGCTGTCTGTGGCGCAGGCCCATCCGCTGATCTCCGGGTAACGCGCATGGCCCTCAGGCGCACCCCTCCCGAGGATCTGCAAGGCCCCCGCCGGGGCCTCCACTTCGTGGGCATCAGCGGGATCGGCATGAGCGGCCTGGCGCACCTGTGCGTCTCGGAAGGGCTCACGGTGAGCGGTTGCGACTCGAAACTCAACACGGTCTCGCGCCGGCTGCGGGAACGCGGGGTGCGGATCTCGGTCGGCCACAGCGCCGAGCATGTCAGCGGCGAGCTGGACCTGGTCGTCTACAGCTCGGCGGTGCCGGCGGATCAGCCGGAGCTTTGCGCGGCACGCGCGCGCGGCCTGCCAGTCATTACGCGAGGCGCCTTGCTGGCGCGATTGTCGGAGCACGCGCGGCTCATCGGCGTCGCGGGGGCGCACGGCAAAACGACGACGTCGGCGATGGCGGGGGAGCTGCTCGTGCGGGCGGGATGGGACCCGGCGGTGGTCATCGGGGGTATGGTGCGGACCTGGGGCAGCAACGCCCGCTGGGGGCGGGGCCGGTTCCTCGTCGCTGAAACCGATGAATCCGACGGCTCGTTTTTGCTCCTGCATCCGGAAGTCGCGATCATCACCAATATCGACCGCGAGCATCTCAACTATTACCGGGAGTTTGATGCGCTGCTCGACGCCTTCGCCCAGTTCACGTCCCAGGTGCCGCATGGCGGGCTGCTGATCCGCTGCGCAGACGATCCCTGGGTCCGCGACCTGCCCTCCCACCGGCGGGAAATCCAGTATGGGCTCGATCCCAGCGCCGACGTCACGCTGTCGGATCTGGAGCTCGAGGGGCACGCCTCGCGCTTCCGCGCGAGTTTTCGGGGCCGCAGCCTCGGCGCCTTCTCCCTCCAGGTGCCCGGCCGGCACAACGCGCAGAACGCGCTGTCCGTGATCGCCCTGGGCCTGGCGCTCGAGCTGCCGTTGACGACGGTCCGCGACACGCTGGCGGCATTCCGCGGCACCGAGCGCCGCTTTCAACTGTCGCGCCTGCCGGGCGATATCTGGCTGATCGAGGACTACGCCCATCATCCGGCCGAAATCCGCGCAACTCTGAACGCCGACCCGATCTACGGCCGCCACCGGCTCGTCGTGTTCCAGCCGCATCGCTTTTCTCGGACCCAGCTGCTAGAGCAGGAGTTCGCCGGCTGCTTCGATCGCGCCGACGGGCTGATCGTCACGGACATCTATCCGGCATTCGAGGCGCCGATCCCAGGCGTCTCGGGGGCGCGGCTGGCCGAGCTGATCAAGGCCCGCGGGCATCCGTGCGTGCGCTATGTGCCGCGGCAGGAGTTGACCGGCTATCTCAAACGCGTCGCGCAGCCGGGCGATACGGTCTTTTTCCTCGGGGCCGGCGACATCGGAGAGGTTTGCCATGCCATGGCCAGAGGGCTGCGTCTGGCGCGACCAGCCGCTTGCTAACCACACGAGCTTTCGGATCGGCGGGCCGGCCGAGTGGTTCGCGCAGCCCAAGACCATCGAGGAGCTGCGCGAGGTGCTCCGCCAGACCGCGCGGCTCGGATTGCCTCTGACGGTCGTCGGAGGCGGCACGAATACGCTCGCGGCGGATCGCGGCGTGCGGGGCGTCGTCATTCATCTAAGCCGCGGCTTTCGCGGCGTCGACATCGTCAGCTCGCCCGAGGAGTTGATGGCACGGGTGCGCTGCGGCGCCGGCGTGTTGACCCAGCGGCTCGTCTACCTGGCCGCCAAGCACGGCTGGGGCGAGCTGGAGCTGCTGGCCGGCTTGCCCGGGCAGATCGGCGGCGCGGTGACCATGAACGCGCAACATATCGGCCGCTTCGTGCGCCAGGTCACGCAGGTCGCCCTGGACGGGACGGTGCGCCAAGTGGCCCGCGAGCAGTTGCGGTTCGGGTACCGCGACAGTTCCTTGGAGCCTGGGATCATCGTGGAAGTGGAGCTGGAGTTCCCGCGGATTCCGGCTGCCCAGGCGTATGAGCGCATCCATCGCGCGCTCGCCTATCGCAATACGACTCAAGATCTTCGAGTCCCTTCCGCCGGCTGCGCGTTTAAAAATCCGCCGGGGCTGGCGGCAGGCCGGCTCATTGATCAATCCGGGCTCAAGGGGTTGCGCGTCGGAGACGCGCAGATCTCGACCCGGCACGCGAATTTCATCGTGAACCTCGGCCAGGCCAGTTGCGATGACGTCCTGGGGCTCATGGAGCATGTGCAGCGATTGGTGTGGAAGCAGCACGGAGTCGTCCTGGAACCGGAAGTGCGGCTGGTCGGCGAGCGATGGCCGCTGGCCCCGCCCCAGACCGGGGCGGGGCTGGCGGAGCGCGCGCGCCCATGAGCTCCGCCGCCAACGTCCTGGTGCTGATGGGCGGCCCATCGCCTGAGCATGCGGTGTCATTAAAAAGCGGCCAGGGCATTACGGACGCCTTGACGCGCCGGGGGTGGCGCGCGACGGCGCTGGCGATTCCGCAGACGCTGGGCGTCGAGGAGGCGGCCGGCTGGACCGAGCAGGCCCTCCATCGCGCGAATCCCGAGGTGGCCTTCGTGGCGCTCCATGGACCCTTCGGCGAAGACGGGACGATCCAAGCGCTCTGCGAGCGGCTGCACGTCCCCTATACCGGCTCACAGACAGCCGCAAGCCGATTGGGCATGGACAAGGTCGCGTCGCGGGAGCGGTTCATCGCGGCGGGGATCACGGTGCCGCGTTGGCTGAGCGTCACGGCTGCGCTGCGCCGACCACCGGCGCTAACAGGCTGGCGGTACCCCCTCATCGTCAAGCCGAGCAACCAAGGCTCCAGCATCGGCGTCTCGAAAGTCACGCAGCCCTCGGAGCTCGAGCCGGCGCTGGCCGCCGCGGCGCAGTACAGCACGACGCTGCTCATCGAGGAATTCGTGCAGGGCCGGGAAGTGACGGCCGGCGTGCTCGCCGAACGCGCGTTGCCGGTGGTCGAGATCGTGCCCAAAGGCTCCTGGTTCGATTTCAAGGCGAAGTACACCCAGGGGCTCACCGAGTACCGTGTGCCGGCTGAGCTGCCTCCGGCGCAGGCCAGCGCCGTGCAGGACGCCGGCTTACGCGCGCATCAGGCCTTGGGGTGCCGGCACTTCTCGCGTGCGGATATGATCCTCAGTCAGGCCGGCACACCGGTCGTCTTAGAAGTGAACACCATTCCCGGGTTCACGCCGACGAGCCTGCTCCCCAAGGCCGCCGCGTGCATCGGCATCGGCTATGACGAGCTGTGCGAGCGGATCGTGCTGATGGCGCTCGCCGGCAACCGCTCCTTGTCGCCCTTAGAGAAACACTAGTGGAGAGACGACCCATGCGGAGTGCGGAGTGCGGAGTGCGGAAGATCGGTTTTCATTCCGCATTCCGCGTTCCGAATTCCGCACTGGACACGAGCTGGAAGCGATGAGGAGACGCCGCCGACGAGTCATCGGGTTGCTGCCGCGCCTGATCAAGGGGCTGTGGCTTGGGGCGCGCTGGGTGGTGCGGCATCCGCAACTGCTGATTGTGCCGGCCTGTCTGGTCGCGGCCGGCTGGGCCGTCCGGCGATCCCTCAACCGCTTGGAGGCCTTTCGCATCGCGCGCGTCCAGGCCGTCGCCTCATTGCTCACGCTGCCCGACACCTTGATCGGGACGAACACCTGGCAGGTGGACATTCGCGCGCTGGCCGAGCAGCTGCATCGCCAACAGCCGTGGTTAAAAGAGGTGCGCGTGATCCGCGATCTTCCCGACGGGTTGCGGGTGGAGGCCATCGAGCGCCTCCCCGTCGGCCAGGTGCACCTGACGCAATGGCACTCGGTCGATCGCGAAGGCTTCATCCTCCCCCAGGGCCTGCCGCGTCCCGCCGAGGGCCTGGTGCGGCTGGCGGGAACCGATAGTCCGCAGGATCCGCTGCGCGCCGGGCAGGCCAATGCGAACGAACGGCTCCAGTTGGCGCTGCGCGTGGTGGCGTTGGTTCGCCGCAGCCGCGCGCTCGCCGGGCGACCCATCACGGTCGTGGATGTCTCCGATCCGCGCCAGATCAGCTTCATGATGAATGATACGACGGAGGTGCGCTGCGGCTCTGAGCAGGAGCTGGTCGATCAGCTCAGCCGGCTGGACACGACGCTGGAGCGCATTCGCCGACAGCAGCTGGATGTCCGGTACATCGACGTCCGATTTCAGGAACCGGTGATTTCACCCCGCACTTGAAACATGGCGACCCCTCCCCTCATCGCGCTGGACCTCGGCTCGACCAAGATCGGATGCGTGATCGCCTTGCCCAGCGACGACGCGCCGGGCTACCACGTCGTCGGCCATAGCCTCACCCCCTACGCCGGGACGCTTCCGACCTGGCCGCAGGATCCCTTGGCCGTCGGGCGGACGATTGAGCAGGCCTTGGTGGCGACCGGATTCGGCGGCGAGCTGATCGACGCGCATGTGGCCCTGAGCCACCCGGCGCTGCACAGCGAGACGGTCCAGGCGGCGATCGCCCTGGCGGATGAGCCGATCAGCGTACGCCGTCAAGACCTGGACCGGCTGGCGCGCGTCGCGCTGACGCAGGCGCTGGGCGTGGATCGCGATGCCCTGGTGATGGAGCGCCTGGGCTGCTCCGGCAACGGGTTCGATGATGTGCGCGACCCCCGCGGGTTGCCGGCGACGCGACTCGTCGGGCGCTTCCGCATTGTCACGGTGCCCAGCGCCGTCCGGCGCGCGGCGATCCAAGCGGTGGAATGCGCGGGCTTGGACGTGGCGCGGCTGACCTATAGCCTCATTGCCGATGCGGCCGGCAGCGAGGCCAACCCGGAGACTGGCCGGCTGCTCCTGGTCGACATCGGGGGCCTCAACACCGACCTCGGGCTGTTCGTCGAAGGAGTGCTCGAAGCCTCGCAGACCATCCCGTGGGGCGGCACGGTGCTGGCCACGGCGTTGGCGCGCACGATGCGCGTGACGCAGGAGCAGGCCGAACGCCTGAGCTTGGAAGGCTTAGGCAGCCACCGGGACGAGGTCCGCGAGCATGTGAACGCCGGGCTGACCCAGCTGCAGGAGGCGCTTGAAACCCTGCTGGCCGGCCAACCGCTGCCGGATCGGGCGATCTGCGCGGGTCGGGGCTGCCTGATCGACGGGGTCGTCGAATGGGTCGAGCGCACAACCGGCGTGAACACCACGCTGGGGCGCACCCCGCGCCTGCAGGGCATGGGGGACCTGGCCGATCAAGTCGGGCTGACGACCGCCATGGGCCTGCTCGAGGTCGCCTGCGCGACGACCGCGCGCGCGGCGGGGCCGCCTGTCGGCCTGGCCGCCCGCGTCATCGAGCGCACCAAGTTTCTGCTCGCCGAGTACTTCTAGATACCTTGCGGTCTCTCCTGTTGCGGGTGGCAGGGCCGCGTTCGCGGATCGCTCGCGCGCCCCGGCGTGGCGCGCTTCGCTCGGCGGATTTTGGCGCTCGTCCCTAGGTCGCTGGCTAGGGGGACTCCATGCCCGCGCCAAAATCCGAACGTCCGCTCACCGCACCCCCTGCCACCCGCAGCGCGAATACGCCATGGGTTCGTAGGTCATTCGTGTCTTCAGGTGCGGGCGGCGAGCGGATGGGTGAGCGGCACGTCTGATTTTCGAGCGGCCACGGTGCCCCCCGCGCCTTCCGGCATGGGGCGAGCGAGAAAATCAGCCGAGCGCAGGCCGGCCTCGGTGGGGCCGGCCAAGCGGTGCCGCGAACCCACCGCGAGCCAGGACCCGCACCCGAGGACATCACCGAACGCCGGCACGCGTTGACGCTTCCTCCGAGGCTGTGTTAGAGTAGCGGGCGTGTTGACCGCCCAGCTCGACGCAGTTCGTCAACGGATCCGGCAAGCCTGTGCCCGCGCCGGACGCGATCCGCACTCCG
>JAHFGW010000044.1 GCA_023247235.1 Candidatus Omnitrophota bacterium | reverse complement strand
GGGTTCCGGTGTGTCGTGCCAAGCCCCTTGCCGGTGGGCTCCCAGGTGGCGCTGGAGCTCGCACTGCCCAGGGGCCGGGACGTCCTGGAGATGCGAGGACGGACGGCCTGGTTTCGCCTCCTCCAGGATGGCGAGCAGTTCGATCTAGGGGTCAGTTTCGCGGAGATACCGGATGAGACTAAGCGACGCCTGTCTAGTTACATAGAGCAGCTTGCCACTCCTAGTCTTGTTAGCCGCCCTCAGTAATTCCCTACCGAATTTCGCTCTAACATATTGTAATAAAACATGATACAAAAATAGAGCTTGCTAAATTCTACCCGACATGGTATAGTTTGTCTGAGGCGAAACCCGCCATGCCTAAGAATGGCGGGCAGTTCTCCTAGACAACAGTCGGGGAGGGGGTGAGCGGAAGGGATGAACAAAAAGCGAAACGAGAAGCTAATTGATGTGCTGACAGGCGTTGTTCTCGGAGCGCTGATTGGTCTCTACCACCCACTCGGCCAGTATCAAACGGCCCTTATGGTCTTCGCCGTGGTACTGGGCGTTCGCTTCCTGACGGCGGCCATTAAGTAAGCCGCCCCGAGCGAGACAACGCTTGACGAGGCTGTCCGGCCGTTGGCCGGGCAGCCTCGTTGTGTTTGGGGTAGGGGGGCGGGAATTCGCTTGCAGTCGTCGGCAGGTCAGGGTAGAATCCAGGTCGGTAGTAGCTCGCCTGTTCAACCCCGCAGTGTTCGGAGGAAGCCGTGTTTCCGTTCTTCGACCCACGCGCCACGAATGTGATGCTGGGTCTCATGATTGGGTTGTCGCTCGCCCTCGCCTGGCATTGGGTCGCCTGGATCGCTCACTGAGCGCCTGCCGCCGCAGACACGCCTGCAGCCGGTCGGCGGCGCTCCAACGCCCAAAGGCCGCCCTGGCGCTTCGGGCGCGCTGAGCTCCGAAGACGTGCGGATGGCGGCGCACCATTTTCTCGCGGACGTCGCGCAGCAGCCCGTCAAGCTCCCACCAACCCATCCGCTCGGCGATTAACGCCAGGAACACGACCGCGGGGCTCCCCGCTCGCGGGGCGGTTTGACCGTCGATGTGGGCTGTGCTATCATAGCGCCTCGTCATCGTGGACGCTATTCTACTCCAGAGGGTGGTGGATGGGAATTGGGAGTCGGCCGGCGAGCTGCACGGCCTGCGGCAAGCGGCTCGGCCGCAAACACTGGTATTACCGCAACGGGCTCTATTTCTGCCAAGTGCGCTGCTGGGAAACGCACCGCGAGAAGCTCGCCGAAGAGAAGGCCGCGAAAGATTCGGCAGCTCAGGCCGCCGCGGCGAAGCCGAGCGCGCCGGCTGAGGCCAAATCGGAGGCTGGCGCAGCGGGAACGGCCCAGGCTCCGGCGAGCGCCGAAGCCAAGCCTGCCGCGCCGGCTCAATGATGCATGACCACATGGCATGGGTGATTCGAACTGCCTGTTCTGCCGGATCGCGTCACGGCAAGTAAAGGCGGATATCGTCGGCGAGGAGGAAGGGCTGTTGGCCTTCAAGGACAGCCACCCTCAAGCGCCGACGCATCTGCTGGTTATTCCCACCGAGCACTTCCCCACATTGGCGGACGTTACGCCTGCGCAGACGCAGTTGTTGGGTTCGGCCATCCAGTTTGCGAACCGGCTCGCCCGCCAGTATCAGCTCAGCGAGAGCGGGTACCGGGTGGTCTTCAATTGCGGCTCCGGGGCCGGCCAGAGCGTGTTCCATCTCCATCTGCATCTGCTGGGCGGCCGCCCCATGCGCTGGCCGCCGGGATAAGATGACCCAGTCTGAGCGCCGTCGCAGCCCGCGCGCCCCTGAACGCCTGCCGCTGCGCCTAAGCGATCAAGGGGTGGAGTGGGAAGCTGAAACGCGCAATCTCAGCGCGGCCGGCCTCTACTGCACGTTGGAACGATTTATTCCTCCTCTGTCCAAGCTCCAGATCGAGCTTCAGCTTCCTGGCGGCCTGCGGCAGCGTCGCATCCGGTGCACGGCGGTCGTCGTCCGTGTGGAGCCGACCGCGGCGGATGCCCAACAGATGCGGTATAACACCGCGCTCTTTTTTTCCGACATCCTCGAGCGGGACCGGGAGGCCATCTCCCGTTTTGTCCAGCGGCGGCTCGAGGCCACGGAGCTGAAAAAGAGCCAGCGGTAGGGAGCGTTCGTGATCGCTGGCGCGCTCGTGGGCGCGATGGCCCTGGTCCTGCTGGGATGGGGGGCCCTGTCCACCCGGCGTATGTTGTATCCCGAGCCGCGACAGTGGGCCGCCCCTGATCCGCTTCCTGCCTATACGACGCACGCCCTCCAGGCTCGTGATGGCGCCCGGTTTGATGTCTGGCGCCTCCCGGTGTCTAACCCCAGAGGCCGGCTGCTGATTTTCCATGGCTACCATGCCAATCGGTTCCAGGTGCTGGGCATCGCGGCCGCGCTGGCGGCTCGTGGCTACGAGGCGTTGTTGATGGAGCTGCGCGGTCATGGGAGCCGTCCTGGCCCGTGCACATTCGGCCTTCGCGAGCAAGAGGACGCGGAGGTCGTGCTTCAGTGGGCGGGGAAGGCTGGGCCGTCCTCGATTCCGTTGGGACTTCTGGGCCTCTCCATGGGGGCCGCGGTGGTCTGCCAAGTGGCCACGCAGCATCCCGAAGCCTTTGCGGTCGTGATCGACTCGCCGTACGCGCGCTTCTACCCGGTGGCGCGGCGGGCGATTCGTCGTCAGTATCATTTGCCCAGCGTGCCCTGGGTCTGGGTTACCTGGTGGACCCTGCAACTCGTGCTGGGCGTCCGCTTGGCCCGGCGCGATCCGGCGGCGCTCGCGTGCCGGCTGCATCAGCCGCTGCTGGCCATCCACGGCGGAGCCGATGAGGTCGTGCCTCCGGCGCTGACCGAGGAGCTGTATGCGCGATGGGCCGGCCCGAAGACGCGGTGGTTTGATCCGGCGACGGCCCACGTGCAGGCGTTCTGGCGCGATCCGCATGCGTACGCGGATCGTGTCGCGCGATTCCTGGATGCGGCAGTGCAGGGACGGACCCCGGCCTCCGCCGTGTGATGGGTGCGCCGCGGGTGATTGCGTTGTTGACGGACTTTGGGACGAGGGATTGGTATGTGGCGGCGATGAAAGCGATTATCCTTTCGCGGTGTCCGTCGGCCAGCCTGGTGGACATTACGCATGAGGTGCCGGCGCAGGATATCGTCTCCGGCGCGTTCGTCCTTGCGGCTGCGGTGCCTTGGTTCCCGCGGGGTGCAGTGATCGTCGGAGTCGTGGATCCGGGTGTCGGCAGCGCGCGGGCGCTCGTGGCGGCGGAGGCCGACGGGCGGTTTTTGATCGGCCCTGATAATGGGCTGCTCGCGCCAAGCTGCGAGCGCGCCGGCCGCCTCCGGATGGTTCGCCTGACGCCGTCGAAGGAATGGCTGAGGCCGGTGAGCCGCACCTTTCAGGGTCGGGATGTGCTCGCGCCGGTGGCGGCGGCCATCGCCCGCGGGGTGTCGCTGGCGCGCCTGGGACGAACGATCACGGCGTTGACGCCACTGGAGGTGCCCAAGCCCGTGCGGCGAGGGAAGAGCTGGCAGGGACGGATCGTCCACATCGATGGCTTCGGCAACCTCCTGACCAACCTTCCGGCTCCTCCTGCGGGGGCGTGGCCCCTGCTGCGGTATCGGCATCGCGCGGTCCCGCTCGTCGCGTCCTATTATGAGGGCCGAACCGCAGAGCTCGTCGGCGTGGTTGGGTCGCTCGGATTCGTGGAGTTGGCCATGCGCAATGCCTCGGCGGCGGCGAAACTTCGCGCGCGGCGGGGGGAGCCGGTGGAGCTGTCGATGAGCTCGCGCTCGGCGCCTCGAGGCCGCCGGAGCACGTCATGACGAGCGTGGAATTTCCGCACCCGAAAGACAAGCTCGCCCTCTTGAAGCGCATCCCGGCGTTTTCCGAATGCTCGGAGCGCCAGCTCTTCTTTATCGCCGATCGCACCCGACTCGTCGAGTACAAGAAGGGCGAAATCATCTACCAGGAAGGCCAGAAGGCGGAGGCCTTCTACATCGTCGTGTCAGGGCGCCTGCGGGTCTTTACGAGCGTGGGCCAGCTCGAGAAGACGCTGACCGTGCTGCACAACGGCGACTCCTTTGGCGAGGTGTCGCTGC
>JAHFGW010000026.1 GCA_023247235.1 Candidatus Omnitrophota bacterium | reverse complement strand
GTGACGGAACCCGCCGTGCTGAAGCTCCACCGGCTCATCCTCGCCGGGTTGCTGGAGCCGAAGGGGGTGGGCGCGTATAAACGCTCCGCCAACGTCATCATGTCCGCAGGCAAAGTCATCTACCGCCCGCCCGGACCGCACGCGGCCAAACCCGGTACGCGCGCGTTGGTGCATTGGCTGGAGGGCCCAGGACGAGCGACCCACCCGATTGTGGCCTCAGCCTGCGCGCACTACGAAGTGGCCCGGCTGCACCCTTTCCGGGATGGCAATGGCCGGGTGGCCAGGGCCCTGGCGACCTGGGTGCTCTATCACCGAGGGTTCGATACCCAGCACCTGTTTGCGGTGGATCAATACTTCAAGGAGGATCATGAAGGGTATTACCAGGCCCTCCAGCGGGTCCATAAAAAAGAGGGTGACGATCTGACCTCGTGGCTGGAGTACGTGGCGTTGGCCATCCTGGACACCTTGCACCGCACCCATCAGCGCATTGAGCAGCTGGCCCTGCCGCCGTCCGCCAAGGGATTGGCGCTGACCCGGCAGCAGGAGCGGCTGCTCCTTGCGCTACGGGGCAAGCGCGGCATGACGGTTGAAGCGTGCCAGCGCCTGCTGGGGGTCGAACGGGTGCAGGTGTATCGCATCCTGCGTCCCTTGGTGAGCAAAGGGATTCTGGACAAATCGATCACCCGACCGGTCGTCTATCGCCTGGCACCAAGACCTTAGCTGTGTCGTAGCTCGGAGAGTGGTATCCTAAGTACCTGAGGCGGGCCGTCCGCCTCTCGGCGTCCGGCACTCCCGTCGGCGACCCCCGCCGCCCCGCACGCTTTGCTTCGCAAAGCGAAGCAAGCGGGGCGAAGCCGCGGAGGTGCCCGCCTCGGTCGCAGGACCCGACAGGGAATTCGTTCGAGTGCTGCACATGTCGGGCCGTACCTCGACTCGGTCGCCTTCGGCGACCTCGCTCGGTACAAATCCCTAGCGAGTGTGCAGCGAGTCGAGGGATTCGCCAGTAGCGATCGAGGCGAGGTATCCCGAGCGAGGCCCCTCGATTACGCATAGGCCGAGTCGAGGGACAGGTCGCGGAGGCGCCGAAGCCTAGTCCGCCCGAGGGCGGCACTCAAGGAACAATGGGGACAGTTCAATATTTGGCAGGCGATAAGACCGGGCAACAAGTGAAACGTCCCCATTGTTCAGTAGCCATGGGGGTTGTGTTGCTTCTGCTTGCGACGGGCATGGGAGTGAGGAGGGCCGAATCAGTGGCGACGACGACTGAAACCGCCACGTTCGCGGCGGGGTGCTTTTGGGGGGTCGAAAAATTCGTTGGAGAATTGCCGGGGGTCGTGGCGACACGCGTGGGGTACACCGGCGGAACCACGAAGCAGCCGACATATGAAGAGGTCTGCACCGGGCAGACCGGGCATGCCGAGGCGGTCGAAGTGACCTATGACCCGGCTCGCGTGAGCTACGAGGACCTGTTGGAGTTCTTCTTCACCCACCACGATCCGACGACGCTCAATCGACAGGGCAATGACGTCGGGACCCAGTATCGCTCGGCGATCTTCACCCACAATTCCCGCCAGGAGGAGGCCGCACGGCGGGCCATCGAGATCCTGGCGAGGTCGGGCGTCTTTCGCAAGCCGGTGGTGACACGGGTTGAGCCGGCCGGCGACTTCTTCCTGGCTGAGGACTATCACCAGAAGTACCTGCAGAAGAATCCGAACGGCTATTGCGACATCCACCTGCAGTCGGCCAAGGTGCGCGAGATCCTGCGCATGGCGTGGCAGAAACCATCCAACCAGGGCGGCAAGTGAAACGTCCCTCATTCCGTCGTACAATATTCAACAGGAGGTGGGCATGATGGGTCATGGGGTCGGGGTGCTGTTGTTCGCCGCGGTGGCCGGGTACTGGGTCCTGGAGCGTGCGGAGACGCACAAGGGAGATCTGCGCAGGGTCGGCAAGGGCCTCGGCTGGCTCATCATCGTAGTCAGCCTGATCGGCATCGTGTGCAAGGTCTGGTCCTACGCCTGTCCTGCAGGCGCCATGGGCAAGAAATCTTGGTGCCCGTTCTCCAAGTTCGGCTCCATGAGTCCGATAATGCCTGGCGAGACACCGGCGAAGGACAGGAAGTAACGGCAAGGACGAGTCCCTCTGCCCGGTTCTGAACATGGGGACATTTCAATTTTCGCAGCACGCCAGCGTCGGGCGAACATTGAAACGTCTCCATGTTCGTCCTGTGTGGCTGGTCGCCGTCGGCGTGCTGGCTTCTGGCGCGTGTGCGGCCGCTGGGGCGATCGACACCGCATGGTTGGAGCAACCCTGGCCCGGCCAACGCGTGCGTCAGGCGGAAGTCGGCAAGTACGCCGTGCGCTGGCGGCAGCGGCTCAGCCGCCAGGACGGCCTCTTCTTCGGCGTGCGCTTCACGGCCCCCACCGACCGGCCTACCACCTGGGATCTGGCGACCGCGGACTATGCCCAGTTGGGAAAGGACACGCCAGGGGTCACGGCCGTGCGGTACCTGGAAGACACGCCGGCACGGCAAGTGATTCAGATCGATGTCAAGGTGCTCTGGCGGACACTACGCCTGAATTTCGAGGTGGAGCGAGACCCGCCGCGCCAGGTGCGGTTCCGGCTCACCAATCCGCGGTTGGGGGAGTACCGGGGCGTGTTCATCCTGACCGAGCCGACGGTCGAGTTCCGTTCGGCTGAGCCGGCAGCGACCGGCCTAGACCTCCTCACGTGGCTAAAGCCCGCGCAGCCGGTGCCGCTGGGCCTGCTGGCCGCCGCCCAGCGCATGGTGATCCTGCGCGGCACCAAGGAATTCCTGCAGGGTTGCGAGGCGAAATACCGCCGGGCGCTGGGTCAGGCGGCTGATGCCCGGCCGCTTGACAAGGCGGGGCAACTTGCTATACTAACGCCTTAGTACCTACCCACGACCGCTACGCAATCCCATCAGGAGGTGACTGGATGAAACACGTTGCACGCATGCTCGCCTTGGGGCTGGTCCTGGCCGCCGGCCAGGTGTTCGCGGAGGAAGACGCCAAGAACCTGCCCACGCTGCTCATCAAGGGGAAGGTCGTCTCGCTGGACACCGCGGATCCGGCCGCGAACTTGATGAAGGTCAAGGACCGCTACGGATTCGAAACGCCGATCTTCCTCACAGACCAGACCAAGTACCTGCAAGGCGAGACGGAGGCGACCAAGGACGGTGTGGCCGTCGAGGCGTCGGTTGAGGTCGAATACAACTTCGACATCAACACCGCCAAGCGGTACGCGGTCATGGTCAAACTCCCGACGGCGGAACCTGTCGCGCCGGCCCCGGCTGCCCAGGCGCCGGTGACCCCGGAAGCGACCCCAACCGAGACGCCAGTTGAGCCTGCGGCCGAGACCCCGGTCCCGGCACCTGCTGCGCAGCCTGCGCCGGGCGCCGAACAGCCTGCGGAGACTCCGATGGAGCCGCAGCCGGCCGAGGGAGCTCCGACGCAGTAAGCCCGTGACAGTCCACGCTTCGTCAACGCCCCGCGGCAGCCCCGCGGGGCGTTTGTCTTCGGACAAGCCCGTCCGGGGCTCGCTCGTCTTTTGGCTCCGGTTTCTCGGCATCCTGGCGTTTTTCCTCATTCTCGCCCGCTTGCCGAAAGCGCAGGAGCTGCCGCCTTCCCGGATCGATCTCGGATGGCTCGGCTTCTGCATGCTCCTGACCATCCTCCAGTTGCTGATCGAGGCCCTGGTCTGGCAGTCGTTGCTCTCGGCTCAGCGCATCCGGCACCCGTACCCCAAGACGCTCCTGGTCTATCTCGCCAGCCAGTACCTGGGGTTGGTCACGCCCGGCCATGTGGGCGAATTCCTGGCCGCCGGGTACATCTCGACCGAGACGGGGCTGACCATCGGCTACGCGCTGTCTGGCATCGTCATGAAGAAGATCCTCTCCTGGCTGACAATCGTGGGCTTCGGGATCTGGGGGGCGCCGCTGTTAGCCCAGTTGCCGTTCGTGCGAGACGTCAAGCAGGTGATTTGGATGACGGCGCTCGTGCCGGTCATTTTGGCGGTGGGCATCGGGCTCTGGGTCGTGTTCTTGCGGCGCTTGGCGCGCAAATGGGAGCGGCTCTCGCCGTGGAAAATCGACATGACGGAGTTCTGGTTCGGCCTGCGGCAACTCGTCTCTCCGCGGCTCATCGTGCCATTGGCCTTGGCGGCCGGAGGGTTTAGTCTGCTGTTCCTTCAGCTTGACGCGGTGCTGCGCGCGCTAGGCATCACGCTGCCGTTCGTCACGATGGCGCGGATCATGGCGCTCAGCCGCATGGCCGCGCGCTTGGCGCCGATTTCCATTGTGGGGTTCGGCTCGAAGGACGCCATGCTGATCGCCCTGCTCAACCAGCAGGGCCTTGGCGTTCCGCTGGCGGTCACCGTGGCGCTGCTGTTGCTCCTCTGCTCGTACCTCGTGACGCTGGTGCTCAGCGGACTGGCGTGGTGGGTGAAGCCGCTCGTCGTGCGCCGCCCACTACCCGGACGCGCATGAGCGAGCCGGGGCTCTACTTCAAGCAGTTAGAGCTGGGGCCGATGCAGAACTTCATCTATCTCCTCGGCGATCCCAAGGCGCATGAAGCGATCGTGATCGACGCCAGCTGGGACATCCCCCGGATCCTGCACGTCCTGCGCGATGACGGCTACCAGCTGACCGGCGCGTTTGCAACCCATCACCACTTTGACCACGTCATGGGCCTGGGCAAGTTGCTGAAAGACGCGGAGGTGCCGGTCTACGTGCACGAAGCGGATGCGCCGCACGTGCACGTGCCTCAGTCGAATGTCCGGCCGCTCAAGGGCGGGGAAACGATCCAGGTGGGGGCCGTGCCGGTGTCCATCCTGCACACGCCGGGTCACACGCCGGGCTCGCAATGCTTGCTCGTGAAGGGGCGCTTGTTTTCCGGCGATACGCTGTTTATCAAGGCCTGCGGGCGCTGCGATCTGCCGGGAGGCAATGCGGCTCAGCTCTACGAGAGTCTCTCCAAACTCCGCGCGCTGGATGACGAGACGGTGCTGTATCCCGGGCACAACTATGCCGAGGTCCCGTGCGCGCGGCTTGGCGATGAAAAGCGCGAGAACCCGTTCCTCGCCAGCCCCAACCTGGCGCAGTTCCTGCGCCTAGTCGGTGCCGGGTAAGTCCTTCGGTTCGGAGCGTGTCGGCCGGCGCGACGCGTGGGGACGCGGTGGTCGCGCGGACGCCGAGCGGCGGGTGGAATGCGACAAGCGGGGACGTGTGGAACTCGAGGCCTGCTTGGCCGGCGGGTCGGTGGCGTAGATGATGAGCGGGCTATGCCCGTCATTCAAGACCGCCTCGATCTGCATGAGGTCGTGCAATTTCAGGTCGCCCGGCACCAGGAGCTTGACGGTGACCTCGTCGCCCGGTTCCAGGAGAACCGGATAGTGCAGGAAATCCTTGTCCAGCGACCTGGCGCGCCCGCCGGACGTTCGCGCCACGTACCGGTCGGCGATGTAACTAAACCGAATGGGGGCGCTCCCCCGATTGGCGATCTGTAGCAGGAGTGTGCGTCCCTGCAGTGTGCCTTTGGACTGGCCGTTGACGACCAGCGTAGCCGTCGGCTGGCCGGGCTCGACGTACTGCCCGAAGAACAGCCTGGGCGATCGGACGGCGGCACACCCTAAGGGGAGTAGGGTGCACACGAGCAGCACCAACGTTCGGCGGGATCTCCAGCCAGCCATTTCGCAGCGATTATAACAGGAATCCTCGCGACGGGACGCCTCTATTTTTGCCCTTAGCGGGTTGCCCCTCGCTGACCCATCTGCTAGACTGACAGTCCATCATGTCCCCCGCGTCCCGGCGAGGCCTCCTCATCGTCTATACCGGCAACGGCAAGGGGAAGACCTCTGCCGCGCTGGGCGGGGTACTGCGCGCCTTGGGCCATGGATGGCGCGTGCTGATGATCCAGTTCTTCAAGGGCGATTGGCCGGTCGTGTTTGGGGAGTTGGAGATGAGCAGGCGGCTGGCGCCCCAATTCGAGCTGTTGCAGCTGGGCAAGGGATTCGTGAACGCCATGGGAGACAAGAAGCCGTTCGAGGAGCATCTTGCCGCCGCGCGCGAGGCCCTCGCCCTGGCGCGGGAGCGCATCACCTCCGGCCAGTATGACCTGGTCGTGCTGGATGAGATCCTCTATGCCATCGACTACGCCGGGGTGCAGCTGGTGACCTTGGAAGACGTCCTGGGTCTGATCGACGCGAAGCCGCCCTCGTTGCATCTTGTGCTCACCGGGCGCAACGCGCCCCAAGCGGTGATTGACCGGGCCGACTTGGTGACGAGCATGGAGGAAGTGAAACACCCGTGGCAGCAGAAGATTCCGGCACAGGCCGGAATCGATTATTGACGTCTCGGGACACGTCGATTTTTCGCAATCGAGCGCTGCGGCGGCACATCAACGCGTCCCGCTTCTCGATGTGGGCTAGACGCGTGGCCTCGGAATGAACACATGAACGCACAGCGAGCGCATAGTCAGATGATGTTGGACGGCATGGATCGGGCGCCGGCCCGCGCCATGCTCCGCGGCATCGGCTTGACCGAAGAAGATCTGCAGCAGCCGCTCATCGGCGTGGCCAACACGTGGACCGAAGTCATGCCATGCAACTACCACCTCCGCCGGCTCGCGGAGCGGGTCAAGGCCGGCATTCGCGCGGCAGGCGGCACGCCCATTGAGTTCAACACGATCGCCGTCTCCGACGGGATCACGATGGGCACCGAAGGGATGAAGGCGTCGCTCATCAGCCGGGAAGTGGTGGCGGACTCGATCGAGCTGGTCACGCGCGGGCACGCCTTCGACGGCCTGGTGGCCCTCTCAGGCTGCGACAAGACCATTCCCGGCACGGTCATGGCGTTGCTTCGCTGTGACGTGCCCGGGCTCATGCTCTATGGCGGCTCGATCGCGCCGGGGAAGTTCCAGGGACGCGACGTGACCATCCAGGATGTCTTCGAGGCCGTCGGGGCCTGTGCCGCGGGCCGGATGAGCCCGGCGGAGCTGCACGAACTTGAGGCCGTGGCCTGTCCAGGCCCGGGGGCTTGCGGAGGACAATTCACCGCGAACACCATGGCGACGGCGTTTGAAGCGGTCGGCATCTCGCCGATGGGCGCCAACGATGTGCCGGCCATGCATGCGAAGAAGGACGAGGCGGCATTCGCCGCGGGCCGGCTCGTCATGGATCTGGTGGCGCGCGGGCTGACGCCGCGGCGCATCATCACGCGCCAGGCGATCGAAAACGGCATCATGATGGTCGCGGCGACCGGGGGATCCACCAACGGGGTCCTGCACTTGTTGGCGATCGCCCGGGAAGCCGGCGTGGCGCTGTCGATCGACGACTTTGACGCGATCAGCCGCCGCACGCCCCTGTTGGCGGACATGAAACCCTGGGGCCACTATGTGGCCACCGATCTCTATGAGGCCGGCGGGGTGCGGCTCATCGCGCGGCGGCTGCTGGAGGCCGGGCGGCTGCACCCGCAACCCATGACCGTCAGCGGGCGCACGATCGGCGAAGAAGCTCGCCTGGCGAAGGAACGGCGCGGCCAGCGCGTCGTGCGGCCCGCGACGGATCCACTCCAAGCCAGCGGGGGCCTGGTGGTGTTGCGCGGGAACCTTGCGCCGGAAGGCTGCGTGGCCAAAATCACCGGCCATGAGCCGACAGAATACCGAGGACCGGCCCGCATCTTTAATTGCGAAGAGGACGCATTCGACGCGGTGCAGCGGCGGCGGATTGCGCGCGGCGATGTCATCGTGATCCGTTATGAGGGGCCTAAGGGCGGCCCGGGCATGCGCGAGATGCTCGGGGTGACGGCGGCGCTGGTAGGCCAGGGGCTCGGCGGGGACGTGGCGCTGCTGACTGACGGACGTTTCTCCGGGGCCACGCGAGGATTGATGATTGGCCATATCGCGCCTGAAGCCGCCTGCGGAGGACCGATTGGGCTGCTGCGCGACGGCGACCTGGTGCGGATTCACGTGGCGGCGCGCCGGCTGCACGTTGAGCTGCCGGCCGCGGAGCTGGCTCGGCGTCGCCGGAGCTGGCGCGCGCCTGCGCCGCGCTATGCCTCGGGCGTCATGGCCAAATACGCGCTACTGGTCGGCTCGGCGTCGGAAGGCGCGGTCACAGGACCCTGGCCGCGCGGGCGCGCGTCTGGCAGAGCCGGGCGCAGCCGCCGACGCGCGACGCGGCGACGAATCTGAAGAGCATGCTGGGATGGCGGAACTCGGCAGACGCACTAGCTTGAGGGGCTAGCGGCCGCAAGGCCATGGGGGTTCAACTCCCCCTCCCAGCACTTTTCATGCACAGAATGCACATGGTATTCTCTCACGCTGTCCCATTGACAACATCCAGATCGCTTGCTACGCTAGGGGCGCTTCGGTCATGCCTCGTCTCTTTCGAACTCACACTGGACAACAACCTTGTGAACAATCAGCCGCCCCCAAGGACTTCGGTCCTGTGGGGGTCGTTTGTTTGGCGCACACGACAGGAGTAGCAGCCGCATGAGTCCCGGACGTCGCTTGGCCTTGATCGCCGCTGGAATCATCTTGGGAGGGGTTGCAACCGGGGAGCACCTGTTCCGCCGGCAATTGGAGCACCGCTATCGCGCCGCGGAAGCCCGACGCGAAGAATTGCAGGGAGACTTCGACCAGTTGCGTGCCAGACACGAGCGCGTGAACGCGCAGTTGACTGAGCAGCGTCAGCACGCCGAGGAGTTGCTGGGAGCGCTCGCGGAGCGCACCGGCCAACTTGAAGAAGCCGTGGGGCGGCTGACCGTGGAATCGCGCACCGTGCGCGAGCTTGAAAGCCGGCTGGTGGCCATGGCCCGGCAGATGGATTCGCTGCAGGGCGAGCTGTCCCTAGCCATGGACCGGGTCGGCGGCAAGTCCAAGGCCGCGCCCTCGGCCGTGCAATTGGAGCGCATCTTGATCAGCAGCGGGCCCCAGCCCGATGGGTTGCGCGGGCGCGTCGTCTCAGTCGATACCAATTGGCATTTTGTCGTCATCAATTTGGGCTGGGACGCCGTGAAGATCGGCGATACCGTCTCCATCCTCCGCAACGGTCACATGCTGGCGCAAGCGCGCATCGAGCGCGTGCAAGAGGGCGTGGCGGCAGCCAGCCTCTTGCCCGAGTGGGAAGATGTCTCAATCCAGGTGAATGACCTTGTGCGCGTCCTCTAGCCTGGCCCTGCGCGTGGCGCGCCGCTCTGGATGGCTCCCTCGCCATCGGGCGGTGCTCGCGTTGGCGCTCGGCTTCGGCGCGTTGGGCAGCTTCGGCGCCGGAGCGGGCGCGGTCGAGTCCATTCGGGACGACACCATGAAGACCACGCACATCATCTTCGCGCTGGATACGGATCAGACCGTGCGCGTGCACAGCCGAACAGAAGCGAATCCTCCCATGATCGTCTTGGAGTTTCCCGGGCAGCAGGTCGCCGCGTCGCTGCCGGAGCGCTCCGTGATCCAGCACGGCGTGGTCACGGAGGTCCGGGCGAATTACCGGTCTAACCGGCCGACCGGATCGGGCCGGCTCTTGGCGGCGGTAGAGATTGTGTGCTCCGGCGCCTACCGGCATCGGATCCGCACGCAGCCCGGCGAGATTCTCGTGGAGATCGACCACCCGGTGGGAGTGACCGGCGACACCCTGGAGATCGGCCTGCAGGGAGGGACGATTCTGAGTGGGCTGGCTCGGCCTTCCATCAGCCTGCGCTTTCAGGCGATGCAAGAAGCGCTCATGCAGGCCAGCCCCACCCGTTGGACCTGGCGCGCGACCTCCGCCACGGTGGAGCCGCCAATCACCCCGCCGGCGCCAAAGATGTCTCCGTTGCCCTCAGATTCCGCCAAGTCGCCTACGGGCCCGTTCCCGCCTAAGCAACTGGCGCTGGCCATGCTCGTGCTGATTGGGGCCGGCGGGTTGACCTGGTGGTTCAGCCGGCGTCCGTGGAGCTTCGCCGGGGCCTTCGGCCCCGCGGCCGGGGCCCGCGGCGCGACCTCCATGGCCTCGACGACCGCGGACTTGGTTGAGCAGCTGGTGTGGCGCGCGTTCGAGCGGCAAGGCTATCAACTGGTTCGGATCCTCGAGGTGGACAAGCCGAAGGGCACGCTGCGCGTCATCGCCAAAGACGGCGTCGCGCGGGGTCTCTTTTGCGTCGCCAATGGGCCGTTCATCGAGAAGGCCACGGTGGACGGGGTGATTCGGCTCATCCGCCAGGTGGCGCTCGAACAAGGGTTCCTCATCTCCCCCGGAGCATTTACCGTGCCGGCTCAACGGCGAGCGCAGGATGCCCGGATGACCCTGATCGGGCGCGAGGAGCTCATCGAGCTCCTGAACACGGGTGCGACCGGCGAGTACATGGTGCAACAGTTGAACGAGCTTCGAGGCGAGTTGCAGAGCGCCCAGGCAACCGCGGCGCAGCGCACGCAAGAGCTGGAAGCGCTCCGGCGCCAACGCAACGAGGCGAGTTGGTTCCTTGGCGAGGAGCGAGCGCAGCGCGGCAAGCAGGATGGAGACCTGACAAACTTGGCGCAGCAGCTTCGGGATTCGCAGGAGGCGACAGCGAGAGCCAACTCCGAAGCCGTGAATCTGCGCAAGCACTTGGAAGAGAGCGAGTGGCATCTCGGTGAGGCTAAAGCCCGCATCGGCGAGCTGGACGCGCAGATCGCCGTGCTGCAAGAGCTGCTCAGGTCGCCCGAAGGCTCCTTGCAGGCCGAGCGGCGGCAGACGCCGCGCAAGACGGTGCGAGACGCCATGCTGGAGATCCGCAGCGGGCAGAACCGCCTGCTCTTCTCCGGGGCCGCGAAGGATCTGAGCCAGCTCGGCGTTGGCTTTGAGAGCGAGCGCTCCTGTCCGGTTGGCCGCTCGGTCCGCCTCTCGCTTCGGTTGCCAGGACGCAAGGCGCCGATCGCCACGCGAGGACGGCTCGTCTGGAAGCAGAAAGACCCGAAAGCCAGCCAGTACCGCAGCGGCTGCCGATTCGTGGGGCTGTCCGAGGACGACAGCCGGTTCATCGAGCAGACCCTGGAGGCCGTACCTTCCTGAAAGGATCCCCGTGATGCAGGAGCGTCGGACGACGATTCGGTGCGAATCGCTTCAGCGGGCGCAATACTGCTCATTCAGCGACCTGACGCCGCGTGACGGGCGGCTGACGGATTTGACCGAACGCGGCCTGGGCCTGATGGCTCATGAGCCGCACCAGCCCGGCGAGCGCCTGACGGTCAGCTTCACGCTGCCCGGCGAAGAGGATCCGCTGACCACGACGGGCGTGGTCCGCTGGGCCAGTCAGAACGCGGTGCAGAAGCGATGGTTTCCGCTGGGCCTGGAATGGTTTCCCCTGGAGGAGACCGCCCGGTTTCGCTTGGAGACGTTTCTCGGCAAGCAGATCCAGCGCCGCGCCGAGCAGGGGGTGCCGGAGAACACGGTCACCGTCGCAGAACCGGCCAGCACATCGCAGGCGACGATCTGGGGCGGGGTGGCGCTGGTGAGCGCGGCCATCGCCGTGGCGTTCTTCTCGCGCGCGCAAATCTTGCAGCAGGAGCACGCGCAGCTCGCGGATGCGCTGAGCCGGCGGGATGTGTTGATCTCGGGCTTAGGCGATACGCAGGAGCGGGCCAGCCAGCAGCTCGAAACCGCGACCACGCAGCTCAGCGCCGGGCTGCAGCAGCTGAATGCGCTCCAGCAGCGCAATCGCGAGCTGGCCGGAGAAGCCCGTCGGCTGGGTGGAGAGCTTGAGCACTACCAAGCCGGGTACACAACGCTCCGGGAAGAGCGGCAGGACCTGATTCTCCAACTCCTCAGCACGGAGCGGGACCGCGTGCGGCTGGTTGAGCAGCTGGCCACGGCACCCCCTCAGGCTGCGAGCCCTTCGCGTCCTTCCTCGATCCTTCGCATCGGCAACGCCGCCGATCCCCGCTAGACCGGCGCGGCGATTCGCCGCGTCATCCTTCCGCACGGCGCCGCTCCGTCACGTACAGGCTCCGATCAAACTGCTTGGCGTAGGTCTTGAGCTCCGCGCCGACCGCCGCGATTTGTCCGGGATGCGTGATGAGCCGCTGCTCGTTGGTCACCAGCGCGATCGAGACCGACAGCAGCGGCACCCGCGCCAGCTGCCCCTGCCGGTCCGTGTGCATGATAAATCCCTGGGCTTGTTCCCGCGAGTCGTAGAGCGTCCGGGCCATCGCATCGAACTGGCTCACGATGGTCTCGCAGACCGCGTCCGCCCGGTCCGGGGTGGTCACCAAGATGAAGTCGTCGCCTCCGATGTGCCCGATGAAGTCGTCCGGATTGCCATGCCGCTTCGTCGTCTCCAAGAGGATCTGGGCCGTGCGCGTGATGACCTCATCGCCGCGCTGGAATCCGTAATGGTCGTTGAACGTCTTAAACCGGTCCAAGTCAACGTAGGCGACGGCTAGCGGACGGCGCGCCGCGATGCGGTCCTCAAGCTCCGTCAAGATGGCCGTGTTGCCCGGCAGCTTCGTCAGCGGGTTGGCGTCGAGCTCCTGGGTGGTGCGCCGCAGCACGGACTGCACCCGCACGAGCAGCTCTTGCGGATCGAAGGGTTTCACGACGTAGTCGTCCGCCCCCGAGCTCATGCCGGCGACCTTATCCTGGATGTCGCTGCGGCCCGTGAGCATGATAATCGGCACGTGGCGCAGGAGCGTGTCCCGCCGCAGGCGCTCGCAGACCTGGGGCCCGGTCAGCCCTGGCATCGCGTAATCCAAGATGAGGAGATCCGGCGCCTGCACCTGGACCGCCGCGACGGCATGCTCGCCGTTGGGGGCCTCCAGGACCTGAAAGCCCGCCGGCTCCAAGACCGAGCGGACGATATCCCGCAGGTCCGGATCGTCATCGGCGACGAGGATGGTTTTGCCGTTTGTCGTCATGGGCCGCGCTCCGGGCCCGCCTGCCCGCCCCGGCGATCCCTCGCGGCGGGCCGGGGCGCCTCGCCGGTCGGCGGGGCAGGCAGCCGCAGGGTGAACGTGCTCCCATGGCCCTCCACCGAGCTGACCGTGATCTGGCCGTGGTGGGCCTCGATGATGCGCTTGGTCAGCGCCAGCCCCAACCCGGTGCCGCGGACCTGCTGATTGATGGCCGCGTTGGACCGGAAGAATTCCTGGAACAGCCGCGGCAGCTCCTCTGTCGCGATCCCGCACCCCGTATCACTGACGCTCGCGACGATGTCCGTCCCCTCCCGGCGCAGCCCAACGCGGATCGTCCCCCGGTCTGGCGTGTACTTGATGGCGTTGGACAGCAGGTTCACAAAGGCGCGCTGCAGCTGCTGGGCAT
The DNA here is from genome assembly GCA_023247235.1 of Candidatus Omnitrophota bacterium. GTDB lineage: Bacteria > Omnitrophota > Gorgyraeia > Aquiviventales > Aquiviventaceae > JAHFGW01. Next base: position 4,407 of record JAHFGW010000026.1, on the reverse strand, counting down.
CGCCCCGCAATTGCGTGACCCCGTCGCGGTCCACTTCGTAGCGCAGATGTTTCGCGGCCAGCTGCGGTTGGATCAGTTCGTGCAGGACGGCCAGGAACTCCTCGACCCGGATGAAGTCGGACGCCATCGGCGTGCGGCCGGATTCGATGCGCGCGATATCGAGCACGTCATTGATCAGCTGCGCCAGCGCGTCCGAATGCTTCTCGATCTTGGCCAGCCGCTCGGCCTGCTGAGGATTCAGCGGACCGAATTGCCCGCGGGCCATGAGCGCGGCGTAGCCCTTGATCGCCGCCAGAGGAGCGCGCAGCTCGTGCGAGACGGCCGACACGAAATCGTTCTTGGCGTTATTGAACCGGACCAGCTTGGCGTTGGCTTCGCCCAGCTCGCGCGTTCGCTCCTGCACGTTGCGCTCCAGCTCCTGGCGGGCCGTCCACGTTTCGTCGAACAGCGCGGAATTTTCGATCGCGGTCGCCAGCTGGTTGGCCAGGATCGCGACGAGCTCTTCGTCCGCCCGGGCGGCGGCTAACCCCGCGCCGGTCCGCCCCAGGATCAGGCATCCGGGCATCCCCCCCTGGGGGACGATGCCCGCGACGACCGCGGTCGGCACGCCGAGCGCCTTCAGGAGCCGCTGATGCGCCGGATCCGGCGTCATGGCGGCTGATAAGGTCTGCGGGCGCGGGTGCTCAAGCACATCGCGCAGCAGCGGTCCGGCGATGATGTCCGCGCGAAGCGCCTCCGCCTCTTGGGAGCTGATCCCCACGAACGAGCCCCAGCGCAGGGCGCCGGGAGTGGGACACATGCCCAGTAATCCTTTGGAAAATCCGAACACGCTGACCAGCCGCGCATCCAGCTTGGCGAATACCTCTTCGGTTCGACGTCCCACGCGCAGCTGCTGTGCGAGATCATGCAACGCCATGAGCGAGGCCAGGCGGCGGTCCAGCTCTTCCTGGGTGCGATGGAGGTCCAGGTCGGTCCGAATAATCAGCTTGGCCTGCTGGTCAAGTTGCTCATAGGCTGCCTGCAAGCGCCGCAGGTCCTGCGCGTTGCGCGTGCCGGACTGCGACTTCACCGCAAGGTAGCCAAGGCAGGAGAGGATGATGCCCATCATGACCGGGGCGTAGGGATCCCCGGCGGAGCCCAGCGTCATGAGGGTGGCGATCGTCACGCCGGCGATGAGGACCATCACAATGCGATTCGACATCAGGAGCCCCCGAACACCAGCACGAGCACCGAACCGGTCTGCACCGCCATCGCGCCGCTGGTCCCGGCGGCGAGCGGCGCCTGCTCGCCATAGGTGTAGCAGCCGGCGATCGGCACGTCGCGGCCGATGACCTGGCGGATGCGGGCAATTTCCATCGCGGCCTGCTCTCGACCAAGCAGCTTCAGCCGGCTGGCGGACTCCAACAGCAGGGCAAACGCCGGATGCTCCATGGGCTCAACGGCCTGCCGGGCCGCCGCCGCGGCCGCATCCATCGCCAACTGCTTGCTGCCGATCATGAGCTGCAGCGAAGCGCCCTCCGGGATCTCGCCGCTGCAGAGCAGGCTGCCATCAGCCTGCAGGGCGAGGACGTTGCGCAACAACCAGTAGTCGGCCGACTCGCTGCGAATTCCCAGCGGGTAGGCGGAGCCGCTGCGCGTCAAGCCTTCCTCGCGAAGGCGCCGGGCGGCCACCGGCCCGAAGTAGTCTTCATAGACCGCCGCGGCCGGCAGCGTGTCCAATTCATAGAGGACATTCGCGGCCGCCCGCGTGGCGCACCGCGGCTTGCTGATCGGCGCGAACCCGTGCGCGATGCCCACGCCCCACGTGACGCCGCCAAAGAGCGCGCCCACGACGGCGCGCTCCAGGACCTGACCGTTGCAGTATTGGTACGTTTTGGTAAATCGCAAGTCGTCGCCCGCCATGCCCCCCGCAATCACCGCGCTGGTGCCCAGGACGTCTTGAATGCCGCGCGTCACCTGGCCATACCCCGTCGACAGCCCGTCGCCGATGAGCAAGAATCCCGTTCGACTCGCGTCGCGAAGCTCCTGCGCGGCGCTCAATGCCGCCTGGTGTCCGGCCTCCCGCGGTTGCAAGTGCACATCGCGGCCGGCGCCGATCCCGCAGCGCAAGGAGTCCGAGGCCATCAGGATCACGACGCAGGTATGGCTGACCGGCCCCTCGGGGAGGATCTCGCCCGCGGTGCTGCCGCCGATGAGCGGCACCTCGCGCGCGACGGCACGCACCCCCTGCAGGAGTTGCTCCTGATGGAACCACGACGAGCCGAAGACGAGCGCCAGTCTCGCCGGTCCGGCCAGGCCCGCGGCGGCCTGCTGCGCGGCTTCTTGGCCCGCCCTGCGCGCCTCAGGCCGGTCGCTTGAACCGATGGAGACAAAGAGGTTCTGAGTCATCGCTACGCTAAGTATATCTGACACTTAGCATGATCGGCTAATAGGGGTTAAGGGGTTCGGCCGGCGGAATGAGAGAGGGAAGACAGACGGAGAAGACAAGCCGGCTGGTATGAAACTGGAGGTGGAACTAGCGCTGGTAGCGGCCGATGAGCTCGGCCCGGGCCGTCGCGTGGCCGGTCATGGCCTGAAGGACCTGCGCCTTGGTCGCGCCAGCCGGTAAGGGAAGCACCGCGTCAAGCGCGTAGAGCCTGAACACGTAGCGGTGGAGCGCGCCGGGTGGTGGACAAGGACCGCCGTAGCCGATGCCGCCAAAGTCGTTGGCGCCTTGAAGCGTGCCGTCGGCGAGCTCGGGCTCAACCGCGACGCCCTCGGGTAGCTCACGCGCGCCGGAGGGCAGATTGTACACGACCCAGTGCACCCAGGTCTCGCCTGGCGCATCGGGGTCCTCCATGATGAGCACGAAGCTCTTGGTGAGCTCGGGCGGGTCATGCCATGACAGCGCGGGGGAGATATCGGCGTCCTGGCAGGTAAAGCGATCCGGCATGACGGGGTTGGCCTCAAGCGGCGGACTGCGCAGCGCGAAGACGTGCGCGTGAGGCCAGCCCTCATCATGGGCGAACGTCGGGACTGCGGCAAGGAACAAACCGACCAGCAGCGCGCAGGCCACGAGCCGGGCCAGCACCTCACACAGGGCTTTCGGTCGGCGCAGCATCGCGAAGGCGCGAGGAGGCTCCCTTCGTCTGCCGTTTCGCGCTGTACAGGGACAGATCGGCGGCTTGGATGATGTCCTGGGCGGTGTCCTCGGTGTCCAGTTGGCTGATCCCGACGCTCAGGCGCACCGGGGGCACCCGGCGCCCGGTCGGGTCCGCGACGCGGATCCTTGTCTGGCGCAGCTTGTCCGCGACGGCTTCCGCCTGCTCGGCCGTCGTCTCGGGAAGCGCAATGATGAACTCGTCGCCCCCGATGCGCGCCAGGATGTCTGACTGCCGCAGCGCGGCGCGCAGTTCGCGCGCGACCTCCTGCAGCACGTGGTCGCCGGCCTGATGCCCGAGCCGGTCGTTCACGATCTTGAACCCATCGACATCGATCATGAGGCAGGCGAGGGGACGGCGGTAGCGCTTGGCCCGGTCATACTCCCACGCCCAGCGGTCGAAGAAGAAGCGGCGGTTGTGCAGACCGGTCAGCTCATCCGTCGTCGCGAGCTGGCGCAGGCGCTCCATCGTGCGCCGCAGCGCGGCGGTGCGCCGGTTCACGATCCGCTGAAGGATCCAGGTGCGCGCGGCGAGGATCCACACGAGACTGATAACCCCTAATCCCGCGACGAGGCTCAGGCTGATCAGCAGCACGGTGAACCACGACAGCGTTTGGGCCAGGCTCGTGCTGCCCGGCTGCATCTGAATGGTCCAGCGCGCGGCATCCACCGCCAGCCCCGAGGCGACGACCATCGGCCGGCGCTCCGACGTCGCGGGCCGCCAGTCCGCCGACCGGTAAATGATCGTCTCGCCGTCCAACAACTGCACCGGCTGGTGGGGCACGATGCGCGACGTGAAAAAATCCTCGAGCATGGGATTCAGATCAAACGCGCCGATCACCGCGCTGCGACGCAGAGACCCAGCCCGCAGCGGCTCAAGCATGACGAGGATCGGGCGGTCAGCGTCGAGCGGGACCACCAAAGTGGACGGTACGCGCCAGACGCCGGAGAGCCGGCTGCGTTGGACGATGGCCTGCTCAAGCTGCGCGCGTTGCGCGCGTTTCAGCGGCTTGGGCGCCTCCCACCACACGGGCGATTGCCCGCTGCGGATCAGCCCCGCGCCGAGCAGGTGGCGCGTATGCTCCACCGCGCTGGCGCCAAGCGCCTCCAGGGACGCCGGCGTCAGGTCGGGATCTCGGTTGAGCGTGTCGCGAATGAAGGTGAGCGTGCCGCGCCGGCTGGTGAGCGATCGGAGCAGTTCTTGGCCGGCTTGCGAGACCAGCACCGACGTGTCGCCGTGCAGCGCGCGTTGGCCGCGCCAGCGCGTC
>JAHFGW010000025.1 GCA_023247235.1 Candidatus Omnitrophota bacterium | reverse complement strand
GTTGCGAGATTACTCGGCGTGTGGACTGGCTTGGCGATCGAGCTGCAGCGATTCGAGTTGCTGTGGCGCTACCAGCACCCGGTGACGCCGTACGCCCTCTGGTGGCGGCTGGCCATCAAGCGGCTGGCGGATGCGCTCGGCGCAGCCATTGGGTTGCTCGTGGCGGCGCCGTTGATGTTGCTCATCGCTGCGGCGATCAAGTGGACCTCGCGGGGTCCGGCGCTGTATGCGCAGGAGCGTGTGGGCCGTTTCGGCGAGATCTTCCGCATGTACAAGTTCCGCACGATGATGGTGGATGCGGAAGCGGAAGGCCCGATATGGGCTGGCGGTGAGGATGACCCGCGGCTGACGCGTCTCGGTCGGGTGCTGCGCCGCACCCACCTGGATGAGCTGCCCCAATTGATGAATGTGCTTCAAGGCGGCATGAGCTTGGTCGGCCCACGGCCTGAGCGGCCGTACTTCGTCCGTGAGCTGCGCGAGACCGTGTCCAACTACGAAGCCCGTCTCCTGGTGCGGCCGGGCATGACCGGCTTGGCCCAAGTGCACTACCGATACGATCAAACGGTTGCGGACGTACGGCGGAAAGTCCGGTTCGATCTCTTGTATATCCGGCGGCTATGTATCACGCTGGACTTGCGGATCATGGCATGGACCGCCATGGTCGTCGTCACGGGTCGAGGGATTCGATAGGACAATTAAGCCCGAGCGATCGCCGTCACGAACGGTCGTGACGCCCCACCTCCTCGTCTCGGGACCCACCCCTGCCTTGCGGCAGGGGTGGTTTTTTTATGGGACGCGTCCATTTTTCGCCAGCGGATGGCAGCGGCGAAAAATGGACGTGTCCCAGACATCCTCGTCCGTCTGGGCTAGTCGTGTAGGCTCAGAGCGAGTTGGCGGTCGGGTTGCGGGAGGGCAAGGCGCTAGGCAAGCCGTCCAAAATTTGGCCGAAGTCGTACGAGGGATAGCAGCTTTTCAAGTACGCCAGCTCCGTGGGGCTCGCGGAGGCGAATACCGAAGAATCCAGGACGAACAGGCGGCGCAAGTCCGTCGGCGAAAGTCTCAGCGTGCGGGTGGCCCGCGCCGCCGGCTTGCGGCCGAAGAAGAACCGGTGGGCGGGATGCGCCGCGGTCTCGCGCGCGGTCTGGGCCAGGTCAAGGCAGCGCGCGACGACCGGCGCGCCATTGGCGCCGGAGTAGGCTTTGACCGGCCCAAGCGGCTTCATGCCGAGAAAGTCAAAGAGCAGCTCGTGCTTCGGGTGGAAGCAGGCGACGAGCTCCTCGATCCGACCCGTGCTGCGGACGAAGTCCGCGAGCACCTTGAGCAGGCGCAACACCAGCAGCAGCTTCTTGGAATTTGCCATCGAGAAGACGCCGGTCCCGAACAACCGGCTGTCCACTGCCAAGAATCCCACCTCGGCCAAGCGGCGGTCGTGCCGCCGCTTCAGATCCAGCTCGGTCTTGTAGACATCATCCATCGGCAGGCCCAGCGGCGAGTCCTCGATCACCGTGGCCGTCGCCAGCACGCCCGCGCGCCGATGCCAGGCCACGCAGGTTGTCGTGGTCGGCAACGCGTGGTAGATGGAGAGCTTCATCTGCGTGGACGACAGCACGACGTACCGCCGTGCGGCATATTCCCGATAGACGAGCGAAGCGGACGCCGTCAACTCATCAAGCGTGCGGGTCATGCGAAATTGCAGGGGCTGCAGGAATTGCGGCACGGAGTCGTACAATCGGCCCAGCATGGGCAGCGGCAAGAAGGGGGGCGTCATGCCGGTCTCATCAACCGAGATGGCGGGTGAGGAGGCTGACGGCAATGAATCGGCTGAGCCTCGCAACCCCCGGGTCGGTGTAACTCGAGGGGGCCGCGAACGCGATACCCGCTTCGTAGCGCTCCCGCGCGACGCCACGGGCGACGCGGCACCAGGCGATGTGGCCTTCAAAGCTCAGCGCCTCGGGCTCTGCAGGAAGCGTCAGCGCAGTCTGGCAGGCGGTACCGGGGGACACCATTTCCTTGATCGCGATCTGAACCCCTCCGCTGCTGAGGTCCACCGTCTGGGTCTGCCCTTCCAGGCATCGATCGATGAGGCTGATGCGGTAGCGCACAGGGAGACTGATAGGCAGGCGTTCGGCCTTGCGCTCGTCGATAAACAGCCCGCGCGCAGCCCGGTACGGCGTCACCAGGCTCCGATACAGCGGTTCAACCAGCTCTCTGAGCATAATTGAACTATACCACATCGTCTCGCCCGCAACGAAACGTCCTAATCCTGCAACAACTTACGGTGTTTCAGGCGGTCATCTGACAGGGCTCGCCGCACCAGTCTGTTTCAGCGGACTTGAATATGTAACATATTGTATATCAATCAGTTAGAACATTAATTTTATAGAATGAGTCAACGCCGGTTGGTACAAAATCTGCTCTTTATTAGGTGGAGCGACGGATCGTGAAAGTCGTATCTGCTTATGGGACAGGATAAAGAAAGGAGGATGGAGTGGGCCACCGACTCAGAACGATCAGGCTAGGCAGTCTGGTCGCCGTGATGTTGGCCAGCGCAGGGTGCAAGAGCGGCTCCGGGATTGCTGGGATTCTTGAGTTGTTTGGGGGTTCATCGGGATCGAGCTCGGACAGCGGGTTTACCATCAGCAGCTCCACCGGTTCTGTTTTTGAGGACCCCGGAGTTGGCTCAGTGGATGCGTTCCGAGGCGAGTCCGTGGCATCGGTGCATGGAGCCGAGCCCGCGTCGGTCGCGCTCTTCGGAACTGGGCTCGTGGCGCTCTATGGCTTACGGCGACGGCGCGCTCGACAACAGTCGCTGAAGTCGTAGTCGACCGGGTCTCTCCGCGATCGCCACCCCACCGGACTCTACGGGCAAAGGGATGTGTGCCCTGCGGAATCCCGCGCGCTGGGTTTCTCCTCGCCGGCAGCACAGGCTTGGGAGCGTCCTGCCGGCATTGTGCGTGATCGTTCTGGCCGTGCAAGGTCTTACCGCGCTGTTCCGGCGCTTAGCACCCCACCCGCCGCCTGTGGGCGTTTCCGGGCTTCACAGTCCCCCGCTGGGTTTTGCATTCGAGATCGAACCCATGGGCCATGTGGAGCCTGCGCAAAGCCGCTCCAGGCAGCTGAGGCTTCAACACCTCGCGATCAGCTTCGTAGGCGAGCGCACCTCCGTCCAGAATCCATGAATCCTTCGTCCTCCATCCGATCTCAAATCCAGGTTGCGCTGATCGTCCTTGCCGGGCTGCTCTTCGCGTTCTGGCCGACCGTGCAGTGGATGGCGGAGCGCTTCACCGGCATTCAATCGTATTATTCGCACGGATGGCTCATCCCCTTTGTCGTCGGCTGGTTGATCTGGCAGCGCCGTGAGCGGCTGGCGCAGCAAGCCGGCCGGCCGAGCCTCGCAGGCTTGGCGCTGCTGATCTCCTCGCTGCTCATCCACACCCTGGCCAGCTGGTGGGATATCGGCTTCGCCTCGGGCTTCGCGTTGGTGGGCGCGGTGGCCGGGCTCGTCTGGACGTTCTGTGGCTTGGACACGCTGCGCGTCCTGTCGTTTCCCATGGCGTTTCTGCTGTTCATGGTCCCGTTGCCCAGCGTCGTGCTCGTGGCGATGAGCTTCAAGTTGAAACTCCTGGCGGCGTGGCTGGCGACTGCGGCGCTGCGCGGCCTCGGGATTGCCGCCACGCAGAGCGGCTCGCTCATTCACACCCCGCAGGTGAGCGTGTTGGTGGATGACACCTGCAGCGGCCTCAGCTCGCTGATCAGCCTCTTGGCCTTGGCGACGCTCTGGGCTTCGTTGTTCCCGCCGACGGTCGCCAAGTGGCGGCGAGGCGCGGTGGCGCTGGCGGCCATCCCCATTGCCTTGGCGGCCAACATGGTGCGCCTGCTCATCTTGGCGCTCCTGGCGATCCGCTTCGGCCCGAAGGTCGCAGCCGGCTTTGTGCACTACGGCGCCGGGCTGGTCGTGTTCGCTGTCGCGCTGCTGGCGCTCGCCGGAATCAGTCTGATCCTAGCCCGTCCCGGCGACTCAACTCGCCAGGCGGAGCCTGTGCGCCGCGTGGGCCGACAGCGGCCGGCGGACCCTGCGGCTGGTCGACCGGTTGGCCTGGTGCTGGCCTCGCTGGTCGTCTTCGGCCTGCTCGTCTGGTGGGATCCCTACGCGCCGCTGTCCGGCGCAGGCTCCAGAGCCCTCCTGGCGTCCAGCGGCACCGGCACGGTGCGCCTGGGGCCGTGGGCCGGAACGCCGAAGCCGGTCGATGCCCACACGCGCCAGATTCTGCAAACGGATGACGTGGCGCTCGTGGAATACCATCTCGGGCAAGAGCCGCCGGTCTGGTTGACGCAGGTGGCGGGGACCGGCAAGCGGATCGCCTTTCACCCGCCGGAGATTTGCTACGTCGGCAGCGCATTCGAGGTGCTCGAGCGCGAGCCGGTGTCCATCTTCGTGCAGGGCACGGAGCGACGGATGGTGCGGCTTGTGTTGGCCCAAGGGGCGGAGCAGTTCGAGGTCTGGTATTGGTTCACGGCGAACGGCCGGGTGACGCCGAATTACTACCAGCAGCAGCTCTGGCTGGTGCTCGACGCCGTCCAGGGCAAGCCCATGGCAGGCATGTCCGTGCGCATCTCCACGCCGCTGGACACGGCATCCAGCGCCCATCGCAGGCTGGTGGCGTTCGTGACGTCGCTGGCCGCAGCCACCCCCTCGCATCCGAATCCCACAGCGCTGTCCAAGACGCTCCAAGGACTTGCGGTCGCCCATGGCTCCTAACACCAGACAACGTGTTGCCTCCAAACCGCTTGACGTCCGGAAGAGCGTATGGTACGCTGTCAGGCCTCGTCCTTCCCAGCGGTTCCAAACCAGTACCCCAAGGCCAATGGAGTCATCCGGGCGACAGTTTGTCGATTGGGAGCAACTCTTTGCCGCCACGCCGTGCGGTCTGATATTCCTGGACAGCCGCGCGGTGGTCCGTCTCTGTAATCGAACGGCTGGACGGCTCCTGGGGGTTGACCCCAGGCACGCGGTGGGCAAGCCGCTGAACGAGGCGCTGCCGGCCTGGAAGGACAGCCCGCTCCACGCCAGCCTCCCATCGCTGCTGGACGCCCAGACGACCTTCGAAGCGGTCGATTTCGACGTGCCGGGCCCGGCCCAAACCCACCTGCGCGTCTGCGCCGCCCACGTCGCCGACGGCAGCTATTCGACCGCGGGCGTGGTTCTGGCGATCAGCGAATGCACTGAGCTTGCGAGCCTGGAGCGGCGGCTGCACCGGGCCGAGCATCAGGCCTCCATCGGCAAGCTGGCGCGCGGCATCGCCCACGAGCTCAACAGTCCGCTGGACGGGGTCTTGCGCTACACCTACCTGGCGCTTCAGCAACTCACCGAAGACTCCCCGGTTCGCGAGTACCTCGTGCACGTGAAGGAGGGGCTCGACCGGATGGTCCGAGCCGTGCGCGCCTTCCTGGAGTTCTCGCGCCAGGTGACCACGCCAGTCAACCGGTTGGCGAACCTCAACCAGCTGATTGACGACGCGCTCCTGTTGGTCCAGCATCGCGCCCGGTTCCAGGGCGTGCGCATTATCAAGCAGTATGATCCTGCGCTGCCGCCGGTGGCGGACGGGGGCCTGCAGCATGCGATCGTCAATCTCGTGAAGAATGCGTTCGACGCGATGCCGCGCGGAGGCAGCCTGACGATCACGACGCATCAGGAAGATGGGAAGGTCGTGGTGGGCATCGAGGATACGGGCAGCGGCATTTCCCCGGAGTGCCACGCGCGGATGTTCGAACCGTTCTTCACCACCAAGCCCATCCACCAGGGCAGCGGCCTAGGCCTGGTCATCGCCAAGGAAAGCGTCGAGCGCTCCGGCGGCACGATCGACTTTACGAGCCGCCCGGGAGCCGGCACGACCTTTCGGATCCACGTTCCCGTCGCCGAGGCGGATGCGACCCCGCCCCTGGAAGCGACCGATGCAGCGTAAGCGCATCCTGGTGGTGGACGACGATCCGCTCATCCGCGGCTCGCTCTACGAGATGCTGCGCAGCCGCCACTACGATGTCGAGATGGCCGCCGATGGCACGGAAGCGATGGATCATTTGCGTCGGCGGCCGTTTCATTTGGTGCTGACGGACTGGAAGATGCCGCAAGTGGACGGTATGAGCCTTGTGGGGCACATCCGCACGAACTATCCGAACATGAGCGTCGTCTTGATCACTGGCTTTGGCACCATCAACTCCGCGGTCGAGGCGATCCGCCATGGGGCGTTCGACTATCTCACCAAGCCGATTCAGCCGGAAGAGCTCGAGGCGACGATTCAGCGGGCGCTCAGCCAGTACACGCCGCCGCCGGACGCCGGCGAGGCGGGCGATGACCCGTTCGCCGGCGTCATCGGCGATGACCCGGCGATGCAGCGGCTGTTCGGGATGGTGCGTTCGGTGGCGGGCAGCCCTGCGACGGTCCTCATCGAGGGAGAAAGCGGCACGGGCAAGCGCATCATCGCGCTGGCGATCCATCGCGCCGATCCCAAGCGCCGCCAGCAGCCGTTTGTGGAGATCAGCTGCGGCGCGCTGCCGGAGACGCTGCTGGAGAGCGAGCTCTTCGGGCACGTCAAGGGCTCGTTCACCGGCGCCATCCGTGACAAGCAGGGCCGATTTGAAATCGCCGATGGCGGCACTATCCTGCTGGATGAAATCGACACCTGCTCGCCGGCGCTCCAGGTGAAGCTCCTGCGTGCGATTGAGCAGAAAGTGTTCGAGCGAGTCGGCGATACGCGCACGATCCATGTCGATGTCCGCCTCATCGCGGCCACCAACCGCGCGCTGCGCGAGCTGGTCGCGCAAGGCACCTTCCGCGAGGACCTCTTCTACCGGCTGAATGTCGTGTCCCTGCACCTGCCACCGCTGCGCCAGCGCCGAGGCGACCTGCCCCTGCTCATCACGTCCTTCCTGGAACGCAGCGCGAAGGTCATGGGGAAGTCGATCACGGGCATTGCGGATGACGCCATGCAGATCTTGCTCCAGTACGACTGGCCCGGGAATGTGCGGCAGCTGGAAAACGTCATCGACCGGTGCGTGATTTTCTCGCGCCACGCCAAGCTCGTGGTCGAGGATTTACCGGATGAGATCCGCGTGCAGGCGGTACGCGGCGCGACGCCCAATGGAGACGCCTCCGCGGCGCCACATGGAGCGGGGCACGCCGCCAGCCCTGCGCCGACGCCCGCCGCAGAAAGCGCCGAAGCACTGCTCCTCAAGCAGGCCATGAAGCTGCCGGAACGCGAGCTGATTCTGAAAGTCCTGCATGACGTGCGATGGAACCGCTCGAAGGCCGCGAAGCGGCTGGGCATCCATCGCTCGACGCTCTACCATAAGATTCGGCAACTCGGGATCAATACCTCGTCCCAGTAACTCGAGCAGACTGCCGACTCGCCTCGTCATGGACGGCCGCATCCCAGCGGACCCCGCCGCGCTGCTGGATCTCGTCGAACCGGCTCGCTGGCAGCGCCTGCAAGATCAGTTCGCCTCGGTCCTGGGCATCCTCCTGCGCACCGTGAGCCCCTCCCATCAGCTGCTGGTGACGCCGAGCTGGCCTCCGGGCATGCCGGTTGAACCGATCATCGAGCGGCTGCGCGTGGGCGAAGAACTGGAGCAACTCTTGCCGATCCATGAGCCCGTGCGCGACGTCACGAACCTGACCGGGTCGTTAGGCGTGTCGTATGCCGCGGTGCCGATTCGCGCAACCGCGGAAGAGATCATCGCGTACCTCGTGATCGGACCGATGGTGGTCGGGGCCCGCGAGGAGGAGCCGCAATTCCTGAGGCGCGTGGAAGCCATGGGGCTCGATGCGCAGGCACTCTGGCCGCTGGTCCTCTCCCTGAAACTCTACAGCTTCGCGAGCCTGCGATCGGTCCTGGGCCTGCTCGAAGAGGCCGGGACCTTGCTGGCGCAACTGGCCTATCAGGCGGAGCACCGGGGGAAGGTCTTGCACGGAAGACCCGACGACGCGTAAACGGCTTACACGCGGCGTCGGCGCAAGTGCGCGGGAAGAATTCGAAGACTGGTACGGTACTTGGCGATCGTGCGGCGCGCGACGGTGATCTGCCGTTCCTTCAAACGAGAGACCAAGGCCGCATCGCTCAGCGGGCGCTGCGTGCTCTCCTGCGCGATCAGCCGCTGCATCTCTGATTTAATCCGCTCGTCGGACACCCGCGTATCCTTCGCTGGCTGCGGGACCCCGCTGGCGAAGAACTGCTCCAGGCGCAGAATGCCAAATGGCGTGTCGATCGTCTTGTGCGCAATCGCGCGGCTGACCGTGGATGGATGCCGGCCGACCAGGCCGGCCACCTGCGCCTGCGTGAGCGGGCCGAGGGCTTCGGGGCCACGCTCGAGAAACTCGGGTTGGAGGCTGATCAGGCAGCGCGCGATCGCAACCAGCGTCGCATTACGCTCCTCAATGGCTTTCAGAATCCAGCCCGCCTGCCGAAAGCGCTCCTGAAGGAAGGCCTTCACGTCCCCCGGGGTGCCCGCCTCAAGCAACATGCGGTGATAGCGGCGGTTAATCCGCAGGTGGGGCAGGTACTCGTCATTGAGCTCCACATCGTAGTGCTGCTCCCCCTTGCGCAGGACTAGGTCCGGCACGAGGGAGGGCGCCGTCTCGCCGGTCATCGCGCGCCCCGGCTTGGGATTCAACCGCCGTAACAGCGCGCACGCCTGCTGGATGTCTTCCTCCGAGGCCCCCGTGGCTCTGGTCAGCGCGCCGGGGCGGTGCCGTACAAACAGCTCAAAATGGTCCTGCAAGATCCGGTGGGCCAGCCGCACATGCGCTTCCCCCGCGTCCACCTGGGGGGGCTTCGTCGCGACCAGGGCTGGGTCCGGCAGCCGGCGCTCAAGCTGCAGCAGCAGGCACTCCCGCAGCGTGCGGGCGCCGACTCCGGGCGGATCAAGGCGCTGGAGAAGCTTCAGGACCGCCTCTAACTGCTCAAGATCGACCTGCAACTCCCTGGCGATCTCCTCAAGAGGTTCGGTCAGATACCCATTCTCATCCAACCGCTGCACGAGCGCTTCACCCTGGCTACGTTGGGCGGTTGACTGGGCAAGACAACCCCACTGGACTGAGAGCGTATCATGAAGCGACAGAGGAGGTTGTGACTGCCAGAGGTCCTGGTTCATGAAGGAGGGTCGATCATCGGAATCACGAGCTTCCGCCTCATCGCCGGCTGCCGAATGGTCCGGCCACTCGTCTTCCATACTCGGCCCCTCGGGCTGGTCCGCTTGGGAAGCGGATTCCGGGGTTTCTGCCGCCTCAGGCTCCAGCTCCCCCTCAAGCTCGAGCAGGGGATTCTCCTCGGCCTGAAGCTGAAGGAACGTCTGCAGCTCCATGGTTGGCATGCGAAGAATGTTCAGCGCCAGCGTCATGTTGGGCGCCATGACCAGCCGCTGCTGCAGGGACTGACGGGCTTTGAGCTCCATGGGACCACGAGTCTAGCACACCCTGTGCCAGGCGGCAAAGCACAATCTGTGCCATGTGGGGTGGCCCTCCTATGGTGCGGGTCCCAGCTCGCGGTGGGCTCGCGGCACCGCTTGCCGCGCCACGCCGGGGCGCGCGAGCGGTCCGCGGAACGAGACCCCGTGTCACCAGTCCATGAACACACCGCCTGTGCCAGCGCCGAGTTGATTCAGCGGGCTAGATGGGCTAGGGTAGTGGGACGATGCTGTGGAGCCGCTATCGGGAGGCTGTCGGGGCCCGTCTCAGGCCCCTGGCCGCCTTCCTGATGCGGGCCGGGGTGTCGCCGAATGCGGTGACGCTGGCCACGCTGGCGCTGGGGGCCGTCGTGTGCCTCTGGTTTGTGCGCAGCCGAGCGATTCTGCCGTTCTGCCTCGCCATCACGGTAGTGGGATGCCTGGATGTGCTGGACGGGCTGCTTGCGCGCGCCGGGGGGCGGGTGACGCCCTGGGGCGGCTATCTGGATGCGGTCTGCGACCGGTATTTCGAGGCGATGGTGGTGCTGGCCGTGGCCCTGGTCACCGGCTACTGGGCTCTGTGTCTGCTGGCCCTGTCCGGATCCTTGCTGGTGAGTTACGCAAAGGCGAGGGCCGCGCTGGAAGTACGGGTGTCCAACCAAGAGTGGCCGGACCTCATGGAGCGGGGAGAGCGCAACTTGCTGTTCATCGCGGGACTCGCGGCGAGCCAGCTGGTGCCCTGGAGGCCCCTGGGCCGGGACGTCTTTTGGTGGACGCTGCTGCTGGGCAGCGGGCTCGTGCACCTTACCGTGCTGCAGCGGGTGGCGCGGGCGAAACGCGTGATTCAGGACCGGAGTCGGTAGCCGGTTGAGGCGGCGAAGGCCGCAAGCCGTCCAGCGTCATCTGCGCCAGCCCTTCGGCGGCGGGCGGGACTTCGACCAGGACCTCGCGCGGCGTCAGCCAGCCATAACGCCCGGCCGAAGCCGACGCACCGACCGGCGCTCCCATCAGCAGTTGCTGCGGTGTCACCGCCGTCTTCGTCCAGACGCTGATCACCCCGGTCGGCGCTGTGAGGCCATAGCGGCCATGATCTGCCTCAGGCGATTCCAGGATTTTCTGCGCGCGCAGCTCCGCCAACTGTTGGAACCACGCCTCCACTTTCATTGGATCCAACGCGCTGCCGCCGCTTGAGGCCTCGCGCCAGCCCTCACCCGCTCCGCCCCCAGGGCCGGGGCCGGCACGCTCGACGCCCCACGCGTGGTCCTCCCACGTCACATCGATCCGCTGCACATCGCTCTGAAAGAAGACGAAACACGCGCGATCGCGCAGCGTCTGCGGCGTCGGGACCAGGTCCGCCGCGTCAGCGGCGGGCACCACGAACAGATGCGGCTCATCGCTGCGCCAGGCGGGAACCTGCGTCGGATCCGCGGCTAGGGGCGCGCCGAATCGCAGCTCGGTCGTCACAGGGGCAGGGCCTCCTGTCCGCAACACGAGGAGCGTTTGCACGGCCCCAATCCGCGTGCGAGGGTCGGCAGGCTCGCCGGCGCCAGGCTCCAGCACCCGCACGGTTTTCAGGGCGGCGAGCTTGCCGAGCAGCCGATTCACGCCGGAGCGATCCGCCGGATCGCTCAGCGGCTCCACCAGGTACCAGACATCCTGCCCACGGGCCAGGCGCGACAGGCTCGTCGGGGTCGCGATCGCCAACTCTTCGGCATCGTAGTAGCTGAATCGCACCAGCTGCGCATCGCGGAAGGCATCGGCCGGCCGGTTGATCCCGTCAAAGAGCGCCGAGGACACCACGAAGATCTTCGCCTGTCCTTCGATCTGAAGATAGCGGCGGCCCGCCACCGCCGTCGCTTCGCCGAAGCGCAACGCCGTCGTCCGATCGCCCTCTCGGAGCACCAGACGCGCCACCGGAGGCTCAAGGCCATACGTGGCAGCCTCCAGGGAGTGGCCGTCGGGGCCCGACAGGGTGCGTTCGGCCCGCAGGGAACGCGTGGCGTCCAGCAGATCCTGGACCACGGTCGGATCGGCTCGCACGCCGCCTGCGCCTAAGCGCCACAGGACGCCATCCCGGACAAGCTCTACGGCGCCAGTCTGCGGGCGTTCGATCGTCACGGCCGAAATCGCATCCGGGTTCACCGTCAGTACCCGGCTGGCCCGCTCCCGGCGCTGCTCCGGCGCCGGCTGCTTGATTTCATACAGCGCCACGTACGCGCCGAGCGCGACGGTGAGCGCGACCAAGACGAGCGTGCTCTTCCAGCGCATTTAGGATGGGGGGATCGAGTTCACCGCCTGCGCATAAAGAGCACGCCGGTGCCCGCGAGCCCGCAAAGCAGCGGCATGGCGAACAGGCTCAGCCACAGCATGGTCGTGAGCTGGCGCCTTGTCAGGCTGAGCTTCAACGACTCAAGTTGTTTGGGGGCGATGCCGATCAGGTGCTCCTGCTGCATCAGCCAGCGGCAGGCGCCCAGGGCCAAGTCTCGATTGCCGACATTCGTCAGTTGGCCGTCGATGACGAAGTCGGAGTCCCCGAAGACGACGAGGCGGCCGAGTGGTGGCGCGGCCGCCCCGCCCCCTGCGGGGGCGGGACCGGCTCGTTCGGCGGCGGAGGCGATCGCCACAGGCCCTTTGAGGTCCTGGCCGTCGTTGAATTGGAACGCCGACTGGTCGATCGTCGTCTCTCCCCAGCCCTGCGGCGAGGTGAGCGCCAGGGCTTGGACCGTGATCCCCTCCGGCGCCGGCTCCGCGGGACGGGCCGAGCGGGCCAGCGGAAAGAGCGTCATCAGCGTCTTCATTTGGCTCACGATTGGGTGCTGCGTATAGTGGGTAATAAACAAATTCGCGGCCGAGACAAAGGGCAGCTGTTGCGCGGGATCCACCACAATGTCTTGGCCGAGCATGATGCCCCAGCGCGCGAGCAGCGGCGCAAGGCCCGGATCGGTCGCTGGATCCACCAAGGCCAGCAGCCGGCCCCCGCGATCGAGGTAGCGGCTGAGCAGCTCCACTTCCGCGTCCGTCAGGCGGTGGGTGGGTCCGATGATCGCCACCAGTTTCACGTCGGCCGGCAGCTCCGTCTTATCCGCCAAGGTCACGGATTCCAGCTTGACGTTCTGCTGCTCCAGGGCCTGGCGCAGGTCGTTGAGGCCGCCGGCCTGCGCCGGGTCCAAGGACTTTTCACCATGGCCGGTGGTAAACCACAGGAGCGGCTGCTCAGTTTGCGAGACGCTGAGGATCGCGGATGTCACCGCATCCTCGCCCTTGAACGCGGCCACGCGCGGCTCTCCGGTCATCGTGGCGGTGCTGTAGTCGTATTCGGCCAGCTCCGGATCGGACAAGTGCTTGTGCCGGCTGCCCGACTGGAAGATCAGGACGTTGAGGTCCTTGATGTCGAACTGCTGGGCGAGCTGCCTGGCCCGCGCCAGATCCTGCTCTGGATCCACGTACTCGACCTTGATCTTCGGGCTCTGGCGCTGATAGGTTTCGAGCAGATCGTGGATGAGCTCATACAGCCGCTGGCCGGGCTGGTAGAAGACGGTGATCGTGACCGGCTCTTGGAGCGAGTCCAGCACGTGGAGTGTCTGGCTCGACAGGCGGCTGAGCTTCAGTTGCGTCAGGTCCCAGCGCAGAGAGCGGCGGCTGGCGACCCAGTTGACGAGAATGAAGAGCACCGCCACCATCAGGAGGGTCGTCGCGAGATTCAGCGAGGCGAGCACGCGCCGAAACAGTCGCATCGCGCGCTCCTAGGACCGTCCGCGCGGGCTGCCGAGGATGCGGCCGGTCAGAAACAAGCACGCGAGGGTGACGGTGAGATAGAAGGCCACGGGTCGCGTGTCGAGGATGCCTTTCGCGAATTCGCGGAGGTGTTCGATGAGCGAGAGGTAGCGGATGGTCTCACTGGCCTGAGGTTCGTGGACCAGTGCGTCGAGCAAACCCAGGGAGAAGAACAGCATGAGGGTGACGAAGGCCACGACGGCCGCGACGACCTGGTTGCGCGTGAGGCTGGAGGCGAGCACGCCGATGGCGATGACCACGGCGCCCACGAGCCACGTGCCCAGGTACCCGGTGAGAATCGGCCCCCAATCAAAGGGCGTGAGGCGGCGCAGGGCAAGGAAAAACACCACCGTGGAGGCCCACAAGAGCACGTACGCGATCCAGGCGCCCAGGAATTTCGAGAGGACGACTTGAGTGTCCGTCACAGGAGCGGTGAGCAGCGTTTCCAGGGTCCCCGTGCGTTTCTCCTCGCTGAACGTACGCATCGTCAGCAGCGGCGCGGTGACCAGCACGGAAAACCAGTAGAAGAAGGTCCCCCCGAAGAAGAACTGCCCCATCGTCCAGGACGGGTCCATGCGCGGATCATTCAGGACGGCGAGGATGAGCCAGAACACCCAGCCCTGCATCAGCAAGAAGAGGGCGCCCACCACGTACGCGATCGGGGAATACCACAAGGCCTTCAGTTCGCGAAGGGTCAGGGCGATGAGATTGCTCATGAGGCGCCGGCGGGCTAGGTGGCCCCGCCGTCCTCCGTCGTCGTCAAATGGATGAAGACGTCTTCGAGAGACGCTTGGACCTGCGAGAGCTCCCGCAAGATCCAGCGCTGCTCGACGGCCAAGCGGAAGATGTCCTCGCGCAGATCGGTGTCGCCGGCGGCTTCAATCTCAAAGGCCGCGCCCCCGTCGACATGGCCCTGAAGGCTGACGCGCGCCACGCCCTTGAGGTGTTTCAGAGCGGCCTCGGCCGCCGCCGGGTCCGCCCGCAACTGGACGCGGATAATCCGCGCGCCGGCCAGCCGCTGGCGAAGCCGGTGCGGGCTGTCGACCGCGACGATGCGGCCTTGATGGATGATCGTCACGCGCTGGCAGGCCATTTCCACTTCGGGCAGGATGTGCGTCGACAGCAAAATGGTGCTGCGGCGGCCCAAGGCCACGATGAGCTCGCGGGTTTGGCGAATCTGATGAGGGTCCAGACCGACCGTCGGCTCATCGAGGATCAGGATCTTCGGCTCGGCCAGCAAGCAATCCGCGAGGCCGACCCGCTGGCGATAGCCCTTGGACAGCTGGCCGATCAAGCGTCGTGGCACGTCGGTGAGCGCGCACTGCTCCAGCACGGCTTGGATTCGGCCCCGGCGGGCCTTCGGGGCGAGCCCCTTGATGATCGCGCGATACGCCAAGTATTCCTGGACGCGCAACTCGGGGTAGAGCGCGACCTGCTCAGGCAGATAGCCGATCCGACGGCGCACCTGGAGGGAGGCGCTCGCGACGTCGAGTCCGTCCACGCGGACGCTGCCCGCGGTCGGGGCCAACAGGCCGGTCAGGATGCGCAGAGCCGTGGTCTTGCCGGCCCCGTTGGGCCCCAGAAACCCCATAATTTCCCCGGGGGCCACGTCGAAGGAGATGTTGGCCAGCGCCGTGAGTTGCTCGTAGCGCTTCGTCAGTCCGTGGATCTCAATCGCGGGTGTCATGGGCGCGGTCTCGAACATGCGTCGGCACTGATTCGTCTATTCTCGCAACCCCCCCTCGCTTGTCAAGATGGATAAAGTGGAGTAGCATACGGCCATGCGGTTTTTGCGGTACGGGGTGGCGAGCGCGCTGAGTCTCCTGCTCTGTGGCGGCTGCGCGGCCATGTCTGCGGTGCAAATCGGCCAGACGGCCGGCACGATCGCGGGGGCCGCGGCCGCGCCGGGCCTGGGCGCGCCCCTTGGGGCCGCGTTGGGAAGCCTGCTGGGCCTGGCGCTGCAGCATCAGATGGACCACGTGACGGAAACGCGCGAGCGCAAGGAGTTGAGCGAGCAGTTGGGCGCGGCGAGTTCCGCCTCCCGGCAACGCCAGGCCCTGATCCCGCCGACGGGAACACCCACGCGAGTCTGGGTGGATGAGGCGACCCAGGACGGCCACGTCCTGGCCGGCCATTTCGACACGCGTCCCCTCTAGTCTAATCGGCGTACGCGACCGTTCGACCCGCACGAGCAGTCCATGACGCACATCGAACAGATACTCAGGCGCGGCGTGCGCCGCTATCGGATGGCGCTGCTGGGGCGCACCACGTTGCAGGTCGCCCTGATCCTGGGAATCCTTGCCGCGATTGTCTGGCGCCTGGCCCCGCTCCAGGGGGCGGGGTGGATGGGGCGCGGCTTTGAGCGGGTGGTGCTGGGCGTGGCGGTGGCGGTGATCGTCGGGTTCATCTGGTGGGCGCGCCGCCGTTGGCTTTCCGGTCGACTGGCGGTGCAGACGCTCGATGACGCCTTGCATCTGGAGCAGCGTCTGGTCACGGCGACCGAGTTCGCGCAGAAGCCGGAACACTCGGCGCTCTATCCCATCCTGCTCGAGGATACGATCAGCCGTCTCAAGAGCTTGGACAGGCGTCGGCCTCGAGTCGTGGATCGGACCAGCGCCTTCCTCATGCTGCTGCTCCTGGTCGCGCTGCTCATCCCCTGGAACCTTCGCGGAAGGGCCACCCACCTGGCGCAACTGTCCGGGCAGGTCCCGCACCCGCCTGAGCCGCCCTCTGCTCCAGCGCGTGATCAGTCCCCGCACCCTGATGCTTCGCGCCAGCCTAACCCATCCCCTGGGCCGGGGTCCCCGCAGCCGTCGGAAAACTCCTCGAATGCGCCGTCTCCGAACGACTCGCGGAAGCCATCTCCCTCAGGCGCCGGACAGCCCCAAGAGTCCAGCGGACAATCCGACCAGCAGCGCGACCAATCCCAGAAGCCACAAGAATCCTCTGGGCAGCAGCACGAGTCCTCCGGAGCCGATGGGGGAGAGCACTCGAGCGAGCAGGCTTCCGCTGGGCAACCACAGGCCAGCGCCGACGCCCGCGAATCCCCGCAGCCCGAGGGCGCGCGGCAAGCAGGCGCTGGAGCGCAGCAGGCGCCACAGGGCACGCGCGGCCAGTCGGACCGGCAGCCGAATGACGGCCAGGGCGCCAAGGCGCAGGCCGCCGGCAGCGGGTCGTCCGCCAATCAGCAAGTCCTCAAGGGCGAAATCCAGGAGCTCCTGAAGGAGCTGCAGGGCCAGCTGCGCGAGATGCAGGGCCAGTTGGCGGCGCAAAACACCGAGCGCTCTCATCCTCAAGCGGGGATTGGCAGCGATCCGAACCTCTATACCGGCGCCGAATCGGTGGAGGTGCCGCAGACGCCGCAGGCTCCCGTGCCGCTGCAGTTGGAGACTGACGAGGCGCCCAGCGCGAGCAAACGTCGGGGCAGCGGCGTCGGGGCTGCGTCGGGCGAGATCGCGACCAGCGGGCCGCAGATGTCCCGCGAAGCCACTAAGCTCTCGGATGCCCCGCGAGAAGAAACCTCCAGCCGCCGTCGCGCAGTCCCGCCGGAGTACCAGGGGGTCTTCGAGCGCCTGTCGGACCGAGAGGCCCCCTCGGGCCAAACCGCCACGCCATGACGGAGTCATCGACGATGAGCATAGATCCGCAAGACTTCCAGCGCACGCTCGAAGCGCTGCAGGCCGCGCTGGGCCGGGTGATTGTCGGGCAGCGCGAGGTGATCCAGCGGCTCTTAATCGCGTTCTTTGCGGGCGGGCACGTCCTGCTAGAGGGGGTTCCCGGGTTGGGCAAGACGCTGCTGGCGAAATCCTTCGCGCAAACGCTGGGCTTGTCGTTCAAACGCATCCAGTGCACGCCGGATCTGATGCCGGCGGATATTCTCGGCACGCAGCTGGTCGTCGATCGCAACGGGCATAAGGCCTTCGAGTTCACCAAGGGGCCAGTGTTCACGCAGCTCTTGCTGGCGGACGAGATTAATCGCGCCACGCCCAAGACCCAATCAGCGCTGTTGGAGGCGATGGAAGAGCACCAGGTGACGATGGCGGGCACGACGTTCTCGCTCGAGGAGCCGTTCTTTGTGATGGCCACGCAAAATCCTATTGAAATGGAGGGCACGTTCCCGCTGCCGGAGGCTCAGCTCGACCGCTTCCTGTTCAAGATTTTCGTCACGTATCCCTCGCCCGAGGAATTGGGCCAGGTGCTGCGGCAGACGACGGTCGCGCACGCCGCCGCGCTGGAACCGGTGCTGCTCCCCGAAGGGGCGCGAGACTGGATTCTGGCTGCGCGGCGGCTGGTACGCGAGGTCTTGGTGGCCCGGCCGGTGGAGGACTACGTGGTGCGGATGGTGACCGCCACGCGGCCCGCCGACTCCTCAACCAGGGATGAGGACTCCTCCGCGGCATCCCGCGCTGGCGGCGCCGCAGCGGGCAAGTGGCTGCGGTACGGCGCCTCGCCGCGCGGCGCGCAGGCGATTTTGCTTGGCGCCAAGGTCGTCGCCCTCTTGCGTGGACGCGTCAATGTCAGCTTCGAAGATATCGAAGACGTCTTGCTGCCTGCGCTCAGCCACCGCGTGGTCCTGTCGTTCGAGGCTGAGGCGGAGCGGCGCACGGCCAGCGAGATCGTTGCCGAGCTGACCGAGCCTGTACGCCGCAGCCGCTAACGCGGCTCAGTCGTC
>JAHFGW010000024.1 GCA_023247235.1 Candidatus Omnitrophota bacterium | reverse complement strand
GGAGCGTTCTTGAGCCAGTTGACCCTGAACGAGCATGCCCGCAGCCTGTCGCTCGCAGTCCACGATGCCAATCGCGTGATCGAACAGATCCGGCAAGATAACGTCAACTGTCTCCGGCCCAATGTGGATCCCCGGGACCTGGCGGGCGCCCCAACCAATTGGAATGCGTGGTTGCAGGCGCAGGGGAAGAGTCTGCCCAACAGCGCCACGGAAGAGTTGGTCGTTGTGACGTGCCTGCGGCGCGATGCCGGTGCGCCTCCTGCCACCCCCGGGGACTACTGCGGGATCGGCGGCACCGCCCAGATGGGACCGGGCGAGTGGCGGACCAACGCGGGCACGACGACCTACGATCCGCTGCAAGTGATCGTGTCCGTCTGCTGGCGCCAGCGGGGGCGGGTGATTGGTGAGTGTATCTGGAACGGCGCGGCGCTGGCGGCGAGCGACGGCGGCAACGGGCCAAACGCGCGGGCAGGCGTCATCGAATCGCCCGCCAGCATGACCACGCTGGTCACGTGCCGGCGATGAAGACCCCTGGCGGCTTCACGCTGGTCGAAACGATGATCGTGACGCTGATCGCCGTGGTCATCGGCGCGGCGGTCTTGACGAGCTTGATGGTGGGCCGCACGACCTTCATCTTTTCCGATGCCTCCGCGCTCGTTCAGCAAGAGGCGCGCCGGGCGTTTGACAACACCGTGCGGGAGCTGCGCGAATCTGCTACAATGTCGTGCGGGGAAGCGGCGACGACGGCCTCGTGCACGAACGATCGGGTGAACTTCCAGATCGTGCGAGGCTACGACGCGGCGACGCAGACACTCCAATTGGGCAGCGAGGCGTCGAACGGAGAATTTGTCCACTACATCATCACGGGTGCGGGCACCAACGCCCAGCTTGTCCGCTGCCGCTCGGCTGCGGCGACGACGGCCACGGCCAGCTTCGGGGATTTCAGCGGCTGCCGGGTGCTGGCGAACTATGTCAATGGGGGTCCCAGCACCTTTTCGTGGGACAGCCCGGGCAACGTGGTGACCGTCACGCTTGAAGTGGAGTATCGGCACCCGATCTTGCCCACTGGCAGCCGACGGACTGGCGTGCTCACCTCGCGCGTGCGGTTGCGCAACGTGGCCAGTTAGCGCATGAGCCCGAGCGCCGCCCCTCGGATTCCTTCCTCCTTCCGGACTGTGCTCCATCAGCTCACCACCGCCACGCCCAAGGAACGCAAGCTCACAGTCGGATTGGACATCGGCTCGACGTCCGTCAAGGTCGTCGCCCTCGGAGCCCCGAAAGGCTGGGGGAAACGGCCGATCATCGGGCAGAACCTGGTGCCCTTGAGTTCCGAGCAGGACAACGGCATCCCAGAAGCGGTCAAGTCGGCCATCGGTACGCTGAAGCTGCCCAGCCGTCCTGTCAACCTGTCCGTCAGCGGCCCCTGGGTGATCATGCGGGTCGTGGAGATGCCGCCGATGAAGCCGGCGGAATTGCGTCAGGCCCTCCCCTTTGAGGCGCAACGGTATCTCCCCTTCAATGTGGAAGATGTCATGCTGGATGCCGCGCCGCTGGGGCCGTCGGAAACGAACAAGGTCTGGGTGCTCGTCGTGGCGTGCAAGAAAGAGCTCATTGAGCGGCGCGTGGATTGGATCAAGCGTGCGGGGTACGAGCCGGCCCTGATCGACGTGGATGCCCTGGCGCTGGCGAACGCCTTTCTGGCCCCCGGCGCCGACAGCACGCCGCACACCGGTCTGCGGGCCGTCATGAATGTCGGCGCGCAGTTGACCAACCTCGTCGTCCTCAAGGATCAGATGCCGTACCTGGTGCGCGACGTGCCTTGGGGCGGCGACAAAATGCTGCGCCACATCGCCGATCAAATGGGCAAGGAGGCTCAGGGGGTCGGCCAGGACTTGCAACAGGGGACGGTCGGCGAGGAGATGCGCAATGCGCTGCGCATCACCTGCGAAGGATTGGCCACTGAGCTGCAGCTGTCCTTCGACTATGTCGAGAACCGCTTCGGCCGCCAGCCGGAAGCCGTCTATGTCACCGGAGGCCTCAGCCAGTCCGGGCCGTTTTTAGAGGCCCTGAAGAGCCACATGAGCCAACCCGTGAGCCCTTGGACGCCCCGGAGCGGGCTCTCGGGGCAGTTCGCCATCGCCTACGGGCTGGCGTTGCGAAGCGATTGACGCCTCATGCTGAAAATCGATTTGTTGCCGGAGAGCTACCGGAAGAGCCCGACGGCAGCCGCTGCCGAGTTTCATCGGCTGCCGATTTTGCGGTTGATCCTCGGCGTCGCGGTGGTCTTGGCGCTGGTGCCGATGCTGCTCCTCCACTTCAAGCGACAGGCCCTGACGCGGTTGAGCCGCGAGATCAACGCCCTGCGGCCTCGGCGGGCCGAGATCGAGCAAGTCCAGCAGGTGCTGCAGGAGCTGCGCAAGCAGGAAGCGGCGTTTTCCGGCCTGTCGCGGGAAAGCCATTACTACTGGTCTCAGCGTTTGAATACGCTCTCCAACGTCACCCCGGACGGCGTCTGGTTTAGCGAGCTGGCGCTGGAGTATCCCACGAGCCTGATCATCCGCGGCTCGGCCATCGGCGACTCGGGCTCGGAGATGATGAAAGTCGGCCGGCTCGTGCAGGATCTGAAAGCGGATGCAGGCTTCTCGACCGTCGTCAAGGATATCCAAATCGAGTCCATCAAACGCATTCAAGAAGGCGACGTCGAGATCGTGAACTTCACGTTAACCTGCGCGCTCGCCCCCCCGCAAGCATGAGCCCGCTGATGAAACCCAACCTGAAGTTCGGCGGCCCCCAACAGCGCCAGCTGCTCCTGATCCTGTCGCTGGGACTCATCGGCGCCTGGGCCTATGGCAGGATCGCGCTGTTCCCGCAGTTGCGGCAGTTGAGCAGCATCGGACAACAGATCCAGACCAGCCGCCAGGAGCTGCGGACCCTGCAGCAGGTTGTGGCGAATGAGCAACGCGTCCGCGAGCAACATGAGCAGGTGGAAAAGACGGTGACCTCGCTGCGCAGCCTACTGCCCTCTGAGCGAGACTTGTCCTCGGTGATCGAGTATCTTTCAAATCTCGCCGTGAAGGCGCACCTGAAGATCGAGACGATTTCGCCTCAGTTGGCTGAGGAACCCGGCCCAGGGCTCCCGGACAAGCGGAGCGAAGACCACACCGTCTATCGGGTCATTCCGATCCAAATCGATGCGCGCGCCGGCTATCATGAGATCGGCACATTCCTGAATCTCGTGGAGACGGGTTCCATCCCGATCGAAGTCGGCAGCTTGCGGATCGTGGAAGATGAGCAGGAATTTCGGCGCCACCAGATGACGCTGGTGCTCCATGCCTTCTTCGCCGTCGAGCAGCAGAAGACCAGTCGGCTGGGCGAGCTGCCAGCGGAGCCGGCCGGCTGATGGGCCTGCGCCAGGGGACGACAGCGCGCAGGGCGCTTCGAGCGCTGTTCTGGGGGATCGGATGGGCGCTCGTCATGCCCACGGCGCACGCGCAGAATGACCAGGCGAGGAGCGTTCGGTATGACGCGCAAGGGCGGCGAGATCCGTTTGTGCCGCTGGTGCGCGAGGGGCGCATTGCCGGCGCGCGCGTGCCGGGCGGCGGCGCCTCGAACCCAGCGCTCCGTGGGATTCTCTGGGACCCCAAGGGGCATTCGATCGCCCTCATTGAAGACGTTGAGGCCCGTGTGGGGGACCGGATTGGGGAGTTCCGGGTGATCGAAATCCGGCGCGAGGCGGTGGTGCTGGCCCCGGAGGAAGGCGAGCCGTTTGTCGTGGAGCTGCCCTTTGAATCGCTGGAACCCGCTGGGACGAAGTCGACGTCCCAGCCAGGGAGGAGGGATCGACCGTGAAGAGCCGGATGCGAATTGCGTGGGGAATTGGAATCGGCGTGCTCTCCGTCCTGTGGGCTGTCTCGTCAATGAGGGCGGAAGACGGGACGACGACCTCCTCATCGGACTCGGCCACTGAGCAGGCCCAGACCGAGCCGGCGCCGGAAGCCACCGTCGAGCCGCCGGCGCCCGAGCCGGTCACACCCGAGGTCTTCGAGTCCACGGACTCCTCGGAGCCGGCCGCGGAATCCGTGGCGGAACCCACCCAGCCGTCTGCCGAGCTGGCGTCCTCGGATGCCTCGGCAGTGGACGGGCTCATCAGCGTGGACTTCAAGGATGCGGAGATCCGGCAGGTCCTGCGCATCGTCGCGATCAAGAGCGGCGTGGATATCGTGGCTGGCAAGGATGTCGAGGGGCTCGTGACGATCAAGCTCACGAATATTCCCTGGGAGCAGGCGCTCGACATCATCCTCCGGACCTACGGATTCACGTATGAGCGCAAGGGTCGGATTATCCGCGTCCTGACCGTCAATTCGCTGGAGCAGGAAGCCTTGTCGACCGAGGTGTTCCCGCTTAATTACGCGAAGGCGAAAGATGTCCCGGACGTCATCACGGAAATGCTGTCGGATCGCGGCAAAGTGCGCTTTGACGACCGCACCAACACCATCATCGTGACGGACGTTCCCTCGAACGTATTTCAGATCCGGGAGGTCATCGAGCGCGTGGACCAGCGGACCCCCCAGGTGCTCATTGAGAGCCGGATCGTGGAAACCAAGCTGGAAAAAGATGAGAACCTTGGCTTGCGCTGGTCGGATTCCGCCGGCCTGAGTCAAACCGCGACAACGTTTGGGTCCAGTTTTCCGTTTCCCGCGGATAGCTCGCTGGGGAGCCTGGGCAATTCGTTCCTGGCGAGTCCCGTGACGAAATCAAGCACCGTGACGCTGGGCACCCTGACCGGGCCGACGCTGTCCCTCACGCTCAATGCGCTCAAGCAGCGAAGCGATACGAGAATCATCTCGAATCCCTCGCTGGCGGTCCTGAACAACCAGGAAGCCCGGATTCATATCGGAGAGGAGTTCCCAGTCCCAACGTTCTCCGTGGACCCCCAGACCGGCAACACGACGGTTAGCGGCTTCGAGAAGCGGACCATTGGCACCATCCTGAAGGTCACGCCCCACGTCAATCCATCGCAGGAAATCGTAGTGGACCTGGAACCGGAGGTCATCTCCGTCGGCTCGAACGCCACCTTTCAGATTGGCAGCAGCGCGACCGTGTCCCTTCCACGGTTCAATACCCAGACCGTCAAGACCCAGGTCCGGATTGCCTCCGGCGAAACGATCGCCATCGGGGGGTTAGTCAAGACGCTCGATGTCTCGCAGGAGAACAAAGTCCCGTTCCTCGGCGATCTTCCGCTCATTGGCGCGTTCTTCCGCAACACGCACCGCTTCGGGGGGAGCACCAACCCGACGCTCCAGCAGGACCTGTTGATCTTCCTGACCGTTGACCTGATGGAGGACAGTCCCCCCGCGTCCACGGTCGCCTCCACCGCCGCTGCGGGCGGGCCGTGAGCGTGGAGGCGCCGGAGTAAGGTGTGATGCCGAACCGACGATCCAGGGTCCTCGCGGGCACCGGCGCGCTCCTTGTGGGTGTGGCGATCGGACTATGGCGCGCTGGGATTCCGGCAGCCGAACAGGGCGCTCCGATCGCTCAGACGACTCCGAAGACGGTGACCCAAGAGGAACTCCAACAACTTGAGGCGACCATCGATGCCATCGCGGCAGGTCAGCAGGCCATGTTGGATCGACTGGACAGCGTCATGAAGGAAGCGGCGCTGATCAAGACGCGTTCCATGCGGCGCCGAGTGCCCTGATGCCCTGTGCTGGGCGCCGGAACGTCCTTCCACTGATGAGCGCCGTCACCGTCCTCCTGCTCGCGCCGGCTCTGGCGCGCAGCGCCACTGACAAGCCAACCGTTCCCAGCCGCTCATCGCGCAGCCAAGCTCGCCCTGTTGCGTCCAAGGGCCTGGGCCAGAAACTCCAGGAGATTCAGGCCCGCCAGCAGGAGATTCTCGCCAAGCTGGATGAGCTCCTGATCGAGCTGCAGCACATCAAGACCCGCGTGACCATCCGATAAGCCAACCCGTCAACAGGGGGGGCGCCTGCCTTGCTCAAAAAAAGGTAGCGCTACCTTGACGCTCAAGATGAGCAAATGGTATACTTCGGCTGAACCCGACTGAACGAGGCATCGCGTGACGACGAGGCCGAACTGGGTGGACTTGCTCATCCTAATTGTTTTGCTGAGAGCAGCTTACAAGGGGTTCGACCACGGACTGATCTTTGAACTGCTGAGCCTCGCCGCCTTAATCGCCGCCACGGCCATTGCCGCGAATTATTACGAGTGGGTGGCAGGCCGTTTGGAGCCGTGGATGGGATGGTTTCCCAGCCCGAGCGGCACCGTCGTGATCTTCTTCGTGCTCTTTCTCATTCTGCTGGTCACCGGCGATCGATTGGCGCAGGGCGCGGCCCGTCTGCTGTCTTGGGAGCGCAGCCACTGGGCGGTCCAGGGAGCGGGGTTGGCCGTCGGAGGGCTGCGCGGCTTGTGGTGGACAGGCCTGATGCTGATGCTGTTGAGCGCAAGCGGGGTGGCCTATTTGCGTGACAGCGTCGAAGCGCACTCGGTGTTCGGCCCCAAATTCCTCGATTCGACATCCCGCACGATCGTGCAAGTCGTGGACCGGTTTCCCGGTGCCAGCCAGCGGACCCAATTGACGCCACGCCTGCGGTAAGCGGCAGGCGGGGTGTCACGAAATGTTGACGCGGACGGTGTCCGCGCCCACGAGTCATGAGCCTCATCCCAGAACCCATCATCGATGAGATTCAAGCCCGAGCCGACATTGCCGAGCTCATCGGCCGCTATGTGCCGTTGAAGCGAGCGGGCCGGCACTATAAAGGGCTGTGCCCATTCCATAAGGAACGGACGGCCTCTTTCATGGTGAACACGGATAAGCAAATCTTTCATTGCTTCGGCTGCGGTGTGGGCGGCAACGTCTTCGGCTTTCTCATGCAGCACGACCGGCTCACGTTTCCCGAGGCGGTCCGGCAGGTGGCCGACCACGTCGGCGTGGACGTCCCGAGCGCCCCGCGTGGCGCGACGAACGGGCACTATGCGCAGCTCAGCGCGCTCCTGGAGAAAATTTGCGTGTACTACGAGCGGCGGCTGGCGCATGCGGCGCATGGCCGCGGGGCACGGCACTACCTGGCGCAGCGCGCCGTGCCGGAGGCGACGCGCGGCGCCTTTCGGCTCGGGTTGGCGCCGAACGGTTGGCAGGGCTTGCTGCGAGCCGCTGCCGCGACAGGCATCTCGAGTCCGCTCTTGGAGCAAGCCGGCCTGATCGTGAAGGGCTCTTCCGGCTATTACGACCGGTTTCGAAACCGGCTGATCTTTCCCATCATGGATGCGCGCCGACGGGTCGTTGGCTTCGGAGGACGCAGCCTGGATCAACAGGAGCCCAAGTATCTCAATAGCCCGGAGACTCCGCTCTATCAGAAGGGCCGGCACCTGTTTGGGTTGGCGCAGGCGAAAGACGCCATCGTCCAGCGGAAGGCGGCGGTCGTCGTCGAAGGCTACTTCGACTGCGTCACGCTGGTCGGCGCGGGCGTGACCCACGTCGTCTCGCCCCTGGGCACGGCCTTCACTGAGGAGCAAGTGCGGCTCCTGCGCCGCTATACGCAGGAAGTGATTCTCGCCTTCGATGCGGATGCCGCCGGGGAGTTGGCCACGCTGCGCGGCATCGACCTCTTGATCGAAGGCGGCTGTCGTGTGCGGGTGGCGCGGCTGCCGGCGGGCGTCGATCCGGATGAATACGTCAGAGCGAGCGGCCGCGAAGGCCTTGAGCAGCTGCTCGCGGAAGCCCAAGACGTCTTGGAGTTCCTGCTGGAGGTCGCCGCGCGACGGTACGCGCTGCGCCGGCCCGAGGGAAAAGTGCAAGCGGCGCAATTCATCTTGCCGACGGTCGCCCGAGTGCCCAATGCGGTGTTGCGCAGCGAGTATCTTCGGATCCTGGCCCAGCGCCTCGAAGTGGATGAGACAGCCCTGGTGGAGGAATTGAACAAGGCGCAGCCTCGATCGCTGGCCGCGGCGCGCGTTCCGGCCGTGCCTGCCGCGAGTGAGCCGCGACAGCCGGCCGCGGAGCAGTGGCTCGTGGCCTTGATCTTGGATGAACCCGTGCGGTGGGACGCCGTGCGAGGCGAGCTGGCGCTCGATGAGCTGACCGACCCCGCCTTGCGCAGGGTGCTGGCGGTGGTCTCCGAAGCCGCGCAGGGCGGCAGGGTGCAGACCGCGCCGGTGGTCAGCCGATTGACGGCCGAGGGTGCCGGAGCGCTTGCGAGCCGCCTGATCGAGCTGGCGCGGACCATCCCGGCCAAGGAACAGGCGCTGCGCGACTGCGTGCGGCAGATCCGTGAGAAGGCGCGCAGGCGGCGCCAAGAACAGTTGCGCGAACAGTTGCAGGTCGCTCATGCGGCCGGACAGGAGCGCGTGGTGCGAGAACTCTTGGTGGCTATCCAACAGGCCGAAGGAGGTGAGCGCTGATGGCGGCGCCGTTGAAGGGACAGGCCATAAGCGAGCGGCTCGCGAAAGTGATTACGATCGGCCGTGACAAGGGACGGCTGACCTACGAGGAGCTCAATACCTTGCTTCCGGAAGACGTGGCGTCGCCCGAGCAGATCGACGAGCTCTTGACGCTGCTCGGAAAGGAGCACATCGAGATCGTCGATAAGCCGGCGTCCTCCTCGCGGCTTGAGGAGCGCGAGGATAAAGAGCGTGAAGAAGAGCCGCCGGAGCCCCAACGGGTGGGCCAGCTCGACGATCCCGTGAAGATGTACCTGCGCCAGATGGGCCAGATTTCGTTGCTGACCCGCGAGCAGGAGCTGGCGTTGGCGAAACGGATCGAAGCGGCCGAGCTGACCTACCGGGACAGCGTGCTCAGTCTGCCGGTGGTGCGGCGGCTCATCCTGGAGCTCACGGACCAGCTCATCGAAGGGGATTTGAATCCGGAAGAGTACGCGAAGGACGATCCCAACCTCCGGCGCGAAGAATTGGTCGCGCAGCTCATCCGGCTGCGCAAGCGCATGCGACAGGCCCGGTCGAGGGTGCAAGTACGGCGCGTGCTGAACGACTACCAGCTGACGACCCAAGCCATCGAGTGGTTGGCCGAGCAGATGAGCAAGGCGCTGCGGACGGCGGAAGGGGTAGAGCGGCAGATCACGCAGGCGAAACAGTCGCGCCGCCGCGGCGCGACCGGGCGCCTACGGGCGCTCTACAAACGGCGCGTGGAAGCGCGACGCCAGCTTGGCGGGCCGATCGAGCGCATACGCCAAATCTTGCGGGACATCGTGCAGAAGGAGTTCGACTACACCCGGGCCAAGAAGGCGCTCGTGGAAGCCAACCTGCGCCTCGTCGTGAGCATTGCGAAGAAGTACACCAATCGCGGCTTGTCCTTCTTGGACTTGATCCAAGAAGGGAACATCGGGCTGATGAAGGCCGTCGAGAAATTCGAGTATCAGCGCGGCTACAAGTTCTCCACGTACGCGACCTGGTGGATCCGGCAGGCGATCACGCGGTCGATTGCAGACCAGGCCCGGACCATCCGCATCCCCGTGCACATGACCGAGACGATCAACAAGCTGATCCGCGTCTCGCGGGCGATCGTTCAGGAGACCGGACGCGAGCCGGCGCCAGAGGAAATTGCCCGGGCGACGTCGATTCCGGTGGAGAAGGTGCGGGGGATTATGAAAATCGCCCAGGAGCCCATCTCGCTGCAGACGCCAATCGGCGAGGACGGGGACACGCACTTCGGGGACTTCATCGAGGACAAGCGTGCGATCTCTCCGGCCAACGCGACGGCCTACAGCATGCTGAAAGAGCAAATCGAAGAGGTGCTCGAGACGCTCTCGGAGCGCGAGCGGGAAGTCTTGCGGCTGCGCTTCGGGTTGCAGGACGGCTCGCTGCGCACGCTCGAGGAGGTCGGGCAGTTGTTCAACGTGACCCGCGAGCGCGTGCGCCAGATCGAGGCCAAAGCGCTGCGCAAGCTGCGCCATCCAACCCGCGGCCGGAGGCTGCGCAACTTCTTGGAGTTGACATTCTCGCCAGAAAAGAACTACGTCGTCTGAGTCGTCCACGCGTTCCTGGATGGGCCACGGATTCTCCGCTACACTATCCGTGGCCCATTCCTTTTAGGAAAGGGATGGTTGTCCCGGAAGGGAAAACTTCGTTTTCCCTTCCTGGATCAGGTAGCCGAATTAGAAGACAGTTGATTCCTCTTAGGAAAGGGAGACCAGGGAGTGAGCTATCGGATCTCGGTGGCGAGCGACCGCTAGGAGGGAAAACCCTAGGTTTTCCCTCCTAGGGAGCACCCCTAAGAGGACTGATGGTGCGACGGGCGGTTAGCTCAGCTTCCGCCCCAGCGGATACGAGCCAAGGGCGGACCCGCCCATGGGTTCACGGATGGGGCGGGGGTTAGAGCGCCTTGTGACGATTACGGGCGGTTAGCTCAGCTGGTTAGAGCGCTACCCTCACATGGTAGAGGCCACAGGTTCGAATCCTGTACCGCCCAGGGTTTCCTTCAGGGAAAGGGATGGTTGTCCAGGAAGGGAAAACTTCGTTTTCCCCTCCTGGATCAAGTCGCCAACTCAGATCACTGCGGTTTCCTTTCAGGAGGGGGGAGCCTAGGGAGCCCCGCTCTTGGCGGGGCGACCGCTAGGAGGAGGAAACTCGTTTCCCCCCTAGAAAGCGCCCTTGAGATAACTGTTGGCGCGCGGGCCGGTAGCTCAGTGGCAGAGCAGCTGGCTCATAACCAGTTAGTCGGAGGTTCGATCCCTCCCCGGCCCAGTCTGTTGCCACTAAAACGGGAGGAAGTGAGGACGGGCGTGAGTCGGCATGGCTGATCAGCTTGAGGCGCTTCAACACCTGCAGCAGGTCGATGGGCAGCTCTACCAGTTGCGGCTGGCCAAAGGGCAGAAACCCGGCGAACTGGAGGCTGCGCGCCAGGCCGTGGCCGCGCAGGAGGCGCGGTTGAAAGCGCTGGAGGAGCAAGTGAAGGCCCTCCAGCTCCAGCAGAAGGACAGGGAAGGCGAGCTGCAGACGCGCGAGGGCAGCATCAAGAAGCTTCAGGGCCAGCTGTTTCAGGTGAAGACGAACAAGGAATATTCCACCATGCAGCACGAGATCGATACGCTCAAGGCGGATAACTCGCTGCTGGAGGAAGACATGCTGCGCGCGTTTGACTCCATGGATAGCGTCAGCCGGCAGCACAAGGAGGAAGCGCAGCGCGCGGCGGAGGCGACACGCCATCTCCAGCAGGAGACCGTCCGCGTGGAAGGCGAGGTGGCGGCGCTCGACG
Source organism: Candidatus Omnitrophota bacterium (assembly GCA_023247235.1). Taxonomy (GTDB): domain Bacteria; phylum Omnitrophota; class Gorgyraeia; order Aquiviventales; family Aquiviventaceae; genus JAHFGW01. The sequence goes on along the minus strand of JAHFGW010000024.1, from coordinate 6,681 downwards.
CCCAGATCACCACCTTGGAACGCCAACGGCACGCGATCGCGCCGGATGTGCCGGCCCAGACCTTGGAGCTGTACGAGCGCATTCTGGCGCTGCGCGATGGCCTCGCGCTGGTGCCGGTCATCAATGAGATCTGCGGTGGCTGTCACCGTCGGCTGCCGCCTCAAGTCGTCAACGAAGTGTATCTCAAGGCCGGCCTGGTCATGTGCGAGACCTGCAACCGGATTCTCTACCAGCCAGCGGGCTAAGCCTTCACCCCCTGCACGCAGAACGCCATCCACGCATGCCCATCGGGCCGCGGCCGCATCACGCACTGATCTTCATTGACGGGGCGTGCTCGGGCAACCCGGGGCCAGCCAGCATCGGCATTGTCATCCAGGATGGACGTCGCCCGCGGAGCCTGGCCCGGTATCTGGGGCCCGCGACCAATAATATCGCCGAATATTTGGCGCTGGTCTATGCGCTCCAGGAGGCGTTACGGTTGCGCTACCGCGACCTCACAGTGAAGAGCGACAGCGAGTTGCTCGTCCGACAGATGCAGGGAACCTACAAAGTGCGCGATCCGCAACTGCGCGTGCTCCACGATCTCGCCGCGCACCTGGCCGCCGCCTTTCGCACGGTGCGCCTGGAGCACATCCCCCGAGAGCAGAACCGAGCGGCCGACCGCTTGGCGGGCCGGGCGCTGGCCGCGCAACGCTCCTCAGGCGACTGGGAGGTCCAGGAGCCGACGGATGTGCAGAAAACCTGGTAGAATACGGTCAGGGTCAGCCGGAGGCTGCGGGACGGCCGCCCCCGAGGCGGCCTGCTCCTCGGATGAGGGGCAGCAGGCTCGGGGGAGGAAAGTCCGAGCTCTAGGGGCAGCGCACCCCGATAACCTCGGGGCCTGTCTGATCGGGGTCTGGCACCGCAGGTGCCTGACCCCGAGAGGATGGCGGATTAGAGCCACAGAGACGAGTAGCCTCGCCCCATCCGGGGGTGGGGTGACGTGAAACGCGGCAATCTCTGCGTGGAGCAAGGCCAAACGGCCCCGCCCCCCGCATCGTGCGGGGACAAGCCGCCCTTCTAATGCCGTCTTCAGCTCGCTGAAGACGGGGGCGGGGAAGGTAGGCCGCAGGAGCCCGGTGGCAACATCGGGCCAAGATGGATGGTCGTCCCCCCGCGATTGACTGCGGGGGACAGAACTCGGCTTATACGCAGCCGGCTGGTTGCCAACGGGGGGGAGGGCCGCAAGGCTCTCCCCTTCGCTATTGGTCGTGGGCCAATTCGGTTGGCGGGTGACGCGGGATGCCCGTGAGTGGGAGGATCCACACCGGGCGGAGGGGCCCACGAACGGGCGCCCGCGGCAGGACCCGCCGAACTGACCCACCACCTCGCCATTCATGCAGTTGACGCGTTCTCGTCGAGGGCGTATACTACCCGCCTATTGCCATGAGCCTGACCGCAACCGATAAACAACAGGTGGTGGAGCAATTCCGCGCCCACCAGACCGATACAGGGTCCCCCCAGGTGCAGATTGCGTTGCTGACGCGCCGGATCAATGATCTCACCAGTCATTTCCAAACGCACAAGAAAGACCTCCATTCGCGTCAGGGCCTCTTGCAGATGGTGAGCCGGCGCCGTCGGCTGCTGGAATATTTGAAGCGGCACGATGAGGCCTCGTATCGCCAGATCCTGGAAGCTCTGAAGCTCCGCAAATGATGATCTCTCCGTGGTGGCTCGCGGCCGACACCTCGAGCCTGTGGTGAGTTCAGTCCATCCATGAGCGTCCGCGTTTCGACTCAACTCGATTCCTCCGCCCTCTCCCTGGAAACCGGGTCGATGGCTCGCCAAGCCAGCGGCTCCGTGGTCGTGCAGCAGGGCGAAACGATTGTGCTGGTGACCGCCGTGGCCGATGCGAGGCCGCTGCCGCCCGACAAGCTGGGATTCTTCCCGCTGACCTGCGACTATCGAGAGCGCATGTACGCGGCCGGGCGGATCCCTGGCGGCTTCTTCAAGCGGGAAGGGCGGCCGACGGAAAAGGAAGTCCTCAGCGCCCGGCTCATGGATCGGCCGATCCGTCCACTGTTTCCGAAGGGCTTTGGGCACGAAGTCCAGCTCATGGCCACGGTCCTGTCTTCAGACGCCCAGTACGACCCGGATGTGCTCGCGGTGCTCGGCGCCTCGTGCGCGCTGCGGCTGTCTTCGATCCCGTTCCCCGAGTCGCTGGGGGCCGTGCGCGTCGGGTCCGTGGAGGGGCGCCTGGTGATCAACCCCACCTACCAGGAGCTGGCGAGCAGCCCCATCGATCTCGTGGTGGCCGGCACCGGCCGCGGCGTGATGATGCTCGAAGGCGGGTTTCGCGAAGTCCCCGACGCGCAGCTGGTGGAGGCGATCACCTTCGCCTCGCAGCACATCAAGACCATGATCGCGCTCCAGGAAGAGCTCGCCCAGCGGGCGGGCAAGCCGAAGGGCGTCTATCAGATTCACCACCCTGATGCCAAGCTCTTGGAGCACCTGGAGCGGCTGACCGTCGCAGAGCTGGGCCGCATCAACGAACCGCCCAAGCGGAAACATGAGCGGGAAGACGCCGTGCAGGCCCTGCTGGCGAAGGCCGCGCAGGAGCTGGTCCACGACGGCGGACCGACCGAGGCGCAGGTCGTGGCAGCGTTTGAGACGATCGAGCGCCGGGAGACTCGTAAGATGATCTTGGCCAAGCAGCGGCGCGTGGATGGCCGATCCTTCACGGACCTGCGCGAGATCCACTGCGCGGTCGGCCTGTTGCCGCGCACGCATGGCTCGGGGCTGTTCACCCGCGGGGAAACCCAAGCCTTGGCCGTGACGACGCTGGGAACCAGCGACGATGAGCAGCTCATCGAGGCGCTGGAAGGCGAATCGTACAGACGCTTCATGGTCCACTACAATTTTCCTCCGTTTAGCGTGGGGGAAGTGCGGCCGCTGCGCGGGACCGGACGGCGCGAAGTCGGCCACGGAGCCCTGGCTGAACGGGCGCTGACGCCGGTGATCCCTTCCAAGGATGACTTCCCGTACACGATCCGCGTCGTCTCCGACATCCTCGAATCCAACGGCTCCTCCAGCATGGCGACGGTCTGCGCCGGCTCGCTGTCGCTTATGGATGCCGGCGTGCCGGTGCGCGCGGCGATCAGCGGGGTCGCGATGGGGTTGATCAAGGAGGCGGACCGGACGGCGATCCTCACGGATATTTCGGGTCTTGAAGACCACGTGGGCGACATGGACTTCAAGCTGGCCGGCACCAGCCGCGGGGCGACGGCGCTGCAGCTGGACGTAAAGCTGGCCGAGGGGCTGACCCTTGATCTCGTCGGCCAGATCGTGCGCCAGGCGGCCCCCGCGCGCATGAAGGTGCTGGAGCTGATGGCCTCGGCCATCCAGCAGCCGCGCCCCCAGATCTCGAGCTATGCGCCGCGCATCACGCGCATCAAGATCGATCCGGAGAAGATCCGGGACGTCATCGGGCCCGGCGGCCGCACCATCCGCAAGATCACCGAGGAAACCGGGGCGAAGATTGATATCGAGGATGACGGCAGCGTGTCGGTCGCTTCACCGGACGCGGAGAAGTCCGAGCGGGCGGTCGAGATCATTCGCACGCTCACGGAGAACGTCGAGGTGGGCAAGGTGTACAACGCGAAGGTCAAGCGGATCATGAACTTCGGGGCTTTCTGCGAAATCTTGCCCGGCAAGGAAGGGCTCGTACATGTCTCCGAACTCGATGACAAGTACGTCAACAAAGTCGAAGACGTCGTGAAGATCGGCGATCAGTTTCCTGTGAAAGTGATCGAGATCGACGAGCAGGGCCGCGTCAATCTCTCGCGCAAACGCGCGATGGAGCGGTCCGCGAAAGCCCAAGACGGAGAGCCCCGCCCCTCGGAGACTCGACGCCGGGGCTAGCTCACGCGAGCGGACGTTGACCATGGCACCCCGACTTCATCCCTCCGGCGGGCCGGCAGGAGGTCGTGAGGTGATCCCACCCCACTGGGTCAACCGTGCGGGCGCCGTGCTGTTGCTGGCCATCGGGCTGTTTCTCGCCCTGGCGCTGTTCACCTTCAGTGCCGCAGATAGCCCCTTCCTGAGTTCGCACCCGCAGCGCCCCCCGCAGAATTTGGCCGGTACGCTTGGAGCCTGGGTCGGGTTTCTCGGCCGTGGCGGCTTCGGCTGGGCGGCCTTGGGGTTGCCCCTCTGGTGCGGGTTCTGGGGCTGGCGCTGGTGGCGGGGCCATCGGGGCACCCTGCATGCGGCCTCGCTGGCGCTGGCGGTGCTCTGTCTGTTGGCCAGCGCCGGCGCGCTCCTGGCCCTCACCCATCCAGACGGCGCCGTAAAAACCGCGCGGGGCGGCATGGTGGGATTTCTCCTGGCCCGAGCCGGCTCCTACTATCTTGGCTCCTGGGGTACCGTGATCACGGCCGCCTGCGTCGCGTTCCTCGCCTGGTTGGTCATCTCAGGCCAGACACTCGGCACGACCGGGCTGGGTGTCTTGCGCAAGGTGACGGCGGCCGTGGCAAGCCGTCGGCGTGCCAGGTCCGCGGTCACGGACACGAAGGCCCCAGTCGTCTCGGAACTGGCCCGGTCCGTCGCGCCGACCGTACGGCTGGAGCCTGAGCTGGAGGCTGCCGCCTCGGCGGAGCCGACGACGCGCCCGCGTATCCGCTCGACCGTCGACCCTCGATCCAAGCCGGGACCGGCGCCCGCACGCCCTTCCGCTGGCGGAGCGCGCCGGCCCGACGGATTTCGCTCTCCCCCTCTTGATGCGCTGGCCACGCCTCCTCCGATTGCCGAACGGCAACTCACCGAAGATCTGCAGAAGCAGGCGCGCATTCTTGAAGAAACGCTTCGGGAATTCGGCGTGGAAGCCACGGTCGTGAACATCGATCGCGGGCCGGCCGTCACCCGGTACGAGCTGCGGCCGGCGCCGGGGGTGAAGCTGACGCGCATCGTGTCGCTCGCCGATGAGCTCGCCCTGGTGCTCAAGACGGCGAGCTGCCATATCGTCGCGCCGCTGCCGGGCAAGGGGCTGGTGGGCATCGACGTGCCCAATGTCACGACGACCATTGTGTATCTCAAGGAAATCCTGATGACGCGCGAATTTCAACAATCCCATTCGCCCCTGACGCTGCCGATCGGCAAGGATGTCTCGGGGCGTCCCGTGCTGGCCGATCTGCGCGACTTTCCCCACCTGCTGATCGCCGGAGCGACCGGCTCGGGGAAGACCGTGTGTCTCAACAGCCTGTTGCTCGGGATCCTGTCGCACGCGACGCCCGAGCAAGTCCGGTTCCTGATGATCGACCCCAAGATGGTGGAGATGGCCGCGTTCAACGACATCCCGCACCTCATCGCGCCGGTCGTGACCGGCGCGAAGAAGGCCTCGACGGCGCTGGGCTGGGCCGTGCAAGAGATGGAGCGCCGGTATCAACTGTTGGCCGCCGCCGGCGCTCGCAATCTCGATCTCTATAACCAGCGGGTCGGCGCGATGGGAGAGGCCGGGCGCCGGAGTGCGGCGGGCGAGGACGCGCCGCCCTTTGCGCGGCTGCCCTATCTGGTCATCGTGATCGATGAGCTGGCGGATCTCATGATGATCTGCTCGCAGGACGTCGAAGCCGCCATCACCCGCTTGGCGCAGCTCTCGCGCGCGGTGGGGCTGCATATCATTCTCGCCACGCAGCGGCCATCGGTGGACGTCGTCACGGGCGTGATCAAGGCGAATTTCCCGGCGCGCATCGCGTTTCAGGTTGCCTCCAAGGTGGATTCCCGCACGATCCTCGATATGAACGGCGCCGATAAATTGCTGGGCCGCGGGGACCTGTTGTTCTTGAATCCCGGCGCCGCCAAGCCGGTGCGCGCCCAGGGCGCCTACGTGACGGACGAAGAGATTGAGCGCGTGACGAGCTTTTTGCGCGAGCAGGGCCCGCCCGCCTACGATGAGCGGCTGCTGGAGGCCCAGCGGCAGCCGGCCTCGGGCGGGGGAGGAGGGTTCTCCGGTGACCGAGACGAGCTCTACGAGCAAGCGAAGCAGCTGGTGCTGGAGTCCGGGCAGGCTTCCACGTCGTTGCTCCAGCGGCGGTTGCGGCTTGGCTATGGGCGCGCCGCCAGGATTCTTGATATGATGGAAGAAGAAGGGTTGGTTGGGCCGCCGCAAGGCAGCCGACCGCGTGACGTGTTAGTCGGGCGCGCCGCCGAGTCGGAGCGTCAGGCGTGAGCCGGGAGGAGGGAAGCGGATGAGCGTGGGAGCGCAGCTGCGCCAGGCGCGGGAGGCTCGCAGGTTGACGATCGGCGATGTCAGCCTTCAGACGAAAATCCAACCGTGGGTGCTTCAGGCCCTGGAAGCCGATCAGTTGCATCAAACAAGCATGAGCCCGATCTACGCGAGGGGCTTTCTGTCGACGTACGCGCGCTTCTTGCGCCTGGATCCGGCTGCGCTCCTCAGTCAGGTGACGCTGCGCAAGGATCCTCTCCTGGAGCCGGCCGAACCTGCGCTGGCGACCGCCTCCTCGCCGGCGGCAAGGCCCGTGCCCGCGCCCGCTCCGCCGGCTGCGGCAGCGCCCGCACCGACGCCCGCGCCTGTCGTCGAGCCGCCAGCGCCTGCCGAGACGGCCGAGGAGGCTCTCGCGGCGCCGCGCAGGTGGAAGCTGCCCCAATGGAAGGTGCCTGAGTTGAAGGCTCCTGAGTGGAAGGCGC
>JAHFGW010000023.1:16083-19028 GCA_023247235.1 Candidatus Omnitrophota bacterium | reverse complement strand
TCTTCTCTTCCTTGATCCGCTGGACGATGATCGACCCTTCCTGGCCGGCGTTGGCCGCGATCTGCCGCGCCGGTTCCTCAAGGGCGCGCCGGATAATGTCCGCGCCGATCTGCTCATCGCCCACGAGCTTGATCTTCTCAAGCGCGTTGAGGCAGCGGATCAGGGCCACGCCGCCGCCCGGCACGATGCCTTCCTCGCGGGCCGCCTTGGTCGCGTGCAGCGCGTCTTCGACGCGCGCCTTCTTCTCTTTCATCTCGGTCTCGGTGGCCGCCCCGACGTTGATCTGGGCGACGCCGCCGGAGAGCTTGGCCAGGCGCTCCTGGAGCTTCTCGCGGTCGTAGTCGGAGTCCGTGTCCTCAATCTGCTTCTTGATCTGCGCGATGCGCCCGTTGATCGCCGAGGTCTTGCCCGCGCCCTCGATGATCGTCGTGTTCTCCTTGTCGATCCGCACGCGCTTGGCGCGGCCCAGGTCCTCGAGCTGGATGTTCTCCAGCTTGACCCCGAGGTCCTCGGTGATGGCCCGGCCGCCGGTCAGCGTGGCGATGTCCTCCAGCATGGCCTTGCGGCGGTCGCCGTAGCCCGGCGCCTTGACCGCGGCGCATTGGAGCGTGCCGCGCAGCTTGTTGACCACAAGCGTCGCGAGGGCCTCGCCCTCGACGTCCTCGGCGATGATCAGGATGGGACGGCCGGCCTTGGCGATCTTCTCCAGCAGGGGCAGGAGGTCCTTCATCGCGGAGATTTTCTTCTCGTAGATCAGCATGTAGGGCTCATCGAGCACGACTTCCATGCTCTCGGCATTGCTGACGAAGTACGGCGAGAGGTAGCCCTGGTCGAACTGCATCCCTTCCACCAGGTCAAGGGTGGTCGCCATGCTCTTGGATTCCTCGACCGTGATGACGCCGTCCTTGCCGACCTTCTCCATCGCGTCGGCGATCTTCTGGCCGATCTCGGTGTCGTAGTTGGCCGCGATGGTGGCGACCTGCTCGATTTCCTTCTTGTCCTTCACGGTCTTGGAGAGCTTCTTCAACGCCTCCACGACTTCCACGACCGCTTTGTCCACGCCCCGCTTCAGGGCCATCGGGTTGGCGCCGGCGGTCACGTTCTTCAAGCCTTCGCGGAAGATCGCTTCAGCCAAGACGGTGGCCGTCGTGGTCCCATCACCCGCGGCATCGGAGGTCTTCTCGGCGACTTCCTTCACGAGCTGAGCTCCGAGGTTCTCGTAGGGGTCTTCCAGGTCGATCTCTTTCGCGACCGTCACGCCGTCCTTCGTGATGGTCGGCGAGCCGAACTTCTTCTCGATCACGACGTTGCGGCCCTTCGGGCCGAGCGTGACTTTGACCGCCCCTGAGAGCTGTCGAATACCCTCGTACATCCGGCGGCGGGCTTCCTCCTGAAACGCTAGCTGCTTTGCCATCTCGCTGTTCTCCCTCCTACGATTGCACAATGGCCAGGACGTCCTCTTCACGCAGAATGAGGTAGTCCTGGCCGTCAACGGTCACTTCAGTTCCCGAATACTTGCCGTAGAGCACCCGCTCCCCATGCTTCACCTGCAGCTGCTTGACTAAGCCGTCATCCAGCAGCTTCCCGGTTCCGGTGGCGATCACTTTGCCTTCCTGGGGTTTTTCTTTGGCGCTGTCCGGCAGCACCAGGCCGCTCTTGGTGCGGTCCTCCTGCTCCAGCGGCTTGACGACGAGCCGATCACGTAAGGGTTTCAAAGCCATGCGGCGAACCTCCGAGCGTGTTAGCAATCTGCAGTATTGAGTGCTAAATCTGATACGATTGTAACCCACCAATGGGGAAAATCAAGGCCTGAATATACCGTATTATCAATCATCTTAGCCTATTATCTCTCTATTACGACTTATATTGTATCATATCGTACAATTTCTGAAAAGCTTCTTGGAATTGCGAGTTCGAGGGGTGAACTACCCAGCGAGAGCCCGGAGGCCGTCCAGGACCAAGGTCGGGCGCACGTGGTCAATCTGGCGGCTATAGGGGGCAATCAGGGGGCTGGCGCCCCCGGTGGCGATCACCACCGCCCGGGGGGCATAGCGGCGCTTCAAGTGGGCCACCAGGCCGTCGCAAAGGGCGGCGCTGCCGTACACGACGCCCGAGCGGATACTGCCGGCCGTGTCCCGGCCGAGCAGGGCCGGCGGCTTGGCCAGGCTCACCCGTGGCAGCAAGGCCGTGCGCAAGGCCAGGGCTTCCAGGGCGATGTCCGGGCCTGGGGCGATGATCCCGCCCAGGTAGTCCCCGGCTCGGGTGACCAGGTCGATCGTGATGGCCGTGCCAAAGTCCACGATCACGCAATCCCTCGACTCGCGCCGATGCGCTCGCTCGGGATTCCGCCCGCCGGGACGTGCCCGGCGGGCTCCATCACCGTACAGGCACCAGGCCGCGTAGGCCCCGACCAGGCGGTCCTGACCCACCTGGCCAGGTTTGCGGTAGCGGTTGCGAAGCGCCACGCGCACGTCGCGGCCGACTAACAGGATCGGACTCTTGGTCAGGTTCCGCAAGGCTGAGACGAGCACACGGGTCATCGATGGCACGACGCTGCAGACGACCACCTTCGAGGCCTTGGCCAGGCTGAGCCGATGTGGAGCGAGCTGTCGGGCAAGCCGCCGCGCGCTGGGCAGCGGCCGACTCGGCAGCTTCCACTGCTTGACCAGCCTCGAGCCTGCGTAGCACCCGAAATGGATTGAGGTATTGCCGGTATCAATGGCGAGGATCATCGATTAGCGTTCAGCGTTGAGCGTGCAGCGTTCAGAAAAGCCGCGGCATTGGTCTATCATCGTAGCAATCCAACCTCCCCAACATCGAAAGAGCGTACCACTCCGGAATCGAGACGCACGAGCAAGCGGCCGGACTCGTCAAGGTCCAGTGCCTGTCCCTCTATTTCTGAGGTCTTGACCGGCTTTTCTGTACGCTGAACGCTGTACGCTGCA
>JAHFGW010000023.1:4645-15983 GCA_023247235.1 Candidatus Omnitrophota bacterium | reverse complement strand
TCCGGCTCTCCCGCGGCCGCCAGCTCGTGCGCCAGGTCCATCGTGGATGGCACCTCGCGATAGGCGAAGACCGCGTGGCCGCCACCGCCGAACTCCTGGGCGAGGCGGGCCTCAAGCGCGGGATCGCGTGCGAAAGCGGCAAGAGGGAGCGTCATCGATCCCTCGACTCGCCCCGAGCGAGGCGCTGCCGAGTCGAGGGGCTCGCTCGGGATTTCGCCCCACGTTCGTGGGGCTCAACGTGGTAGCGGTCCTTCAGAGAGCGGACTTCATCCCGCAAGACGGCGGCGCGCTCAAACTGCAGGCTGCGCGCGCAGACGAGCATTTCTTCTTCCAACTCGGCGATGGTCTGGCGGATTTGGTGCTGCTCCACCGACTGGCCGGCCTGCTCGGCCGCGAACTCTTCCGCCTGGCGGAACGCTTCAATCCCTTCCTTGATGGCGTTGGTCACGGTGGTCGGCGTGATGTGGTGCTGCCGGTTGTATTCCAGCTGCTTGAGCCGTCGGCGCTGCGTCTCCCCGACCATGCGGCGAATCGCGCCGGTCAGCTGATCGGCATAGAGGATCACCTCTCCGTTGACGTGGCGCGCGGCCCGGCCGGCGACCTGAATGAGCGAGGTGGCGGAGCGCAAGAACCCTTCTTTATCCGCATCCAGCACGGCGACCAGCGAGACCTCCGGCAAGTCCAACCCCTCGCGCAGGAGGTTGATGCCCACGAGGCAGTCGAACGCCCCGCGGCGAAGATCCCGGAGGATCTCGACCCGTTCGATGGCTTCGATCTCCGAGTGGAGATATTTCACTCGCAGCTTGGCTTCGCCCAGGTAGCGAGTGAGATCTTCGGACAAGCGCTTGGTCAGCGTGGTGACCAGGACCCGCTCTTTGCGCTCGGCCCGCGCGCGCACCTGCTCGATGAGGTCATCGATTTGGCCCTTGGTCGGTTTGATCGTGACCGCGGGATCCACCAGCCCGGTGGGGCGGATGACCTGCTCGACGATCTGGCCTTCCGACTTGGCCAGCTCATAGGGGCCCGGCGTCGCGGACGTGAAGATGACTTGGCGCATCAGGCGCTCGACTTCCTCAAAGGTCTGCGGGCGGTTATCGAGCGCCGACGGCAATCGGAATCCGTATTCGACCAAGACTTCCTTGCGCGCCCGGTCGCCCTCGTACATACCTCGGATCTGCGGGATGCTCACGTGCGATTCATCGATGACCATCAGGGAATCCTGCGGGAAGTAGTCGATCAGGCAGTAGGGGCGCGAGCCGGGCGGCCGGCCGGACAGCGGCCGCGAGTAGTTCTCCACGCCGTGGCAGAATCCCAGCTCCCGGAGCATTTCCAGGTCATAGCGAGTCCGCGAAGCCAGCCGCTGCGCCTCCAGCAATTTCCCCTGCCCCTGCAGGTTGCGCACGGTTTCAGCCAGTTCCCGCTCAATCGCGTCCAGCGCCTCGGCCAATCGCTCCGGCTTGGAGAGAAAGTGTTTGGCCGGATAGACGGCGACTTGCGCCAGCTCCGACAGCGTATTGCCGGTGAGCGGGTCGATCTCGCGCAGGCGCGCAATCCGTCCCTCCGCCAACTCAAGCCGGAACGCGGTCGTCCGATAGGCTGGAAAGACGTCCACGACATCGCCCCGCACCCGGAAGGTGCCCCGGTGGAAGTCGACGTCATTGCGGGCGTAGTGGATCCCAACAAGCCACGAGAGGATCTCGTCCCGCCGTGCCTGGCGGTCGAGCTGCAGCCACACCATCTGGTTCCGGTACTCTCCAGGGTCGCCGAGGTTGTAGATGCACGAGACGCTGGCGACGATGAGCACGTCCCGCCGCGACAGGAGCGAGCTGGTCGCCGAAAGCCGCAGCCGGTCCAGGTCGTCATTGACCGAAGAATCCTTCTCGATATAGGTGTCCGTCTGCGGGACGTAGGCTTCTGGCTGATAGTAGTCGTAGTAGCTGACGAAGTACTCGACCGCATTGCGCGGGAAGAGGCTCTTGAATTCGCTGTACAGCTGCGCGGCCAGCGTCTTGTTGTGTGAGATGACTAAAGTGGGCTTGTTCACGTTGGCGATCGTGTGCGCCATCGCGAAAGTCTTTCCGCTGCCGGTTACACCAAGGAGCGTCTGGAATGGGACGCCTTCCTGCAAACCTTTCGTCAGAGCGGCAATCGCCTGGGGCTGATCGCCCTTGGGCGTCATGTCGGTGACAAGTTGGAACCGATCCATCGCTAGCCGTCCACCCGGAGTGCCAGGTCCAGGGCCGGCGCGGAGTGCGTGAGCCGGCCGATGGAAATGCAATCGACCCCGGCGGCCGCCAGCGCGCGGACGTTCGCCAGCGTCACCCCGCCGGAAACTTCCAACAGGGGCTGGCGGCCGCGTAGCCTGTTGCGCAATTGCACCGCGCGGCGGATTGCGGCCATGCCGCAGTTATCGAGCAGAATCGCATCAGGCCGTGCGGCCAGCGCGGCGCGGAGTTCGGCTGACGTCGTCACTTCAACTTCAAGGAACTTGCGCGGGTGCTTTCGCCGCGCCCTCATGATCGCCTGTTGGACGATCGGATCCTTCCCCTGCCCCCTGCCCCCTGTCCCTCGCCCCAGCGTCTTGAGATGGTTGGTCTTAATGAGGATCGCCTCCTCCAGGCTGGCGCGGTGACTATAGCCTCCTCCGATGCGGACGGCGTATTTTTGCAGCGCGCGCAGGTCGGGCAGCGTCTTGCGGGTATCGAGGATCTGGGCGCGAAAGGGCCGCACGCGGCGGACGAACGCGGCCGTCAGGGTGGCGACACCAGAAAGGTGCCCGAGCAGATTCAGCGCGACCCGCTCCGCCCCCAGGATCGCCCGCGCAGAACCCTCGACCGTCAGAATCGCGGTGCCAGGGACCAGGGGCGCTCCCTCGCGCTGATGGAGCCGGCAGCGCAGGCGGCGGTCCAGCGCCTGGAACGTCCAGACCGCGACCGGGCCGCCGGCCAACACGCCGGGTTGTTTGGCGATCACTCGCGTGCGGATTCGACGAGAAGGTGCGAGCAGGCTGCGCGAGGTCAGATCGCGGCGCGCGCGGTCCTCCCGCAAGGCCTGGCGGATGAGGACAAGCGCGTGCTGGCGAGCGGGCCGGGCCATCATGGCAGGCATCCCGCGGATCACATGGCCCGAAGCACGTCGAGATGCCGGCGTAACTGCTCCAGCGTCTGGCGCGTTTGCGCTTCGCGCTGGCGGGCCTGCTCCACGACGTCCTTCGGGGCTTTCTCCACGAACTGCGGATCGCGCAAGCGGGTCTGCTGGCGCGAGAGGTCCTGCTCCAAGTCCCCCACGCGCTGGCTCAGGCGATTACGCTCGCGCGCGACATCAATGAGGCCGCCGAGCGGCACGAAGATCTGGATCCCGTCGACGACCGCGGCCGCCGCATCGCGGAGCCGCTTGATCGCGCCATCGACCCGGATCCCGCCAACGCGGGCCAACGCCTGGAGCAACCGCTGGTGTTGCCCAAAGAACTCGCGCGCCGGGGCCTGCGCGGTCACCAGGTGCACGGCGGGACGACTGTCCAGCGGGATGTTGAGCTCGGCCCGCAGATTGCGGATCGTTACAACGACCGACCTGAACTGCTCGAACCAGCGCTCGGCTTCCGGATTCACAAGCCGTTTGGACGCATTGGGCCATGGGGCCACCATGATGCTCGTGGCTCGTGGTGCTGCCCTTCGTGCCGTGACCTCCAGCCTCAAGCCTCGAGCCTCGAGCGCAGTTAAATGCTGCCAAAGTTCCTCGGTGACAAACGGCATGATCGGATGCAGTAACCGTAATCCGGTTTCGAGGACATGAGTCAGGATAGCGAGGCGCTGATCTTCCGTTTCGCCATCGGAAATCTTCGTGATCTCCAGGTACCAGTCGCAGACATCGTGCCAGAGGAAGCTGTAGAGCGTGGCGGCCGCCTCATGAATCGAGAACGCATCCAGCGCGCTGGTCACCTGCTCGATGGTGCGCTGCAGCCGAGAAAGAATCCAACGATCAGAGACGCTGGTGGGTCGTGGCTCGCGGCTCGTGGCGTTGCCCTTCGTGTCGTGACCTCCAGCCTCCGGCCTCGAGCCTCCAGCGGCGCTCAGGACGTACCGAGCCGCGTTCCAGAGCTTATTGGCGAAGTTGCGCCCCGCCGCGAAGCGCTCCTCCGACAGCGCGATGTCCTGCCCGATCGCCGTGGCGGTCACGAGCGTATAGCGGAGCGCATCCGTGCCGTAGCGGTCGATGACCTCCAGGGGATCGATAATGTTCCCGAGGGATTTGGACATCTTCTTGCCGGTGATATCGCGTACCGTGCCGTGGATGTAGACGCGCCGGAACGGGATCTCCTTCATGCAGAAAAAGCCGGCCATGATCATCCGCGCCACCCAGAAGAAGATGATCTCCGGCGCGGTCACCAGAGTGTCGGTCGGGTAAAAGTACGCAAGGTCCTTGGTCTGCTTCGGCCATCCCAGCGTCGAGAACGGCCAGAGCCAGGAGGAGAACCAGGTATCGAGGACATCCTCATCCTGCTTCAAGTCGGCGCCGCCGCATGCAGGGCACCGCGTGGGCCGTGCCTTTGAGACGATGACCCCCGGTTCGCTCGTGGCTCGTGGCTCATGGCTCGTGGCTCGAGATCTCCGGCCTTCCCCTCGAGCCTCCAGCCTCGAACCTCGAGCGCAGTTCGCGCAGTACCATACAGGCAATCGATGACCCCACCAAATCTGCCGGCTGATGCACCAGTCCTGGATGTTGCGCATCCAGTTGAGGTACACCTTCCTCCAGCGATCCGGAACAAAGCGAATCTTGCCGGAGGTCACGGCCCGAATGGCCGACTGGGCCAAAGGCTTCATCCGGACGAACCACTGCAGGCTGAGACGGGGCTCGACCACGGTGTGGCAGCGATAACAGTGTCCCACGTTGTGTTGGTGCTCTTCGATCCGGCCCAGGAACCCCTGCTGCTCCAGGTCCACAATGAGCTTGCTGCGGCAGTCGAACCGGTCCAGGCTCTGGTAGGCCGCCGGAACGTTCGTCATGCGCGCGTCGTCCGTCATCACGTTGATGAATTCCAGGCCGTGCCGCGTGCCGAGTTGGAAGTCCACCGGGTCGTGGGCCGGCGTCACCTTGACCGCGCCGGTGCCGAACTCCGGATCGACCAGCGGGTCCGCGATGATCGGCAGGCGCCGGTTGACGAGCGGCAGCAGGGCATGCCGCCCGACGAGGCCCTTGTACCGCTTGTCCTTCGGGTGCACGGCCACCGCAGTGTCTCCGAGCATCGTCTCAGGCCGAGTCGTGGCCACCTCGATGTAGGGCGCTCGTGGCTCGTGGCTCGTGGCTCGAGATTTCCGGCTTTCCCCTCGAGCCTCGAGCCTCGAGCCTCCAGCCAAGGGATAGCGGATGTGATAGAGCTTACCCATCGTTTCTTGGCGGGGCGCTTCCTCATCCGCGAGCGCAGTCTGGCAGCGCGGGCACCAGTTGATGATGTAGTTGCCCCGGTAGATCAGGCCCGCCTCATAGAGGCGGATGAAGACCTCGACCACAGCCGCCGAGAGCCCCTCATCCATCGTGAAACGGGTGCGCGTCCAGTCACACGAAGCCCCCAGCCGCTTGAGCTGGCGGATGATGGTGCTCCCGTATTGTTCCTT
The DNA here is from genome assembly GCA_023247235.1 of Candidatus Omnitrophota bacterium. GTDB lineage: Bacteria > Omnitrophota > Gorgyraeia > Aquiviventales > Aquiviventaceae > JAHFGW01. Next base: position 10,371 of record JAHFGW010000023.1, on the reverse strand, counting down.
CCACGTCCACACGCGCTGGCGGAAGGCCTCGCGCCCTAAATCCTGTCGGCTCTTGCCCTCCTTCGCCAGCATCTTCTCCACGACATTCTGCGTCGCGATGCCGGCATGATCCGTCCCAGGCACCCACAGCGCGTTCTTACCCTGCATCCGCTTGGTCCGGATAAGGATATCCTGGATCGTGTTGTTGAGGGCATGGCCCATGTGGAGGATGCCGGTTATATTGGGCGGCGGGATGACGATCGTATAGGGCCGGCGCCTGGGATCCGCGTCGGCGCGGAACAGGCCGGCGGCCTCCCAGCGCGCGTACAGGCGTTCCTCGACGTCGTTGGGGTTGTAGGCGGGCGCTAGCTGAGGCATCAGCGTTGGGAAGTCAGCTCTCGGAAATCAGAGATCAGAATGCAGATGTCGAAAGAGCCTAGCTGCGATCGGAGCGCGCTCGAGGTCGTCGTGTGGCTTTGACTGACCGCCGGCCTCTGACATCTGACTTCTGGTCCTTCAGGAGTTTATACTCAACAGAATCGACCAGAGCCTGCCAGCTCGCCTCGATAATGTTCTCCGAGACGCCGATCGTGCCCCAGGACGCCTCCTGATCACGCGATTCAATGAGGACGCGCACCTTCGCGGCCGTGCCGGCCTTCTCGTCCAGCACGCGCACCTTGAAATCGCTCAAGTGCATTTCAGCCAACCGGGGATAGAACTGGCGCAGCGCCTTGCGGATCGCGTTGTCGAGCGCGTTCACAGGCCCATGCCCTTCGGCGGCCGTCTGCTCGAGCACGCCGTTGACGCGCAGCGTGATCGTCGCCTCGGACACGAGCTTATGGTCGTGTTTCTCGATCATGATGCGAAACCCTTCCAGCGTGAAGAAGGGTTTCAAGTGCTCGAGCTGCCGCTTCAGCAGGAGCTGGAGCGAGCCCTCCGCCGCTTCAAAGTGATAGCCCTCATGCTCCAGCTGCTGGAGCAGCTTGAGCAGCCGCTTGGCCGCCGGCGTCTCCTTCGAGAGATCCAGGGCCAGTTCCTGGGCCTTGAGGACAAGCGACGAGCGGCCGGAGAGCTCCGAGACCAACACGCGGCGCTGGTTGCCAACGGTGGCCGGGTCGAGATGCTCGTAGGTCTGAGGATCTTTCATCACGGCGTTGACGTGGACCCCGCCCTTGTGCGCGAACGCCGAGGCGCCCACGAACGGGCGGTTGGTCGGCAGCGACACGTTGCTGATTTCAGCCACGTAGTGCGCCACGGGTGTCAGCTCCTTGAGCTTCTCCTCCGGCACGCAGTGGTAGCCCATCTTGAGCTGCAGCACGGCGATCAGCGAGACGAGGTTTGCGTTCCCGCAGCGCTCTCCGTACCCGTTGATCGTGCCCTGGACTTGCCGGCAGCCGGCCGCCACCGCGGCGATCGACGTCGCCACGGCGAGGTCGCTGTCGTTGTGGGTATGGATGCCCAGCGGCACCGAGAGGCCTCGCTTCGCGTCCGCGATGAGCCGTGTCACCTCTTCAGGCAGGCTGCCGCCGTTGGTGTCGCAAAACACGATCGTGTCGGCCCCGCCCTGAGCGGCCGCTTCCAAGCTCTTCAGGGCATAGGTGCGGTTGGCCTTGTACCCGTCGAAGAAATGCTCCGCGTCGTAGATCACGGTGCGGCCGTGCCGCTTCAGGAACCGCACGGAATCCTCGATGAGCCGCAGGTTGTCCTGGAGACTGATGCCCAGGACGTTGCGCACGTGCAGGTCCCACGTCTTGCCGAAGATGGTGACCACGCGGGTCTCCGCGGCCAGCAGGGCGCGGAGATTCGGGTCCTTCGCGGCGTGGGCGGCCCGGCGCGTGCTGCCGAACGCCGCGAGCTGGGCGTTGCGCCAGGGCAGGCGCTTGGCCTGCCGGAAGAATTCGGCGTCTTTCGGATTGGAGCCGGGCCAGCCGCCCTCAATGTAGTGCAGGCCGAGGGCATCGAGCCGCTCGGCGATATGCAGCTTGTCCCGGACCGAGTAGGAAATCCCCTCGGCTTGGGCGCCGTCTCGCAGCGTGGTGTCGTACAGGTCAATCCGTGTCATGGATCCTCGAGATGGGTTGCGCGGCCGACGCGCCGCGGAGCGCGCGCTCACCGGCGGCGCGCGCGCCGGCCGAGCCCGAAGGCGTGATGGATCACGCGCACCGCCCGGTCGGCGTGCTGGCGCCGGATGACGCACGAGATCTTAATCTCCGAGGTGGAGATCATCTCGATGTTGATGCGTTCGCGGGCCATGGCCTCGAACATGCGCGCGGCCACCCCCGAGTGGCTGCGCATGCCGATCCCGACGATGGACAGTTTCGCGACGCCTTCGTCGGTCGTGACCTCGCCGGCTCCGATGCGCGAGGCGACACGGCGGGTGATGCGCAAGGTCACAGGCAGGTCGCCCTTGACGACCGTGAAGGAGAGATCCGTCGCGCCCTCGCGGCTGACATTCTGCACGATCATATCGACATTGACGCCGTTGGTCGCCAATTCGCCGAAGATCTGCGCGGCCATGCCCGGCTTGTCCGGCACGTCCCGCACGGTGACCTTCGCTTCGTCCTTCTGAAGGGTGACGCCGCTGACGACGATATCCTCCATGGCCTTCACGGTCTTGGTGATCATGGTGCCCTCCCGCAGTGAGAAGCTGGACCGGACGTGAATCGGGACCTCGAAGCGCTTGGCAACGAAAATAGAGCGAGCCTGCATCACCTGGGCCCCGAGCGAGGCCATCTCGAGCATCTCGTCATAGCTGATCGTGTCGAGTTTTCTAGCTTGGGGGACCAGGCGTGGATCAGCGGTGTAGACGCCCTCCACGTCGGTGAAGATCTCGCACACCTCGGCCTTGAGCGCCTCGGCCAGCGCCACCGCCGTCAGATCCGAGCCGCCGCGGCCCAAGGTCGTGATGTCCTGGTTCAGATTCACGCCTTGAAAGCCGGCGACGATGACGATGCGGCTTTTGGCGAGCTCCTCGACAATGCGCTTGGCATTGATGTCCACCAGGCGCGCCTTCGTATGGGTCCCGTCGGTCAGAATGCCCACTTGGGCGCCGGTAAACGACACGGCATCCTCGCCCATCGTGTGAATGGCCATCGCCAGCAGGGCGACCGACATCTGCTCCCCGGTCGCTAAGAGCATGTCCAGCTCCCGCTCAGACGGCTGGTGGGTCACCTGGTAGGCCAGGTCGATCAACTCATCGGTCGTGTCGCCCAAGGCGGAGACCACGACGACGACCTCGCGGCCCCGGCGCTTGGTTTCGACGACCCGCTGCGCAACCCGCTGGATGCGCTCCGGGTTGGCGACGGAACTGCCGCCGTATTTCTGGACGATGATGCGTCGGGTCATCGGGATGGATCCGAACACAACATTCTACGCTTCCGGCCGAGAAATGAGAAGCCGGCGAGGGTCAGCGGCGCCCCAGGCCGACCGCCTTGGCCACCGCCGTTAGAGATGGCGGCAGGGTGGGGGGCATCTGGCTGCTCTTAATCGCCCGCTCGGGATCCTTCAGCCCGTGCCCCGTGAGGATGCAGACGATGGTGAGCGGCCGTCCGCGGCCCAGGCGGGCGAAGTAGCCGGCTTTCGCCGACGCCAGCAAGCCCGCGACGGAGGCCGCTGAGGAGGGCTCGGCGAAGATACCGTCCTCCTGGGCCAGGAGCCGGTACGCGTCGAGGATCTGCCGGTCGCTGACCGACGCGATCGCGCCGCGGGACTCGTCCCGCGCGATGATCGCGCTGCGCCAGCTGGCCGGATTGCCGATGCGGATCGCGCTCGCAATGGTCTTGGGCCGCGGGACTACGCGCCCGCGCACGATGGGTGCTGCTCCGGCGGCCTGAAAGCCCAACAGGACCGGCAGCTTGCGGATGCGGCCCTTGGCGCGATACTCGCGGTAGCCCCGCCAGTGCGCCGTGATGTTGCCCGCGTTGCCCACGGGCGTGAGATGGACGTCCGGCGCCTGGCCCAGCGCGTCGCAGATCTCAAAGGCGCCGGTCTTCTGCCCCTCGATCCGGTGCGGGTTGACCGAGTTCACGAGCGTGACCGGATAGCGCGCGCTGAGCTCGCGCGCCAGCGCCAGGCACGCATCAAAGTTGGCCTCGATCGCGGCCACCTCGGCGCCGTGGATGAGGGCCTGCGACAGCTTGCCGAGGGCGATCGCCCCGCTGGGGATCAGGACGATAGACCGCAGGCCGGCGCGGGCCGCATAGGCGCTGGCGGAGGCCGACGTGTTGCCGGTAGAAGCGCACAGCACCGCGACCGACTTGGCTTCAACCGCCTTGGAGATGGCGACGGTCATCCCGCGGTCCTTGAACGAGCCGGTCGGGTTCAGGCCCTCGTATTTCAAGTAGACGCGGCACCGGCGCCCCGCCCGCTCGCTCAGCGCGGGGCTGTGAATGAGCGGCGTATTGCCCTCAAGCAGCGTGATGACCGGCGTCTTCGCAGACACCGGCAGGTAGGGTCGGTAGGCTTCGATGACCCCGGGCCACGAGCCTGCGCGCGCCGGCGGCGTTCGAGCTACGCTCACGTCACTTCCCCCGCGGCGCCTCAACCCGAATGGCCACCGTGCCGCGTTTGATGTGGGCGAGGCGGTCGATCTCGTGCAGGGCCGCCCGCACATGGGCCTCCTTCGCCTCGTGGGTCATCATCACCACGGGGACAATGCGGGCCGCTCGGCGCTCTTTCTGGTGGACGCTGGCGATGGAGATGTGGTGCCGGCCGAGAATGCCGGCGATGCGCGAGAGCACGCCGGGCTTGTCGATCGCCAGGAACCGGAAATAGTAGCGAGTTTCGATGGCCCCGATCGGGCGCAGCCGCTGAATCCGCTGGCTGGGATACCAGTCCAGCGGCACGTGGCCGGTGAAGCCGGCGCTGATCTGTCGAGCCACATCGGCGATGTCTGACACCACCGAGCTGGCCGCCGGGTTCTGCCCCGCGCCGCGGCCGTACAGGAGCTGCCCACCCACCAGATCTCCATGCACGTAGATGCCGTTGTAGACGCCATTGACGTTGGCTAGGAGATGTGACTTGGCCAACAAGGTCGGATGCACCCGCACTTCCAGCTCATGATCCACCTGCTTGGCAATCGCCAGGGGCTTGATGCAGTAGCCGAGCTCGTCGGCATATTGAATATCCGCCTGGGAAAGCGCGCTGATCCCTTCGATGTGGATTTGGCCCAGCGGCACTTGAATTCCAAAGCCCAGCAGCGTGAGAATCGCGAGCTTGTGCGCCGCATCGTAGCCTTCGATGTCCAGCGTCGGGTTGCGCTCCGCGTAGCCATGGTGCTTCGCTTCCAGCAGCGCCTCGTGGAAGCTAAGCTGCTTCTCGCGCATCCGGCTCAGGATGTAGTTGGAGGTGCCGTTGACAATGCCCAGGATCGCATCGAGGTCGTTGGCCACGAGGCTTTCGCGCAGCGCCTTGACGATTGGCACGCCGCCCCCCACCGAGGCTTCAAAGCAGAGCTGGCGCTCGGCGTTGTTCGCCGCGACGAAGAGCTCTTCGCCCGCGTGCGCCAGGAGCGCCTTATTGGCGGTGACGACATGCTTGCCCGCTCGAAAGGCCTCCAGGATGTAGGTCATCGCCGGCTGGTGCCCACCGATCAGCTCCACGACAATATCGATCTCGGGATCCCGCAGAATTTTCCAGGGATCGGTGGTGCCCACGCCGGCCGGAAGGCGAAACCCGCGCGAGGGGCGAAAATCCCGGTCACAGACGCGCCGCAGCACCAGGCGGGTCCCGATGCGCCGCTCAAGCAG
>JAHFGW010000023.1:0-4545 GCA_023247235.1 Candidatus Omnitrophota bacterium | reverse complement strand
CTGCCAAACTGAGCCACGCCCCGAAAATGGCGGCGGGCGGGAAACCCCCCATTGCCCGCCCCACTCATTGCCCAACGACGCGGTGCGGGGCGGGACTCCGTCGCCCGGAAGTGTCCACCGCACAAGGGGATTCACTGTAACAGTGGTCGGAAGAGCTGTCAACGCTAGGCGCTAGGCCGATTCTGCCTTGCCCGAACGCGCCATGAGCGCCTGGAGGGCGCGGCGCGGGTTGCGCCCCTGAAACAGGATAGCCGACACCTGCTCAATAATGGGCAGCTCGACGCTGACCCGATGGGCCAAGGCGACCGCGGCTCGGGCGGTTTCCACACCTTCGATGACCATCGGCGTGCTCGCCAGCACGGGCTTGAGGGAGCGGCCTCGACCTAGCTGCTCCCCGAGCCAGTGGTTGCGTCCCGCGATGCATGTGGTGATCAAATCGCCCAGTCCGCTGAGACCCCAAAACGTGTTGCGGCGGGCCCCTAGCGCGGCGCCCAGCCGCGCCATTTCGACGACGCCGCGGGTGACCAGCGCGGCCTTCGCGTTAGCCCCAAAACCCAGGCCGTCGGAGATCCCTGCGGCGATCGCCAGGGGGTTCTTCAAGGCCCCGCCCAGCTCCACGCCAGGCACGTCAGCAGACGTATAGAGACGCAGGTGATCGTTCATGAAGGCGGATTGCACGAGCGCTGCCAACCGCGCGTTCCGGGAGGCGACCACGGCGCTGGCAGGAGCGCCTCGGGCGATTTCAACGGCGATATTCGGGCCCGAGAGCACGGCGAGCGGGATCCGTCCCAGCTCTTCAGACACAACCTCTGAAAGCCGCTTGCTCGTGCCCCGTTCGAGGCCTTTGGCGACATTGAGGATCGCGGTGTCGGCGCGCAGAGGTCGAGGCAGGCGCCGCAGCACGCTCCGTAGATATTGGGCCGGGATCGCAAGGACCAGCAGCGCGGCGGGTTCAACCGCCTCACGCACGTCCGCGGTGATGCGCAGGCCGCGCGGAATGGGCACCCCGGGTAGAAACTTCGGGTTCCGGCGTCGGCGCTTGAGCAGGTCCACATACGCCGGAAATGGCCCCCACCAGCGCACGCGATGGCCGAGGCGATGCAGGTGGATGGCCAAGGTTGTTCCCCAGCCACCGTCTCCCAGCACCGCGATTGATCGGGGTGATGCGTGCAGCATGCAACTCACTCTAGCAGAAAAAAACGCCCCCGCCAACGATGGCGTGGCGGGGGCGACTCCCACAGCGATCAGGCCGCGTTAGAGCGTAGGGTCGGGCTGCGAGCCGATATCCATGGATAGGGTGTGGCGGAATCCGACGCAGAACACCACGCGATCCATCACGACATAGAGATGCCCGAGTACCTTGTAGACGACACACTCGTCCCCGGTGTCCGGATCCATCCGTTTAGTCACGAACACCTGACGTGCCGGTTGGGGGTCGAGCGTCTTGGCCCAGCCCACCGAGTCCTGCAGCGCGGGCAGCGTGGTGCTGGACTCAATCCGATACGTGCAGCGGCGCGCGATCCGGGTGGTATAGTCGCCCTGCTCCATGCGCTCGGTGATCAGGCAATCCCGCTCGAGGCGGTTGTCTGACGTCAGGTTGCGGACGACGATTTCTCGCATGGACGCTCATCCGGGAAGAAGAGCTCGCATCGGAACTCATGATCCAGGCGATGCAGCTCGAAGGCCAGCATGACCAGCCGGAGCTTGAGCGGTCGCTGCCGCGTCCGCTTCCAGGTGGAATAGAGGTCCAGGAAGGCATCCAGCGTTCGTTGGAAGGTCAAGCGCCGCTCGTAGGCGTCCAATTCCTTCACGAACCGCCGAAAACGGGCCTCGGAGACCTCGGAAGCGGTAGGAGCTGGCCCGAGGCGCCACACCGGTCGCTGAAACATCCGACGCTCCATGTCCGGCTCCTTTCGTTCCCTAGAATGAACAAGCCGACCCACCATGTTGGCAGCTCGGCCGTCGTACGTCCCTGGGCTGAGGGCCCCGTCTGTGGGTACGGTATCTACTAAATACTTCGCATAAGGTTTAAGTCCGTTTAAACCGTACCATACGCCGTTGAAAGGCGTCAAGGCTGCGGGGGGGGTCTGATGGACCGCCAGAGCTGCGCTGGACAGGCGGCTAGGGGCTAGAGACGGTCTGGAAGGCGAAGGGGCAGATGGCCTGAAAGGCGCACCAGCCACAGGCGTGTTCTTGGGGTGTGGCCTGAAACTCGCGGGCGCGAATTCCTGCAGCCACGGTTCGAAGCAAGCCTTGCGCGCGTTCAAGGTCCTTCTCTGTAACGCTCGCGCGGCCAATCACATCCGTCTCGAGAAAGCGCAGCTCAACGCGCTGCGGCAGAGCGCCGTAGATCGTCCGCCAGGCCAACGCATAGACAAGCATCTGGACTGACTCGCGCGCGCGCCGGTCGGCGGCAGCCTGATCAGTCACCTCGGAGGATTTATAGTCGATGATCACGGCGTGCTCCCCTTCGCCGTCCACCCGGTCCCACCGGCCGACGATCTGCAGATCGTCATCAAGCCGAAATTGAAATTTCTCCTCGATGCGTGTCGGACGTTCGGGGGCCTCCTGCTGGCGGGCAAAGAACCGCCGAAGGGTGCGGCGGCCCTGCTCCAGGCGGAGCGTTTCGTGCTCCCGGCTGAGGAAGCCTTCGGAGATCCAGGCATGCTCGAAGGCGCCCAGCAGTTCCGCCTCGGTGATCGGCGCGCCGGCCAGCTGGCGCTTGAAAAATTCCTCGACGGCGCGATGGAGCGCGGAGCCGTAGACGACCAAGTGGTGGCGCATCACCGGCAGCCGGAGGACGTGGCTATAGCGGTACTTCAAGGGACACGTGAGATAGTCGTCCGCGCCATGAGGATCAAGCCGGAGCATCACCGGGCCCGCCCCGCGGGCGGTGATCACAATGGGGGCTTCGATGCGCGCACGCTCCAGCCGCTCGCGCACGCCGGCTTTGGCGGCCCGCAGGCTCTCGGCTTCAGGCAGATCCAGGGCTTCCCGGGCGAACTGGCTCACCTTTCGGACGGTCTTGCCGCCGTAGTCGTACGCGCAGCTCAGCCACAGCTCATCTTGGGCCCGGGTCATTCCTACATAGAACAGGCGGCGCTCCTCCTGCAGGTGGTAGTCGCCCGACGGCAGGATGTCCCGGATCAAGGCGTCCGGGATTTCGATAGGATCCCGCCGCGCCGGCGTGGGAAACCGACCCTGGACAAGCCCCACGAGAAACACGGCGGGAAATTCGAGCCCCTTGGCCTTATGAATCGTGAGCACGCTGACTCGGTCGGCCCAGGCGTCGTCTTCCTCCAGCGGCTCTTCGCCCATGGCCCGGAACAGCTCGAGGTGCTGCATGACTTCGGGCAGCTGTCCGCCGACGAGCCCTTCTAACCGGTGGAGTTGATCAAAGAATCGGGCAACGGTCTGCAGCTGGTGAGACTCCTGCAGGCCCTCGGTTCGTCCAAGCCGGGCCAGCCACCCGCGTTCCGAGAGCCACCGGTACAAGAGTTGTCCGCTCGTATGGCTTCGAGACAGGTCGACGAGCCGTCCGACATCCGCCACGAGCTGGCGTAGCGAGGCGCGCCCAGGCTCCGACAGCGTGGTGGCCGGTTCTGCCGTTGCGTCCAGTTGCTGCAGCACGGTGCGCAGACTTTGGTGCGTGCGGCGGACCTGGGCCATGACGAGTGCGAGGTCCTGCATCGGGCAGTCGTAGAGCGGCGAGCTCGCCACGTGATACCAGCTCAGGCTGTCCTGGGGGTCTGCCAGCGTCTTCAAGCAGGCGACGAGTAGCCTGCTCTCGAGGCGCAGGAACAGGCCGCTTGAGCCGCTAAACTGCCAGGGGATGCCGGCCACGTTCAGCGCGCGCAGAAAGGGTTCGGCGTCCCGATTTGATCGCACGAGGATCGCGATGTCGCGCGGCCGGCGCCGCCCCGCGTCGATGGCCTGCCGGATCGTGCGCGCGACCCAGTCCGCCTCGCTGGAGACGGTGTCAAAGACGCGCAGCACCGGCGGCTGCTCCGGGCCCTGCCGATGAGCGACGAGCCGTTTGTCGATCTGCCTGTGGACCTCCAATCGATCAGGATCATTCCGGCGAATCAAGCGATACGCCGCGTCCAACAGCGCCTGGCCCGAGCGGAAATTATCGGTGAGGACGACGGTGCGCGCGTGGCGATAGTGCTCCAAGAATTTCAGGACGTTGCTGATCGCCGCCCCGCGCCACTTATAGATGCTCTGGTCGTCATCGCCCACGACTGTGACGTTCGCGTCGGACCGCGCGAGCAGCTGGAGCAGCCGGAACTGCGCATAGTTGGTGTCTTGGAATTCATCGACGAGGAGGTAGCGGAACCTTCGCCGCAAGCCCTCCAGGACCTCGGGATGCCGCTCCAGCAGTTGGATGGCGAGCAGGACCTGATCGCCGAAATCCACGGCGTCAGCCTCATGCAGCGCGCGCTGGTAGGCGCTGTAGGCCTCCGCCAGCTCCCGCACGCGAGCAATTTCCTCCGGCGGCAGCTGCGCGTCGCGCTCGAGCTGCTGCGCATGGGCGAGGAACTCTTC
>JAHFGW010000022.1 GCA_023247235.1 Candidatus Omnitrophota bacterium | reverse complement strand
CGCGCCCAACAGGCCGAAGGGCAGGGCGGAGGCGGCGTGCGGGTCCTGGGCGAGGTCGAAGCCCGCCATTGCGACGATCCGCTCGGCGCGCTCGCCGCCTTGGAGGACCTTGAGGCGTTCCTCGTCACCTTGCCGAATTTGCCCAACGAGTTCATCCCGAGCGTGGTCGCGCGCCTGGTGCGCCAGCGGCGCGGCATCGTGCTGGTGGATGTGCTGAAGCGGACGCGGGCCGTCGAGTTGATGTTGGCGCTGGATGATCTGGTCCGCGACGCGCAGAGCGTCGTGATGACCGGATGCGGGGCCACCCCGGGTCTCTTGGCTGCGGCCGCGGTGTTGGCGGCGCAGTCGTTCATCCAGGTGGAGCGCGTGGACATTTGGTGGGGCGTCGGCATCGCGAACTGGGACGCGTATCGAGCCACGATTCGCGAGGACATCGCGCACCTGCCCGGTTTTGGTGTGGAACGCGCCAAGGCGCTGAGCGATCAGGACATCGAGGGGCTGCTCGCCCGCACGCACGGCGTGCTGGAGTTGCGGCATATGGAGCACGCCGACGATGTGTTGCTCCAGCGCGCCGGCGTCGTCGAGGCGCGCGATCAGGTCGAGGTGGGAGGGGTCATGGACACGCGGCGGCCGAAGAAGCCGGTGTCGACGACCATGACGCTGACCGGTATCACCTATGAAGGCAAGCGGTCCAGCCACACATTCACCCTGGGCGATGAGACGACGATGGCGGCCAACGTGATCGGACCCGCCCTGGGCTATCTGAAGCGGGGACTCTGGCTGAAGGCCCACGGGATCTGCGGGGTCTTCGGCAGCACCGAGTTCCTGCCCATGGTCGTGCGCTAGCCGTCGCGTACGCCTGGTCGTCTGCTCGTCCGCCTCCTGCACGTGACTCCGGGGGACTATGCCGCATCCAGCCGGGCCGTCCTCGGCCCTCGCACAACTGCTCGCCGAGCTTGGCGATGACCTGCGCACCCTGCAGGACGCGGGCCTGCGCCGCCAGCTACGCGTGCTCGAGGCGATCGATGGCCCCCTCGTGCGCGTCGGCGGACGCGAGCTGGTCTGTTGGTGCTCCAATGATTACCTCGGGCTGGCCCAACATCCTGCCCTGATCGCCGCCGCCGGTGAGGCCGCGGGACGATGGGGGATCGGGGCCAGAAGCGCCAGGCTGCTGGCCGGGACGACGCGTTGCCATGCCGACCTGGAAGAGCGGCTGGCCCGGTGGTTCAATGCGGAAGCCGCGATCGTGTTTGCCAGCGGGTACCTGGCCAATCTCGGCGCGCTGCGGGCGCTGGCCTCACGCCAGGATGTGATCGTGGCGGACCGGCTGTGCCACGCCAGCCTGCTCGATGCCGCCCGCGCAAGTGGCGCCACGTTCCGCGTGTTCGAGCACAACAACGCGACGCATGCCGCCGAGGTGCTGGAGCGCCTGGGCGGCGCCCGCCGATTGCTGGTGACCGAGGGCGTCTTCAGCATGGATGGCGACCGCGCGCCGCTGGCTGAGCTGGCCGCGGTGGCCCAGGCGCAGCGCGCGCTCCTCTATCTGGATGATGCGCATGGCGCGTTTGCGATGGGGGCCGCGGGGCGGGGGGCGCCGGAAGCCGCCGGGGTGCCGCATGCCAACCTCCTCTATATGGGGACTCTGGGCAAAGCCCTCGGAACCCAAGGCGGCTTCCTGATTGGCCCTAGGGTGCTGGTAGACGCGTTGCGCCATCGGGCTCGGACGTGGCTCTATGCCACCGCGCTCGCCGTGCCGGTCGCGGCCGCAGCCCACGCAGCGCTGGGGCTTGAAGCCGAGTTACGCGAGCGTCGCGAGCAATTGCGCGCCAACTGCCAACGGCTGTTCGGCCACGTGCAGGGGCTGGCGGGCGCTGCGCTGCGTGAGCCATCCCACATCGTGCCGATTGTGGTCGGATCAGCTACGGAGGCTCAGGTGGTCGCTCAGCGCTTGGAGGCCGCAGGGCACTGGGCCCCGGCGATTCGGCCGCCGACCGTGCCGGAAGGTTCCTCGCGCCTGCGTCTTGGCCTGACGGCGCTCCACACCAGCGCGCAGATCGACGCGTTGGCTGAAGCACTCCGTGAGACATTGGCCAGTTCGGAGTCGCCCGTCCCCGAACACCCCCACACGTCTCAGGACACGTCCATTTTTCGCACACCGAACAATGAACAATGAACAATGAACAATGAACTAAACCGTGGACTCTTCATCACAGGGACGGATACCGGCGTTGGCAAGACCGTGGTGGCCGCGGCGCTGGCAGCCTGGTGCCGCGCCCAGGGCCTGAATGTCGGCGTCATGAAGCCGATCGCGACCGGCGGCCATCGAGCTCGGACCGCGGGGTCCGCGCGGGTGATCTCCAAGGATGCGCGGTGGCTTGTGCGCGCGGCCCAGGCGCAGGACCCCTGGACGCTCGTCAACCCGGTCTGCTATCAGGAGCCGCTGGCGCCGCTGACCGCCGCGCGGCGATGCCGTCAGCCGATCCGTTTGGACCAGGTCCAGCAAGCCTTTGAACGGCTGGCCGCGCGCCATGACCTGGTGATCGTCGAGGGCATCGGCGGGCTGTTAGTGCCGCTGACCTGGCAGGCGAGCGTGCTCGATCTGGCGAAAGGTTTCCGGCTCCCCGTGGTGCTGGTTTCGCGCCCGCAACTTGGCACGCTCAATCACACGCTGCTCTCGCTCGCCTGCCTGCGGTCGGCTCGCCTGCCCGTGGCCGGCGTCATCTTCAACGCCGCGCGGCCCTCGTCCGGGCGCGGCCCGGGGCGCGTGGCCGAGCACACCAACCCGGAGCTCATCAGGCGGCTGGGCCGCGTGGCGATCCTCGGGCGGATTCCGCACGTGGCGTGGTCCGCGCGGTCCGGCGCGGGTGCGCCCTGGGCGCGCCGGCGCCGCCAGCTCGCGCAGCTTGCGGCGCGGCACCTCGCGTCCGAGTTTCTGGCCGGGTTGCGCGGCAGTTGACAGGCCCAGGGGTGTATGGTAACGTGAACCAACGTGCGGTCGTGGCGCAGCCGAAACGGCAGGAGGTTGCTCGGGAATGCAGACCGACAATCCGGTAAAGGGAGCAGGCGGGAAAGCCCCGGTGCCCTTGGTCGCAGTGCTCGCCGCGCTGGCATTTCTTGTTGCAGGTGCGGCGATTTTTCTTCAGGTGCAAGAACGCAACAAGCGGCTGGCGACCGAGCGGGAACTCCTGATGACGCAGGCTGAGCGCGACGACGTGAAGAGCCAACTGCAGGTCGTTCGCGAGGCCAAGTCCCAAGTCGACTCGGCGTTGGCGCAATCCCAGACCGAATTGATCCAAACGCGCACCGACCTGGACGCCGCGGTCAGCGCGCGGGAGGCGCTCGCGAAAGCCGTCGAAGAGCGCCAGAAAGAAATCGACCGGCTGGCAAAGGATCTCGAGCAGAGCCGCGCCGAGCATGAGCAGGTGGCGCGAGACCTGCAAAACGTCCGCGCGCAACAAGGCGGCCTGCAGAAAGAGCTCGAGGATTTGAAGATCGCCAAGACGGCGCTGGAGAGCAAGGTCATGGAGCTCACCGGACAGCCAACGGTGGAGCTCGAGAAGGTCGTCGTGACCAAGCCGGGCGCCATGCCGATCGCCTCCGCAAGCTCGTCGGCCTCCCAGGTGGTCACGCCGATCAGCCTCACCCAGGGCGGGGTCCTGGAAGGGCAGGTCATTGTCGTCAATCGCGAGTACGACTTCATTGTCATGAATATCGGCAAGAACCACGGGTTGGCGGTGGGGCAGGAGTTTCAGATCGTGCGCGGCTCGCAGGTGCTCGGCAAGGTCAAGGTCGAGAAAATTTACAATGAGCTGTCCGCGGCGGCGATTCTCCCCGAATCCAACAAGGCGCTCATCCGGGAGGGCGACGCCGTCAAGGCGCTCTGATTCCGCGAGCTCGTCGATCTCTTCAAGCGCTCGACGTCCCCCCGTCCGCGGGGGGATTTTTTTATGCGTGAGGTGACAGCCCATGGATGTGCTGGTGCACCCGGTCGCACACCTGCGCGGCTCGATCCGCGTGCCGCCGGACAAATCGATCACCCAGCGCGCGGTCTTGCTCGCCGCCTGCGCCCACCAGACGACACAGCTGGCCCCCTGGTCCAGCGCCCAGGACTGCCAGCGCGCCTGCGAGCTCATCCGCACCCTGGGAGTCCAGATCGAGCAGCAGGGGGAGGTGCTCGTGATCCAGGGCCGGGGGGCGGACGGCCTCACGCCTCCGACGGCACCCCTATGGTGCGGTGAATCGGCGACGACCTTGCGACTGGCGAGCGGCCTGCTCGCCGGGCAACCGTTCGCAGCGACCTTAAGCGGCGGGCCTTCGCTGTCGCGGCGTCCCATGCGGCGCATTACGGAGCCGCTGACGCGCATGGGCGCGCGCATCCAGGGGGCGCACGGCGATGCGAGTGACCCGGAGGAGCTGTATCCCCCGCTGAGGATTCACGGCCGGCGACCCCTGCAGGCCCTCACCTACACCCTGCCGGTTGCCAGCGCCCAGGTCAAATCGGCGATCCTGCTCGCCGGCCTCTTCGCTGAAGGCCCGACGACGGTGATCGAGTCCGTGCCGACCCGCGATCACACCGAGCGGCTGCTGGAGCGTTTCGGGGTCCCGGTCCTCCGCCGCGGATCCGCCGTCACGGTGAACGGCGGCACCCCATTGAAGAGTCCGGGTCGGCTGGCGATCCCTGGGGACCTTTCCAGCGCAGCCTTCTTCCTGACCGCCGCCGCGTGCCGTCCTGGTTCGCGCCTGGAGGCTGCCGAGATCGGCCTCAACCCGACTCGCATGCGGCTGCTGGATGTCCTGCAGCGCATGGGCGCGCGGCTGACCCGGCACCTCGTGGAGGAGGTCTGGGAGCCGCGCGGGTCGGTGCAGGTTGAGGGCGGGGTCCTGCGCGCCACCCGGGTGACTCCGGAGGAGGTGCCGGCCTTGATCGACGAGCTGCCACTGCTGATGGTCGCGGCGTGTTGCGCGCAAGGGGTGACCGTGCTGCAGGGCATCGGCGAGCTGCGCAAGAAGGAAACCGACCGCCTCCACTCGATGATGGAAGGGCTCTCGCGGCTGGGCGCCTCGATCACCCTCTCAGGCGCCGAGGAGCTGCACATTGCCGGCTCGCGCCTGACCGGCGCCAGGGTGGAGAGCCACGGGGATCACCGCACGGCCATGGCGCTGGCTGTGGCCGGCCTGTTGGCCGAGGGCACCACGCGGATTGCTGGCGCTGAGTGTGTGGCCAAGTCGTATCCGGATTTCTTCGACGTCCTGGCGCGCCTGGCGGGTTCGGGCGTGATCGAGCACCTGCCCTAAAATCCCTATCCGGCGGGTGCCGCTGGCCAAGGGTAGTGAGCCAATTCGGTTGGCTGGCCAAGGAGCGCGTTGACAAGGTTGGCGGCCTTTGCTAGCATGAACCAACCTTCCCTCCTGCATGCTGAAGCAGCGACTCCAACAGCTCGCCCGGGCCCTACGGACGGCCGTGAACTATGTCTTGGGGCTGTTCTCGAACGACCTTGCCATTGACCTAGGAACGTGCACAACCCTGGTCTTTGTCAAAGGGCGTGGCATCGTGCTGTGCGAGCCATCCGTGGTCGCCATCCAGCGCGGCTCTTCCAAAGTGTTGGCTGTGGGGGATGAGGCCAAGCGGATGATCGGCCGCACGCCCGGCAACATCTACGCGATCCGGCCTCTGAAAGACGGCGTCATCGCGGACTTCGAGGTGACCGAGGCGATGCTCCGCTACTTCATCAAGAAGGTCCAGCCCCGCAAGCTCAATAAGCCGCTAGTGGTCGTGGCCATTCCGTCAGGCATCACGGAAGTCGAGAAGCGCGCCGTGCGGGACTCCGCGCTGCGCGCCGGCGCCCGCGAAGTCTACCTGGTGGAAGAGCCTAAAGCGGCCGCGATCGGCGTCGGCCTGCCCATCCATGAGCCGGGCGGCAACATGATCATCGACATCGGGGGCGGCACGACGGAGATGGCGGTGATTTCGCTGGACGGCGTCGTCGTCCCGCGGTCCATCCGCATCGCGGGTGACGAGATGGATGAAGCCATCATCGAGCACATGCGCAAGGCCCACAATCTCATGGTGGGGGAGCGCACGGCGGAGGAGATCAAGATTCGGATCGGCTCCGCCTATCCGCTGGACGAAGAGCTCACCATGGAAGTGCGCGGGCGTGATCTGGTGACGGGGCTGCCCAAGATGGTCACGATCACCTCGGAGGAGGTTCGCGAGGCGCTGTCCGAGCCGGTCCGGTCAATCGTGGAGGCTGCCCGCATGACGCTGGAGCGGACCCCGCCGGAACTCTCAGCGGATCTGATCGACCGCGGCATTGTCATGGCGGGCGGCGGCTCGCTGCTGCGCGGGCTCGATAAGCTCGTGGCGGAAGAGACCGGGCTGCCGGTCCATGTGGCCGAGAATCCGGTGACGGCCGTGGCCCTTGGGGTGGGCAGGGGATTAGACAACATCCGCTATCTGCGCAGCCGGATTGCCGTTTCGACGAAGTCAGAGCCCTGACCCTACCCTGGAAGGGGGCAGGCGGGTGAATGCGCGTGCCCCTGTATCGTTCGACCTCCCTGTTGATTGCCGGCGTGCTGGGTCTGGCTTGGGCCCTCCATGAGCCGTTGCGCGCCGCCACGCTCTGGGTCCTCCGCGCGCCCTTCGCGCTCGTCAGCGGCGCCGTGAAAACCACCCTCCTGCTACCGCGCCTTCCCTCGTTGGCCCAAGAGCACGCGGCGCTGCGTGAAGAGCTCAGCCGCCGGGCGCTTGAGCTGGCGGAGCTGCGCGAAGCGCTTCGTCACCAAGGAGCCGCGGCAACGCTGCGCCAGGCCACGACCCAGCAAGGGGTGGTCGCCTCCGTCATCGGCCGCGGGCCCCTCCCGGTGCAGCAGACCATCCTGCTGGATCGCGGCCGTCGCCACGGGGTGCAGCCTGACACGATCCTGGTGGATGCCGGCGGGGTCGTCGGGCGGATCGTCGAGGCCCAGGACGCCAGCAGCCTCGCGGTGCTGATTACGGATGCCTCCAGCCGCATCGTGGCCCTCGTGGAACGATCTCACGAATCCGGGCTCTTAATCGGCCAGGGCCGCAATCTGTGCCAATTCATCTACCTGGATGCGGACGCCGACATTGCGGAAGGAGATCGATTGGTGACGGCCGGGCTCGGGAGCTTGTTTCCCAAGGGGCTTGTCCTGGGCACGGTGCTCACGGTTTCTCGCGATCGTCAAGCCGGCTCCGCGACGGCCCTCGTACGGCCGGCGGCTCGTCTGGCCCGGCTGGAGGAAGTGCTCTGTCTGTCGCCCTCCTCTTTGTCAGCGCCGGCGTCCTGACGCACTGGGCGCTATGCCTGTTCACCGGTTCCCCCTGGTGGGTGCCAGATGTGACCGTGGTCTCGCTCGTGCTGGCTGCCGCCACGTGGCCTCGGGCGTGGTGGGCCGCGGCGCTGCTCGCTGGTCTGCTGACGATGAGCTGGAGCTACTCGGCTCCTGCGGCTCCGCTGTTCGCCTATCTGGCGCTGGCCGGATTGACCCGCCTGGCCGGTCGTCTGTGGGATCTCGCGGATCGGCGTGCCCAGCTCTTGGCCGTGGGCCTTGGGGAAACCGGTTGGATCCTACTGCACCTGCGGCTCTATGCCGATGTGGTCTGGCCGCTGGTGCCGGAGGCCGCGATCCATCTGGCCCTGACGGTCGCCTCGGTCTTGGTCGCGCGGCAGGTCCTTCCCCTGCCGGGCGCCCAGATGGCTGACGGCGGTGGGTGAGCCGATGTCATCTCGCATCGTGGCCTTGCGTCTGGTCGCTCTGATCGCCGCCGCGCTGATCGTGCTGCGCCTGATGGATCTGCAAGTGCTGCGCGGGGGGCGATTCCGGGAGTTGGCCGAGCATAACCGGCTGCGCGCCGTGCCGGAGCTTGCGCCGCGGGGCCTGATCGTGGATCGCCGGGGGGAAATCCTGGCGGCCAACCAGACCGTGTTTCGCGTCGCCATTATCCCGCAGGAAGTTGACGAGCTGCAGCCGGTGCTGGCGCACGTGAGCCACGTAGTCGGCGTCCCGGTCGATGAGCTCTCGAGGCAGCTGAGCCTGCGTCGGAGTCTGCCGTTTGTCCCCGCCACCATCGTGCCTCAGATTCCCAAGCCCCTCGCGCTGCGGCTAGAGGAAGACCGGCTGCATCTGCCGGGCTTGCTGGTGCGGCCGGAGACCGTGCGCGCGTATCCGCAGCGCCGCGTGGCCGCCCACCTCCTGGGGTATCTTGGCCGTCCGCAACCCGAGGACCTGCCGGTGCTCAAAGAGTACGGAGTCCGCGCTGAGCATCTCATCGGGCGGACGGGTCTTGAGCAGGCCTTCGACGCCTATCTGCGCGGCCGAGCAGGCGGCGCCATGGTCGAGGTAGATCATCGGGCCCGTCGGGTGCGGACCATTGGTCAGCGACCGGCCGAACCGGGCCAAACGCTGACGTTGACGATCGACGCCTCGTTGCAAGCCCTGATCGAGGAAGCGTTTGGCAGCCAGCCCGGCGCGGCCGTTGTCCTGGATCCGCGCTCAGGCGAAGTGTTGGCGCTGGTCAGCGTGCCATCCTTCAATCCGGCCGCCTTCATCGGGGGGTCGTCCCGGGAAGTGCAAGGTTACTTGAGCGATCCGCGATCGCCGCTGTTGAACCGGGCCACCGTGGGCACGTATACGCCTGGGTCCATCGCAAAGGTGATCACGGCCATCGCCGCCTTGGAGCATGGAGTCATCACGCCGGCGACGACGATTGTCTGTCGGGGTTCGCTGCGCATCGGCGACCGGACATTCTTTTGCTGGAACCGAGATGGCCATGGCCCAATGACGGTCGTGGATGCCATCCGTGGCTCCTGCAACGTCTTTTTCATGCAGGTTGGCCGCTGGCTCGGCGTCGAGCGGTTGACAGATGCGATGTGGACGGTCGGCTGGGGCCGCCGGACCGGGTGGCTGCTTGAGGAGCACGCCGGGCTCCTGCCGGGCCGTCGGCTTACCGAAGGGGAGGCGGCCATGTTGGCCATTGGGCAAGGGGAGCTCTTGATTACCCCGATGCAGGCGGCGCTGCTCGCCAGCACGGTCGCCAATGGCGGCTGGCTCGTCAAACCCTGGGTGGTCAGCGCGATCGGCGACCGCCGCACCGCGAAAATCTCAACGCAGCGGCTCCGCTGGTCCCCGGAAACCTTTGAGATCATCCAGCGGGGCATGCGGCAGGCCGTCGTGCACCCCGAAGGCACGGCCTTCCGTGCGTCGGCGAGTCGGGTGCCTGTGGCGGGCAAGACGGGGACGGCCCAGACGCACCTTGTGGAACGGCCGCATGGCTGGTTTATCGGCTATTGCCCGGCCGATGCGCCCCGTGTCGCCATGGCGATCGTTTGGGAGCATGGGGGGTCCGGAGGGGACCTGCCGACGGAGATTGCCCGGGCCATCTGTGATTACATCGGCGCCGTGAGCGAGCCGGATCGGCTTGTCCCAGACACCGCGAGCAGACCGACGGCCACGGCGGCGCCATCGCCATCAGGATGATCCCACCACCTGCTGCCGGCCCGCCAGTGGGCGGGCCCCGACTGGCTCGTCGGGCGCATGGCGCAGTCAGCCAGCCGTGGCGGTGGGGCCCACAAGTCCCAGTGTCAGGAATCCTCCGAGTGCACAGCGACCACCGCCAGCAGCAGGTGGGGGGATGAGGCCTTCCTTGCGGGCGTGGGATTGGCACTTGCTTGGCGCCGCCCTGGGCCTGACCGTGGTCAGCGTTGTCACGATCACCAGCGCCTCGGCGCGGCTGAATCCAGTCCTGGCGTGGCGACAGCTGACGTGGGCCCTCATCGGGATCGGGGCGTGCCTGGCGGTAGCCCGCATGCCGATCAGCCGGTGGACCGAGTTGGCGGGGCTGGCGTATGGGCTGGGCGTCATCCTCTTAGTCCTCGTGTGTATCGCCGGCACGACCAAGCTCGGGGCGACACGCTGGCTGTCGGTGTTCGGCCTGAGCCTGCAACCCACGGAGCTGGTCAAGCTCGGCACCGTCTGGCTCTTGGCCCGCTACCTGGCAGGCCAGCCGACCCCGCTTCCGACCCGGGCGGTCGTGACCTCGCTCCTCTTAGCGGGGTTGCCCGCCTTGCTGATCTTCCGGCAGCCGGATCTTGGCTCTGCGACGATCCTCGCGGCGATCTGGCTCGGCATGGCCTGGGTCAGCGGGCTCTCGCGGCGCCACGCGGCTGTGCTCGCCGGCGCGATGCTGGGGCTGGCGCCGCTCGCCTGGCATATCTTGAAACCCTACCAGCGGGACCGGCTCCTGGCGTTCATCAACCCGCATGCCGATCCCTTAGGTGCTGGCTACACGGTGATCCAGTCGCAGATCGCCATTGGCTCGGGCCAGTGGGTTGGGCGAGGCTGGTTCGCGGGGACGCAGAATCAGCTCAATTTCCTGCCGGAGCGGCACTCCGACTTCATCTTTTCCGTCGTCGGAGAAGAATGGGGGTTGCTCGGGTGCCTCGTCGTCGTGGCGGCGTTTGTGCTCCTGCTCGCCCGGGTCCTGGACGTCGCGCTGCGCACCGGGACCCCGCATGGCCGCCTCCTGGCCGTGGGGGTCTTTGCGTGGGTGGGGTATCAGGCCTTCGTGAACCTCGGGATGGTGAGCGGCCTGCTGCCTGTGGTCGGCGTGCCGCTGCCACTCATGAGCTATGGCGGGACCTCGATGGTGGCGCTCTGGATCGGCCTGGGCACGGTCCTGGGCACCGAGCGCACCGAGGAAGGGATGCATCCTTCCCCCTGGTCGTGATCAAGAAGGACAGGAGGGCACTCGTGCACCTTGCATATAGTCGCCTTGCGGCCGGAAGGCAAAATATGGTATGGTTCAAAAGACAACTGAGCGAAGACTGGTCCGTGTGACAAGGGCAAACTATCCGTAAGGATAGGACGCAAAGCTTCTGTCCCCCCACCTGTCACGCCACGCCAACGGCGGGGCTGAAGTGAACAGCTAAGGGGTCGGGTCCGCCAACGGCGGACCCGGCGACAGGGGGGAAGCAGAGCTACCGAAACGGAGGGTAGAAGAGACGTCCGCCCTGCGGCGTCTCTTTTTTCTTGTCTTGCCATGAGCGCACAGCACGATACGCCAGAGTCGTCACGCGATCCGATGCTGCGATCCCATCGGGTGATCGCCTGCTTGAATCGTCAGCAGGTGGATTTCCTGGACAAGATCGGCAAGGACGCGCAGTTCTCCTGCGGCATGAAGCTCTCCCGCAACCAGATCCTCGCGGCCATGGTCAACGCCCTCCAACGGCTCAACCTGACCGGCGAAGGCGTTCAGACGGCCGGGCAGTTCGAGCAGCGCATTCTTGATGCGATTCGCAAGGCGCAGCCGTTGAAGCGGACGCCGGATGACAATGGCGGCTCGCCAACTCAGGGAGCGCATCGCTGATGGCTACGACCACGAAGAAAGCCACCATGGAGCAGCTCTTGCGGCAGGTGGTGGAGCAGGGCGCGACCGACCTCCACCTGACGGCGAACCTGCCCCCGCATCTGCGCATTGACGAGCGGTTGGTGCCCACCGACCTGCCGCCGCTCAACGGCGAGGAGGTCAAGGAGCTCGCCTACAGCCTTATCTCCCAGGACAAGGTCGAACGTTTCGAGCGATGGAAAGAGCTCGATTTCGCGTTCTCGGTCGAGGGGCTGGCGCGCTTCCGCGCGAACCTGTTTGTTCAGCAGGGGTATATCGGGGTCGCCATCCGCATGCTGCCGTTTCGGATCATGAATTTCGAGGACCTGGGATTGCCGTCCAAGTCGGTCGCCTCGCTCTGCGACAAGCCGAAAGGGCTCGTCCTGATCACCGGTGCGACCGGCTCGGGCAAGACGACCACCCTGGCGGCCATGGTGGATTACATCAATCACCGCCGCCCCTATCACATTATTACGATCGAAGATCCGATCGAGTACCTCCATACGAACAAGCAATCCATCATCGACCAGCGCGAGATCGGCGGGGACACACAGTCCTTCGCGCAAGGGTTGAAACACGTGCTCCGGCAGGACCCGGACGTCATTCTGATCGGCGAGATGCGCGACCTGGAGACCATCGAGACCGCCTTGATCGTCGCCGAGACCGGCCACCTGGTCCTGGCGACGCTGCACACCTCCGACGCCGTGCAGACGATCAACCGCATCATCGACGTGTTTCCGGCGCACCAGCAGAACCAGGTTCGCGTGCAGTTGTCGCTGGAGCTGCTCGGCGTCGTCTGCCAGCAGCTCATCCCGAAGGCCAATGGGCGCGGGCGGGTCCTGGGGACCGAGATCCTGTTCGTCAACCATGCGGTTCGCTCCCTGGTGCGCGAGCAGAAGATCCACCAACTCTATTCGGTGATTCAGACGGGCCAGAAGGACGGCATGCACACGATGAACCAGACGCTCTTCGAGCTGTACACGAAGCAGGTCATCACGCTGGAGGACGCGCTGGGGCGCTCCAGCGATCCGGATGACCTCTTGCGGCTGATGCAGCGATGAGAGAACAGGCGCTCGTGGCTCGTGGCTCGTGGCTCGTGGCAGTGCGATCCCGTCGCTCTTGCCTCCAGCCTCGAGCCTCCAGCCTCGAGCCACATAGCTGATGGCGAGACGGGTGATCACCAAACGGATCGGCGAACTGCTCATCGAGCGAGGCTGCATCACTCGCAAGCAGCTCGATGAAGGGTTGGAGTACGCCAAAGCCCATGGCGGTCTGCTCGGCCAAGCGCTGGTGCAGTTGGGCTACGTGACGGAGGAAGAGGTGGCCCTGGCATTGACGGCTCAATACGGCTTTCCGTACTTGCCGCTGGAGAGCTATGAGATCGATTTGGACCTGCCGACGATGGTGCCCGAGGCGACCGCGCGGCAGTATTGCCTGATCCCCGTGGATCGCATCGGCAACGCCTTGACGCTCGCCATGGCGGATCCGTCCAATGTCGAGATCGTGCGCGAGATCGAGCTGCGCACGAAGTGCGTCGTGCAACCGTGCGTGAGCACGCCGTCGGAGATCGGCCGGGCCATCGAACGGCACTACCGGAAGCAGGAGGGCCCGCGTGGCGGCGCGGAGCCGCAATCCGGGGCACCCAACGGGACCTTATGAGACGCAAGCGCGGAGCCTCCCATGGCCGGTGTTAAAGACCGCATTATCGAGCTGCTCCTGTCCCGAGGGCTCGTGACCAAGGAGCAATTGGATGCGGCGCTTGTCGAACAGCGCGAGCACGGCGGAGCCCTCCAAACGATCCTGACCGAGCGGGGCCTGGTGAACGAGTCCGATCTGCTGTCGGTGGTCAGCCAGGGCGTCGGCATCCCCCCCATTACGCTCTCGCGCATGAAACTGGATCCGACGCTCAGGACCCTGATTCCACGCGATGTCGCGCTGCAGTATCTGATTATGCCCATTTCCTGCATCGGGAATACCTTGACGGTCGCCATGGCCGATCCGATGAACGTGTTTGCGCTGGACACCCTGACCACGCTCACCGGTCTCGCCATGAACCCGCTGCTGAGCAGCCCGCGGGAGATCCGGGAGTCGATCGACAACTACTACGGCACCGGCGTGGAGGAAAGCATCCGCGAGATGACCGAGCAGCTCAATGCTGATGCCCTCCAAGTCATCGGAGAGTCCAAGGAGGAGGAGGATGCGGCGCGGCTCCTCACCCTGATCGACGAAGCGCCCGTCGTGAAGTACACGGACTCGATCCTCGAACGGGCCGCGCGCATGCGCGCCTCGGACCTGTTCATCGAGCCGATGGAGAAAGCCGTGCGCATCCGCTACCGCGTGGATGGCGTCCTGCAGACGGGCGAGGCGCCGCCGAGGTCCCTCCATGCGGCGATCGTGTCGCGCATCAAGGTCATGTCGGAGCTCAACATCGCCGAGCGCCGTCTACCGCAGGACGGGCACTTCAAATTCAAGCTCGAATCCCGCTCGATCGATTACCGCGTGTCCATCCTGCCCTCGGTGTTCGGTGAGAAGGTCGTGCTGCGCGTGCTCGACAAGACGGCGGTGAAGCTGGACCTAAGCCAGCTCGGGTTCAGCGCGGCTGACCTGGAGCGGCTGAAGCGCTGCGCCGCGAGGCCCCACGGCATGATCCTGGTCACGGGTCCCACCGGGTCCGGGAAGACCACGACGCTCTACGCGATGCTCAAGCTCATCGATGCGCCCGAAAAGAACATCGTGACGGTCGAGGATCCAGTGGAGTTTGAGTTGCAGGGGATCAACCAGGTCAACGCGAGACCCGACATCGGGCTCACCTTCGCCAGCGCCCTGCGGTCCATTCTCCGGCAAGATCCAGACATCATCATGGTGGGAGAAGTCCGCGACAGCGAGACGGCGGATATGGCGGTCAAGTCCGCATTGACCGGCCACCTCGTCCTGACGACGCTGCATACGAATACCGCCTCCGGCGCCGTCGTGCGCTTGGTCAATATGGGCCTGGAGCCGTTTCTCATCAATTCCTGTCTTATGGCGGTCATCGGACAGCGGCTCGTGCGGAAGATTTGTTCGCGCTGCTTTGAGACGTACCAGCTGCCGAAAGGGATGGCCGAAAAACTCGGCCTGCTGGATCAGCAGGGTCAGCCAATGCCCCTGGCGCGTGGCAAAGGATGCCCCGCCTGCCTGCAGGCCGGCTATGCGGGCCGAGAGGTCATCGCGGAAGTGCTCGTCATGACTCCGGCGATTCGAGCGCTGGTGCTGAAGCGCGCCCCAGAGTCACAGATCGAGCAGGTCGCCCAAAAGGAAGGCATGCGGCGGCTGCGGGATCACGGGCTCGACAAGGTCATGCGGCACAGCACGACGCTGGAGGAAGTGCTGCGGACCACCACCGGCGAGGTCGTGGAGGAATGATCCCACCACCTGTTGCCGGCAGCGCCTCGCCGTGGTCCTTGCCAAGAACTTTCCGTACTGACATCGTCAGCGCTGCCCTGGCCGGCCGAGGGAGGCCAGGCCATGTGGCGGCCGGCCCGGCCCGCCGGTTGGCGGGCCAGCAGCAGGTGGTGGGATGAGCACCATGCGCAAGCGCCTCTCAGATGTGCTCGTGGCGCAGCGGTTGATGCCGCCGGACCAGCTCGAGCAGCTGGCGCGCGAGGCGGCGAAAGCCGGCCAGAACCTCGGCCGCCTGCTCATCGAGCGCGGCGTGCTCACCGAGGAGCGGTTCGAGGAGATTCTGTCCAAGGAGCTTGGCATACCGGTGATCTCGCTGGCCAAGTACCACATTGATCCTGCCGTCGCGCGGCTGGTGCCCGAGCGGGTCGCGCGGCAGTACACGATCATCGCGCTGACGAAGTTTGCCAACCGGCTGGTGGTGGCGATGGCGGACCCGCTGGATGTGCTGGCACTCGATGACCTCAAGGTGCTCACGCAGGTCGCGATCGACCCCGTCCTCTCCTCGCCAAGCGAAATCCTCCAGGCGATCGATCAGGTCTACACCCGCGCGGCGCAGGCCGAGGAGTCGGCGAATGCCGCAGAGGGCGGCGCCACGGACGACACTGCCATGGAGACGGCCCTGGCGCTGGCCGCCGATCGCGATGACGAAGCCCCGACCGTCCGGGTCATCAACCTCATGATCGTGGAGGCGATGCGCCGCCGGGCCTCCGATATCCATCTGGAGCCCTCGGAGAGCGACATCCGGATCCGCTATCGGGTCGACGGCCGGCTGATCGAGGGGCATCGCCTGCCAAAGAAAGTGCAGAGCGCGGTGCTCAGCCGCATCAAGATCATGTCGGGGCTCGATATCACCGAATCGCGGCTGCCGCAAGACGGCCGGTTCCGGGTCCGGCTGGAGACTCGGGAAGTGGATTTCCGCGTGTCGGTCCTGCCACTGACCCAGGGGGGCAAAGTGGTGCTGCGGCTCCTGGACCGCGCCAATCTCTCCGTGGGCCTGGAGAATCTCGGGTTCATGCCGGACTCCATCCGACATTTCCAGCAATCGGTCAAGCGGCCCTTCGGCATGATTCTCGTCACCGGTCCGACCGGGTCGGGAAAGTCCACCACGCTCTACTCGATCTTAAACCAGCTCAATGACCCGCGCCGCAATCTCATCACGATCGAGGATCCGGTGGAGTATCAGCTCGAAGGCGTCACCCAGGTCCAGGTGAATGCCGATGTGGGGATGACGTTTGCCAGCGGGCTGCGGGCTCTCTTGCGCCAGAGCCCGGACGTCGTCATGGTGGGTGAAATCCGCGACTTCGAGACCGCCGATATCGCCATGAAGGCAAGCCTCACCGGGCAGCTGGTGC
Organism: Candidatus Omnitrophota bacterium; assembly: GCA_023247235.1. Lineage (GTDB taxonomy): Bacteria > Omnitrophota > Gorgyraeia > Aquiviventales > Aquiviventaceae > JAHFGW01. Next base: position 3,007 of record JAHFGW010000022.1, on the reverse strand, counting down.
TTTCGACCCTGCATACGAACGATGCGCCCTCAGCGGTCACGCGCCTGGTCGATATGGGCATTGAGCCCTTCCTGGTGGCTTCCAGCGTCAGCTTGATCGAGGCGCAGCGGCTGGTCAGGCGCCTCTGCGCGAAGTGCCGCAAGCCCGTGACGCCGCCGAAACCGCTGCTCGAGGAGTTGGAGTTTACGCCGGGACCGGAGGCGACATTCTACAGTCCGGGGAGCTGCCGCTTGTGCAACAACACCGGCTACAAGGGGCGGATGGGGATGATTGAGGTGTTTGAAATGGATGAAGGAATCCGGGAGCTGGTCGTGAACCAGGCCACCTCCTGGCAAATCAAAGACTACGCGGTCCGCAACGGCATGGTGACGCTGCGTCGCGACGGGCTGCAAAAAGCGGCGATGGGGATGACGACGCTCGAAGAGGTGCTCATGGTCACCGGCGAGGAATGAGAGGAGCCGACGATGCCAACCTTTGCCTATATCGTCAAAGATAAGGGCGGCCGGACGCATTCGGGCAGCCTCGATGCGCACTCGCGCACGGCCCTCGTCGAACAGCTCTGGCGGCAGGACTTCGTCGTCCTGTCGATCGAGGAGCGCCAGGCGGTCGGCGGCTCGCGGCTGATCGCCATCGGCCAGCCGAGGGTCAAGCAGGAGCTGCTGGTGGTCTTCTCGCGACAGCTGGCGACCATGGTCGACAGCGGCATCCCGGTTGTGTCGGCGCTGGACGTGCTCGCCGAGCAAGCGGAAGACCGGAACTTCCGGACCATCCTGACCCGGCTGCGCGACGATGTGGAAGCCGGCGCGAGCCTCTCGGAGGCCATGGGGCGCCACCCCCGCGTCTTCTCCGAATTCTTCGTGAACATGGTCCGCGCAGGGGAGTCCTCGGGCCAGCTCGATGAGATCCTCGATCGGGTCGCCAGCTACGTCGAACGCGTCGAGATCCTGCAGCGCAAGGTGAAGGCGAGCCTCTTCTACCCGGCGTTTGTCTCCGGCTTGGCGTTCCTCATCACGACGGTGCTCGTGGTCTTCATCGTGCCGAAATTCAAGGAGATCTTCACCTCGCTGGGCGGGGAGCTGCCGTTGCCGACGAAGATCCTCTTGGCGATCAGCGATTCGATGCGATCGTATTTCGTCGTGGAGTTTCTCGCCTTCGTCGGGCTGATCATCGCCGCGCGGTTCTATGTCAACACCCCGGCAGGACGGCTCTGGCTTGATCGGCTAAAGCTGCACGTAGTGATTGTGGGCCCGCTCCTGCAGAAAGTGGCGATCGCCCGGTTTGCCCGCACGCTGGCGACGCTGGCCAGCTCGGGCGTGCCGATTTTGACCGCCCTGGAAATTGTGGCCAAGACGTCCGGCAACCGAGTGGTCGAAGGCGCGGTCATGTCCGCCCGCAAGAGCATTAAAGAAGGAGAAAACATCTCCGGCCCGCTGGCCCAGAGCAAGGTGTTCCCGCCCATGGTCACCCGCATGATCGCGGTGGGGGAGAAGACGGGCGAACTGGAAAAGATGCTGAGCAAGATTGCGGATTTCTATGAGAACGAGGTGGATGCGGCGGTGACGGCGCTGACCAGCTTGATCGAGCCGCTGGTCATTGCCGTCCTGGGCGTGGTCATCGGCGGGATCGTCGTGGCGCTGTTCTTGCCCGTCTTCAAGATTTCGACCCTGGTGAGCCACTAACGGTCTTCGTAGGCGGGGAAAGGCTTGACGCGCCCCCTGCGGTATGGCATAGTTATAAGGACAACTGACCGTACCCGCGAAAAAGCCACACTCGCCGAAAGGCGGGGTCGGAAAGCCACAGACCCTGTGGGAGTCTGCGAGTCGTGGGCGGGCAGGGAATATTCAGGAACCAGACCTGACGGCGTTATGCTCCGCATGTGCAACCTGCCCGCTGACGGAACGAACGTTCTGCAGGGTGGCTGGGTTGCCGCTGGGGGAGAGTTCACTTGGTGACGCCATTGCCCTGCGGCAATGGCGTTGTTGCTTGAGAGGGGAGGTGAGCGGAGCGATCGAGAGGGTGTACGCACGACAGAGGGCACGACGCGACTTTATCCATGAATTATCGGGACAGACCAGAACAGGAGCAGACACCATGAGACGGAACAGCGAACGAGGCTTCACGCTCGTTGAAATCATGATCGTGGTTGCGATCATCGCGCTGTTGGCGGCGATCGCGATCCCGAACGTGCTGCGTGGCCGTACGACCGCCAACGAATCGGCGGCCATCGGGAACCTGCGGGCGTTAGTGTCGTCGCTCGAGATGCATCGGTCGGTCAACAACATCTATCCGCTGAGCGCGGCGTGGGTTGCGGATATGTACACCACGCCGAACCCGGACTTCGGACCTCCGTCGTTTAACCATGCGATGGACGGCACGGCGTGTCCGCCCGTGGCAACCAGGAGCTGCACCCAGGGGTACCGGTATGACTACGTGTCTGTCACCGGGAACACGTATACACTGCTCGCGACACCGGACGCGCTTGGAACCACCGGGACTCGGTCGTTCGTGGCGACCGAGAGCGGACTCATTCGTCACTGTTCAGGGACGGGGGTTGCCGCGAATATGCTCGGGGGGACACCACCGGCGGCGACGACGATTGACGCGACAGTGCAGGACTGTACGTGATGTCTGAGGGTTGTCCGGTTGTGGGATAGATAGGAGTGGAATGGGGACGGTCTCAGAGAATGCTGGGACCGTTCCCCACTACTCCGACCGGTGGCGACGACCAGCCATCTGGCAGGTCAGGAGCGCGTCCACCGTACCTCCAGAACGTCCGAGGGCGGGTGGCGAGCGGTTGGCGATGTCGAAGCCCAGCTCTAGCGGATTGACGTTGGTCGAGGTGATCCTCGCCGGTGTGACACTCGCCCTGGCGATCACCGCGCTCCTAGGAGCGTTCTTGAGCCAGTTGACCCTGAACGAGCATGCCCGCAGCCTGTCGCTCGCAGTCCACGATGCCAATCGCGTGATCGAACAGATCCGGCAAGATAACGTCAACTGTCTCCGGCCC
>JAHFGW010000043.1 GCA_023247235.1 Candidatus Omnitrophota bacterium | reverse complement strand
TGGCCTGCTCCAGCGCGGCCAACAGCGCCTCAAGGAGGTGCGCTTCCTTCGGCCCGGCAATCGGGGCCCGCACCGCGCAGGTGATTTTCCCGGAGACGACTTCCACGAGCTCAACGGTCCGTGATCGAATCGCCACGCCGATCTGCTTCATCACACGCGCTCCTCTCCTCAGCATCCGCCGGGCGGGACCGAAGCCCTGGTCAAGCCCGTCAAATCGTTCGTGTACGCTCTGGCCCTCATTATCACTTGGCCCTGAACCGTCAGTCTGCGAGACGTTGCGATCTGCTGATCCTCACGGCCCTGAATCGTCATCCGCAACACATTATTGTCCGGGCCGACCGCCCCGGGCGGCGCCGAGATCTCATCGGGCTGTTCGAAGGCGAGGCTCAGGATGTTCCCGGAGAGCAACTGCGGCCTGCCGCATCCACCGGGAATCTGCTCGTAGAACATGATGTTGTCCAGGCCATTGGTCCCCGGCACCAGGCGGTACTGGTTCCAGACATAGTTCGCGGCGTTGTCCACGGCTGCCGTGGTGTTTGGAAGCCCGGTGAAACGTGGCACGCGAAACAAGAGGTTGTCGGCAGGTCCGAGCGCAATCCGGTCCGCCACTTCCAAATGCTTCGTCATGTGCCACAGCGCATAGGTAAGATTCGTATGAAATTGGCTGTCTTGTCGCACTTGATCGAGCAGCAGCACTCGCCCCATATCGACGCCGCCGAAGGCAAACATCACCAGCAGGCCTAAGGTAGAGGCAAGCAACAGCTCCATCAGTGTCAGGCCCCGCTGGGCACGGCGTCGGTTGCTGAGTCCCATGACACGCCTCATTGCGCGACTCCGGGCGCGTCCATCGACTCCGGCGGGTCCCAGTGCAACAGAACCGTCATCAGATAGCAGTCGCCCGGACCGTCCACGCCGTCGCAATCTTTCGGTTCCATGGTGAACCGCCGATTCACATCGGGCAACGGCTCCAGCGATGAATCCGTCGGCAAGGCTGGCGCGTCTGGCTGTTCGACGCTTGGTCCCGGTCCCGCATAGGTGCAGCCGCTGTTGAACCACGCATCATCACAGGCAATGCGGTTGCGATTGCGCTCGATGGTCTGGGCGGCATAGGCCGAGGCATCGCTGCTCGTCACGCTGGCGCGGCTCAACTTCACTCCCATCACGAGCGCCAGGATGGTGCCGGCAGCCAGCAGCGCGCCGATCACCGACGCGGCCAGGACTTCAATCAAGGTCATCCCCTGGTCAGCACGTCTCCGCATCAGAATGGTCCGATGGCTCCGCAGGTTCCCCAATCGCCGCCGCGCAAGCGGTCCTGATCAACCGTCATGATATTGCCGCTGCACGGGCCGGCGGTTCGGGTCGCCTTCGCCTCGAATGTCGCGGTAGGGCCTGGGGCGCCGGCCGCGGTGACTGTGAACGTGACCGGGATCCCCGCGAGGTTAGGATCATCCATGTGGATTTCACGCCATTGAGCCATCCCGGCTGGATTGGCGCGATAGACGTCGTTCACGAGAAAGTAAGCGCGCTCCCCGCTGTACATCGTCAGCAGCAGATCCCACGCCTGGCGCCGGTAGGCCCGCTCCATCATCCGGCGATACGTGGACAAGCCCACGGTGACCAAGATGGCCACGATGATGATGGCCACCAGCAACTCCAGCAGCGTCAATCCTACAGCGTGTCTGTTTCGAACCATTGGTAGCCGACCCGAGCCCGGATTTCATGCATGTTGTTGACCCCGCAGTTGGTGACTTCGACGGTAATCGCCGGCACCCCCAAATCACTCAGGACAGCCGGGGGGACGGTCGCTGGCGGGCCACCGGGACACCCGAAATTCGGATTGGCCCAGAGTTGCTGCATGGCCCAGACGATGGCCCCCTCGGCCGCGTAGCGGGCGCGCGTGCGATCGGCCATCCGACGGGTGGTCTGGGTTCGTCCCATGGACATCGACAGCACGGCGAACGCCGTGACCCCAAACACGATCGCGGCAATAATCACCATCCCCAGGACCGCCCCTCGTTGTGCTCGTTGGTCTCTCATAGCTTCCGTCCCTGCACACAGAAAAACGCCGAGCTACTGGACGGTAGCTCGGCTGTCTTCGCCTACTGGTTCGGTAGCCCGGCGCTCTGCAGCGAGACCCGTAGCTTTGCCACCCCGCCTTCTGGGCGAGATGCCCTGCCCCCGTCTGAGGGTTAGGGGCCCCCACCTCGCGGTGGGTTTGCCTTTTCGCCAGTCATAAACGCTTAGTTTTCTTACAAAATGAGTATATCTGTCGCCGTCTCGCAGCGTCAAGGCGGGCGCAGAAATTCTAAGCGGTTGAGGAAAGGCGGGTTACGAGGCTCGGCGGGCAAGTCGGACGGAGGCGCGCAGCCAGCGCAAGTAGGGCGGGTGGCCGTGGCGGATCGGAAGGGCGATGAGTTCCGGGACGTCGTAGGGGTGCAGGGCCACGACGGCTCGTCGCAGAGGCTCCAGGGCGGCCCGAGTGGTCTTGATGAAGAGCAGCACTTCGCGGGCGCGGTCCAGCTTGCCTTGCCACCAGAAGCGCGAGTCGACGGCCGGTCCGATATTGACGCAAGCTGCCAGCTTCCGGCGCACCAGCGCATCGGCCAGGCGCTGCGCCTGCCGACGCGTTGGACACGTCACCAGGACCAGCACCGTGGGCTCGCCGCGCGCCCTGGAGACTCGAAGTCGATGTGCAGGCCGAACACTCATTGCACTTTCTCGGTCGTGGATTCGCCGCGCAAAAGGGCCAGATGCTCCCGCGCCACCTTGGCTTCAGGCACCGGCTCGCTCGCCAGGGTCTCGTAGATGGCTTCGGCCGCGTCCCAGTCGCCCTGGCGCTCCAGGAGCTTGGCGGCCGCCAGCCCTCCGCGGACATCCCAGCCCTCGTCGGCGATCGCGCGGTAGCGCGCGATGGCCAATTCAAAGTCTCCCCCCTCCTCGTAGCAGGAGGCAATCCGATAGAGGACCTCGCCATTGCGGCCTGGCAGCAAGGTGGCCGCCCGCTCATACCAGGCAATCGCCGAGGCCCACGCGCCCAGGCGCCGCGAAAAATCGCCGAGTTGCTGCGCCAGCCGGCCGCGATGGCGCAGCGTGGTTCCGGCCTCGGCGAATCGGGCGCGCAGCGCCTGCATCGCTTGATTGAGCGACCCGTTCGCCGCCTCGAGCTGGGCCAGGAGGAGCTCGGCTTCCAACCCTTCATCAGATCGCGGGGCTCGCTTGACGGCTTCTTGGCACAGCCGCCTCGCCTGCTCGGGACGGCCCTCATCCAAGACGAGCAGCGCGACATAGTATCCAGCCCTGGCCGCGAGCTCGGTCCCGGGATGGGTGTCGCGCAGTTGGGCTAACTGCCGCTTGGCCTCGGTCAGGGAGCCGCTGACCATGTGCGTGAAGGCGATCGCCAGGTGCACGTCGGCGGCCAATCCGCTTTCCACCCGAGGCATCAGCATCTCAAAGATCTGGAGGGCCTCCTCCGATTCGCCGCGAGCCAGATGGAGCCGCCCGAGCTGATACAGCGCGTGGTCAGCCGTCGGGCCGACATCCGAAAGCTCCAAGACGCGTTGGAAGCGCCGGCTCGCCTCGTCAAAATCCCCCAGCTCCATCAGCAGATCGCCGAGACCGTTCAATTCTTCTCGACGCTTCTCGATCTCGGTGCCCTTCAGCGCCGCCTGCATGAATCGTCGGGCGCCTGCCGGATCGCCTTCATCCAGCCGCACCCCCGCCATGCGCAGCTCCACTTGCACGCGCGTAGCCTCCCCGGGCGCCTCCTGCCGCAAGCGCTCCAGCAGCTTGGTGGCCTGCGCCGTCTGGCCCTGCCGACGATACAGATCCGCCAAGAGCAGGCCGCTCTCGAAGGCCAGCGGGTGCGACAGGCCGGAGGCCGTCGCGCGGCCCAACGCCTGCACGGCGCGATCCTCCTTGCCCAGCCTCGCCAAGCAACTGCCTTGCGCGAAGAGCGCCTCGACGCGCTGAGCCCCCCGCGCCCGGCGCGCATAATCATTAAAGGTCTCAAGACTCTGCTCGCATTGCGCGCTATGGAATTGGGCCCACCCGATGCCAAAGAGCGCCAGCGTGGCCAAGTCGGAGTCCGGCCGCAATTGGCGCGCGCGCTCGTAGGCCACGATCGCCTCCGTGTGGCGGCCAAGTCCTGCGAGGGCTTGCCCCTGGTAATACCAGATCCACGCAAGATCTTCAGGGCTGGCGGCCTTCGTCAGGAGCTGCTGGAAGGCCTCGTAGGCGGCCTTGGGGTTCTCCAATTGCAGGAGGCACACGCCTTCGAGAATCCTCGCGTGCAGCGTCAGCTGACTGTCGCCGCTGCTCCAGGCCGCGGCCCGGAAGGACTCCAGCGCCTGGCGAGACGCTTGCTCCGCCATGGCAATAATGCCCAGGCCCAGGTGGGCCCGCGGCGCCCAGGTGGACTTGGGAAATTGGTTCAACAGGCGCGTCCATGCTAACTTTGCGCGCACCGGGCGCCCCGAGCGACGACTCAGGTCGCCTTCCCAATAGAGGACTTCCTGATACAGGGCATCCGCCGGGCTCATCGCCGTCTTCACGCGCTCAAGCGCCTGCAGGGCGTCGTCGATACGCCCCACGCGGCTGAAGCTGACGCCAATCCAG
>JAHFGW010000021.1:18020-21292 GCA_023247235.1 Candidatus Omnitrophota bacterium | reverse complement strand
TCCCAATAGAGGACTTCCTGATACAGGGCATCCGCCGGGCTCATCGCCGTCTTCACGCGCTCAAGCGCCTGCAGGGCGTCGTCGATACGCCCCACGCGGCTGAAGCTGACGCCAATCCAGATATGCGCTTGAGCGGCTTCCGGGCCGCTGACCGGCTTCGCGAGCCACGCGGCCGCGTGGTCCACGACCCCTGCGTAATCTTCCGCCAGAAAGGCGCGCTGGATCGCCAGGTACGCGCTGGAGGGTCCCCCCTGCCTGGATGCCGGCGCTTCAGCCCCGCGCGCCTGGCGCTCGACGGGGGACTGCGCGTTCGCTGCCGGCATGCACGCTCCCAGCGCGACAGCCAGCAACACGGCGGCGCGTCCGATCGCGGTACTGAGCGATCCACGAGGGCCGCCCAACAGGGGCGCCAAACACCGGCCGGTATGCGAGCGAGGCTGCTTGGCTACGTCCTCAGGGCTGCCGGCGGCGACCAGCTCGCCGCCGGCGGCGCCGCCCTCCGGCCCGAGGTCGATCACGTAATCCGCCGTCTTGACCACCTCAAGGTTGTGCTCCACCACCAACACCGTATTGCCCTGATCGACGAGCTGATGCAGGACGGCCAGCAGCTTCTCCACATCCGCAAAATGCAATCCGGTGGTTGGCTCATCCAGCACATACAGCGTGCGGCCCGTCGCCCGACGCGAGAGCTCCTTGGAGAGTTTGATCCGCTGCGCTTCTCCGCCCGAGAGCGTGGTGGCGGATTGGCCAAGCTCAAGGTACCCGAGGCCGACCGCCTGAATCGTCCGCAATTTCTCGGCGATCGCCGGCACCGGCGCGAAGTGCGCCAGCGCTTGGTCAACGGTCATCGACAGCACCTCGGCGATCGAGTGGCTCTTGTAGGTCACCTGGAGCGTCCGATCGTTGAATCGGCGGCCCTTGCAGACTTCGCAACGGACGTACACATCCGGCAGGAAGTGCATTTCGATGCGCTTGATCCCATCGCCCTGGCAGGCCTCGCATCGACCGCCCTTCACATTGAAGCTGAACCGCCCAGGCTTGAAGCCCCGCAGCCGCGCGTCGGACGTGCGGCTGAATAACTCCCGGATGGGACCAAAGGCATCCGTATACGTGGCGGGATTGGACCGCGGCGTGCGGCCGATCGGCGACTGGTCGATCACGATGACCTTATCGAGATGCTCGATCCCGGCGATGCCCTCGTGCGCCCCGGGCTTCTCCCGGCTGCCGTAGAATCGGCGCGCCAGGGCCCGATACAAAATCTCATCGACGAGCGTGGATTTGCCCGAGCCGGAGACCCCGGTCACGCACACGAAGCATCCCAGCGGAATCGTGACGTTGATCCCCTTGAGATTATGCTCGCGGGCGCCTCGGATGACGAGCGCCTGGCGCTTGGCATGCGCGCGCCGCGCCGACGGCACCGGGATCCATCGCGTGCCGCCCAAGAACTGCCCGGTGAGGCTGCGCGGCGCCTGCAGCACGTCCTCCAGCGTCCCGCACGCGACCAGCTCGCCCCCCTGAGGCCCAGCCCCAGGTCCCAGATCTACGATGTAGTCCGCGCGGCGGATAGTCGCCTCATCGTGCTCCACCACGACCACGGTATTGCCGAGGTCGCGCAGCCGCAACAGCGTATTCAGCAGCTTGTCGTTGTCCCGCTGGTGCAGACCGATCGAAGGCTCATCGAGGATGTACAGGACACCGACCAACCCCGAGCCGACCTGCGTCGCCAGGCGAATCCGCTGGGCCTCGCCCCCGGAGAGGCTCGCGGAGGGCCGGTCGAGCGTGAGATAGCCCAGGCCGACGTCGATGAGAAACTGGAGCCGGGTGCGGATCTCCTTCAGGATCGGCTCCGTAATCGCCTGCTGGGCCACCGGAAAAATCTGCCGCGCGCACCAGGCGGCCGCCTCCGTCACCGAGCGCGTCGTGAGCGCCGCAATGGAGCGCCCGTCGATGAGCACCGCGCGGCTGGCCTCGTTGAGCCGCGTCCCCTGGCAGGTGGCGCACGGGAGCACGCTCATCCGCTTGGCGATTTCCTCTTTGACGTAGTCGGAGCTCGTCTGGCGGAACCGGCGCTCAAGATTCGGGATCACCCCTTCCCACACATCCCCCCAGATCTCATCATTGGAGCCGTGCAGGAGCGCGCGTTGTTGCTGGCGCGGCAGCGAGCCGAACGGCATCTCGGAATCGATCCGGTAAAAGCGGATCACCTCCCGCAGCAGCCGGTTGTAGTACATGACCATATGCAGGTTGCCGCGCTTCCAGGGCTCGATGGCTCCCTCGCGCAGCGACTTGGTCCGATCCGGCACGACCAGATCGGGATCGAGTTCCAGGCGCGTGCCGAGGCCATCGCACGTCTGGCAGGCCCCATAGGGCGAATTGAAGGAGAAGATGCGCGGCGAGAGCTCCTCGATGCTGAAGCCGCACTGGGGGCAGGCGTAGAGCTCGCTGAACACTAAATCGCCCGTGGTTCGTGGCTCGTGGCTCGAAGCGCCGTGACGATTCTTCCCTCGAGCCTCGAGCCTCCCCGGCCCGCCCCTGACTAGGGCCGGGGCGGGCGAGCCTCCAGCCGGCTCGCGGCTGATGATGACGAGGCCCTTGCCGACCTTCAGGGCCGTTTCGATGGACTCGGTCAGGCGCGACGCATTGTCGCGATCAGGGCTGAGTCGATCGACGACGACTTCGAGTGTATGGGCTCGCTTCTTGTTCAGGGCGATCGGCTCATCGAGATCGCGGATGATCCGGTCGACGCGCACGCGGATGAAACCCTGCTGCTTGGCTTCGCGCAGCAGCTCCGCGTGCTCGCCCTTGCGGCCCCGAACCAGCGGCGCCAAGATCGTGAGCGGCCCCGTCGCCGGCTGCGCGAGGATCTGGGTCACCATCTCCTGAGCCGACTGCCGGCTGATCGCAACCCGGCACGCGGGGCAGTGCGGCTGCCCCGCGCGGGCGAAGAGGACCCGGAGATAATCATAGATTTCCGTTTGCGTGGCGACCGTCGAGCGGGGGTTGCCCCCGGCTCCACGTTGCTCGATGGCGATCGCGGGCGAGAGTCCCTCGATGCTTTCGACGTCCGGCTTCTCGAGGCGCTCGAGGAATTGGCGCGCGTAGGCGGAGAGGCTCTCCACGTAGCGCCGCTGGCCTTCCGCATAGAGCGTATCGAACGCCAGCGACGACTTGCCGGAGCCCGAGAGCCCGGTGATGACGATCAGGCGGTTGCGCGGAAGCACGAGGTCGAGGTGCTTGAGGTTATGCTCGTGCGCTCCACGGATGATGATCCC
>JAHFGW010000021.1:0-17920 GCA_023247235.1 Candidatus Omnitrophota bacterium | reverse complement strand
CGAACGCCAGCGACGACTTGCCGGAGCCCGAGAGCCCGGTGATGACGATCAGGCGGTTGCGCGGAAGCACGAGGTCGAGGTGCTTGAGGTTATGCTCGTGCGCTCCACGGATGATGATCCCACCACCTGGTGCAGCAGCCGAAGGCTGCCGAGCGCTTGCAGACTTGTGTTTTCGCATGAGGCGAGCGCTCCGTTTCGCCTGAGGCGAAGCGGCATCAGGTGGTGGGGTGATCCCCCCGCCGGCATCGGGTCCGCCGTCGGCCGACCCGATGCGCGCGCTGGAAGATTTCATCGCCCGTGACATGCCGTTGCGGCTCATCGCCACGGCGACGCCATCGGCAGCGTCACGAACCCGCCGCCGGACGCAGGTGGTCGAACGAGCCCATCACTCGGTGGGAACTGGCTCATGCTGTTCTTGTGGTTCGACCCGGTGGGATGAGACATTGCTGCAGACTGCCCCATTATAGCACAGCGAAGAAGACGAATCCCCGCCGGATCGGAGCGACCCGTCCCGACGGGGATTCGAAGCGTTACGAACGTGTGCTCTAACGCCGGCTGCGGCGCCGACGCCGCTGGCCACCGCGGGCCATGCGGGCCCGCGAAATGTCCCCCTGCTTGTCCACGAAATAGAGATAGCCGGCTTGCTTCCGAACGCCGACCTTGGCGACCTTTTCTGCCACGAGAAATCACCCCCTCTCACACGGTGTCCGGTTTACCCTCGATCGTCCCTCGATCCCTCGACTCGCCCCTTGGCTCGCTCGGGATCGTGGTGAGCGACCGCAGGGAGTCGAACCACGACTCGCTTCGCTCACGAGGGACGAGATCCTCTACGTGCCGATGACGACGGGATTCAGAATGCCATCGAGCGTGGCGAGCGCCGAGTGGACCGCGAGTTCGCTCGTTTTCGGATTCGTCCGGCTGGCCCGGCTCTCGATCCGGCAGCGGATGCGTGCGCGCTCGCCCTGGACATCCAGCTCATGCACGTTACGCCGCAGGCGCGGATCCGCAATGACCCGCACGCGCACCCGCGAAGCGGCCGAGCCGCAGGCGAGCGCCAGCGTCGCCGCCACGTTGGTGTTCTGCGGAAAGCCGCTGACGACCGCGCGCGGGGAGCCTTCAAAGAGCAGGAGCGGGCGCCGGATTCCGGCCAGGCGCGCGCGAAGCCGGCGCGCGGCGGGAGCATCCGCCAGGGCGCGCGGCGGCTTGCGAGTGGTCAACGTCACGCGCCGCAGCCGGCCCAGACGCATCGCCTTGACGCCGTCCAGGGCCGCCAGCGCTCCGCTGGGCAAGTAGACGCGTGAGCCGGTTCGCGCGGCGAGCCCTCGCCATGCCTGGTCACGCAGCAATCCCCCGGTGCTCATGACCATCACGCTACGCCCCCGCCCCAGCGCGGCCCGCACGACGGCGGGCGCGGCCTGAGCCGAGGCCGCCTCGATGACGAGGTCGCTGCGGCGAACAAGGGAGGACAAGGAGCACACGGGCGGGGCGCTGGAAAGTTGGCGTTGGAGAGCCAAGGCGCGTTGGCGGTCGCGATCATGCAAGGCGACGATGCGCGAGCGGCTGCGATAGCGTCGGTCGACGGTCCGGGCAAGTTGCGTGCCGATGGTCCCGCATCCCACGAGACCGATGCGGAGCATGCGTCAAGACAGGCGGCCCAGCGAGGGTCCGTCGTCCTCCTCGGCCGGCCAGCCGGCGGCCGGCGCGGCAGGGCTTACCACCTGCTGAATTCGGTTCTTGCCGTCCACCACGAAGACTCTCGGGGTGAACCCTTCCAACTCTGATGCCGTCAGCTGGACGTACGACAGGATGATGACCTTCTCCCCGACGGCCATCAAGTGCGCCGCCGCCCCGTTGATGCACACGATCCCGGAACCTGGAGGACCCTCGATGCAATACGTCTGGATGCGCTCGCCGTTGGTGAGATTGAGCACGTGGACTTGCTCGTAGGGCACGAGATCCACCGCCCGCATCAGCTCGGCATCAAGCGTGACGCTGCCGGTATAGCCGACGTTCGCCTCGGTAATCGTGGCCCCGTGGATTTTGGACTTGCAGACTGTGCGCAGCATTGGGTGCGTCCCGTCGTCGACGGTATTATGACACTCCGACGAGAAGATTGTCAATTAATCGCACGCCCTCGACACGCGCAGCGACGAGGAGGGCCAGCCGCCCCCGCGCCGCGCGGACCGGCTCAAGCGTCCGCGCATCGACGACGGCGGCGTACTCCACCCGCACGCCGCGCTCGGCCTGCATCATCCGGCGCATCTGGGCTTCGATGCGCGCTGGCCGCCGCTCCCCGGCGGCCAGGCGCGCGCGGGCTTGGCGGAGCGCCGCAGACAAGACGGCTGCCCGCCGCCGCCCTCCAGGCGTGAGGGAGCGGTTGCGCGAGCTCAGGGCCAGGCCGCCGGGCTCACGCACCGTCGGGAGCATGCGCACGGTGAGCGGCAGCTGCAGATCCCGCGTGAGCTGCTGAATGATCAGCGCCTGCTGGTAATCCTTCTGCCCGAAGAGCGCGTGCGTGGGCTGCACCAAATTGAACAGCTTCAGGACCACCGTGGCGACGCCGCGGAAGTGGCCCGGCCGCGCGCGGCCTTCCCACCGCCCGGCCAGCGGCCCGACTTCCAGGCCGGTGCAAAAGCCCGGCGGATACATGGCCAAGACGGAGGGGATAAACACGGCCGTAGCACCGGAGGCCGCCGCAAGGGCCAGGTCCTGTCTGAGGGGGCGAGGATAGCGGCGGAAGTCTTCACGAGGGCCGAACTGGAGCGGGTTCACGAAGATGCTGACGATGGTCGCGTCGTAGCGGGCGGCCGATGCCCGGATGAGCGACGCATGTCCTTCGTGGAGTGCGCCCATCGTGGGGACCAATCCCACCGTGCGATGGCGGCGCCGCAGCGCGGAGGCCATCGCCCGCATACGGGCGGGGGTGCGGATGACGCGCATCGTGGCGGATTCGCGGGGGCGCCGCGCCGGCGCTGGCCCCTAGAATCGTTCCCAGAAGGCGGGCTCAGGAGCCGGCAATCGCGCCAGCAGCTCGGCCATGGTGAGGCCGAGCCCCGGATGGCGGACGTCCGGAGCCAGCTGGGCCAGAGGTTCCAGCACGAACCGGCGCTCGTGAAGCCGAGGATGCGGCACGTCAAGGCCCGGCTCGCGCACGACCTGTCCCTCATAGAGCAGGAGGTCTAGGTCGATCGGTCTGGCGGCCCACCGCGTCGCCGACGGCGCGCGGCCCAGGGCGCGTTCGATGGCCTGGAGCTGCTCCAGCAGCTCTGGCGGGCTCAGGCTCGTCTCCAGCTCGATCACCGTATTCAGGTAGGGGCCTTGCGGTGGCCCGCCCAGCGGCTCCGTCTCAAGAATCGTCGCCATTTGGACGACCCGCGCGCCCGGCGCCTCAGCCAGCATCTGGATCGCGCGTGAAATGCACGCAAGCCGATCGCCCTCGTTGGAGCCGACGCCAATAAAGGTCCGCGCCATCATCTAGCGTATAGCGTACAGCGTATAGGTAGGGTGACACGCTGCTCGCTCATAGGACTTTCTCCAGTCGGGTGACGGCTTCTTGGAGGCGGGCGGTCGGCACGGTCAACGACAGCCGCACGTAGCCTTCCCCGGAGGGGCCAAAGCCGACGCCCGGCGTCACGATCACGTGCGCCTGCTGGAGGATGCGGGTCGCAAAGGCCATCGACGATTCTTGCGTGGGCACGCGGGTCCACACGTAGAGGCTGGCTTTTGGCGGCGTCACCTGCCAGCCGCCTTCCTGTAATCCGGCCACCAGCAGCTCCCGCCGCTCGTGGTAAACCTGCAGCGTCTGGCGCAGCAACTCGGGGCCGTGTTCCAACGCTTCGATGCCCGCCCATTGGATCGGCTGGAAGATGCCGGAATCAAGGTGCGTCTTCAGCTGGGTGAGCGCCCCGATCAGCGCCGCGTTGCCGCACGCCCACCCGATGCGCCAGCCGGTCATATTAAATGTCTTGGACAGGCTATGGAACTCGAGCGCCAGCGATTTCGCGTCGGGGACCTGGAGGAGGCTCGGCGGCTGGTAGCCGTCGAATGCCACCTCTGAATAGGCGGCATCATGCGCGATCGAAAACCCGTACTCTTTCGCCAGCGTCACCGCCTCCTCGAATTGCTCGAGGGTGGCCACGGCGCCTGTCGGATTGTTCGGATAATTGAGGAACATCAGCTTCGCCTGGCGCACCGCGCGCTGGCTGAGCGCGCCCAGGTCAGGGAAAAACCCGTTCTCTTCCAGCAGCGGCATGGCCACGATCTGCGCGCCGGCCAGCGTCGCGCCGCTGCGGTAGGGCGGATAGCATGGATCCGGGATCAGCACGACGTCGCCCGGATTCGCCAGCGCCAGCGACAGGTGTCCAAGGCCCTCTTTGGACCCGAGCAAGGGCACGATTTCCGTCGAAGGATCCAGCTCCACGTCGAAACGGCGCGCATACCACCGGGCGATCGCCTCCCGCAGCTGGCGCAGCCCCTCGGTCATGCTGTAGCGGTGGTTCGCCGGGTCGTCCACCGCCTCCTTCAGCCGGGCGATGATCGCAGGCGGCGTTCCCAGATCAGGATCGCCCACGCCCAGATCAATCACATCCTTGCCCTGGCCGATGAGCGCGCGCTTGGCCCGGTCAAGCTCGACGAACAAATAGGGCGGGAGCTGCTTCAAGCGCTCCGCTCGGTCACGGCTCGCCACGCCGGCGGTGTCACCCATCCGCGCCCTTCAAGACGTCCGACATGTCATACAGACCCGGCCGGCGGCCCCGGACAAACCGCGCCGCCGCAAGCGCCCCCTGCGCAAACACGTCTCGGCTGTGCGCCCGGTGCGTCAGCTCCAATCGCTCGGAGGGACCTGCGAGGATCACGGTGTGATCTCCCACGATGTCGCCGGCCCGTACGGCATGCACCGGCAGCGACTCGGCCGGAACGCCTCGCGCGGCGGCCAAGAGCTGGGCCAGTCGTTTCGCCGTTCCGCTGGGCGAATCCTTCTTCTGTCGATGATGGGCCTCGACGATCTCCACATCGAAGCCCGACCCCAGGCGTGCCAGGGCCGTCCGCGCCACCTCGTAGAGCACATTGACGCCCAGACTCATATTAGGGCTGAACACAACCGGGATCGTCTTGGAGGCCGCGCGCAGCTCGTCGAGCTGCGCCTCGGTGAGCCCTGTCGTGCCGATCACCATGCCCTTCTTCAAGGCGTGCGCTGCCTGGACGTGCTCACGCGTCGCCGCCGGAGTGGTGAAGTCCACGATGACCTCCGCCGGCGCGAAGGCTTCCCGTGCATCACTGAGCACGCGGACCGCCAGCTCGGCGCGGCCCACGTGCGCGCCGAACGGCTTGCCGGCCATGGCATGCCCCGGGCTTTCGAGCGCCCCGACAAGCGCAAACGCGCCATCCGCCACCGCGAGGCTGGCGATGCGTGTGCCCATTCGGCCGCAGCAGCCCGCGATGGCGAGCTTCACAGGGCCCGTCATTTCACCGACCGCCTCGCGCGCGAAGGGGACGCGGCCGACGGCGTAACGCGCGCCTTGGCAGGTCGCTGGCTGCGCGGCCGTGTGCCCGTAAGCCCATACTGTTCCAGCGCCGCCTTCAGCCGCGCCAGGTTCGCCTCCGACATCTCGCACAGCGGCAGCCGCAGCTGCGGCTCGATCATCCCCAGCAGGCCCATGGCGGTCTTGACCGGAATCGGATTCGTCTCGAGAAATAACGCCCGTGTCAGCGGCAGCAGCTTGCGGTGCCACGCAAGGGCCTGGGCGCGATCGCCGGCTTGATATCGCTCAACCATCGTGGCCACATCCCGAGGCACGAGATTGGCGACGACCGAAATGACGCCGGTGCCGCCGATCGCCAGCACCGCAAGCGTGAGCGCATCGTCCCCGGACAGCAGCGCCATCCGGCCCTGGGTCGCTTCAAGGATGCGGCTCATCTGCTCGAGGCTGCCGCTGGACTCTTTCACCGCAACAATGTTGCGCAGCTGCGCGAGCTGCGCGAACGTGTCCGGCTCGATGTTGACCGCGGTGCGCGACAGGATGTTGTAGAGCACCAGCGGCAGATCCACGGCTTCGGCGATCGCTTTGAAATGCAGATAGAGGCCGCGCTGCGTCGGCTTGTTGTAATAGGGCGAAATGAGCAGCGCGGCATCGGCGCCGGCCTGCTTTGCATGCTGCGTCAACCGAATGGCCTCGCGTGTGTTGTTGGACCCGGTGCCTGCGATGACCGGGATGCGGCCGCGCGCGGCCTGGACCGTGAGCTCGATCACGCGCTCATGCTCGGCATGCGAGAGGGTCGCCGACTCGCCGGTCGTGCCGCAAGGCACGAGCGCGCTGGTGCCCGACTCGATATGCCGCTCCACCAGCCGCTTCAGCGCGGCCTCATCCACCGTCTCGTTGCGAAACGGCGTCACCAGCGCCACCATGCAGCCCTGGAATCTCATCCCACCACCTGTCGCAGGCCGCCTGCGGCGGCCCGGCCGGCCGCAGCGAGCAAGTCTGTCTCCGAGCCGGCCGCGGCGGTGCCGCACCGGCAGCTCCTCAGCGTCAAGAAGTCGCCCTCAATCATGTTGCTCAGCCACTCAGCGCCAACGACAGGTGGTGGGATCATCGCATGTGCCTCCCGTTCCACAGCGCGGTGCCTTGGGTCAGGAGCCGCGCTTCTCCCTCCAGCGTGGCCGGCAAGAACTGCAGGCCCCGCCCGCGCCGCGCCCCGATGTCGACGCGCAGGATCCCGCCCGGTACCTGCACGGCCGCCTCCAGGCTCAGGCGAGCGCGAGTCCTCCGCGCTGGCTGCTCCAGCAGGCGCGTGCAGGCGGCGGCCGCGGCGGCGACCGCGCCGGTGCCACACGCCTGCGTTTCAGCCTCCACCCCTCGCTCATAGGTGCGCATGCGCAACAGGACGCGCGCCCGAGCGCCGCCCTGCGGCGGCGCGGCGGCCCATTGGAGAAAATCCACATTGGCGCCGGCCGGTCCCAGCTGCGGGTGGTGCCGCAGCCGACGACCCAGCGTGTTCACATCGAGCGCGGCGACATCCTCAACCCAGCAGACCAGGTGCGGCACGCCCGAATCCACCAGCGCGGCCTGCGCCGTGTGGCCGTGCTCTAGCGCGACGTCGGCGAACGCCTTCAGGAGCCGTGGCCGGCCCATGTGCACCCGCACCCGGTGGCGGCCGAGGATCTCCGCGCGCCGCAGGCCGGCTCGGGTCTGAATGCGCACCGTCGTTCCAGCATGCCCGTGCCGGTGGGCGATCGACGCCACGCAGCGAATGCCGTTGCCGCACATCGACGGTTCGCTGCCATCCGGATTGAAGATGCGCATGCGCACGGTGCCGACGCGCCTCGGCTCCAAGATGAGCAGTCCATCGGCGCCGATCCCCATGCGCCGGTCGCACAGCCATCTGGCAAGCGCCGGCCACTCGCGGCGAAGGCGGCTAAGACCGGCCTGCGCGGTATCGATCAGCACGAAGTCATTGCCGGCCCCGGCGAGCTTGACCCACGGGACCGGGATGGATTGCCGGCGCGGGGATGGCGCGCGGTTGAGTTGCGTCACGGCCGCAGTCATCTCACCAGGGAGGCGGGAGTCACATCCTGCCGGACGAGATCCCGCAACGTCTCTCGCCGGCGGATCAGCGCCCAGCGCCGTCCCGCCACCAGCACTTCGGCCGGGCGTGGCCGGCCATTGTAGTTTGACGCCATGGTCGAGCCGTAGGCTCCCGCCCCCAACACCGCCAGGAGCGCGCCAGGCTCGAGCGTACCCAAACGTCGGTTGCGCGCCAGCACGTCGGCGCTTTCGCAGATCGGCCCGACCACATCGTAGCGGATCGACCCGCTGCCCGAGCCGGGAGGCGGCCGCACCGGCACGATCTCATGATACGCGTCATAGAGCGCCGGGCGCAGCAAATCATTCATCCCTGCGTCCACGACGGCAAACCGCCTGCCGCCCCCCTGTTTGACGTAGAGCACTCGGGTCGCCAACGCGCCTGCGTTGCCCACGATCAACCGCCCCGGCTCCAAAATCAGGCGCACCCGCAGCGCGCGCAAGAGCGGCAGCACCTTGCCGGCGAACTCGCGCGGGGTCTGCGGCCGCTCATCCCGATAGACGATGCCCAGTCCGCCGCCGAGATTCAGCCACTCCAGGTCCAGCCCGGCGCGGCGGCCGCGCGCCAAGACGTCGCCAGCCCGCCGGATCGCCTCGACAAAAGGCCCGGCCTCCGTGATTTGCGAGCCGATGTGCAGATGCAGGCCGATAAACCGCACCCACGGAAACGCGTCATGCGTCCTGAGCAGCCTCGCGGCCGTGCGCCGGTCGATGCCGAACTTGCTCTCCGCCGTGCCGGTCGTGATGTGCCGGTGGGTCCTGGCGCGCACATCCGGATTGATCCGCAGCGCAACGCGCGCCACCCGCCGCAGCCGTCCGGCGATGGCATTGATCTCTTCCAGCTCCGGCTCAGACTCGACATTGAAGCAGAAGATCCCCTGCCGCAGGGCGGTCTCAATTTCATCCGGCCGCTTGCCGACACTTGCGTAGACGATGCGTTCCGGCGGGCACTTCACCAGCGTGGCTTTGTACAGCTCCCCCTTCGAGACGATGTCCAGCCCGGCGCCTTCCCGCACCACCAGCCGCAGGATCGCCAGGTCCGCATTCGCCTTAACCGAGAAGCAGATCAGCGGGCGCAACGGCCGAAACGCGGCGCGCAGCTTCCGCACGTGCTCCACGATAGTCTTGCGGCTATAGAGGTAGCACGGAGTCCCCACCGCCTGCGCGATGCGCGCGACGGGCACCTGCTCGCAATACAGCTCACCGCCTCGGCGGTGGAAGTCGTGGGGAGAGTACATTAGGGCGCGCGAAGCCGCCGGCGCCACCGCGCGATGGCGCGGCGGACTTGGGCCGGCTGCGTGCTGCCCGCACTGCGTTTGCGGGCGACCGAGCGCCGCGGATCGAGCAGCCGGCGCGCGGCGTCATCAAACTGCGGCGCGGCGCGGCGCCAGACCGCCAGGGGGAGGTCGCTCAGGCGCTCGCCGCGGTCCTCCGCCAGACGGATCAGCCGTCCGACCGCCTCGTGGGCCTCGCGAAATGCCACGCCGCGCGCGACGAGATACTCGGCCAGGTCCGTCGCGCAGAGCGTCTGGGTCTGCAGCAGCCGGCGCGCCGCATCGCGGCGGATGCGCACATGGCGCAGCAGATGCGCCAGCACCTCGAGGCCTTCCTGCGTCCCATCGAGGGCGCCAAAGACGCAGAGCTTGTCCCACTGCAAATCGCGGTTGTAGGTCAGGGGCAACCCCTTCAGGACCGTCAGCAACGCGGTCAGCTGCCCGATCACGAGTCCCGCTTGCCCGCGGAGCAGCTCCAACACATCCGGGTTCTTTTTCTGCGGCATGAGGCTGGAGCCGGTCGCCACCGAGTCATCCAGCGCCAGGAGCCCGAACTCCTCGCTGGCCCAGAGGATGAAATCCTCCGCCATGCGCGAGAGATGCACGCCGACCGTCGCCAAGACGGCCAGCAGCTCCAGCGCAAAGTCGCGGTCGGAGACGGCGTCCATGCTGTTGTCGGCCAGCCGCGCCATGCCCAGCAGCCGCGCGACGTATCGGCGGTCGATGGGCAGCGAGGTCCCGGCCAGGGCGCCGACCCCCAGCGGCAGCACATTGATGCGTTTGCGCGCATCGGCCAGCCGCTCCAGATCGCGTTCGAGCATCTCCACATAGGCCAAGAGCTGATGGGCCAGGAGGACCGGCTGCGCTCGCTGCAGATGTGTATAGCCGGGAATCACCACATCGCGGTAGGCTGCCGCCAAATCAACCAAGGCACGCTGCAGCACGCGTATCGCTCGGCACAGGTTGCCGACCGCATCGCGGCAATACAGCCGCAGATCGAGGCTCACCTGGTCATTGCGGCTGCGCGCCGCGTGCAGACGGCGGGCCACCGGCCCGATGAGCCGCTCCAGCGCCTGTTGCACGGCCGTATGCACGTCCTCCGCGGCGGGATTGAGCCGCAGACGCCCCTGTGCGAGCTGCCGCCGCAGCCGCTCAAGGCCGCGCACGAGCCGCCGGCTGTCGGCGACGGAGAGGATACCGCAGCGGCCGAGCATCTTCGCATGCGCGACGGATCCGAGCAGCTCATACGGCGCCAAGCGCGCGTCAAAAGCCAGGCTTGAGGTATACCGGGCCACCAGCGGATCGGTGCCGCGACTGAAGCGGCCCCCCCACAGTTTCTGCGTCATCCGCGTCCTTTCAACGTGCCTTCATAGGGAAGCCCCAAGAGTTTAATGAATCCCTCGGCGGCCCGCTGATCAAAGGCGTCCTTGGCTGAGTAGGTCGCCAGGCGCTCACGGTAGAGTCCATGCGGCGACCGGCGACCGACCGCCTGGCAGCTGCCTTTGAAGAGCTTGAGGCGCACCGTGCCCGTCACGCGCCGCTGCGTCTCCTGGACAAACGCATCTAACGCGCGCTTGAGCGGGCTGAACCATAAGCCTCCATACACCAGCTCCGCGTACGTGCTGGCCAGCGCCGCCTTGACCGCCAGGAGCTTCCCATCCAGCACGAAGCGCTGCAGATCCTGGTGGGCTTCGTAGAGCACGGCCGCGGCCGGCGCTTCGTACACCTCGCGCGATTTGATCCCGACCACCCGGCTTTCGATCAGCTCCGACCGGCCGACTCCATGGCGCGCCGCGAGCTGGCTCAGGCGCTCGATCAACCGAACTCCCTCCAGCCGCTGCCCGTTCAGGCTCACTGGCACCCCGCGCGCGAATCCCACGGTGACATATCCGGGCCGCCCGGCCGCGCGCTCCGGCGCGCGCAGCGAGCGATAGGTGTCGGCGGGCGGCTCGGCCCAGGGGTTTTCGAGCACGCCGGCTTCGAGGCTCACGCCCCACAGATTTTGGTCGATACTGTACGGGCTTTTCTTGGTCACGTCGATCGGAATCCGGTGGCGCAGGGCATAATCAATCTCCTCTTCGCGCGAGCGGAACTCCCACTCGCGCAGCGGCGCCATGATGCGCAGCGTCGGGTCGAGCATGCGCGCCGTCACCTCAAAGCGCACCTGGTCATTGCCCTTGCCGGTGCAGCCGTGCGCGACCGTCCGCACCCCATGCCGGTGCGCCACTTCGACGAGATGCTTGGCGATCAGCGGCCGGGACAAGGCGGTCGCCAGGTAGTATTTGCCCTCATACACGGCATCGGCTTTCAGCGTCGGCCACACGTAGTCGCGCACAAACTCGCCCCGCAGATCCCGCACCACGATGCGCCGCGCACCCGCGGCCCGGGCGCGCTTCATGGTGGGCCCCAGCGACTTGCCTTGGCCGACGTCCGCCATGAACGCAATCACCTCATAGCCCCGCTCCTGGAGCCATCGGACGCACACCGAGGTATCCAACCCTCCGGAATAGGCCAGGACCACTCGCTGAGTCATCGCCATCCTCCCAGCGCAGAATGCGGAGTGCGGAATGCGGAATGGAACACCTCACACTCCGAACTCCGAACTCCGAACTCCGAACTCGACCGGGTCATCGCGTGGCCTTTCCGTTCAGTAACATGGCTAAGAGGGCTTTCTGCACGTGCAGCCGATTCTCCGCCTGCTCCAGGACCAGCGACTGCGGGCCGTCCAAGACCTCGTCCGTGATCTCCTCGCCTCGGTGCGCGGGCAAGCAGTGCATCACGCGGCAACCACGCGCGGCCAGCTTCAGCAGCTGCGTGTTCACTTGATAGCCGCGAAACGCCCGGCGTCGCGCCTTGCGCTCGGTCTCGTTGCCCATGCTGACCCATACGTCCGTGTAGAGCACGTCAGCCCCGCGCGCCGCCTGGCGGGGATCGCTCACCCAGCGAAGCCGGGCCCCCTGGGCCGCGGCGAGCCGGCTTGTCGCGGCCCAGCACTTCGCCTCCGGCCGGTAGCTCGCCGGCGTGGCGGCGCTCAGATGGATGCCGAGCATCGCGCACGCCTGCATCAGCGCATGCAGGACATTGTTGCCGTCCCCGATGTAGGCCAGGGCCAGGCCCTTGAGCCGCCCGAAGTGCTCCTGGATGGTGAACACGTCCGCCAGGGCCTGGCACGGATGCGAGAGGTCCGACAAGCCGTTGATCACGGGCACGTCGGCATGCGAGGCGAACTCCTGCACGGTGCGATGCGCGAACGTCCGCAGGACGACCGCGTCGACGTAGCGCGCCAGGACCCGCGCGGCATCGCCCACCGGCTCCCGCTCGCCGAGCCGGATGTCGTCATCGCCCAGGTAGATCGTCGAGCCGCCCAAGCGGCGCACGGCCACCTCGAAGGCCACCCGCGTGCGCACCGAGGGCTTCTGAAAGATCAGGGCCACGACCCGGCCGGCCAAACGCTGGCCGTGTCGCTGGCGATGGCGTTTGTACTTCGCCGCGTCGCGCAGCAGGCCGTGGAGCTCGGCGATCGTCACGTCATCCAATGAAAGAAAATCCCGCGCGCGCCTCATGGGCGGGCCGCGACCTTGGAGGAGGCCGCGGCGGCCAGCGCGTGCTCCAGAATCTCCAGCGCCCGATCCAGCTGCGCGCGCGTGATCGTCATGGCCGGCAACAGGCGCAGCACGCGTCCTTGCGTGCAGTTGATGAGGAGGCGTTTGGCGCGGCAGGCCTCCACGATCGCGTCGCCTTCCACCTGCAGCTCAATGCCGACCATGAACCCGCGGCCCCGCACGACCCGGATGATCGGCAGGCGCGCGGCCAGCGCCTGCAGGCGTTCGAACAGGACGCGGCTGAGCGTCTGGACTCGCGCGAGGAGCTGTTCCTTCTCAACGGCCTCGAAGACCGCCAGGATGCAGGCGCAGCCTGCCGGATTGCCACCGAAGGTCGCGGCGTGGGTGCCGGGCGGCAGGACATCCGCGAGGTGCTCCTGGGCGATCATGGCGCCGATGGGAAAGCCTCCGCCGAGGGCTTTGGCCAAGAGCATGATGTCCGGCACCGCCCCGCTGTGCTGGTAGCCGAACCACGCGCCGGTGCGTCCCATCCCGGTCTGCACCTCATCCATGATGAGCAAGAGCTTGTGCTCGTCACAGAGCCGGCGCAACCCGGTGAGGAACTCGTCGGTGCCGACATGCACGCCCCCCTCGCCCTGAATCGGCTCCACGAGCACGGCACAGGTGGCGGGCGTCACGGCCTTCCGGACCGCCTGGAGGTCGTTATACGGCACGCGCACAAACCCAGGCAGCAGCGGCTCGAATCCCTGCTGGTGCTTCGTCTGGCCGGTGGCGCTCAACGCCCCGATCGTGCGGCCGTGGAAGGACTGCTCCATGACGATGATGTCATGGCGCCCCTCGCCCCAGCGCCGCGACAGCTTAATGGCGCTCTCGACCGCCTCCGCGCCGCTGTTGCAGAAGAACACTTTGCCGTCGAACGACGCCTCGACCAGCTTCTGCGCCGCGCGCCACTGCAGCGGATGATAGTAGTTGTTCGAGACGTGCAGGGCCCGCGACGATTGGCTGCGCAGCGCCGCGCGGACCCAGGGATGATTATAGCCCAGTCCGCTCACGCCCCAGCCCGGGAACAAGTCGAGGTACTCCTGCCCCTCCACGTCCCAGACGCGGCTGCCCTTGCCCTTGGTGAGCACCAAGGGGCTGCGCCGGTACGTATTCATGACGTACCGGTCATACTGCGTGATGACGTGGTCGGTTTGACGTCCCATTGTGTCGGTCTCCGCTGCGGTGCCTGGCACCTTTTTCGAATCGATATCTGGCGTCGAAAAAGGTGCCAGGCACCGATCGCCTACCGGGTAATCTCGGTGCCAATGCCCTTCTTCGTGAAGATTTCCAACAACATGGCGTGCGGAATGCCCGCGTCGATGATGTGCGTTTTCTTCACCCCACGGGCCACCGCCTGCACGCAGGCGCGGACCTTGGGAATCATCCCGCCTGCGATCACCCCGCGCGCCAAGAGGCGCCTGGCCTGCGCGCCCGTCAGCGTGGAGATCAAGGAGTCCGGCGTGCGCCCCCGACGCAGGATCCCGCGCACATTCGTAAAGAGTACCAGCTTCTCCGCGCCAAGCCGGACCGCGACTTCGCTCGCCACATCATCCGCATTGATATTGTAGAGCTGGCCGCCCGGCCCCTGGCCGATCGGCGAGATGACCGGAACGCCGTGATGCACAAACGCGGCCCGGATCGGCTCGGCCCGCACGGCCCTGACGGTCCCGACGTAGCCGAGCTGCTTGGCCCGCGCATGCGCCGACGCGGCGATGACTCGCCGGCCTCCGGCCAAGCCGCGCGCGCGTCCGCCCAGCGCCCGGATCTCCTGGACCAGCCGTCCATTGATGTTCGAGAGCTCCCGGTCCACGACGCGCACCGTGGTTCGGTCGGTCACCCGCATCCCGTCGATGAAGACGGAACGCCGTCCTGAGGCTTCGAGCTTGCGCGTGATCGCGGGACCGCCGCCGTGGACCAAGACCGAGCGGATCCCGACCTCGCTCAGAAACACAAGATCCTGGAGAATCCCGCGCATCGCCGGTACGTTGTCCAAGGCGCTGCCGCCATACTTGGCGACCATAACCTTGCCGCGAAATGCCTGGATGTACGGCAGGGCCTCGATCAGGATATCGGCCTTGCGAATAGAGTCCTGCATCGCCTGAGGCGCCGACTTACGTCACATACCGGGCGTTGATGCGCACGTACGCCTCGGTGAGATCCGTGGTCAACATCCAGCCGCTGCCGCGGCCGGCATGCAGGTCGAGCTCAATCCGCACGCGCCGGCGCGCCAGCAGCCGCCGCGCGAGCTTCGGCTGAAGCCGGACGACGGTCCCGCGCTTGACCACGCGCCGAGTGCCGATCCGAATCTCAAGCCGGTCAGGGTCAAACCCGGCTCCCGAGGCGCCGGCGGCCGCGGCGAGGCGCCCCACATTGGGATCGCCCCCGGCCAGCATCGTCTTGACCAGGCTCGAGGTCGCCACCTGGCGCGCGCAGCGTTGCGCCTCGCTGTCGGTGCGCGCTCCGCTGACGCGGATCTCCGCGACCCGGGTCACGCCCTCGCCGTCTTGCGCCATGGCGAGCGCGAGCTTCCGGGTCACTTCGAGCGCCATGCGCCCAAACAGACGAGCGCGCTCCCCGGCCGTAATGGTCACGCCTGCGCGCCCGCTCGCCAGGCCGAAGACCGTGTCGTTCGTGCTCATGTCGCCGTCGATGCTCAACCGGTTGAACGTCTGCGCCGAGGCCTCGCGCAGCACCTCGCGCAGCAGGCCTGCCGGCATGGCCGCATCCGTCGTCAGCACGCACAGCATGGTCGCCATGCAGGGGGCGATCATTCCCGCACCCTTGGCCATGCCGCCCAGGCGGATGGTCCGCCCGCCGACGGTCGCCTCAACCGCGGCCTCCTTCGGCAGCCGGTCGGTCGTCAGGATCGCGGTCGCGGCTTCCAGATGGCGCGCCCGGCTCAACTGGCGCACCAACTCAGGCACCGCCGCCAAGACGCGGCGGACCGGAAGGCGCGTGCCGATCAAGCCGGTCGAGGCCACCAGAATCTGTTCTTCCGGGCTGCGGAGCGATTTGGCCACGGCCCGGCTCAGCGTCCGAGCATCCCGCAATCCCGCAGCGCCCGTCATGCAGTTGGCGCAGCCGCTGTTGAGCAAGACGGCCCTGGCGCGGCCCTGCTGTAGACGCGCTCGGCTCAGGTGCACCGGCGCCGCCTGGACCCGATTGGTGGTGAACACGGCCGCGGCGGTCACCGGTCGATCCGCCGCGACCAGGGCGACGTCCGGCCGCCGGCTCACCTTGATCCCAGCGCTCAGCCCGGACGCCGTGAACCCCCGCGCCGCGGTGACCCCGCCCGCAATCCACTGCATCGCCTACGGCAACCCGGCGGTTTCCGGGAATCCGCACATGAGGTTCATGTTCTGCACCGCCTGGCCCGCAGCCCCTTTGAGCAGATTGTCGATGACCGCCACGACGATCACCAGCCCCTTGGTCTCATCGACGGTCAACGCCAGGTCGCAGCGGTTGGTGCCGATCACCTCCCGTACCTTCGGCCAGGTATTCTTCGGCCGCAGACGCACATAGGGCGTCTGCCCATAGACCGCTTCGTAGGCCGCCTGCAGCCGCTCCCACGTGAGCGGCCCGGCCGCTCGCAGATACATCGTCGAGAGGATCCCGCGGTCCATGGGCACGACGTGCGGGACGAGCGTGATCGCCGGCTGCCCGTTGCGGCTGAGCGCGGCCAGCGCCTGCTCGACTTCGGGCACATGCTGGTGGCCGTTCACCTTGTACGCCCAGAGATTTTCGTTCACCTCGGAAAACATCATGTCCGGCGCCGCTTTCCTGCCCGCCCCCGTGAGGCCGGACTTGGCGTCGACGATGATGCCGGCCGGCTCGACGAGCTGCGCCTTCAAGAGCGGCGCGCAGGCCAGAATCACGGACGTGGCGTAGCAGCCTGGATTGGCCACCAGGCGCGCCCGCCGGAGCGGATCAGGAAACAGCTCGGGCACGCCATAGACCGCTTGCTCCAGCAGCTCGGGATGGGTGTGGGGGGTGCCGTACCAGCGGGCGAAGGCGGCGGGGTCCTTCAACCGGAAATCGCCTGCCAGATCGACGACCTTGCGGCCGGAAGCCAGCAAGCGAGGCGCGACGTCCATCGAGACGCCATGAGGCAATGCGAGGAAGGCGAGGTCGCAGGACTCGGCAAGACGGGACGGATCTAGCGCGACGACCGGGAGGTCGAGCGCGCCGGCAAAGCGCGGGAAGACGTCGGCAAGCGGAACGGGGCGCTCCCATTTGGCCGAGGCGGCCAGATGGGTAAGCGTGACAGACGGATGCTGTCGGAGGATCCGGATGAGCTCTTCGCCCGCGTACCCGGTCGCTCCAGCAATGGCGACCCGAACGGTTGACATCTATGTGGTTGGCTCGCTGTCATGTTAGCAGAACGGATGCTCCCACACAAACCTCAGTGCCCGAAGACCTAGCGCTTCGTCCACTGGAAGCGCTTGCGGGCGCCCTTCTGGCCATACTTCTTGCGCTCCTTCATGCGCGGATCGCGCGTCAGGAGGCCTGCGCTGCGCAGGATGGTTCGATGAGCGGCATCCAGCTCAAGGAGAGCCCGAGCGATGCCCAGTCGGACGGCGCCGGCCTGACCGGTCAGGCCCCCGCCCTCCACACTCGCAACGACGTCGTACTTCCCAAGCTGGTGCGTCACCACTAACGGCTGGCGGATCGCCAGCTGCAAGGTTTCCCGGCAGAAATACGTCTCGTACGGCTTGGCGTTGACGACGATCACGCCGTTGCCTGGCGCCAAGGACACCCGAGCGATGGACTCTTTGCGCCGCCCTGTCGACAGCCGGCGCGGGCCGGACGCAGGCGCCGCCGGCTTCGCCGCGGCCGGGCGAGGCGCGGGCGCGGCCGCGCGGGGCGCAACCGCTGGGGGCGCTTGGGGTGCGGTGACTGGCCCCGCCCCTGAAGGCGTGGCTGGCGTCGGGTCAGGAGTGTCCATGGCTTGCTCCGATCATCCCACCACCTGCAGCAGCCGAAGGCTGCCGAGCGCTCGCCGAGTCGTGTGCTTGCGCCACGCGAGCGCTCCGCTTCGCCTGCGGCGAAGCCGCGGCAGGTGGTGGGATCAATCGTTCTGGCACCGGGCTGGGCTGCTGGGCCGCATGCGGATGCTCAGGCCCTGGATAGATCTTCAGTTTTGTCAGCATCTGGCGGGCCAACGGCCCGCGCGGCAGCATTCCTTTCACGGCTTGCCGGATCACACGCTCAGGATCACGCTTGAGGACATCGCCAAGCACTTCCACTCGCAGCCCGCTGGGATACCCCGAGTACCGTGCATATGTCTTTTGCGTCAGTTTCTGGCCGGTCACCGCGATCTTCGCGGCATTGATGACGACGACAAAATCGCCGGTATCGATATAGGGCGTGTACGCCGGCTTGTGCTTGCCGCGCAGGATGAGGGCCAACCGGCTGGCCAGCCGGCCCAGCACTCGGCCCTGGGCGTCTACCAGCCACCACT
>JAHFGW010000020.1 GCA_023247235.1 Candidatus Omnitrophota bacterium | reverse complement strand
GATATGACGAGGCCGAGAACCTCGCTGGCGCAGGTGAACTTGAAAGCAGGGATATCGTTCAGCGCATCGCAGGCTCCACAACCTCCGCGGAGGGGCGGCGGGCTGCTGAATTCCTTGAGTTGAGCGTTCGGGTGGGCCGGTTGAAACCAAAGAGAACGAGAGAAAGCGAGAAAGGTCGCATCCAGCAATATTTTGTGATCGATCAACTGGACGAAATTCTCGACCATCTGGGTCGGCTTGAACGCCTCTGGGAGCTTGTGGGTCCGATATTTAAGACAGAGCCTTCCGCAGAAGAAGTGACGCTGCTAGCCGAGCTTGCCCTGGACAAGAAGTTCGAGCAGCTGTCGGATCGGGAGGCTGCTCACGAGTTGGTGCAGCAGGTCTTGGCGAACGGCTGGTCGATTCCGGGGCTCAGACCGGCTCGTACGCTGGTGAACAGCATCTGGAGCAAGACGACCACCGAAGGCTTCACACAGGTCATTGGTGTGGCGCGTCGCATGGGGTTGACCCCGACGCAGGTTCAGCTGATTCGGCGACTAGCGCGCGGCGAGACGCCGAAGGAGATCCACAACACACTTCGAGAGGCGGGCCGGCGGGTGAACGTGAGTGAGCAGGTCAACAAGTTATGCCAGTGGTTTGATGTTGCACAGGAAGAGCGCGGCCCCATGCGCCATTTGGCCTTGGTCGAGCGCGCAGTCGATGAAGTACCCGTCCTAGCTGATCTGGATCTGGCGCCCTTGCAGCGGAAAGCCATCGGCAGCAGACTCCCTGACGCATCAGAGGGGCGTATCCTGGCAGCTATTGCGCATGGCGCGACCCGTCGGCAGGATCTTGCGGCGATCACGGGACTTTCGTCGCGTGCAATTGGGGAAGCCGCCCGTCGTCTCTACGCCCGCTATGAAGTTTCGGAGCGAGATCCGAACCGTCCTGCACAGCTCCTCGCGCGCGCGCAACAACAAGGCCATCTGCCCAAACTTGCCTGGTGGCGTCGACTGGATGTCAACACCGCGCAACTGGTGGAGTTTTTGCGGCGTGGAGGCGTGCCTCCGCCTCCCACCGAGGTCCGTCTTTATTCGGATGGGACCTCTTCAAAGAGGTGGGGAGACAGAGGCCATTACGTGTCAAGGTCTCGAGAACTAACCGATTCGCCAATTTTGCGCGAAGGCATCACCTTTGAGGATGCCAGCCGGGGCACACGGTACTGGGTGCTCCACGAGGACGGCACTCGGGATTTTCCGCTCGTCAGCTACGTGGATGCCACGCCAGAGGGAAGGCTGCTGGCTGCGGCTCAGCGGCGGCGGTATGACTTGGACATCCGGGTGCCGCCGACTGGAGGCGCCGCAACCGCCAAGACGATTGACGGCCTGCGGTTGATCCATTGGCTCATGGCCGGCACGCTGGAGCCTCGCCCAATGAGTGTGAAATGCCGAGCTTCCACTGGCGTGCTCCAGCTTAGCTATCGCTACCCCGATCCCTCAACCGGTCGCTCCAAACAGTTCAGGCTGAATGTCTCCAGGGGCACCACTCGGATCCAGCTTGAAGCGGCGCGATTTACCGATGGATCCAGAGGGATCGCGCTGTGGCAAGTCGATCAGCAGCAACGGCCGGTCGCGTTAGTGGGCATCTACAAGTTGTTCACCGGGGAGCGATTCATCACGCCGGAATCAGTGCCCCTGCGGGAGTTGTCATGGTATCCAGACTTGGTGTCCAGGATTGCAGCCGGCATGCGCGTCCGCGGCTGGACAGTCCCTGGAGTGGCCAAACAGGTGAAGCTCTCTAGCCGGCAGCTCAACCGCCTCCTGCTGGAAGAGCCCGAACTGAGGCAGGTCTTGGCTGCCAGACTCCGCGAGGAAATTGAGGACTTCGGCCCAAGCGAACGAGACATTGCGCGACGTTTTGGGATTTCAAAACACCGCGTCCAGGAGTGGATGGACGGATTCGGACTCACACCACAAGCATGGCAGGATGGTGAGCGGCGCCGGGTCGAGCAGGCGCTGCGCCACATGGAGCATCACCCGAACTGGCGTGTCGATGAGCTCGCCAGTCCATTTCAGATCGATAGCCGAGCCTTTGCTCGACTGTGCCGGACGGATGCACGCATGCAGGCGAGCCTGCTCGCACGCGTCGCGGGTCTCGTCGAGGCGAAGGGTCCCCGGGTGCGCGCACTGGCAAGTCAACTTGGCGTATCAGAGAGCTTGCTTAGAAGCTGGACCCGGGAGGGTGAGATCCTTGGCCCGATGTGGACCCGAGCGCAGGCTCCATTCATCGAGCGTATCCAGTCCTTGCTGGTCGGGGAGTGGAGGTACGCTGACGTTGCTGCGGCCCTCGGAATGTCGACGATCGAGTTGGCCCATCTGATCGAACGGCACGACGTCCTGAGGCAAGCGAAAATCGCGCGCGGCAAAGCGCTCATTCAGCGTCCGGGGACAAACTTGCGTCAAATCAGCGAAGACTGGGGGCTGGCAGGGGCCCGAAGCACCGAGGTGCTTATTCGCCGAGCACCGGAACTGTTCGCAGAACTGCAGCGCGCTGCAGTTCGCGCCCGACACGATCAGGACGACGATGACCACGATCCGCCAGGGCCGGCTATCGGCGGTGGGGACTCTGGTAGCGGGCCGGGGCAGGGCGCCCCGCTGGCGGCGGGGCCACCGGAAGGACTCACCCCGATCGTGCCAATCCCGATGCCGGGGCCGAAGTTGCGGCCGTGGCTGCGAGCATGGACGCTGGAAAATTGGGGACATTTCGATTTTTCGCCTTGGCGCGAGCTAGCGCGAAAAATCAAAACGTCCCCAATTTTTAGCTTGATCGCTTCGTTGGTTGCCCCGCTGGCTTCCTTCATACCGTTCCTCTTGAAGTCCGCTCTGATTCTCTTCGCAGGTCTCGCCGCCATGACTCTGACGGGTCTCGCCCTGGGTTGGGCCTCCTCAGGTGGCCGCTTGTTCGGCAGGGGCCGACGGGGAGGAAGCTCACGCTCCGGCTCAGGCAGCCGGAACGGCGAGGGATCCGATGTGGCGGCTGGCGGATGGATCGCGTGGCGCGCGCGACGCAGGACCAAAGACGCCCTCATCGCCTCCATCTCGGCCATTCAGAAGACGCGCTCCGCGGTGGAGCGTGCGATTGCCACAGTGAGGAGATCGCGCTGGGAGCCGTGGTGGCTCCTGCGCGCTCCTCCAGCCGGACGGCCCTAATGGGCCAGGAGGGGTGAGATGCGTGCGGGTGATGTATGGCACTCTGGGATTGTGCCTGGGTCCTGGAGTGTGCCAGGGTTTTGCGATATCATGGGGCCATGCCCGACACGGAGCAGGGACCTCGCCAGAGCGACGGCAGCCCAGAGGCGACCCACGCGCCTGGGAGCGGCCTGATGGAGCGCCGACAATTCCGCCGCGCGGAGCTGGAGGCGCCTGTTGAGCTTCGGTCGTTGAACGAGTCCGGCTCGTCCGACTCGCGGCCGATACTCACCGGCCGGTCTAAGAGCGTCAGCCTGGGCGGCTGCTACAGCTATATCAAGGCGCCGTGCCCCTTGAAACGCTACGATGAGGTGGTCTGCTCCATCGCGATTCCTCCGGAGCACCGGGGACACTTCCCGTTTACCCGCGTGCTGGGAAGGGGATGGGTCGTGCGGGTGGAATCGCCGCACAAGAGTGGGCGGGCGAACTCAGGCGCCGAGCCCGAATCCCAGGTTGGGGTGATCATCGCGTTTGCGCCTGGCGTCACCGCGCTTGGCACGATTTAGTTCACGCCTCGCATGCCGCGGATCAACCCATCGCGCCGACAGGCGTGCGTGATTGCGGTGGACATCGGCGGCACCACGATCAAGGCGGCCGCCGTGCCGGTGGAGCCCCCGGGGCA
Source organism: Candidatus Omnitrophota bacterium (assembly GCA_023247235.1). Lineage (GTDB taxonomy): Bacteria > Omnitrophota > Gorgyraeia > Aquiviventales > Aquiviventaceae > JAHFGW01. Next base: position 18,355 of record JAHFGW010000020.1, on the reverse strand, counting down.
AGCCCGAGGCGGCATCCTCTTCGGCGAAGCGCGGATCCCCACGCCCCGCACGGCGCCCCCGAGTTTCTACGCAACGGTCGCGGCACTCATCGAGCGCGTGTGGGCTGGCGCCCAGCGGCGCTGCGCGGTCCTCCCCTTGGTGGCGGTGGCGCACCCCGGACGGTTCCTCCCTGATGGGACGCTGGCGCCAGGCACGACACCCAACCTCGGACCCTCCCCCAACGTCTTTGATGGTCTTGACCCTGCACAGGAAGTCCGTCGGCGGCTCAGGCGGTCGGTTGACGTCTACGCGGAGAACGATGCCATCGCCCAAATGCGCTTCGGCCTTGTGGCGTTGCTGCGCGATCCGGCTATCCGGCCGCGCCTCCTGGGAGAAACGCTCGTCTATCTGGGTCCGGGCACGGGCATGGGGGGCGGCGTGGCCCGCATCGGTCGGGACGGCGGGACGACGCTGGTGACCGACGGCCACTTCTTCGACCTGCAGGTGCCTGGCTATGAAGATGGCCACTGGACGGCCGAAGAGCTGTTCACCGGTCCGGCCATTGCGCGGCTGATCGAGCAGACCAACCGTCGCCTGGCCTCGCCCATCCGCCCGGCGAAGGCGGAACGACTGGCCGCGCTGTTGGCGCGATCGACGGACCGCAGCGAGCGGGCCACGCGAGCGCGGCGAATCGCCGATCGTAAGGGCGACATCCTCGCGCTGCTGATTGAGACGATCCACCGGGGACGGATCACGAAAGTGCGGCTGGAGCGGGCCGCCGGAGGGCGGCTCATCCGACACGTCGATGAAGCCGACCGGGCCTGGTCCGCTCGCGACAAGGCCGCGGTGCGCGGGGCGCGCCGGTTCCTGCTGGGTGGGTCGGTAGGCGCCAACCCGCTTCTGGGCAAATACCTGCTGACTGGGGCGCTGCGGCGCCTGCGCGCGCGCGGCCTGCGCGACATCGCGATCTTCCAGCTGCCGGTCGCCTCCCGGCATGCCGGCATCCTGGGGATTGCGCAGGCGATTCCGAGTGAGCGGATCCGCCAGGCGGTTGGGCGGCTCAGGCGGCCGCAGCGGGGGGCCGCGTACAAAGGATCATGTGGGCAGGACCTGCGGCGCGGTAGGCGATCATCTCGTAGGGCAGCGTGGCTGGCAACAGGACGGGGTGGCTCGGCGACACGGCCAGCCGGTGGGACTTCTCGCCGCGGCGCAGCGTCACCTCGACCTCGCCCTGCGTCACATGCAGCTCGCTAAAGCTGTGGTGCGGCAGGGCATCGACGGCTTCGCCGGGTCCGGTAAACCGGAGGGCCCGCACCACAAAATACGGCCAGCGGGCCTCGTCAATGACGCGAGACCACTGCGCGCCGCCGCGCATCACCCCGGCTGGCGGCTGTTCCGGCACGGCGCGCCGTACATATTCTTCCCGCGGTTTTGGGACAAGGTCCACCAAGGCCAGGAAGGTCTTGAGATAGGCCTGCGTGATCGGCTTGCGAAACCCCAGACCCTGCGGGGCCCAGGCGAATGGCGTGAAAAAGTCGGCGCCGCTTTCGGTCCGGTCGAACGTCCGCTGCGGCTCGACCAGCACCCAGCCAATCGATCGGCCCTGCGCATCGCGCACCGGCGCGTAGAGCCAGGCCTCGTCTTTAGGATGAAAATTGTCGCGCGTCTTGGGGTGGACCTGCAGCGAGAGCCCGGCAATGGCATGGAGCGTGGGGCTTTCGATCAGAATCGCCTGGTGCTCTTCGAAGTCGATGCGGTGCATCAGGCCGGTGAGCTGCCGCCGCGCCTGCTGCATGCGGCTCAGCAGCGCGCGCAGGGTCGTGGCGGACGCTCCGAAGTCCTCCAGTGCGGCCGTCTGCGGCGACTCGACCGCGCCGTCCCAGTTGGCTTCAGCCTGCGCGACCGCCCACTGCTTGTAGGCTGTCTTGAGCGAGGCAAAGGCCTCGGGGGATTCGACGCGGGGCCTGGCCGCGGCCGCAAACTCCTCGACCGCCTGTCGATCTTCCCACAACAGCGCGTGCAGGTGCGCCCTGAAGGCGTCCTGTCGAGCCTCCGGGGTCTGGGGGCGCGCTCCCAACCGGTCCAGCGCGGCGGCGACGGCCGTGGGCTCGAAGCCGACGTAGGCGAAGGGCGGAAAGTCGGATGGATCGAGGAACTTCACGAAGAAATACTTCTGGCCTCCGTGCGACGAATCGGTGCCCAGCGGGCCCATGGCCTCAGGCACGCAGCGAACCCACTCCTCAAGCGTGACGGCATCGGCCGGCGCTTGACCGTCCTGCAGGATGATCGACGACTTGCCCGGGCCGGAGAAGAAGGGCCAGGTCTCAGCGATCGGCTCCGGGCTGCCCAGCACACGGCGCAGGGTCGGCCCGGCCCATTCGTAGGCTGCGGTGTAGGCGCGGGTCCTGATCGGCTGCAACGCCAGGGCCGCGCACTGCAGCAGACGCCGGTGCTCACGCGGGCAGGCCTCAGGATTTGCCGCCAACCAGGTGAGCAATTCCTCCGCCTGCGCCGTGGTGACGCGTGGCCGCAGCTCCGCCAGTAACGCGGCGGCAGGCGCGCCGCCGCGAAGCTGCGCGCAGAGGTGTTCGGCGAGGGCCGCAGGCGTCATGGGGGCCGGCATGGGATCGCGGTCAGATTATAGAGGGCCGGTCGGGGAATTTGAAGGCCCAAGTGCAACGCGGCACTTGACGGGCGATTCCCGAACTGCATACCATAGTAGTTCGTGTCTGGAAGCGACTCAACCACGGGATGTAGGAGGGAGCATGGCGAACGAGACCGTCTTTACGCGCTGGGCGCAGAACCCGATCATCACCGCCAAGGCGGTGCCGCGCGCCAACAGTATTCATAACAGCGCGATCGTCCGCTTCGGAGACCGCTATGCGGGCGTCTTTCGAGTGGATGGGCAGGACCTGTGCTATCGGCTGCACGTCGGCTTCAGCCAGGACGGCGTGAAGTGGCAGATCGACCCCGAGCCCATCCAGATGCAGCGCGCGGACGCCGAGCTCTTCATGGCCGACCACAGCTACGATCCCCGCATCACGAAATTGGACGACACCTATTACGTCACCTGGTGCAACGCCGGGCCACGCGGTCCCGGCATCGGCTTGGCGACCACCAAGGACTTCAAGACCTTCCGGCAGATGGAAGATCCGTTGCCGCCGGCCAACCGCAACGCCGTGATCTTTCCCCGGAAGATCGGCGGCAAGTATGCGATGCTCCACCGGCCCAGCGACCGCGGGCATACGCCGTTCGGGGACATCTACTTTGCCACCAGCCCCGATCTGACCCATTGGGGAGGGCACCGGTTCGTCCTGGGGCCTCGGGGAGGCTGGCAATCGACGAAGGTCGGGGCCGGCCCGGTCCCGTATGAAACGGACGAAGGCTGGTTGCTCCTGTATCACGGCGTCTGGACCAGCTGCAACGGGTACCTCTATTATATGGGCGGGGCACTACTCGAGCGTGAGAAGCCATGGCATGTGCGGTATCGGACGAAAGACTACCTGTTAGCGCCCTCGGAGCCGTATGAGCGCATCGGGGATGTGCCCAATGTCGTGTTTCCGAGCTCGATGATCATCGAGGGCGACCACCTGAGACTCTATTATGGGTGCGCGGATACCTGTATCTCCTTGGCGGAGGCGAAGCTGAGCGAGGTGCTCTCGTTTATCAAGGCCCACAGTTTCTGATCCCAGCCTGATTTAACCATTCAAAATATGGTGATAATCAAAATCTCCTCGTCTTGACTAACTCTATGAAAAGCAGTATGATACAGATACAGCCAGTTAATCACAAGTAGGGTAGGCATGCCGGTCCGCTTTGGGATTGTGGGCTGTGGAAAGGTCGCAGAGCGGCTGGCGTTACCTCAGCTCAACGGGTGCGCCCAAGCCCGGGTCACGGCGCTCGTTGACACCAAGCGCGAGGCGGCGAGGCGGCTGGCCGAGCAGTTCGGGATCGACCGGCGCCTGGTCTGGACCGATTGGCGGCGCATGCTGCGCGAAGCCGAGGTGGATGCCGTCGCGGTGTGTGTGCCGAATTTTCTCCACTATGAGGTCACGCTGGGGTGCTGCCGCGCCAAGAAGCATGTCATGGTGGAGAAGCCGATCGCCAGGACGCTTCAGGAAGCGGATGGGATGATCGACGCGGCCCGTCGGGCCGGCGTCCGGCTCATGGTCGAGCAGACGCAGCGCTTTGATCCGGCGCATGAGGTCGCGAAGGCCCTCTTGGACAGCGGACGGCTGGGACGCATCCATACGCTGCGCGGACGGCTGGGTCATGCAGGACCGGAGTACTGGAGCCGGACCAGTCCGTGGTACACGCGGCGCGCGCAGTCGGGCGGCGGGGCGCTGATGGATCTCGGAATCCACCTCGTGGATCTGTTGCTGTGGTTATCGGGCAAATCAGTTAAGCGGCTGTGCGCCTCGGCCGCGACCATCGAGAAGCGCGTGCCGGTCGAAGATACGGCCAGCCTCCTGATGGAATTCACAGATGGCACGCTGGGATCGTGTGAGGTGAGCTGGACGACGAGGGTGTATGAGGTCATGACGTGGTTTCAGGGCGAGCGCGGCAAGCTGACCACGGCCAATGATCGAGCCCACCCGGTCAGCGTGCAATGGGCCCGCACCACCGGAGACCCGAACAAGCCGCGGGGCGCCGAAGTGTACCCGGAGGTGCCGCGCGCCAGCCGCTGGGGCGGCGCCTATGCGCAGTTCGTGGACAGCGTGCTCCATGCGCGGCCGCCCGGCGTGTCGGGCGAGGACGGCCGCCGCGCGCTGGAAGTGGTCACCGCCGCGTACCGTTCGATCCAGGAGCGATGCTGGGTCGAGTTGCCGCTCGCTCGGTGATGAAGCTCGGGTGCTGCAGCTGGTCCTACCACCGAGCGATCGAGCGGGGCACGCTGACCATCGGCCAGTGGCTGACCTTGTGCGCCGGGCAACTTGGCGTGGAGGGCGTCGATCTGATCGCCGAGCAGCTGCGGCCGAGCACGCCGCAGACCTGGCGGGATGTGAAGAAGCGGTGCGCGGATTTGCAGCTGACGATCGTCTCGCTCTCGCCGTCGACCGACTTCGGCAAGCCGACCGCCCTCGGCCGGCGCCGGCAGATCACGGCCCTGCAGCGGTGGATTGAAGCGGCGAGCCTCCTGGGCGCCCCGCTGGTGCGCATCTTCGCCGGATGGGCTCCCGCCGACCAGCGCGCCGCGCGCTGGAGCGCCATGGTGGGCTGCATTCGGCAGTGCGCGCGGCAGGCCGCGCAGGCTGGGGTTACGTTGGCCGTCGAGGCGCATAATCACGGGGGGTTCATCAGCACGTCGCACGAGATGCTCCGGCTCATCAGGGAGCTCGACTCCCCGTGGGTGCGAATCAACCTGGACACCGGCAACTATGATGAGCCGGATCCGTACAAGGGGTTTGCGCGGTCGTTGCCCTGGACCGCGCACGTCGTCGCGAAGGTCCTGCGGATGCGTCCCAACGGAGAAGCGATGGGCTTCGACTACGGGCGAATCGTTCGGCTGCTGAAGCGCGGCGGCTACCGCGGGTTCGTCACCTTGGAGTATGAGGGGCCTGCGGATGAAGCCAGGGCAGTGCCTCAGGCCCTCGCCATGCTGCGACGCCACGGAGCCGCCCATGGCCTTTGAGGCGGCGCGCAAGCTCTCGCGGGCCCGCGGCGCGGCCCTGGGGCTGACCTGGCAGCCGATCGGCTATCTCTTCATCGCCCCGGCCGTCATCCTCTTCGTGGTGTTCGTTGTCGCCCCCATCTTCGCCTCGCTCTTCCTCAGCTTTACCCGCTATGACGTGCTCCACCCGCCGACATGGGTCGGCTTGGACAACTTCCGCATCCTCCTCTTTGAAGACCCCCGCTTCTGGAAGGCGTTTCGCAATACGGCCCTCTACGTGGTGGGCGTCGTGCCGACCGGCATCTCGATCGCGCTGCTCTTGGCCGCGGCCCTGGAGGAGTTGCCGGTGGGCAAACAGACGTTCAAGGTCCTCTTTTTCATTCCGAGCGTCACGTCGGTGGTCGCGATCGCCGTCGTGTGGAAGTGGCTCTTCGCCGGCGAGAAATTCGGGCTGATCAACTACGGCCTGATCCTCCTGGGCCTGCAGCCGATCGATTGGCTCCTGTCGCCGCGATGGATCCTGCCCGCGATCATGATCATGAGCGTGTGGGCGGGTCTTGGCTACAACATGGTGTTGTTCTCAGCGGGCATCGCCACGATCCCGCGGACCCTCTATGAGGCGGCCAAGGTGGACGGCGCGGACTGGTGGGCGCGGTTTGTCCATGTGACGATCCCGATGCTCCGGCCCACGCTGACGTTTGTGATCGTGATGTCCGTGATCACCTCGTTTCAGGTGTTCGACCAGGTGTACATCATGACCGGCGGCACCGCCGAGGGCGTCGGCGGGGTCTTGGATAGCGCGCTGACGCTGGTCTCGTATCTGTATGAGCAGGGCTTTCAGAAATTCCGCATGGGCTACTCCTCCGCGATCGCCTACACGATGTTTGGGTGTCTGATCGGCTTGACGCTGATCAACGTCCGGATGTTACGCTCGCAGCAGTAGGAGCAGGGCATGGGCACGCAGCGCTGGAAAACGAGCTTGGTGTTCAGCCTCTTCGTCCTCGGAGCGCTGGTGATGGTGCTGCCGTATTACTGGATGCTGATCTCCTCGATCAAGCCGCCCGCGGAGCTGCATACCTACCCGCCCCGCTTCTTCGTGCAGCACCCGACGCTCAAAGCGTACATCGAGCTCTTTACCCTGTTGCCGATGGCGCGCAGCCTGCTCAACAGCGCCTTCGTCGCGTCAACCGTCACGCTCAGCAATGTGCTGTTCTGCTCCCTGGCGGGCTACGCGTTCGGCAAGCTGCGCTTTCCATTTCGCGACGCGATGTTCTTCGTCTTCATTTTCTCGCTCATGATTCCCTGGCAGGTGAACTTGATTCCTGGCTTCCTCATCGTCAAGAGCTTCGGATGGCTGGATTCCTTCTTTGCGCTCATCATTCCCAAGCTGGCCCTGCCGTTCGGCATTTTTCTCTGCCGGCAGTACATCATGAGCATCCCCGACGCCTTCATCGAGGCGGCGCGCCTGGACGGGTGCGGCGAGTTCCGCATTTACCGGCGGGTGATCCTGCCGCTCATCACGCCCGCGCTGGCCACCGTGGCGATCTTCACGTTCCTCGCACAGTGGAACGATTTCGTGTGGCCCTTGGTCGTCATCCAGTCCAGCAGCATGCGCACCGTCCCGCTGATCATCCAGGTGCTCAACGGGCAATTCGGCAGCAACTTCGGCATGATCATGGCCGGCGCGCTGGTGGTCACCCTGCCCATGATCGTCATCTTTCTCCTCTTTCAACGGCAGTTCATCCGCGGGGTCTTTCTGGCCTCGGTGCAGGAGTGAGATGGTCCGGCTGACCCCTTGGCTTCAGGTCCTGATGACGCTTGAGCTGCTGATCAGCCCGGCGGCGGCTCCGGTGCTGGCTGCGGCCAATCCGGAGGCCACCCAAACCGGCGCCTCAGGAGGGCAGGAAGGCGCGCAGGCCGCGCGCCGCCAGCCCTCAAGCCAGCGGCAGGGGACCGAGGCCGTGCGGTTGGGCGCGGTGACGCTGGAGCAGTCGGTGGTTGACCTATTCGGCCTGTGCGAATTGACGGTCGAGCTGTCCGGGATCATTCGCAATCCCTATGATCCGCAGGAAGTGGATCTTGAGGCCCTCTTTCATCCTCCGGAGGGACAGCCGGTGCGCATCACCGGATTCTACTACCAGCCCTTTCGGTGGGACCGGGAACACGCCATCGAGCCGCTGGGCCACCCCACATGGAAGATTCGCTTTACCCCTCGACAGGCCGGCAAGTGGTCCTATACGGTGCGCGTGAAGACCCCCCAGGGCGTGCAGACCGCGCCGGGCGGCACGTTCATGGTGCGGCCGTCGATTCGGCGCGGCTTTGTGGAGCTGAACCGCACCACCGGCTATTTTCAGTTCACCACCGGCCGGCCCTTCCTGCCCATCGGGGAGAACCTGGCGTGGGGACCCAGCGGCCAGGTGCTGCCGGCCTACGAGAAGTGGTTCCGGGAGTTGGCCCGGCAGCACGCGAATTACATTCGCGTCTGGATGGCTCCATGGTCGTTCCGGCTGGAAACCAAAGAGACGGGGCTTGGCCGTTACGACCAGCTCCGCGCGTGGCAGCTCGACTATCTGCTGGAACGCAGCGAGCAGGCGGGCCTGTTCTGGCAGCTCTGTTTGCTTGAGCACGGCAGCTTCAGCCGGACGCAGGATCCGGAATGGCAGAACAATCCCTACAACGCGGAGCTGGGGGGGATTTGCCGGCTGCCGAACGACTTCCTGAAGGATGGCCAAGCGCGCCGGCTCTTCAAGCAGTTGCTGCGGTACATGGTCGCCCGGTGGGGTTACAGCCCGCAGCTCGCCAGCTGGGAACTCTTCAACGAAGTCGATCTGAGCGAGCTTCGCATGGAAGAGGTCGTCCCCTGGGTCGCGGACATGAGCCAGGAGTTGCACCTGCTGGATATCAACCGGCGGCCGATTACGATGAGTTTCCACAAGGCCGACGCCGCGGCGGTCTGGAGCCTGCCGACGATCGACACCATCCAATGGCATCAATATGACCAGCGGGATTTCCCGTCGCTCTTCTGCGGGCCGACCATTCCGAGCCTCAAACAGCGCTTTGGCAAGCCGGTTATGGTGGGAGAGTTCGGATGGATTTCCGAGTTCGTCCGGCAGGTGGATGACCGCGGGATCCACGTTCACGACGGCCTGTGGTCAAGCCTCATGGGAGGCGCTATGGGCAGCGCGATGATCTGGTATTGGGATCTCTACGTGCATCCGAACAAGCTGGAGCAGCACTACCGGCCCCTGGCGCGCTTCTGGGCGACTGAGCAGCCCACCCCCCAGTGGCGTCGGGTGGAGGTATCCTTTAAGGATGAGGACCTCGTGGGCTGTGGGATCGGCAGCCCGCAGCGCGCGTTTCTGTGGGTCAAGAACCGGACGCATAACGTCGATAACTATCTGGCGTACCGCGGCGCGATCGCCAAGCAACGCTTGTTAGCGCCGCGCGGGGAAGCGCCCGAGCCGCTCTCGTATCCCCCGCGGGTGATTCAAGGCGGGACCGCCTCGATTGCCGGGCTGGCTCCGTGGGGCCGCTACCGGGTCGAGTGGTGGGATCCCTATGGAGATGGCGGCCGGCTCACGCGCTCCGTGGCCTCCGTCCGCCACGGCGTGCTGACGGTCGAGGTTCCGGAGCTGGCGTCGGATGTGGCGGCGAAACTCGTCAAATTGCACTGGTGGGAGCAAGAGTGAGTGATGTGAAGGATGTGAGTGATGTGGACGATGGGAACGATGTGAGCGATGCAAACCATGCACAGGATTCCGACGAGATGAACGACACCGAACACCGAACAATGAACAATGAACAACCAAGCGCGCGGCCGAGTCTGTGCGTGGCCCCTCGGCTGCTCGCCGTCGCCGTGGGCCTGCTCGTGGGCCTTGGCGGCCCGCGCGCCGCAGGGGCGCACTCCGAGGAAGCGACGATCAGCCACCGGACCTACAGCCCCATCGTCGTTGATGGTAAACTAGGAGATTGGACCCGCCGCCTGGAGCGGAGCAACTGGGTCGGTCGCCTGGAGACGACCAAGGGGGAAGTCCTCGAATGGCTCCGTGCCGTCCCGGTGCACATGAATCCACTGAGCTGCCGGGTGGAAGCCGGCACGGTCAGCCGCCCGAGCGATTTCATGGCGCGGGTGTATACCCTGTGGGACCTGGGCATGTTCTATGTCGCCGCGGTGGTGCGGGACGATCAGCTGGTGGGAGATCACGACGGCAAGGACATCTGGCAGGATGATGCGCTGGAGCTGTGGCTGGACTGCCGCCATGACGCCGTCAGCCACACGCTGGTCCAAGACGATGAGTATCAGCTGGGCTTTGCCCCGGCCGCGCAGGGCCGGCCGCATGCGGCGGCCTGGGCGTGGCGCAATCCGGACACGGAGCCGGTGATCAAGGCGATGCAGGTGGCCTCGACGCTCACCAACGACGGGTATATTCTCGAAGGAGCCGTCCCATGGCAGGTGTTGCACGGCTGTTCCCCGAAGCTGGGCGGCATGATCGGCTTTAATATCTCGATGGTGGACAAAGATGAGGACCAAGTGTGGACGCACGTGACCTGGGCCGGGGAAGTCCACTCCGACCCCAGCCAGTTCGGGCACCTGTTTTTCTTGGACGCGCCGGTGGATTTGTTTCCCTCGGACGTCTTAGAGACGCCGGCGGTCAAGTCGCCGTGGGAATCCGTGGTGGTGAAACCGAATGCCGCAACCCCGAAGCCTGAAGAGTAACGTGACCGCTGGGCCCCGCCTGGTGGCGGCCGGCGCCCTCGCCTGTGTGCTGGGACTGGCTGCGACCGCCAGGAGCTGGAGCGAGGAGCCGCCTGCCGCCGCGGAGATCGTGATCTATGGCTTTGAAGGCGGCCTGGAGGGGTGGGCGATCCCGGATTGGGCCAAGTCGTCCACGGACCATGTGGCCAGCGAGCTCGGCGTCTCCGAGACCATGGCGGATGAAGGCCATCAGGCGATGGCGCTCCAGGCGCACTTTCCCGGCGATGGCCGATGGACCGGCGCCTATGTCGAGCGCATGGCCGAAATCACCGATTGGAACGCGTTCGGCCGGCTGGCTGTGGACATCTATGTGCCGGCGGAGGCGCCGCAGGGCCTGGGCGCGCGCATCATCCTGAGCGTGGGGAAAAGCTGGACGTGGACCGAGATGAACCGGAGCATTCCCTTGACCCCGGGCGCGTGGACGACCGTCACCGTCAACATGAAGCCGGGCAGCATGGACTGGAAGTTTTTCCCGGACGAGGAATTCCGCCGCGATGTGCGCAAGCTCGGCGTCCGGATCGAATCGAACAAGGAACCGGCCTACACCGGCCCCATCTACATTGACAACATCCGACTGTCGGAGCAGTAAAGCGCACGACACGCTGTGGGAGGCGTGAGGCGACCTGGATGCAAACATGGGAGGCACGAGCATGGAGCAGCGAACACGGATCGTGATCGGAGGGTGGGCGGCGGCCGTGGCCGTGGCCGTCCCCGTGGCATTCGCCCAGCAGGAACGGCGGTACGACGACAATCTGTTGGATGAGGTGGCTCGCTCGGGGGCCGCGGCCGGGGTGGCTGCGTCATCAGCCGCCCAGCCCGCCGACCCCATGCAGCAGGCCCAGGCCGCTGCGCCGGAACCGGCCGGCGAGGCCTTGGTCATGTTTGACTTCGAGGGCAACAACCTCGAGGAGTGGGCGATTCCGGACTGGGCGAAAGAGAAACCTGACAACGCCGGCAAAGACCTGGTCGCGTCGACAGACTTCGCGTCGCACGGCCAGGGCTCGGCGCAGTTGATGGCGGAGTTCCCCGGCCGCGCGTGGAGCGGCGCGTATCTCGAACGCATGATGTATGTGACCGACTGGAGCCAGTTCCGCGCGATCGCCGCGGATATCTACCTGCCGTACAACGTGCCGGAAGGGTTAGGCGCGCGCATCATCCTGACCGTCGGCGAGGACTGGACCTGGACGGAAATGAACCGCACGATTCCGCTGAAGCCGGACCAGTGGACGACCGTGACGGCGAATCTCAAGCCCGGCAGCTTGGACTGGAAGTTCTTTCCGGATGACGCGTTTCGCCGCGACGTGCGGAAGATCGGCATCCGCATCGAGGCGAACGGACCGCCGGCCTACACCGGCCCGGTTTTCGTCGACAATATCCGGCTCTTGAAGTAAGCGTCGCGTGCGGATGACGCGGAGGACCAGGCGTTCGGACGAGGTGCGCCATCCGGTTCACGGCAACTGATCAGCTCACCACGGGGCTGCCTCTGGGCGGCCTGGGGTGCGGAACACTCCAGATTTTTCCGGATGGCACCCGCGGGTCGTTCACGGGGCTGAACAATTGGGACCAACCTCTTGGGCGGCTGCACGGCCTGCGCCACGGCCAGGCTGAAGATTTCCGCTGCGCCAACCCGTTCGGCCTGTTTGTGAGCTGGCAGGGCCGCCGGGCGGCCAAGCTCCTGCAGCAGGCCCCCGTCGCCGACTGTCCCGTCATCCAGTCCATCACCATGGACGCCGACTTTCCCGTCGCGCGTCTGACGTTTCACGATCCGGCCTTACCCCTCCAGGCGAGCGTCGTGCACTTCTCACCCTTCATCCCCGGCGACGCCAAGCAATCCGCCTTCCCGGTGGTCCTCTCCATCTTCGAGCTGGTCAATCCCACGCCGGAGCCCATGACCGTGGCGCTGCTCGCCTGCGGGCTGAATGCGGTCGGCTCCTGGAACGTGGGGCGCTTTAACCGGGTGCTCCGGCGCGAAGGCCTGGTCGGCCTGCAGTGCGGCCGGCGGCATGCCGACGCTCGGGATGCGCGGGCCGGCGAGCTGGTCTTGGCCACCGAGGTGGCGGACGCGGGGCGGGGGCTTCCGCCGGCCGAGATCACGTACTGGGCGAGCTGGATGTACGCGCGGCATCCATTCCGCGCCAATTGGCAGGATCGACACCTGGCCGCCTGGGAGCCGTTTGCCAGCGAAGGCCGGTTGCCGAACCGGGCGGACGGCCCGGAGGCCACCGGCGAATTGGACGAGCCGATGGGCGCCGTGGCGGTCCGATGCGTGCTGCCGCCCGGTGAGCGGCGCGAGGTCGCGTTCGCGTACGCGTGGTTCATGCCCAATCACGTCCATGGCCATCGTTATCAGCAGCGGTTTTCAGGCGCCTGGGACGCGGCCCGCGTGGCGCTGCGCCAACGCCGTCCGCTGCTGGCGCGCACCCAGGCCTGGCATCGCGTGATCCGCGACGCGGGCCTGCCGGGTTGGCTCTCGGACGGCTTGATCAATTCGCTGGCGGTGTACACGGCCACCAGCTGCTGGACGCGCGACGGCCGGTTCGCCATGTTTGAAAATCCGGTGAAATGGCCGCTCATGGATTCCTTGGATGTGCGGTACTACGGCAGCCTCCCGCTCACCTGGTGGTTTCCTCGCCTGGAGCAATCCACCCTCCTGCAATTCGCCCGCGCGCAGCGCGCGGACGGGCGCATCCCCCACGATTTGGGGCGCGCCCAGTTGGAGTGTCCCAGCGACGGCACGACGGCCGGCCTGCCCTGGAAGGATCTGGCGACGAAGTTCACGCTGATGGCCTATCGCGATGCGCTGTGGACCGGCGACCGCGCGTTCTTGCGGCGCATCTACCCGGCGGTGAAGCGGGCGATGCAGTGGCAGTTCACGACGGATCGCGACGGCGATGGGCTGCCGGAAAACGAAGGCTATGATTCCACCTTTGATCTCTGGGCGTTCTACGGGGCGAGCTCGTATACCTCGAGCATTTTCTTGGCGGCGCTGCAAGCCGCCGCCGCCATGGCGCGCCTGGCGGGGGATCAGGCTTTCGCGCGGGTCTGCCAGCGCTGGTTCCGTCGGGGCGCGGCGAGTTTCGAGGCGCGCCTGTGGACCGGGTCCTATTACGCGGGGTCCCGCCGCCAAGACGGCTCGATGTACGACGCGTGTCTTGCCGGCCAGCTCAATGGGCAATGGTATGCGCACCTGCTGGGTCTGGGACGGCTCGTGCCGGCGGCGCATGCGCGGCGGGCCGTGGAGACGATGCTGGCGCTGAACGGGACAGCCTCGCGGTATGGCGCGGTGAACGCCGTCTTTCCGGACGGCAGGGTTGACACCTCGTCCTACCATGCCCAGAATATCTGGGCTGGCGAGACCTACGCGCTGACCGCGTTAGCCATCTACGAAGGATGTGGCGAGGAAGCGCTGGGCGTGTCGCAACGCGTGTGGGAGACGTTCGCCTCGCACACCAAGCATGTCTGGTCGCAGCCCGATGTCATCGTAGCGGAGGATGGGCGATTAGGAGACGGGGAGTTCTACATTCGCAATGTGGGGATCTGGGCGATCCCCGTGGCGCTGGCGCAAGTCGATCAGCGCGTCTGGCGTATGCTGAAGACCTTGGCGCCGCAGCTGCCGCTCCCCCCTCCGCGAAGCGTCCGAACCAGGAGGGTCGTGGTATGAGGCAGTGGCTGGCGGTGGTCTGCTGTCTGCTCGTGGGCTCGGGATGCACCGGCCAGCGGCAAGGGCAGGCGGAGCTGAAAATGTGGCTCGTGGGGTCGGAGGCTCAAGCCCGCGCCATCAACGAGCTCGCCAAGACGTTCGCCGAGCAGACCGGCACAAGCGTGCGCTGCGAAGCGATCTCCTGGGGCGAAGCCCACAGCAAGTACTTAACCGCGGTGGCGGGGGGCGTCCAACCCGACCTGGGCACGATGGGGCTGACCTGGGGCTCCGAATTCGGGCGGCTGGGCGCGCTGGTGGACCTGCGCCAGGCGTTTCCCGAAGACGTCAAGGCGATGCAGCAGCAGACCTTTCCCGCCCTCTGGAATTCCATCGAGCATGGCGGCCAGTCGTTCGGGATCCCGTTTGACCTGACGCTCCAATTGCTCTTCTATCGCACCGACCTGGTCCATAACGCTCCGCAGACCTGGGAGGAGCTCGTCCAGCTGCTGGAGCAACTGCGCCAGGAAAATCGCCGCATGATCATCGATTGGGGCAGCTTGAGTTGGATCGGCTACTCGCCGTTTCTCTGGCAGGCCGGCGGAGATTACTACAACGCCAACCGAACCAAGGCGACCCTGGACAGCGGGGATGCGGTCCGCGCCCTGACGTTCTTCCGCGACCTGTACACCGTGCACGGCGTGCCGCGCACCGCGATTCCGATCGAGCAAGGCTTGCGCAGCGGAGAGTTTCCACTGGCGATTTCAGGCAACTGGAAGATGGTCAGCCTGGCGGTGGGGGTGAAGGAGATCGAAGGCCAATGGACCATCGGGGCCTTGCCTAAGGGCCCCAGCGGGCGCCGCACGGCGTTTCTCGGCGGCCGCATCATCAGCATCTTTGCGCGCTCGCCGCACCGGGATATCGCCTGGCGGTTCATCCGCTTCCTGTATGAGCCGGCGGCCCAAGCGAAGCTGTATGAGACGGCGATGCAAACCCAGGACGCCTACCTGCCGCCGAACATGGCGGCCTGGGATCGGCTGGCGATGGACCCGGGGATGAAGGCGGTGTTGCAGCAGCAAGCGCAGGATGCGAAGGGTCCGCCCGCGGCGCCGGGATGGAATGAGTCGACGAACGTCATTGAGGCCGCGATTCAACGCGTCGTGCTGGGAGGCGCGGATCCAAAAGCGGCGCTCGTCGAGGCGAACCAGGCGATGAACCGGGCGCTCCAAGCGGAGCAATGAACGAGTGATTTCACAGATGTCGAAAGGAGATTCCGCCGATACGAACTACTCGGTGGAATCGCCTGTCGTCATCTGGGTCATCCGTCTGGCTCTTAGAAGAACACGCCGACTTTGCCGAACACTTCGAACGCATCCGCCGTGTTGCGGCCGGCGAAGATGTCGTTGTAGCCCAGTTCGAGATTGACGGTGGGCCCTCCGCCGCGGCGGAACACCGTGGCAAACCCCTCGCCGCGCAGATTGATGATGCCTCGCAGCCCCCACTTGGCATAGTTCTCCACTTGTTCGTGCGTGCTGCGCACGCTCAAGACGGATTCCAGGGACCCGACGAGCATCAGCCGCCGATACGGCGCGAATCCCGCCTCGAACACCAGCGGCACTTCATTCGCCGGACCCTCGTTCCGCGCCGTAAAGCCTCCTTCGAAATTCACGAACGCGACCCGTGCGGCATCGACGCTGTCCGAACCACCCGGTGCCGGCGCGGCGTCCATGGGCTCCGCCGGCTCGTCGGCCCAGGCGAGCGCCTCGTGGCTTCTCCGTCGGCGATCGGCCATGCGTTGCTGCGCGCGTGAGAGGCTCTCCTGCATGACGCGCTCCCGCTGGGTCTGGGTCGGGGAATCCGTCGAGTGCATCAGCACGCTGAGCTCATCAAGGTCCCGAAGCGCCTGCTCATTCATCGGATCCAGCGTGAGGAGCTTGCGCAGCTCATGGGCCGCCTCGCCGTACCGGCCGGCCTGGCGATATTCTTGCGCGACGTCATAGAGAAACGCGGCGGTGCCTCGCTGAAACGACGTGGCGGCGCCAGAGGCGAAGTCGGCCGTGGGCGTTTGGGCTCGGGCCTGGCGAGGCAGGGCGCGTGGCCGCCGCGCGGCCGGCCCTCGGGGGCTTGCGCGCGTTGCGGCACGGCGCGAGCCGAGCAGCCAGGATTGGCTGACCTGCACCCGCGAATCGACATCCACCTGGCCGTCCCCGAGCCCCGGGCTATCATTGGCATCGTACGCGCTGGGAATCTTTCCGCTCAACTGGAGGCTGGCCACCAAGGGGTCATGATCGTTCAGCACGGGCTTATTGAAGACGCGGACTTTCGTGCGCACATAGATGTCGCCGACGTCAGAGTGGAGCAAGTCAGACGTATCATTGCGGTCATGCGCCGATTGATAGGGCACGCTCCCCAAGACATTGAGCCAATCCGTCACGCCGTACTCGAACTTCACCTCGTTGCGGATGTCTCGGAACACCCCGGACTTCGGACGTCGAGCGCTGTTTCCATCGGCGTCGAATTGTTTTTTGGATTGGAAGACCCGGTAGAAGTACTCGCCGTACATTCGGCGGCGGGGAACCGTCCAGGCGCCGGCCATGGCTTCGGCCGGCAGCACCAGCACCCCAGCCAGGATGGCGAACAGCCACCCTCGTCGAGGCGAGGGGAAGAGGGGACTGTACATCCAGCGTAGTCTACGGGAGGGGAGGTCAGGGAGTCAAGCGCAAAGTCCAGGGGGCGAGGCGGTTGCGCGGAAGCCGCGGCGCGGCGTGTGGAAAAAAGGGTTTGACAAAGTGTTCCAAGTCTCAGTAACCTAAGGGGAAACGTACGCCTATGCGGCTGGCCCGGCGCAGCGCTCGCGCCACCCGCATCCTAAGGAGTTGGCACACTCACTCCAGATGATCACGCGTCGGGCGTTGTTGGACAGCCATCGCTTGACCGAACGCCAAGTCAAGAACTTCACCCTCCTCGAGCTCATCCGACGGGGCGGTCCGATTACGCGGACCCAGCTCTCCCAGCAGACCAACCTGAATATCGTCACCGTCTCGAATTACGTCGCCGACTTCATCAAGAAGGGCCTGGTGGTCGAGCGGGGGCTGGACGTCTCCACTGGGGGGCGCAAGCCGACCCTGGTGGAACTCAACGCCACCGCAGGCTATGCGGCCGGCCTGGATCTGGGCCTGATGGACCTGCGACAGCCCGTGCTCACCGCGGTCGTCACCGACTTGCGAGGGCATGTCGTGCATCGATTGGCCAAGCCCCGCGCGTTTGATACCATGGATCATATCCTGGAGGGCGTGGAGCCGGCCATCCAGGAACTTCTCAGCACGTGCCCGATCGAGCCGAAGAAGATCCAGGCGCTGGGGCTTGGCATTCCCGGGATCCATGATGAGCGGGCGGGCACGATCCGCCATACGACGTTCGGCGGCAAACGCACGAACTACCACGCCGTGCGGGAGCGACTCGAAGAGCGGTTTCGCATCCCCATGTTCATCGGGAATGACGCCACGCTGGCCGGGTATGGGGAGCTGCGGCTGGGCCTTGACCGCCCCGTGGAAAATCTCGTCTATCTGTACGGCGAGGTCGGCGCGGGCCTGATCGTCCATGGCAACGTGTATTGGGGAGCCGGCGGCAGCGCCGGCGAAGTCGGCGTCGTGATCCCCTCGGCTGACGACTACCTGATGTGGGCGAAAGATCCCTCGCTGTTGCAACCGTTCGCCTGGCACGCCAGCGTGCCGCTCCAGGCGCAGAAACTCATCGAGGAAGGGCATCAGACCGCGATGATGGAGCTCGCGGAGCGTGACGGGTCCGGGATCAATCTGGACACCGTCTTGGAAGCCGCCCAGCAAGGGGACGGTCTGGCGCAGGAGCTCGTGGAGCACCTGGCGATGCGGCTGGGCATCCGCATTGCCTGCCTGGTGAATCTATTCAATCCAGAAGTGGTCATTATCGGCGGCGGGATTGAGAAGGCAGGGTCGCTCGTGCTCGAGCCGGTCTGGCGGTGCGTCAAACGCTATGCCTATGAGGAGTCCGCCAGCCTCGTCGACATTCTGCCCGCGCAGCTGGGGCAGCATGCGGTGGCCATGGGAGCGGCCTGCTGGGTGATCCGCGAGGTGTTTCTCCAGGCGTAACGAAGGAGTTGAGCATGGCGATGCAGTTGCCCAGGTTTCGATCGTCCAGGACGGACGTGCCGCAGCCGGCGGGAAGTCCTCCGGAGGCGCCACCGCCTCCCCTGGAGCGGCCGGCAAGCAGCGTCGGACGGCGCAGTTTTTCGGTCCGGACGGGCCGTGCGCCGGTCGCAAAAGGCCTGCTGGTGGCGCTGCCTCTGCTGGTGATCGGCGCCTTGGCATTTTTCCTGACGCAGCTCGGCTCGCA
>JAHFGW010000003.1:96544-100662 GCA_023247235.1 Candidatus Omnitrophota bacterium | reverse complement strand
CAAAATCGCCGGTATCGATATAGGGCGTGTACGCCGGCTTGTGCTTGCCGCGCAGGATGAGGGCCAACCGGCTGGCCAGCCGGCCCAGCACTCGGCCCTGGGCGTCTACCAGCCACCACTGGCGCGCTTGGCGTTCTGCGTGGTGCAGCGTCGTCGACATAGTCGCTAAGTTTAACAGAGGCTCCCTTGCCTGTCAATCCTACCGATAGGCGACCCAGAGCAGCGTGAGGCCCTTGGCCGGGGCGGTCGTGCCGGCCAGGCGACGGTCCCCGGTGCGCAGCATCCGGCGCACGGTGCCAGCCGGCCGCCTGCCCCGACCCACGTCCACGAGCGTCCCCACGATGCTGCGCACCATCGCATGCAGAAACCCGGAGCCTTCCACTTCGATGCGCAGCTCTCCGTCGCATCGCCTGATGCTCGCATCCTTGATCACGCGACGGGTCCCGCCTCTACGAGGGGCGGCGCCAGGAGCGCGCGCGAACGCGCGGAAATCATGCCGGCCGACCAGCGCCTTCGCTTCACGACGCATCAGACCCACCTGCAGCGGATACAGCACCTGGCAGACGTAGCGCTGGTCGAAGGGCGAGACGGCCGGCTGAGTCACGATCCTGTAGCGGTACCGTTTGCGCTGCGCGTCAAAGCGCGCATGGAAGCTGTCGCGCACCGGCTCGATGCGGCACACCACGACATCCGCCGGCAGCAGCTGATTCAGCGAACGAGCCAGCCGCGCCGGCTCGATCGCCCGGCGCGTGCGGAGGTGCGCGACTTGCGCCTGGGCATGCGCCCCCGCATCGGTGCGGCCGCTGCCGATGACTCGCACCCGCTCCTGCAGGATGCGTCCCGCGATCTCCTCAAGCACCCCTTGGATCGTGGGCGCGGACCCGCGCCCCTGGCGCTGCCAGCCCGCATAGTGTGTGCCGTCGTAGGCCAGGGTGAGTTTGAGGGTGGGCATGACCGCTTGCGCGCGAAGGCTGAAGGCTACGAGCTTAAGGGAACTCCGGCCCGAACCTTCAGCCTACAGCTTCTCGCCTACAGCCCGCGAGTCTTGACGAGCAGCTCGGCGATCTGCACGGCGTTGGTGGCCGCACCCTTGCGCAGATTATCGCCGCACACCCACAGGGCCAGGCCGTTCGCGACGGACTCATCGCGTCGGATGCGTCCGACGAACACGTCGTCCTGCCCCGCGCACTCGATCGGCAGGGGGTAACGGCCCCGCGCCGGTTCATCCAGCAGCGAGACGCCGCGCGCCTGTCGCAGGATGGCGCGCGCCTGGTCCGGGCTCAGCGGCCGCTCGGTTTCGATCCAGACCGCCTCGGAATGCCCCACGAAGACCGGCACGCGCGCGCAGGTCGCCGAGATCGGCAGCCGAGGCGTTTCGAGAATCTTGCGCGTCTCGTGCACCAGCTTCATCTCTTCCTTGGTGGATCGGTTCTCCAGAAACACATCGACCTGCGGAATCACGTTGAAGGCGATCTGGCCGGGTAAGATCTGTTCATAGTTCATCGTTCGTTGTGACGCGATCTTTGGCTTGACCATGAACAATGAACGACGAACAACGAACTGGCGCAGCGACCGCTTCGTCTCTTCATAGAGCTGCGCCATGGCTTTGGCGCCGGCGCCGGAGACGGACTGATACGTCGAGACGATCACCCGCTTCAACCCTGCGGTGTGATGCAGCGGTGCCACGGCCAGCAGCATCACGATCGTTGAGCAGTTCGGATTGGCGATCAGTCCCCGGTGGCCCTTGAGGGCGTGCGGATTGACCTCGGGCACGACCAGGGGGACCTCCGGCTGCATCCGGAAGGCGCTGGAGTTGTCCACCACGACCGCCCCGCGGCGCACCGCCTCGGGCGCAAACTCGAGGCTGCGTGCGGCCCCGGCGCTGAACAGGGCGACATCGATCCCTTCAAAGGCGCGCGGCGTGAGCACTTCGACCGGGCGCGTGGAGCCGTTGAACGCGATGCGCCGTCCTTTCGAGCGGGTGGACGCCAGCAGGCGAAGCTGGCGCACCGGAAAGCGCCGCTCCTCCAGCACGCGCAGCATCTGGGTGCCGACGGCGCCGGTGGCGCCGACGACAGCGACGTTGTACCGTTTCTTCATGGTCCTACGCGTCCAGCCCAGACGGAAGATGAGGTCTGCGACGACCAGCCCAGACGAAGGACGTGGTCTGGGACACTTCGATGTTTCGCGAGCGTCATCCGATGGCGAAAATCGAAGCGTCCCATGTCTTACGCGCCAAGTGCGGCTACGACCAAGTCGCCGACCTCGCTGGTGGAATGGCCCATCGCCCCGGCGGCCAGCGACTTCAGTTTGGTCGAGGTCACCTGTATGACGGCGCGCTCAATCGCCTCCGCCGCCGCCGGCTGGCCCAAGTGCTCCAGCATCATGGCGCCGGCGCAGATCGCGGCCAATGGATTGATGACGTCCTGGCCCGTGTACTTTGGCGCCGAGCCCCCGATGGGCTCGAACATCGAGACGCCCTGCGGGTTCAGATTGGCGCCCGCTGCCACGCCCATGCCGCCCTGGATCATGGCGCCCAAGTCCGTGATGATATCGCCGAACATGTTGTCCGTCACGATGACGTCGAACCACTCCGGATTCTTGAGCATCCACATGCAGCAGGCATCGACGTGCACATAGTCGGTCTGGATGTCCGCGTACTCCTTCGCCACATCCTCGAATACGCGCTGCCAGAGATCATGCGCGTAGGTCAGGACATTCGTTTTGCCGCAGAGCGTCAGCTTGCGGCGCACGTTGCGTTTCCGAGTGTAGTCAAAGGCAAAGCGCACGCACCGCTCGACGCCGCGGCGGGTGTTCACCGAGGTCTGCAGCGCGACTTCATCTGGCCCGCCGCGGTGCAGGAAGCCTCCCACGCCGGCGTACAGCCCTTCGGTGTTCTCGCGCACGACGGTGAAGTTGATGTGTTCGGGGCCTTTATCCCGCAGCGGCGTCCAGACGCCCGGATACAGCTTGACCGGCCGCAGGTTGATGTATTGGTCCAGCTCAAAGCGCAGCCGCAGGAGAATGCCCCGCTCCAGGACGCCGGGTTTGACGTCCGGATGCCCGATCGCGCCCAGATAGATCGCCTCGGTGTCGCGCAGCTCTTTCAGCACGCTCTCGGGCAGCGTCTCGCCTGTCCGCAGGTAGCGCGTGCCGCCCAGGTCATAGCGGTGCCAGGCGATCGTAAAGCCTTCCCGCGCGGCCGCCGCCTCGAGCACCTTGCACCCCTCGCGCACCACCTCGGGCCCGGTGCCATCACCGGGAATCACGCTGATCTGGTAGGTCCGCGTGGCGGTCCGCTTCGAGCCGCCTTGCTTCGCCGTCTGTGTCGCCATCAGCGTGCCGATCCTCGCGGGCCCACCAGCCCTTCGGTGGGACTGGACGCGGCCGCGTACGCCTTCTTGCCGATGCGGCCCGCCTCAAACGCGAGCCGGCCGGCCTCGACCGCTAGGCGCATCGCCCGGGCCATACGCACAGGATCCTGAGCTCCGGCGATGGCCGTGTTCATGAGCACGCCGTCGGCGCCCAGCTCCATGGCGATCGCGGCATCCGAGGCCGTGCCGACGCCCGCGTCGACGATGACGGGAATCGAGACCGCCTCCAGGATCAGTTGGATGTTCAGCGGATTCAGGATGCCCTGGCCTGAGCCGATCGGCGCGGCCAGCGGCATGACGCACGCGGCTCCGGCGTCCTGGAGCTTCTTGGCGACGACCGGGTCATCATTCGTATAGGGCAGCACGACAAACTCCTCGCGCACCAGGATGCGCGTGGCCTCCAGCAGCGCTTCGGTGTCGGGCAACAGGGTCTTGGAATCGCCGATGACTTCCAGCTTCACGAGATTCGACAGCCCGGCCTCCCGCCCCAGCCGGGCCGTTCGCAGCGCCTCCTCCGCGGAGTAGCAGCCCGCCGTATTCGGTAGCAGCACGATGCGGTCTCGATCCAAATGATCAAGCAAGCTCTCCTCATTATTCGGCCGGTCGAGGTTGATCCGCCGCACCGCGACGGTCACCATCTCGGCCCCGGAGGCCTCGATCGCCTCGCGCATCAGCGCAAACGACGCATATTTGCCCGTGCCGACGATCAGGCGCGAACGCAGAGCCAGCGGCCCGATCCGCAAC
>JAHFGW010000003.1:89091-96444 GCA_023247235.1 Candidatus Omnitrophota bacterium | reverse complement strand
AGGGCCGAAAGTGGCAGGCCACGCGTCGGCCAGGCTGCTGCTCCGCGAGCAGCGGCTCCTCCTGCGCGCAGCGCGCCTCGGCCAGGGGGCAGCGCGTGCGAAACCGGCATCCTGAAGGCAGGCGGCTGGGCGAAGGCGGTTCCCCGCCCAGCGGCTGGATGTCGCCCGCGCGGGCCGGATCCGCGCGAGGCACCGCCTTCAGCAGCGCCTCGGTATAGGGGTGCCACGGCCGGGCCATCACCTGCTCGGTTGGACCCACCTCCACGATGGTGCCGAGGTACATCACGGCGATCCGCTGGCTGAGCGCTTCGACGATCGACAGATCGTGAGAGATGAAGAGCGAGGCAATCCCGTGCTCGCGCTGCAGCGCGCGCAGCAGGCGCAGGATCTGTGCTTGGATCGACAGATCGAGCGAGCTCACCGGCTCGTCGCACACCAGCAGCGAGGGCCGTACCGCGATGGCCCGGGCGATGCCCACGCGCTGGCGCTGGCCTCCGCTGAGCTCATGAGGATAGGCGCCCAAGAGTTCCGGGGTCAACTGCACCTCCTCCAGGACCTCGCGCACCCGGTGCCGAACCTCCCGTGGCGCGCATGCTCGCGTCGCGCGCAGCGGCTCGGCGATCGCCTGCTCCACCGTCCAGCGGGCATCCAGCGAGTCGTACGGGTCTTGGAAGATGATCTGCATGCGCCGGCGCAGGCCTTCGCGGTCCTTGGCCAGCCACGCCTCCAGCGGCCGGCCTTCGAACACGACCTCGCCCCCATCGCGGTCCATCAGCCCCATGACGAGTCGGCCCAGCGTCGTCTTGCCGCAGCCGGATTCGCCGACCAGCCCGAGCGTCTCGCCAGGCTCCACGTTGAGGCTGACGTCATCCACCGCGCGCACCCACGCGCCGGCACGCCGCAGCAGGCCGCCTCGCACGGGGAAACGCTTCGTCACCTTATGGACAGACAGCAACGGTTTGTTCATTGTTCGGTGTTCATTGTTCGTTGTTCAGTATTCGGTGTCGAACCAGCGCCGTTTCATCCATCCTTTCCATCTTTCACATCGTTCACATCGTTCACAATGGGCTCCGGATTATAACAGGCGGCGCGGTGCGCCGGGTCGAACACCGTCATCTCAGGGAACGTTCCCCGGCAGACCTCCAGCACCCGAGGACAACGAGGGTGGAAGGGACAGCCGCTGGGCAACTGCGCGGCGTCGGGGACCGCACCAGGAATCGCTTCAGGCAGCTCGCCCGGAGCGCGCCGGGCCGGGATCGCCGCCAATAAGCCGCGCGTGTATGGGTGCCGTGGCGCCGTAAAGAGCGTGGCGGTGGGCGCTTCCTCGACCACGTGGCCCGCATAGAGGACGGCGATCCGGTCAGCGAGCTGGACCATCACGCCCACATCATGGCTGATCAACAGGAGCGTCATGTGGTGCCGCGCCTTGAGTTGCTTGAAGAGCGTGATGATCTGCGCCTGCACCGTCACGTCGAGCGCGGTCGTCGGCTCATCCGCGATGACCAGGCGCGGCCGCAACGCGATCGCCATCGCGATCACCACGCGTTGGCGCATCCCGCCCGAGAGTTGATGCGGATAGGCGCGCAGCAGCGCCGGCGGATCCGGCAGGCCCACTTCACTCAGCGTCTCGAGCGCCTGCTGGCGCATCGCGGTCCGGCTTACGCTGCCATGCGCGGTGAGCAATTCGGTCAGCTGCGTGCCAACGCTAAGCACCGGGTTCAGTGCGCTGAGCGGCTCCTGGAAGATCATGCCGATGGCTGCGCCGCGCAGCCGGCGCAGCCGTTCGGGTCGCGCGAGCAGCACATCCTCCCCATCAAACAAAATGCGCCCGCCGGCGATCCGCCCTGGCGGCGAGGGAATCAGGCGAAGGATGGCTTGGGCGGTCATCGTCTTGCCGCAGCCGGATTCGCCGACCAGCCCCAGCGTCTCGCCAGGCTGCACCGCGAAGGACACGCCATTGACCGCCCGGACCGCGCCCCGGTCGGTATCAAAGACGACGTGGAGGTTGTCTACTTCCAGTAATGGCGTCATCTGCGACGTCCCGGTGTGGCGGGTGACGCGGAGCGGGGGTCCCCGCGCCCGCCCGGAGCTGCCGGTCGCCGAAGGCGGCGGCTGTACAGCCGCCCGGCAGCGAGGACGGATGCGGGGTCGCGAAGCGGCAGGACCCGCCACACCGCACCGTTGACGATCATCGGCGGACCGCCTCCATCCGCGGATCGAACGCATCGCGCAGGCCATCGCCCAAGAAATTGTAGGCCATGACCGCGATAAAGATGAAGGCGCCGGGCCACAGTACCCACGGATGCAGGCGCACCTGCGCAATGGCCATCGCCTCAGACAGCAAATTTCCCCAACTCGCGTGCGGATCCTGGATCCCAAGTCCTAACAGGCTCAGCGCCGCTTCCCCGAGGATGTATCCGGGCACGGACAGTGTGGCCGCCACGATCGCGTAGGAGGCGGTGTTCGGCAAGAGATGGGAGACGATGATGCCCACGTGCGAACGGCCTGCGGCGCGCGCTGCGACAATGAACTCGCGCTCCCGCAGCGAGAACGCCAAGCCGCGGACGACCCGCGCGAGCCCGGCCCACCCGATGAAGGCCATGATGATGACGATCAGAAGGTAGACCTGGACGGAGGAAAGCTCAGGTGGAAATGCCGCGCGTAGGGCCAGCAACAAGTAAAAGCTTGGGATCATCATGATCATCTCGCACACCCGCATGAGCAAATCATCCACCCAGCCGCCAAAATAGCCAGCCAGGCCGCCCACGAACAGGCCGATGACAAAGCTGATGAAAACTCCTACCAGCCCGATCGACAGCGATACCCTCGCGCCGTAGAGCAGCCGGCTGAACAGATCGCGCCCGCGCGAATCGGCTCCCAACAGATACAGCCTGGCGGGCGCCTCCACGCCAATCATGTGGCGATCGGAGGAAACCAGGCCAAGCAGTCGGTACCTCTGGCCGCGTGCAAGCAGCCGCAGCGGGTAGCGGATGCTGCGATCCTCAATGAACTGCCTCCGGTGGTAGGGACCCAAGGTCGGGCGGGTCGCGTACACGAATGGCCAGTGCCAGCGGCCTTCGCGGTCCACGAGGTGAATCTGCGTCGGGGGATGGGCCGTCAGGTCCCGGCGGTCATCGTCAAAATGGTACGGGGCCAGTGCGTCGGCGAGTACGGCGGCCGCATACAGGGCCACAAGGATCCACCAGCTGGCCATTGCAACCCGGTTGCGCCGCAGCCGCCTGAGCCCGCGGCGAAACGGGGTCTGCCCTGAAGGGCTTGTGCCCGGCGCCGCCGAGGGACTAGCCGCGTCCATAGCGGATCCGCGGATCCGACCAGGCCAGCAGGACATCTGACACCAGGTTGCCCCCCAGCAGCAGCACCCCGCCCATCAGCATGCTGCCCATCACCAGAAAGAGATCCTGCTGGCGCACCGCCGTCAGCATGAGCGAGCCGAGCCCCGGCCAGCTGCAGATGATCTCGGTCAGCGCCGCCCCGCTGAGCAGCGAGGACAGCTCGTAGCCGAAAATCGTGATCATGGGGTTGATCGCATTGCGCAGGGCATGCACATAGAGCACCCGGCGCTCCGAGAGGCCCTTGGCCCTGGCCGTGACGATGTACTGTGCGCGCAGCACTTCCAGCAAGTTGCCGCGCATGAGCCGCTGCAACCCGGCCCAGGAGCCGACCGAGATCACGACGACCGGGATGAGCAAGTGGAACCCGACGTCCACGGCGCGTCCCAGCGCCGAGAGCGACTCGGCCTGCGCTGAGCGCATGCCGCCCAGCGGAAACCCCGGCACCAGCGAGGCCCCGGCGAGCAACAGCAGCGCGAGGAAAAATGTGGGCACGGACATGCCGACGAAGGCGAGGAAACTCAGCAGCCGATCGGGCCAGCGGCCATGATGCACGGCGGCATAGATGCCCAGTGGAATCGCGACGAGCCAGGTCAGCAGCATGGCGGCAACCGTCAGCACGAGCGTGTTCCACACGCGGCTGCCGATGACCACTGCCACCGGCGCTCGGAAGGCGAAGGAATAGCCCAGGTCGCCCTGCAGCAGGTGGCCCAGCCAATAGCCGTATTGGGTGAGGATCGGCTCGTTGAGGTGGTAGCGCTGCTCGTACTGCGCGATGATCTGGGCGGAGATTTCCGGATTGAGGCGCAGCACGTCAAAGTAGTTGCCCGGCGCGGCCTGGATAAAGAGGAAGGTGATAAAGGAAATGCCCAGAAGCAAGGGGAGGCTGACGAGGAGCCGACGCACAATATATGAAATCATATCCTGTGTAATGTTGAATGCGTCATGTGTAATGGAAAAAGCCGTTTGACCGCTACGGCTGTCACATTACGCATTCCACATTTCACATTAGACAAACATCAGCGTCGAGTAGATTGCACGTAGAGCTCTTCGAGGTTATGGAGCGCGCCGCCGTAGGCGGTGGGCTTAAGATTCCCGAAGCGATTGCGCACCGCCACGATCTTCATCGGCAGCACCGTATAGATCAAGGGCAACTGCTCCGCCACCAATACTTGCCAGCGGTCATAGAGCGCCTTGCGCCGCTGCGGATCCAACTCTTGCACTCCTTGATCAAAGAGCCGGTCGATTTCCGCCTCCCATGGCGTGGCGGGGTGCGCCTGGCGCGGATACCACATGTGCAGATGTCCGCTAGAATGCCACACATTGCGCCCGAAGTGCGGCTCGATGCCGCCCGTCAGGCCGAGGATGAGCGTGTCCCAGTCGTACGTCGCGTCGAGCTTGGCGACCAGATTATTGAACTCCAACTGCGTGAAATGGACCTTCATGCCGAGCTGCTCCAAGTCCTTGCGGATGAGGCCCGCGATCTGCACGCGGTCCGTGTTGCCGGAGTTGGTGAACAGCGTGAACTCGACCGGGTGGCCGGCGGCATCCTCGATCAGCCCGTCCCCGTCGCGGTCCACATAGCCTCCCTCGCGGAGCAGCTGCCGGGCCGTGTCCGGACTATAAGAATAGGTCGGGACATTCGCATTATAGAAGAAGCCTGATGAGGGGCTCATCGCGGCATCCTGCGCAGAGCCCAGCCCGCTCAGCACGATGTCGATCATCGATTGCTTGTCGATCGCATGCGCGACCGCGCGGCGAAAGACGGGATCTTGGAACCAGGCCAGCTTGTGCGGGGGCACGAACGGCTGGCCGGTCTTCGGATTGCCCTCCGGGTTCTGATTGAAGCACAGGAAGTTCGTGCCAAAGTCCGGGCCCAGCTCATACACCGTGTAGTGGCCTTCCGCTTCGCCCGGCTTGAGCAAGGCATAGTCCGAGTTACGCATGTCATACGCGTCGAGTTCCCCCTCCTGAAACTTCAGCAGCTCGATATCCTGAGACGAAACGATCAACAGCTTCACCTCGTCCAGATACGGCAGGCGGCGGCCGGCGTCGTCCTGGCGCCAGTAGCGCGGGTTGCGCACCAGGCGGACGTGTTGCCCCGGCAGATACTGCGCCAGCAGGAACGGGCCAGTGCCGACGATCTCTTCGGGCGCGCTGTCCAATCCCCAGGCGGAGGTGAAGGTGCCGCTGTCCACCAGGGGCTGCACGCGGTGCGCCGGCAGAATCTCCGTGCCCAGGGCGCGGGCAAAGGGGGCAAACGGCACCGGCAGCAGGAATTCTACCGTCTGCGCATCGACCGCCCGCACCTCGATTTCCTTGCCGTCGATGGTGAAGATGTCCCGCGCCGAGGAGGGGATCTCGGGATTGTACACGAGCCGCGTGAAGGTGAACACGACGTCCGCTGCGGTCAACGGCACGCCGTCCGACCAGGTCACATCGGGCCGCAAATGGAACGTCCAGCGCAAGCCGTCTTCGCTGATGTCCCAGCGGCTGGCCAGCGCCGGCTCCACCTCCGTCGTGACGCCGTTGGTGCGCGTGAGGCCTTCGAAGATCAGGCCGGTGACGGCGGTCGTAGAGGTCTCTTTGGCCACGATGGGATTGAACGACTTGGGGTCGGAGATGGTCGCCAGCACCAGCGCGCCGCCGTATCGGCCCGCGAGGGCGTCCACGCGGGCGTGGGGCTCCTGCGGGGCGGATTCGGATTGCGGCTTCTGGCCGCAGCCAGCAACGCTCAGCAGCAGCCCCGCGAGGGACGCGGAGAGCGCGGAGACTCCGGTTCGCATCAAGCCGTGCGTCGCTAGGGGCCCGGCGCAGCGGGTTGGCTCGGCGATTCGCTCGACGGGGCGGCGGAGGGCGCGGGCTCCGGCGTGGGTTGCCCCGGCGGCGCGGCGGGTGCTGGTAAGCCAGGCAGAGGCGCCGCGGCATCCGGCAACGTCATCGGCATCCGTTCAACGACGGATCGGCCCCGATCAGTGGACAGCTTCGCCAGGAAGAGGCACGACAACATGAACAGGCTGACGGCCACGCCGGTGATCTTGGTCATGACCGTATTGGCGGCGCCGCCGAAGAGCGACTGGCTGCCCGCGCCTCCAATCGTTTCCCCGAGTCCCCCGCGCCCTCCCTGGAGCAGAATGACGCCGACGAGGAACAATGCCACGAGCACGTGCAGGATCAAGACCACGCCGTACACCATGCGATGCTCCTACCGCGCCGGCCGCCCGGCTGCCTTGACGTCCAGTGCCGCTTTGACGATCGCTCCAAACGCTTCGGACTTGAGGCTGGCGCCGCCCACCAGCGCCCCGTCGACATCTGGCTGTTGCAGCAGGCTCGCCGCGTTGGCCGGCGTGACGCTGCCGCCGTACTGAATCCGCTTGGCGTCGCCGATCGGCGCCCCGCAACGCTTCACCAGCCACTGGCGGATGAACTGGTGCGCTTCTTGCGCCTGCTCCGGTGTCGCATGTGTTCCCGTGCCGATCGCCCAGACGGGCTCGTAGGCCAGGACCACGCGCGCGCAGTCCCACCGCTCGCAGTCTCGAAAGGCGCCGGCCAGCTGGCGCGTCAGCACCTCGAAGGTCTTGCGCTGCTCCCGTTCCTGTCGCGTCTCGCCGATGCACATGATGGGAATCAGCTCATGGGCGAGCGCCGCCCGCAGCTTGCGATGGATGATCTCATCCGTCTCGCCGAAGTGGGTCCGTCGCTCGGAATGGCCGACGATCACGTACCGGCAGCCGACGTCCCGAAGCATCACCGGAGAGATGGCGCCGGTGAAGGCGCCTTGGGGCTCCCAACACAGGTCCTGGCCCCCCAGCCCGAGCGACGAGCCTGCCAGGATCTTGGCGGCGGCCGCCAGCGCCGTAAACGGCGGGCAGACGACCACGTCAATCACATCCGTTTCGCACGAGGCCCGCAGGGCGTGGAGCAAGGCCTCCGCCTCGCGCAGGCCGAGGTGCATCTTCCAGTTGCCGGCAATGATCGCTTTACGCATCAGGTGCGGGCGGGC
>JAHFGW010000003.1:67330-88991 GCA_023247235.1 Candidatus Omnitrophota bacterium | reverse complement strand
GGGCGGGCTGCGTGGTTCGGTCTCTCAGGACCGCGATGCCAGGCAGCGTCTTCCCTTCAAGGAACTCCAGCGACGCTCCGCCGCCGGTCGAGATGTGGCTCATCCGCTCCGCCAGGCCCACGCGTTGCACGCAGGCGGCCGTGTCCCCTCCGCCCAGGATCGTCGTGGCGCCTGGCAGCGCGGCGAGCGATTGCGCGATGGCTCGGCTGCCTGCCGCGAACCGGTCTTGTTCGAAGACGCCCACAGGGCCGTTCCAGACGACGGTCTTGGCATCGGCCAGCGCCGCGGTGAAAGCCTTCGTGGTCTTGGGGCCGATGTCGGCGCCGAGCCAGCCGTCTGGGATGTCCACGCCACCGGTCCGCTTGACGTCGCTTCCGTCTTTCAATGAGGTCGTGATGACATGATCGCTGGGCAGTAACAGCGTGACCTTGCGGCGCGCAGCCTGCTCCAGGAGCTGGTTCGCGAGCGGGATCTTCTCCGCCTCCAGCTTTGAGGAGCCGACCGCATGCCCTTGCGCCTTGAGGAACGTATAGGCCATGCCCCCGCCGATGAGCACCCGGTCCACTTTCTCGAGCAACCGCTCCAGGACGCCGATCTTGTCGGACACCTTGGCGCCTCCGAGGATCGCGATGAATGGCCGCGCCGGATCGCGGAGCGCGCCGTCCAAGTACCGGATTTCTTTCTCCAGGAGGAGGCCGGCGACGGCCGGCAGGGAGTGCGCCACGCCTTCGGTTGAGGCGTGGGCGCGGTGCGCGGTGCCGAAGGCGTCGTTCACGAACAGCTCGCCCAGCCGGCCGAGCTGCTGCGCAAAGGTGGGATCGTTCTGCTCTTCGTGAGGATCGAAGCGCAGATTTTCCAGGAGCGCGACCTCACCGGGTTTTAGGGTGCGCACCCGGGCCTCGACCTGCGGGCCGACGCACTCCTCGATGAAGATGACCGGCCGGCCAAGCAGCTCGCCCAGACGCGCGGCCACGGGCCGCAGTGACAGCGAAGGCACCCGCCGGCCGTCGGGACGTCCCAGGTGGCTCATGAGGACCACGGAGGCTCCCTGCTCCAGGCCGTAGCGGATGGTCGGCAGGCTTTCGCGGATGCGCGTGTCGTCCGTGATGCGGCCGGTCGCTTCATCGAGCGGCACGTTGAAGTCCACTCGGATGAGCACGCGCTTGCCCTTGAGCTCCACGTCCCGGATGGTCTGCTTCATCTCGTCAGGCGGTGCCTGGCACCGCTCGTTAGGCGGCGACCGCCCTCGCCGCCGGCTTGGTCCCGCCGCCCAGGCCCCGCTTGGCCACGTACTCGATGAGGTCGACGACCCGGTTGGAGTAGCCCCACTCGTTGTCGTACCAGCCGAAGGCCTTGATGAATCGCTTGTCGACGACCGCGGTCATCGTCGCATCGAAGATGCAGGAATGCGTGTTCCCGTTGAAATCCTTGGAGACCAACGGCGCGTCGGTGTACTCCACCAGGCCCTTCATGGGGCCTGCCGCCGCCTGCTTGAAGACCTGGTTGACCTCCTCCACGGTCGTCTCGCGCTGCACGTTGCAGGAGAGATCGACAATCGACACGTTGGGCGTCGGCACGCGGATCGCCGTGCCGTCGATGCGCCCCTTGAGCTCCGGAAACACCACGCCGACCATCTTGGCGGCGCCGGTGCTGCTTGGGATCATCGAGAGCGCGGCGGCGCGCGCCCGGCGCAGGTCCTTGTGCGCCAAATCCAGCAACCGCTGGTCATTCGTGTAGGAGTGGATCGTCGTCATGAAGCCGCGCTCGATCGTGAAGCGTTCATGGATCAGTTTGGCCATCGGGACGACGCAGTTGGTCGTGCAGGAGGCGTTGGAGATGAGATGGTGCTTGGCCGGGTCATACGACCCCTCGTTGACGCCCAGGACAATCGTGATGTCCTCCTGCTTCGCCGGCGCGGTGATGATGACCTTCTTGGCCCCTTGGCTCAGATGGCCGGAGGCCTGTTCGGCATCGGTAAACACGCCGGTCGACTCGACCACCAGGTCCACGCCGAGGTCCTTCCACGGGATCTCCGCGGGGCTTTTGGCCGTGAAGACTTTCAGGGACTTGCCGTTGACGACGACGGCGCCTTGAGCGGCCGACACCTCGGCCTGGAAGGTCCCAAGAATCGAATCGTACTTCAGCAAATGGGCCAGCGTTTCGGTCGGAGTCGGCAGGTCGTTCACCGCCACAAACTCCAGCCCCGCCCGAGGGAACCCGGCGCGGAAGACGTTGCGGCCGATTCGTCCAAAGCCGTTGATCCCGATACGCACATTCATGGACGCTTCTCCTTCGCTCGCTGATTGGGAAAACATGGCAGAAAAATCATTATACGGTCGCCCTCGAACGCCGTCAAACCTAGAACCGGTTTCATCCATCCGCGCGAGCCGCGTTGCGTACGCCCGGAGCCCGTGGCCGAGGCGCGACGACGCCGGCGTAGTCCGTTGCACTACGCCAAGGAGGAGCCACGACGGCCACGGGCCCGGCCGCCGCAACCTATTGGCTGTCCCTGGGCTGGGCCGATCCGCGTCGGCCCGCGGCGTTGCTCGTCGCTCGCGTACTCGTCGTTCGAGTACGCCACGCTCCTCGCGCCTTGCGGGCCTCGCCGCTCGGCCCAGCGCGGCCGCGGGGATGGATGAAGCCGGTTCTAGAGGAGGTACTGGCGGAAGATGAGGGCAAAGCCCAGGAAGGCGAAAAACCCCACGCAGTCGGTCACGGTGGTGAGGATGATGTTGGAGGACCGGGCCGGATCGCGCCCCACGGCTTTCATGACGATCGGGATCGCGGCGCCGCAGGCGCCGGCGGCGACGAGGTTGACGACCATGGCTAGGCCGATCACCAGCCCAAGGTAGGCGTTGCCTTTCCAGATCCATGCGACGGCGGCCGTCACCAGGCCGGTGATCACGCCGTTGAGCGCGCCGAGCCAGGCCTCCTTGAGCACCAGCCGTTTGGCGTTCTGCGGAGTGATCTCGCGCATCACCAAACCGCGGATCGCGACCGCCAGCGACTGCGCACCGGCATTGCCGCCCTGCCCGGCGACCACCGGCAGAAAGACGGCCAGCACCGTGATCTGGGCAATGAGGTCTTCGAAGAGCCCCACCACGCTGGCAGCCAGAAACGCCGTCGCCAAGTTGATTTGCAGCCATGGCAGACGCGCCCGAACCGAGAACGCCACCGGTGAGAAAGGGCGCTCATCCCCGCCCAATCCCACCATCTTCTGCAGGTCTTCGGTCGCCTCGTGCTGCGCGTCCCGGAGGAGCTGATCCGAGCGGACCACGCCCAGCAGCCGCCGCTCGGCATCCAGCACGGGGGCCGCGAAGAAATGCCTCCGCGACAGCTCGTAGGCCAGCTCCGAGCGGGCGAGAAACCCGTCAACCGCGAAGACGTCGCGCTGCATGATCGAATCCACCGTGGCGTCACTCGGGGCCACGAGCAAGTCGCGCATGTTCAGGACGCCCAGGAGCCGTTGCTCGCCATCGACCACATAGGCGTACGTCGGCGGGTTGCGGCCGGCGAGCGAGCGGATGCGGCCGATGGCATCCTTCACCTTCACATCCGCGCGAAACGCGAGGAAGTCCGTCGTCATGATCCGGCCCGCGCTATCCTCCGGGTACGTCAGGAGCTCCTGGAGCTTGGGAC
This sequence comes from Candidatus Omnitrophota bacterium, assembly GCA_023247235.1. GTDB lineage: Bacteria > Omnitrophota > Gorgyraeia > Aquiviventales > Aquiviventaceae > JAHFGW01. The sequence goes on along the minus strand of JAHFGW010000003.1, from coordinate 85,352 downwards.
GCAGCTCAGGGGACAGCCGCTCCAACAGCTGCCGGCGCGGCTCCTCGGCCAGCGTCTTCAAAATGCTGACCGCTTGCTCGGGCCGCAGGCGGTGCACGATCGCATCGAGCAGCTCGGGGGAGGCGGAGCTGATCAAGGCCGCCGCGTAGGAGCTCTGGATGTGCTGGATGACGTGGGCGGCGCTGGTCGGCGGCAGCGTTTTCAGCACCGCGACCGCATCCGCTTCCTCCATGGTCTCCAGGTCCCGCGCCACGGCGGCGGGGTCCCGCTCCACGTGCTTGCGCACGAGGGCGGCTAGCGGCGAGCGGCTGGACATGCGGCACTCCGACGCTGGTGACACCTCATCCTCGCGACATCCGAGGGCGCGAGATGCCGCCATAGGGATAGCGAAAGCGAAATGGCGGCCTGCGGCCCTGGCTGCGCAGAAACGCCGCCGTCAGCTCTTGCTCCGTCTGGCGCCACTCGCGCTCCGTGGCCCGTGGAGGGAGCGAGATCGCGCCACCTGCGATCATGCGATGCCCTCCTGCGGCCGCGCCGCAGCCAAGCAACCGCCACAAGAGCCGTCCTGCTTCGGCGCGCGGATTGCGGGTGCGCAACGACACCATGAGTTGATCCTTGTACCGCCCCGTGACGATCGACCAGCGGGCGGCTTCGTGCGTGAGCAGGAAGTCGGCCATGTGGGCCACGACGTCTTGGCTCGGCACCCGCCCCAGATGGACGCCGATGACCGCGTCAAGGACGAACGCCTGGTGGATGGCTGTTCCCAAGGTATAGAAGAAGGAAGTCGGTCGCGGCGGGTTCTGGATCTTCGCCAGCAGCCGCACGCGCGCCCGCGCGAAGCAGCGCCGGTACGCGGCCAGATCGCGGGGGCCGGCTTCGCGGCCAAGCTGCTGGGTCTCCGAACTGATGCCGTACGCCAGCGCCGTGGACAATGGGGCCGGCGGCGCCAGGCGCGCGGCCTCGCAGGCTTCCACCAGCAGCGTCGCGGTCGCCCCGACCCCGCGGTCGATCAGCGCGAAGTCCGCCTGGGTCTGCGCATGGGGCGGATGATGGTCGATGATCAGGGTCGCGCGCGCGGCGGCTGAGAAGGGATTATTCTGGAAGGGCGGCTGCGTGTCGATCAGCGCGACCGAGGCAGCGCGCTCCAGCGTCGCGCGCGTGAGCGGACGGATCGGGATGCGCAGCAGGCGCACCAGCATCTGATTCTCCATGCGCCCGATGATGCCCCCATAGGCCAGGCGCGCCCGCAGGCCCGCCAGCCGCTGCGCAAGGTACGCCAAGGCCCACGCGCTGGCCATCGCGTCCGGATCGGGATGATCGTGGGTCAGAATGAGCAGCGGCGCTGGCATCCGGCGCCCCGCGCGGCGCAGGAACCGTACCAGGCCGTGGGGATCCTGGCGCCTCATGGCGGGCCGACGCTGGCGTCGTGGGATTCCGGCTTTTTCGATCCGGTCAGGCCGAGCTGCTCCAGGAAAGGTTTGCGCGGTTCGCGGGCTCCGACCTGGATTTCGATGACCGGCGGCTCGATCCGGAGCACCCGGACGCCCTCCGGAACTCGGAGGTGTTCCTCCGTGACCACGAAGCGGTGCAGCCCTGGCTGGGGCTTGGTGAGTTCGGGAACAACGCGGAGGTTGAGCGGTTTGAGCATATGCAAGTCGCGGCGCAAGCCGCTCAGCGCGACCGTGACCACGGCCGGCCGGATCGCCTCGATCTGAAGCGAGTCGGGAACTGCGGGCGACTCGACCCGCACCTCAAACACCTGGCTAGAAGGCGTGTAGCCCTGGACAAACACGAGCCAGAGCGCCGGTGCCACGACGGCCGCGAGCAATTTCTCCTTCAGATTCTGCCGAAACATCTGGCCCAGACGTCCGCGGCGGGGCGCCTGGGCCCGCTCACGCAGGAACGAGGCGATGCGCTCCTCGAGCGTCAGGAGGTTGCCGACCGTGGTCAGGTCGCCGTCCTGCGCGAGCGAAATCGTGCCGCGTTCTTCGGACACGGCGATGCAGAGCGCATCGGCGCGCTCGCTCAGGCCCAGGGCGGCCGTGTGCCGCGTGCCCATGCCGGCGAGCCGGTAGAATTCCTTCGAGAGCGGCAGGTAGGCGCCGAAGTGGGTCACGCGGTCGCCGTCAAGAATCAGCGCGCCATCGTGGCCCTCGGAATGCGGGTCAAAGAGGCTGGCCAGGAGGGCCGGCGAGAGCTTGCCATCGAGCTCCTGCCCGGCTTGCACGTGGCGCTCGAGCGGGTCGCGGCCCTTGAGGACGATCAACGCGCCGATGTGCTGGCGCGCCAGCTCGCCGACGACGCGCACGAGATGCTCGACCTGCTCCGGCTGCAGCGGATGAGCCGCGCGCCGCCGGAGGCTCCACACCGCCAGGCGTTCGAAGAAGCTGCGCAACTCCTCCTGGAAAATGACGACCAGGGCGATCAGGAAGATGGCGAAGAAGCCCTGGAACATCCAGGTGGTGAGGTACATCCCGGTTTGCCGCGCGATGACATACAGCAGCGCGAACAGGATGATCCCGCGCGCCACGAACGCGGCCTTGGCCCGCTTCAGCCACCGGAGCAGGACGTAGACAAGGTAGGCCACCACGCCGATGTCCAGGACATCGACGATGCCGATCGTGCGGAAGGTACTGGTAATCTCACCGGGCCACACGGCACTCGCTCCTGTCGATAATCAGGCTATTGTATGCCAGCGGCGCCTTCTGCGGGGCGATGAATTCGCCGTGCAGTGTTCGTTGTGCGGGAGTCGTCAATGGCTGCCCCTCTTCTCTGGGCCTCTAGACATCGTGCACATCATTCACCTCGTTCACCATGCACGAGCGCCGAGGCGGTCGCCGGAACGCACGCGGTGGCCGGCGAGGAACTCGCCGACGCGCAGGCGACGGCCGGCCGCAGGTTGCAGCTCCCGGATGAGGAGTCGGCCGTCACCGGTCGCCACGGTGAGCGCTGAAGAAGACACGGCCACCACGGTGCCCGGTTCCTCGGCGCGCGGCCCCGGCTCGACGTCCGCCGCGCACACCTTCAAGGATTGGCCGGCCCAGGTCGTCGACGCCCCTGGCCACGGCAGGGTCGCCCGGACCAGGCGTTCGATCGCTGAGGCGGTCTGTGCCCAATCGATCACGCCCTGGGCTTTGGTCAGCTTGGGCGCGTAGGTCGCGTTCGACTCCTCTTGGGGGCGCGGTGTGATCCGTCCCGCCTCAAGAGCCTCCAGTGTCTTGACCAGCTCCTCGGCTCCCATCCCTGCCAGGCGCTCTGTCAGCGTGGCGGTCGTGTGCGAGGGCTCAATCGCCAGCGCACGCTGCGAGAGGATGGGTCCCGCATCCAGACGCTCATCTAGTTGAAAGATCGTTGTCCCGGTCTGCGTCTCGCCGTTGAGCAGCGCCCAAGCCACGGGGGCCGCGCCGCGATACTTCGGCAAGAGCGACGGGTGCACGCCGATGACGCCGCGCGCCGGCAGCTCCAAGACCTCTCGCCGGATGAGCTGGCCATAGGCCGCCACGACGCCCACATCCGCCTCGACGCCCGCGAGCGCGCGGCCGTCCAGCCGCTCGGGCTGCGCCATGTTCACGCCGAGGCGGGCAGCCGCCTGCTTTACTGGAGACGGCTGCGGTGTGAGCCCTCGCCCCTGCCGGCGGTCCGGCTGCGTCACGCACAACGCCAGGGTATGCCCGGCCGCCGCCAGGCGCTCAAGGCTTGGCACGGCGTAGGCGGCCGTGCCGAAGAAGATCACCCGCATGCGCGCGGCTCGGCGAGCTGCCGACGGAGGCGCCGGCGCTCAAACCACAAGAGCCGGTCGATGAAGAGCGTTCCCTGCAGATGGTCCACTTCGTGTTGGCAGGTAATCGCCAGCAACCCTTGGACGTCCACGTCAATGGACTCGCCCATCAGCCCCTGGCCGCTCAGGCGCAGCCGTTGCGCGCGCCGCACGCGAGCCCAGAGCTGCGGGATGCTCAAGCAGCCTTCCGTCTCGACCAGGCGCCCCCGCGGAGCTGTCAGGACCGGATTGGCGATCACCAGTTCTTGGCCACGCGTTTTGGACGGATTGGCCACGAAGACGGCGAGAGACTCCCCGATTTGGGGCGCGGCGAGTCCGATGCCGTCGTACGCGTACATCGTGTCGATGAGGTCCTGCGCAAGCTGCCGCAGCGGCTCCGAGAAGATCCGGACCCGCTGCGCCGGATGCCGCAGGATGGCATCCGGAACCATGCGCATCGTCCGGACGCTCATCGCTGTGCTACAATGCTAAGCTGATGGCTGAGACGGCAGTCCCCACCAACCTTCAACCGTATTTCCAGAAGGCGATTCAGGCCTACACGCAGGGCAGCTACGAGTACGCGATCGACCTGCTGACCTTCGTGCTGCAGCAGGTCCCGGATGCGACCGAGGCGCGCCGCTACCTGCGGCTGGCCGTGCAAAAGCACGTCAGTCAGCATCCGCCGTCGGTCGCCTCGCAGCTCGCGCTGACCGCGCTGACCCTGCCGGTACGCGCGTGGGCGATCCTGGCCCAACTGCGCGGCGATGTCCGGCAGGCGACGAACCTCTATGAATGGCTGCTCCGCCTCACCCCCCGCGCCCCCTCGCTGCTCATGCGCTTGGCGGCGACGCTGACGCTCGGCGGCATGGCTGATGCCGCCGTTCAAACCTACGAGGAGCTCTTGACGCTTCAACCCAACCATCTCGGCGCCTTGCGCCGCCTGGCGCGCCTGTCGATGAAGCGCGGCAACGATGCGCACGCCCGCCAATGCTTCGAGCGCATCCTGCAGCTCCACCCGGCTGATGTGGAGGCCCGGCAGAGCCTGCGGAACCTGGACGCCCTGGGCACCATTAAAAAAGGTTTCTCCACTGGCTAGGAGCTGTTGGCGATCCTCCTTTTGTTCGTTGTTCATTGTTCGTTGTTCGGAGTAAAAACCTTGGTCAGGACGGCGCGAAGCCCGATGGCTTGAACGCTTGAATTCATTGCGCCACTCCCCGTTCCAGTCCTTACTACGAACACCGAACACCGAACTAGACCGGGTCCACGTCCACCGTCACAGGCACCCCGCGAAATCGCCGCCCCGGCTCCAGCGTCCTGCGCAAGAGCGACGTCATCGCATCGACGTCCGGCCCCTTCAGCACGAGACACTCCCGGTACGTCCGCCGCAGGCGGTGCACCCGATGCGGCGCCGGGCCGAGCACGCTGATCTTCCCTGGCCCGCCCCGCCCCATGGGGCGGGACCCGCGCTGCCGACGGAGTCGGGCGTGCAGCCTTCGGCTGAGGGCCTCGGCCGCCTCCTGCGCCCGCTCGCACGATCCCGCCCTGACGGTTAGCTCGATTAGATGGTTCCACGGCGGCAGCCCCAGCCGCTTGCGCATCTGAATCTCTTGCGCGAAGAACGCCTCGTAGTCATGCCGGCCGGCCGCCTGGATCGCGTAATGGGTGGGGCAGTACGTTTGGATCACGACGCGTCCGGCCTGCTCGCCTCGCCCCGCGCGCCCTGCCATCTGCGCGAGCAGGCTGAACGTCCGTTCGCCCGCGCGGAAGTCGGGGAGGTTGAGCGCGGTATCGGCCGACACCACGCCGACCAGCGTCACGTCGGGGAAGTCGAACCCTTTGGCGATCATCTGTGTGCCGACCAGCAACCCGATTTGCCGGTTGCGCACGGCGTCATAGAGCCGGCGGTGGCTCTGGCGCGTGCGGGTCGTATCGGCGTCCATCCGGTTGATCGAGGCCGCGGGAAAGAGCCGGTGCAACTCCGACTCCACGCGCTCTGTGCCCAGGCCTCGAAACCGAAGATAGCCCCTGCGGCAGGCGCTGCAGAGCTCCTGGGGGGTTTGATGGAAGCTGCAGTAGTGGCAGACCAGCTCTCGCCGGTCCGCATGGTAGACCAGCGGCACCGAGCAGCGCGCGCAGCGACTGACGGTCCCGCAGGCCGGACACTGCGCCACCCGCGCAAAGCCGCGCCGATTCAAGAGCAGCATCGCCTGCTGGCCCCGCTCCACCGTCTCTTGAAGTGCGAGCTCAAGCCGCGTCGAGAACGTTCCGGCCCGTCGGCCACGAGTCATCTCCTGGCGCATGTCGATGATGTCCACCCGCGGCAGCGGCCGGCCTTTGACGCGCTCAGGCAGCTCCAGCAGCGTGGAGCCGCCCCCGCGGGCGTCCTGATAACTCTCAATCGATGGCGTCGCGCTGCCAAGCATGACGAGGGCGCCCGCCCGCTTGGCCCGGGCCTTCGCGACCTCGCGCGCGTGGTAGCGCGGCGCATCCTGCTGCTTGTAGCTCGGGTCGTGCTCCTCATCCAGGATCACCAGGCCCAGTCGCGCGACAGGCAGAAACACGGCCGAGCGCGTGCCGATGCCGATGTCGCATGCGCCGCTCAGGAGGCTTCGCCAGGCTTCGGCGCGCTGCCGGCCGGTCAGCCGGCTATGCCACACGGCCACGCGCGAGCCAAAGCGCTCGCGGAAGCGATCGATCGTCTGCGGGGTGATCGCGATTTCCGGCACCAGGCAGAGCGCCCCGCGCCCCTGCGCCAGCGAGGCCTCAATGGCCAGCAAGTACAGCTCGGTTTTCCCGGAGCCGGTCACCCCGTGCAACAGTAAGGTCGTGGCTTCGTGGCGCGACACGGCGCCCTGGATCACGCGCCAGGCACGGCGTTGGGGCTCAGTCAACTCAAACCCAGGTTTCACGACTTCCGGCCGGGCCGGCGAAACCGTCTCTGGAGTCTGCCGCAGCCGCAAGGCGCTTGGCACCATCGCGGCCAGCGCTTCCCCCAAGCTGCAATAGTAGTAGCGCGCCATCCACTCGGCGAGCGCCCACCGCTCCTGTGCGATAAGCGGCACCGGGTCGATCACGCGGCGGATCGGCTTGAGCTCGCGGACGGCGCTCTTGCCGAGCCGCTTGGTGACGACCCCGATCAACTCGCGATGCCCAAACGGAGCCGCAACCCGCTGCCCCGGCGCCAGCCGCTCGCGCAATGCCGGGGGCACGGTGTAATGAAACGCCCGTTCCAACGGGAGATTGAAGACCACTTCTGCGATCGGAAGCGGGCGCGGTCTCATGCCGATTCCAAGAGCTGCTTGACTCGCTTCAAGTCGGCCCAGGCCAGGCGCTTGACGGAAGGGTTGCGCAGCAGATACGCGGGATGGAACGTCGGCACCAGCGGAATCCCTTGGTAGTCGCACACCTGGCCGCGGATCTTCGTGATGGAGACGTGCGGACCCAGGAGCGTGCGGGCCGCGACCGCCCCGAGCACGCAGATGATGTTGGGCTGTACGATCGCCAGCTGCTCATCCAGGAAGGGCCGGCACGCCTCGACTTCTTCCGGCAAGGGCGTTCGGTTGCCCGGAGGCCGGTCTTTCAGGACATTGCAGATGTAGACCTGCTCGCGGCGCAGGCCCATGGCTTCGATCATCTTCGTCAGCAGCTGGCCTGCCGCTCCGACGAACGGCACGCCGCGAAGATCTTCGTCTCGCCCGGGCGCTTCGCCAACGAACACGAGCTTCGCGTCGGGCGTCCCGTCGCTCAGGACCGCGTGCGTCCGCGTGCGGTACAGCGGACAGCGCCGGCAGGCCTCAACGGCCCGCGCCAGTCGCCCCAGGCGCTCGGGCTTGGAATCCGTCGCGCCGGAGTCACCCGGCTGACGCGGCACCGCGGTGACCCCGAGCCCCTGGAGTCCCTCGACATGCAAGCGCAGCGCGCGCGCCATCCGCCGGCCTTCGTCGCTCATCGCGTGAGCAGCGGCTCCAGAATGTCCGACACGATACGCGCGGCCGCATCGGGCCGGCCCAGCGACTCCGCAGCCCTTCGCATCCGCTCGAGCCGCGCCGGATCCTGAAACAGCTCCCGCACCGCCTGGCCGACGGCCCGCGGACGCGTCGCGATGACGGCGGCGCCACGGTCTGCGGCGTGCGCGGCATTGAATTCTTCCTGGCCGGGGATCATGTGGTAGATGACCAGCGGCCGGCCCTGGCCCAGCGCTTCGGCCGTCGTGAGGCCGCCGGCCTTCGCGACGACGAGATCCGCCGCCGCGATCGCCTGCGGCATCGTGTCGATGAACCCCACCACCGTCGCGGGCATCGCGGCCCGGGCCGCGACCCGGCGCAACCGTTTGACCGCGGCCTCGTTGCTCCCGCACACCACCAGGAGCTGGAGCCGGCCAGGCAGGTCCTGCTCCAGGGTGAGCAGCTCCTGCACGACAGGCGCGAACGGGCCGACCGTGGTCCCGCCGCTGGTGACCAGGATGGTCCGGCGGCCGGCGCGCAATCCGAATAGCTCAGGGGAAGCTTGAGGCGACGCGCCCTCCGAGCCGGGCGGAGTCACCGGAATGCCCACGACGTGCAGCCGCTCCGGGGGCACCCCCCGCTCGCGGCACAACCTCCGTCCGTCTTCCGTGGCGACCACGATGGCCTCGGCTTCAGGCGTCAACCAGAAGCGGTGCGGATGGAGATCGGTGACGATCACAATCAGCGGCGCGCGCAGCCATCCGGCCCGCTTGGCCCACCCGCACACATCCGCGGGCATGAAGTGCGCCGCCAACACCGCCGCCGGCGGGCGGTCCCGCAGCCACCGGAGGAAGCGGCGGGCCACGAAGCGGTTCCACATCCGGCGCGGCTCGTCGATGCAGTACCGCAGCCACGGCTGATCGAAGCCCATGTAGCCGAGGTGCCAGAGCCAGGAAGCGTAGCGGACCAGGAAGAGGTAGGAGGCGGCATAGAACCATCGAAACCACCTCGGGGTGTGCTCGAGGATATCGACGCAGGCGACGTCTCTCCCGGGCCAGCGCGCTCGGGCCGCCTGGGCGACGGCCTCCGCCGCGCGGCGGTGCCCAGCGCCTGCCGTCGTGTAGCACACGACGATGCGTGGCGCGTCACGCAGGACGCTCGAGCCGCCTGAAGAAATCGTAATAGCCGGAAAGCTTCGCCCACAAGAAGAGCGGGGTGCGGTCGCGCTCCGTGACCTTGATGCGGCGCAGGGCGAAGGGATCCATGCCGTTGCGGGACCAGGCGCGATTCGTCGTGCACGCCGCGCGATAGCCCGCGTGCTTGACGGTGACTTGGACCAGGGGCGTGTAGCCCCCGACTGGATAGCTGAAGTAGTGCACGGGGACGCCGATCTGCTGCTCAATGGCGCGTTTGGATTCGCTAATTTCCTCCGGCAGACGGTCTTCGCTGACGAACGGCAGGTAGCGGTGATTCATCGTGTGGCTGCCGATGGTGACGCCGTCGCGCACCATCTCGTTCACCTGCTTCCAGGACATGAAACCCGGCAGGCCGACTTCGTTGGGCGTCACGAACAGCGCCGAGGCGAGCCGGAAGCGCCTCAGCAGAGGCCACGCAATCGAGTACACCCCCTCGTAGCCGTCGTCAAAGGTGATCAGGGTGCTCCGCCGCGGCATCGGCTCGCCGCGGTCCATGAGGCCCACGAGCGCGTCAAGGCTGAGCACCTGGTACCGGTGCCGAGCCAGAAACGCGAGTTGCCACTCGAAGGCCTGGGCGGAGACGGTCGGCACGTGGTCGCCCGTCAAGGCGCCGATGCGGTGATAGGTCAAAATCGGAAGGTGATAGCCCCAACGTGTCATTGCACCTTACGTCCCCCTTCGTTGCTCACCATGCCGTAGTGATTATACCGCCCTCAGGCGCCGGGCGCACCGCTGCGCTCATGAATGAGGAAGTTGCCCCAACGCTTCAGGCGCGGCACGGGGGCCTCTTGCCCTCCTCGCGATGAGCTCTTCGCAGTTGGCCAGGACGCGCGTGACGTCCACGGCCAGCCCGGTGCCGAACAGCCGGCGATCGCCTCCCGCCAGCCCATTCAGGAAATACTCCAGCATGCGCACCATGGTCGGCGGCTCATCGTGCGTCGGGATCGTGGTCGACGTGAGCGGTTCCGAGACGCGGTCGCGGTATCGGCGTTGGAACGCCACGGAGGACGCGGTCAGGCGATCGGCCGCCAGCTCGTCCCAGGCATAGCACCCGCTGTCGGTGACCACGGTGAGGCTGCGTCGCTTCCGCGCGGCTAGGCGCCCAACCTGGATCCACGCGCACGCGCCCCCTGGGAAGTCGAGGCGCAGACTGATGAGTTCCGGGTGGTCATCGGGTCCGCGCGGACCCCCCAGGGCATCCACCGCGCGCGGGAATTCCCCAACCAGATCAAGGCAAAGGCTCACATCATGCGGACCCCAGTCCCATAGGGCGCTCGTGTGAGTCCGAAACGGACCGAAGCCCATGCCCTCTGAGAGCAGGACCCGGACGGGTTCCCCGCGCTCGATGACCGTCTGCTTGAGCTGCTGATAGGCGGGTGCAAAGAGCTGCGTATGATTGACGAGCACGGGGACGTCCAAGGCCTCGACACGCTGGTGCAGACGCTCCGCGGTCTGGGCATCAAGACACAGCGGCTTCTCGACGAGGCAGGCCTTGCCACGCTTGAGGCACTCCTCCAGGATCTCCGCATGGCTGTCCGGCGGCGAGGCGATGATCACCGCCTCGCAGTCCGCGCGCACAACGGCGCGCCAATCGGACAGCACGGTCACCGGGTACGGGATGAGCGCCGCGTGCTCCGGTCGGCTCGTCGCCAGGTGCGTCAGGCGGCAGCGCGCGGGCAGGGCGAGCGCGGTGTTCGCGTGCACCCGCCCCCAGCGCCCCATCCCGATCAGCCCGATGCGCACCATCCTCACCTCAACCCGCCCGCGAGATGATCGAACGCTTCCGCTTGGGCGCCGCGTAGGTGTGCTGGGCCCAGTCCATGAACCGCTGCAATCCATCCTCGAGCCGGACGATGGGCTGGAAGTCGAGTCCCGTCGCGGCCTTGGCGATGTCGGGACAGCGGCGCTGCGGCTCGTCCGCCGGATACGCCGCCGGGTGTTTCACGAGGCGGATGTCCAGGCGGCGATCCAGCACCTGCTCCAGCATCCTGGCCAGATCCAGCATCGAGATTTCCGGCACGGGGTTGCCGATGTTGTACGCCTCACCGGATCGCCCACGCAGCAGCACCTTCATGAAGCCCACGATGGCATCGGTGATGTAACAGAACGTGCGCGTTTGCTTGCCGCTGCCATAGATGTGCAACGGGTCCCCGGCGATGATCCGCCCCGCGAAGTTCGGCAGCACCCGATAGTCCGTCGGCTGCATGCCCGGCCCATAGACGTTAAACGGCCGCACAATCCGCGCAGGCACCCGGTGCAGCTCATAGAAGATCCGGCACAGCGTTTCACCGACGCGCTTCGATTCGTCGTAGCAGGCACGGGGCCCCAGGCAGGAGACGTTGCCCCGGTAGCTCTCCGGTGTGGGCACGCAGCGGGGGTCCGGATCCCCGTAGATTTCGCTCGAGCTGAAAAAGAGAAACCCCTTGAGGCGGTGTCCCCGGCCCAGCAACAGCATATTCTTGGTGCCGGCCGTGGAGACTTCGAGGGTCTCTAGGGGATACTTGCGGTAGTACTGCGGGCTGGCGATGCCGGCTGCATGGATGATAAAGTCCACCGGCTCGCCCACCGTGAGCGGGCGGATGACGTCATGCTTGATGAACCGATACCAGGCCCCCCGCGGGCGTCCGGCCCGGACCTTCCCGCTGGTGATGTGGTTATCGATGACAATCAGCCGGCAGGGCGCGCGCAGCACGTGCGCATTCAGGTACCCGCAGAGCGCCACGAGGTAGCGGCCGAGAAACCCATGGCCGCCGGTGAGCAGGACCGTGGCTCCAGCCAGCGGCCGGGTCTCTGATGCGAGCCGGGTCGCGATCTCGCGGATGTCGCTGTCCAGGTACAGTGGCGAGATCATCGCACCTCCAGCTGGGGCAGCGGCACGATGAAATGCCCACCTGCCTCCACGAATCGCCGGTGGCGCTGGATGATCGAGTCCGCAAAATTCCACGCAAGGATCAACGCATAGTCCGGCCGGCGCGCCGGATCGTCGAGGGCGCTGGAGGCCACTACGGGAATATGCGAGCCCGGCGTGAAGAGGCCCTGTTTGAGCGGGCTGTCATCCATGAGGTAGTCGATCAACTCCGGTCCAAGCTCGAAGAAACTCATCAACGTGGTGGCTTTGGCCGGCGCGCCGAACCCTGCCAGCCGCTTGCCCTGCGCCTTCAGCCCGCGCACGAGGTCCCCGAGCTCTCGCTTCAAGGCGTCCAGGCGCGCGGCGAATCGCCCGAACGCTTCGGGTCCCTGGAGGCCGCGTGAGGCTTCCAACTCGGTGAGCTCCTGCACCCGAGCCTCCCGCCGCCGTGGCCCTCCGACCCGCTGCGCCATGCCCCGCAGCGAGCCGCCGTGCGAGTCCACGCGGCTGGCGTCGATTAGCTCCAAGCCATGCCGGGCGAAGAACGCCACCAAGGGCTTCACGCTGTGGTAACTCACATGCTCGTGATAGATCGTATCGAAAAGTCCCTTGTCCACGACGTCCAGCAGGTAGGACACCTCGAAGACAAACACGCCATCTGGCGCCAGCAAGTGTGCGACGCCCTCGGTGATGCCGTGCAAATCATCGGCGTGGGCGAACACGTTGTTCGCGCAGATCAGCGAGGGCCGCCACCCCTGGGCGCGAAGGCGTTGCGCCAGCTCGGGGCTGAAGAATTCCGGCAGCGTCTGAATACCCTGCCGCGTGGCCTCCTGCGCAATGGCCCGCGCGGGGTCGATGCCCAGGACTTCCAGTCCAAGCTGCTTAAACTGGCGAAGGAGGACGCCGTCGTTGCTGCCGATGTCGACCACCTGAGCCCCGGGCGCCAAGCGCAGCCGGTCTTGCATCGCCGCCGCGTAGCGGCGGAAGTGCTCCACGAAGACGGGCGACGTGGAGGAGACGTACACGTAGTCGCGGAAGAGCCGGACCGGGTCGACGATATCGAGCAGCTGCGCGTGGCCGCAGCCGCGGCACAGATGCACCGTCAGAGGAAAACGGTCCTGCGGCTGGCCTCGCTGAGCGGCTTCAACAAATTCATTAGCAAGCGCCGTCTCGCCAAGCGAGAGCACCCGCACGAAATCTCGCGACCCACATAACCGACAGTCTGTACGGCGTCGCAGCACCGTTCGCGGACTCCCTTCAACCGCCATATTCGATGTCACCATAAGTCGTTCGTCTATTTTGTGTAATGTTCGATGTGTCATGTGTAATGGAAAAACTACGGTGCAGTTCTTCAGAGGACTTCTCGGGCTGCTCTTGCATTACACATTACACATGAAACATTACACAGAATGTGTCTGTTTTGCGATCAATGGAGGTACGCGGACCGTGTCGGATTCATAGTTCGCTGTTTCGCGGTTGTTGCGCGCAAAGGCGAACAGCACCGAGTCTTCCGTGAAGATCATCACATGCTCATACATTGGCGGCGTGTAGAACAGTTGGCCCGGCTTGATGACCCACTGCCGGGGGGCGCGGCGCTGCCCCACCGGCCGGTGCGCATAGATGAGTCCGCCGCGCTGCAACCAGCAGTAGTGGTAATCCGTCTTGTGGTAGTGGTTGGCCCGCACCGCGCCCTTGACGGACGTGATGACCGCGGCGCTGGCAAACGGCACATCGAGGAGGTTCAGGATCTCTCCTCGCGCATCCACGAAGGACTCGCGAGGGCTGGAGAGCGGGCGCATGGCGCGTCGTTCGCCCTCAGGAGGCGTTCGGCGTCGGGGACGCATGCGCATGGCCGGCTGGCGTCGCGCCGGTCAGCTCCCAGTATTTCGCCCACAGCATGATATGGACAAACGCGTAGAGCAAGCCGAACACCAATCCGTGCAGGCCCTCCCGGCGGCCCTGGTTCTTCCGATAGCTCTTCCAAAACAGTTTCGCTGGCCGCACGCTCAGCTGATAGACGATGGCTCGGATCGGCAGGACGCCGCGCTCCGCGCGAAGCCCCTGCACCTCCACGGTCGTGTAGTGATTCTGCCGCCCGATGAATTGCGTGATGGAGCTGAAGGGGTGATGCTCGATCTCGGCGTCCAGGAACCCGATGCGTCCGTCCACGTGCAGCCGCACGTGAATCCCGCGGCCCACGCACCGCGCCCGCTGCCGGCGGAACAGCACGAGGTGCCGGTGGTACCACCCTCCCTGGCGCATCGCGCGCCCCAAAAAAACGTTCTTGCGCATCATCTCAAATGCGTCGTAGCCGGCCGCATCCGCCAGGCGCCGGTCGATCGCGTCCCGCAACGGGGGGGTCACCACCTCGTCGGCGTCGATGTGAAGGATCCATTCGCCCGTAGCGCGTTCGATGCCCCGGTTCCATTGCCGGTCGTGGTTATCCTCCGAGGCGAAGGAGAACACCTGGTCGGTGTACCCTCGCGCAATCTCCACAGTGCGGTCGGTGCTCAGATCATCGATGATGACGATCTCATCGGCCCAGCCGCCCACGTGGTCCAGGCAAGCTGCCAGGCGCGCCTCCTCGTTCTTGGTCATGAGGACGACGGAGAGCGTCTCCCGACCCTGGGGGCGGGCCGGGCGCGCCGACGGCGCCGCCGCGCGCTGGGGCGCTTGGGCGCCCGCCAGGGAGTGCTCCCAGACCTTCGCCCACTTGATGAGCTCGACGCCGGCGAAAAAGAGCGAGAACACCAGCCCGTGCAGCCCTTCCCGGAATCCCTGCTTCTTGATGTAGGTCTTCCAGAAGGTCTTGCGCGGCTTGCCAAGAAGCCGGGCGCGCAGCTCGCGCTCGCTCAGCGGTCCCGTCCGGGCCACGAGCTCCATCGCGCCCAGGCTCGTGTAGCGGTTATGCCGGTCCAGGAATCCCGCCAAGCTCTCGCAGGGATGGTGTTCCACATCCGCATCGAGTTGGCCGATCGTCCCCTGCAGGACCGGTCGCTCATGCACCAAGCCTTCGTAACGCACCCGCTCCCGCCGGACGAGATTCGGGAGGTAATGGTGCCACCCGCCGTAGCGCATGAAGCGTCCCAGCAGGTAGCTCTTCCGCCGGAACTTGAAGGCATCGTGCGGTTGGGGCGCCGCGAGGAGCCGCGACACCGCGTCCCGAAAGGCCGGCGTCACGACGTCGTCGGCGTCAAGCTGCAGGACCCACTCGTGCCGGGCGCGCTCCATGCCGAGATTCCGCTCCTGGGCAAAACTCCCTTCGAAGGCGTGCGAGATCACCTGCGCGCCGAACCGCTCGCAGATCTCCTTGGTGCGATCCTGGCTCATGCCATCCACCACGATCAGCTCAGCAGCCCATTGCACGCTGGCCAGGCAGCGGCCGATCCGCCGCTCCTCGTTGCGCGCCAGGATGACGACCGAAAGGGGCAGGCGTTCCGCCGCCCCGGGCCGCGCCGTCGGGGTCCGGCCCTCCTGGGGTACCTCCACCGCCGGCACGGGAAGGCTGCTCATGCCCGCGCGACCCCGTGGCCGTTCGTCGCGGTGCGGCAAACGCCGATGAGATCGATCGCGCGCGGCGTGCAGCGGGAGCGCAGCACGAAGGCATCCGTCATCAGCCCGTCTTCGAAGAAGCGCCGCACCGGATTCCAGCCGAGCGACCAGCGGTCCAGGCCCCATTTCTTCAGGCGTTGGAACACCCGATAGCGCCACCCCGGATACAGCCCATAGAGCCTGACCTCCGGAAACACGCTTTCCAAGAGGCGCTTGAGTTCGCCGGCCGTGAACTCCTTTTCATGGAACGACGGCTTCTGGTAGGTCGTAGGATCCTTGCAGTTATGCGCGAGATTGAGCGTGGAGACGACGAGCACCCCGCCCGGCACCAGGACCCGCTGGATCTCCGTCAAGAACTGCCGCAGGCGCGGCTCAGGAATATGTTCGATGACTTGGAACGTGCCCGCGCAATCGAAGCTGCCGTCGGCCAGCGCCAGCTGCGTGGCATCCATCGGGACATAGCGCACGTTGGGCCGCTGAAACACCCGCTCGGCCCTGGCAATGTTGTCGCGATCCAGATCCACCGCCACGACTTCGTGCGCGAGATGGCCCAGATAGTAGGCGCCGTAGCCGGTGCCGCAGCCCAGCTCGAGCATACGCCCCTGGCGCGCGAAGCGGCCGGCCAGCCGGTAGGCGCACAGGTGCGACATGAGCAGCGGGCGGTCGAACCGCTCGGCATCGACGGTGAGCTCGCGAAATGGCGCGACGATGTCCTCGATGCGGGCCGCCCGCTGGGCTTCGGCGTACTTAGCCCAGGCCAGCAGCTGGTAGGCACCTGCGAACCACGCGACCACCAGGCCCCAGAAGCCGTCGCGCCAGCCCTCCTTGCCGACATAGCTGCGGAAGCCCCGATCAATGGTCCGCCACGCGGCTCTGCGCCAGCTCATGCGCCGGCCGTCGCGCAGCCATTTCTCCGCCTCCAGCGTCGTCTGCCGATTCAGCTTGTCCACGAAATCCGCCAGGTCCCGATAGGAATAATGCAGCAGGTCATGTTGCAGCGTCCCCGACGGACAGTTCGACAGGGCGCGCGGATGCACCGTGGTCTCTTCCCAACGAAACACCGAGCGCTGGAAGCACTTGATCTGCGCGCTGGGGTACCAGCCGCCGTGCCGGATCCAGTGCGCCCCGATGTAGTTGCGCCGTGGAATCGCATAGACCTGACAGGGCGGCTCCCCGGCCAGCAGCGCCTGGAGCTCCTGGGCAAGCTCCGGCGTCACCCGCTCATCGGCGTCGAGGCTGAGGATCCATTCGTGCGCCGCCTGGGCGTAGGCCCAATTGCGGTGACGGCCCTCAATATCCATCTTGCGGGTCAGCACCCGCGCTCCGAGCGCCTCCGCCAGGCGCACGGTGTCATCGGAGCTCTCGTCATCGATGACCAGCACTTCCTGCGCCCATCGCACACTGTCAATGCACGCGCGGATCCGCCCGGCTTCGTTCTTGGTCAGGATGACGACGGACAGGGGGTGGCGGACCATCAGCGGATCGCGGCGACCGGCCCCTGCGCGGAGGCTCCCTGCACGCTCGACGGCACGCGCGCTTTGGCCTGCCACACGGCCGCGAGCCGCTCGTCATCATCTTGAGGAATCACCTCGGCCCTGTGCAGAGGCTTCAACCGCTTCATCCACGCCGCAAACCGGTCGTCGGGCGCCGCCACGATGTCGAAGGGCTTCTTGCGTCGCTTGAGGATGTGGGCCGCCGTGGCCCAGCGAGCCAGCGGCTCCGGAATCGGATTCCAATGGATATCGGCGTGAGGGGTCAGTCCCACCGACCGGAATAACTCCACCGAACTCACGCCCGGCGGCATGGCGCAATAGACGTAGACGTGGATCCGCCGGCGGGTCCATCCCTGCAAGCGCTGCAGCCACGCGCGCAGCTCGGCCGAGCCGGGCACCAGAGGCTCGAAATGCGGCCAGGCCATGCGCACCCAGCGCCCCCACCGCTCATGGCACCAGCGCTGATTGCGCGCAAAGAGCGCCTCCCGCTCAGGCATCTTGCGCACCGTGCGGTGCTCGGCGTGATACACGTAGGCCGCGGAGGCGACGACCGACCGGAATCCGGCCCGCTGGGCCCGCACCGAGAAATCTTCATCCTCGAAGAAGATGCGCTCGACTTCCTCTGACAACCCCCCGAGCCGCTGCAGGACTTCGCGCTTGATCAGGACGCAGAACCCGATGCACATCCCCACTTCGACGAACTCGCCGGTTCGCGCGCGCAGCGCATCCGCGTACCGTTGGAGCGAGACCCCTTTCGGCGGGAAATTGCCGAAGGTGCTGCTGGTAGGATTGACAAGCCCTATCTCGGGGTTGGCGCGCGCCACTTCCATCATTTCGTGCATCCAGCCTACGGTGAAGCGCAGGTCGTTATTGAGCAGGCAGACGTAGGGAGACGCCGAGGCCTGGATACCGCGGTTCATGCCGCGCGGAAATCCCTCGTTGATCTCATTTTGCAACAGCACCACTTCCCGGATGGCCCCGCGCGGCTTGATCTGAGCCAGCGCCTGGCGCACCGGCGCTTCGCTGCCGTTATCGACGATGAACAGCCGGCACGGCACCCGGGTTGAAGCCAGCAAGCTCTCCAGGCAGGCGTCGGTTTCCTCCCAGTTGTTCCAACTGAGCAAGACCAAGTCACAAAGAATAGTCGTCTGTTCGGTGTTCATGGTTCGTTGTTCATTGTAAGGACCGTGCAAGGCGGTGCGGCGCGCTCGGCCCACTATCCTTCACATCTC
>JAHFGW010000003.1:29853-67230 GCA_023247235.1 Candidatus Omnitrophota bacterium | reverse complement strand
AGGCCGCGCGCCTCCAGCTCTTGTGCCGCCGCCTCCACGCGATCCTCCGCCTGGGCGCCACGCCCCCAGGCGACCAGGTCCCGCAATCCCGCTTCCAGGTTCATCGAAGGGGCGAAGCCGAGCGCCCTGAGCTTGGCGATGTCGGCCACGCAGTGCCGGATGTCCCCGGAGCGGAACTTCATCGTCAGCTCCGGCTCCACCGGCACCTCATAGAGCTGCGCGAGCAGCCGGCCGATCTGCGCGATCGAGGTCGCCACGCCCGTGCCCACATTGAACATGTCGTAGTCCGCGCGAGGCTCGCGCATCACGAGCAGGTTGGCCTGGACGATGTCGCGGACGTGGATGAAATCGCGCGACTGGGCGCCGTCCTCAAAGACGAGCGGCCGATGGCGGTTCTTGATCCGCGCCGAGAAGATCGCGCACACGCCCGTGTAGGGATTGGACAGCGCCTGGCGCGGGCCATACACGTTGAAATACCGCAACGCCACGGTCGGGATCCGGTAACTGCGCCCGATGCACAAGCAGAGCTCCTCCTGGTCGCGTTTTGAGACGGCATACACCGAGGTCGGCAGCAGCGTCTTGTGTTCCCCGGTCGGGCGCGCCTCGGTCGGACGTTCGCACTGGGGGCAGCGCATCTCCCACTGCCGCGCCTGCAGCTGCGCATCGGGGCGCAGCGAAGGCGTCACCGGCCCGCATCGGCCGCAGTGGTACTGCCCTTCGCCGTAGATACTCATGGAGCTGGCCACGACGAGTTTCTTCAGAGGAATGCGATCGTTGACGATGACGTCCAGCAACATCCCGGTGCCTAGCCCGTTCACCGAGACATACTTCTCGATCGCATACATCGACTGGCCGACGCCGACGATCGCCGCCTCATGAAAGACTACCTCAATGCCCTGCAACGCCCGGCGCAGGGTCTGGCGGTCCCGGACATCCCCCTCGAGGTACTCCGCCTTGGCCTGGAGATAGTCGGGCCGGCGACCCTCATGCACCTGCCGCTCGAAGTTGTCGAGCACGCGCACCGTGTGGCCGTCACGCACCAGCGCATCCACCAAGTGCGATCCGATGAACCCCGCCCCTCCTGTGACTAAGATCCGCATGTGAGTGGCTCCCCCAGTGGGTGGACACGCGCGAGCTTGGGCCGATACTCCAGCACGGCCAACAGCTCCTGCATCCGGTGACGATAGGTGTGCCGCGCCAGCGCGAGCTGCTGGCCCTGCCGGGCGATCGTCTCGCGCTCCTGCGGATGCGCCAGGTAATAGTCGATCAGTGGAAATAGGTCCTCCGGCCGCCGGTACAGCACCAGATCGCGCCGGTCCGAAAGGTCCAACCGGGCTAGATCGTCCCCCGTCAAGGCATTGGTGACCAGCAGCGCTCCGCCGGCCAGGACTTCGAACATCCGCATGTTCACATCATCGGCGATGGAATAATTGAACCCGATCTTGGCGCGGCCATATAGCGCCGCCATTTGGCGGAAGTCCGCCGGGCCGATCGCGCTGTTTGGATAGCGTTCGCGCAGGGCCTGCAAATAAAACTTCCGCGGCACGCCGCCATCGGTGCCGACGAACGCCATGTCCAACGTCCGCGCCGTGGGCGGCGCCACGTGCAGCTGGGGATCACAGGCGACCGGCAACCAGCGCGCTCCTGGCAGGCTGACGCTGGCCTTGCGATGGCAGCAGAACACCGCGTCATAGTCGCCGGCCATCCGCCGGATCTTCGCCCAGCTCCTGCTCAGATGCGTGTCGATCGCATAAAAGATCGACGGCCGAAGGCGCGCAGGCCAGGCGAGCTCGTAGTCATCGCCGTAATCGATACGCAGGTACGCGTCGTAGCCCTCCGGCACGCGCTCCACGTCCCGCAGCGCCCAGTGATCCGCCTGCACGCCGAGCGTCCCCAGGGCGCGCTCGAAATACACGCCGGTGGTATCCGGCCGCGTTTTGTTAAAAAGAAGAGCCAACCTCATTGTTCAGTGTTCATTGTTCATCGTGCATGATGTGTTGGTCGGGGTGGCACGCTTCCTCTTTGACCATGAACGATGAACCATGAACTATGAACACCGGCCGGCCGCGCTGTCCCGGCCACCGCCGGAGCCGCCGCGCGGACCGCTCATTATCGACGACGACGCCCCGGAGCCTGCCGGTCAGCCGCAAGCGCGCCCACCACAGCCATGCCAGCGGCCAGAAGACGTGATGGGGCGCGCTGATGAGACGCATGCCCGCGGTCGGCTTGACCAGGGCCCGCACACCAGGATCCAATCGGCCCTTGACGATGTGCACGGCTGTGATGCCGTACGGCTCGGCCTTGATCGACCACTCACGCGCCGCCTGCCAGCCGCGTTCGACGAGCGACAGCGCGACGCGTCGATCGCTCATGCCGCCAGCGTCCTGGTGCCAGCCAGCACTCGCTTCAGCTCGTCGACCACTGTCATCACGTCTTCGCGGCGCAATTCCGGATAGAGCGGCAACGCCAGGACGCTGGCCGCCGCCGCTTCAGCGCACGGGAGTCTCGGCCCCCCCTCCGCGGTATAGATGGAATCTTGATAGAGGGGCCGGGCGTAGTACACGCCGGTCTGGATACCCCGCGAGGCGAGTTGCCGGTGCACGCGATCCCGATCCGGCACGCGCACCACGAACGCATGATAGACGTGGTGCCGTTGCGGCAGTTCCACCGGGACGCGGACCTGCTCCAACCGGTCATACGTAATCTGCTCCCGATACCACTGGGCCCGCTCCCGGCGGGCGTCATTCCACCGATCGAGGTGCTTCAGTTTCACGCGGAGGATCGCGGCCTGGACTTCATCCAACCGGCTGTTCCGCCCATAGCGCTCGTAGCGGACCTTGTCCCTGGTGCCGCAATTGCGCAGCAGCTTCAGGCGCTCCGCGACCTCCCCTTCTTTGGCCACTACGGCTCCGCCGTCGCCGATCGCCCCCAGGTTCTTCGTGGGATAGAAACTGAAGCATCCCGCATCGCCAAAGCTGCCGACTGGATAGCCCCGGTAGAGCGCGCCGATGGCCTGGGCGCAGTCTTCAATAACCCGCAGCTTCGCGCGTCGCGCCAACTGCAGCACGCCGTCCAAATCGCACGGCTGGCCATACAAATGGACCGGGACGATCGCCCGGCTGCGCGGCGTCACGCGGCGCGCCCCATCTTCGACGTCGATCCCGTAGGAGGCCTCGTCGATGTCCACGAACACGGGCGTCGCACCGGCCGCGCTGACCGCCAGGGCCGTCGACATGAAGGTGAACGCCGGCACCAGCACCTCGTCCCCCGGCCCGATGCCCAGCGCCCGAAGCGCCAGCTCCAGCGCATCCGTCCCCGAATTCACACCGACCGCCACCGGCACTCCGCAGCGCCCGGCCAGCGCCTCTTCAAATTCCTCGACGTGCTTGCCTAAGACGTACTGGCCGCTGGCGATCACTTGGCTGACCGCGGCCTCCAGGTCCGCTTGGAGCGCTTTGGCCTGCGCGGTCAAATCCAGTAACGGGACGGCCATTCGCTAGTTGGCCGCCAAGGCTTCATCGCACGCGGCCAAGACGTCCGACGGCTCCAGATGCGTCAGGCAGGCGCGCTCGTAGGGGCATGGCGGGAGCTTGAAGCGATGATAACAGGGCCGACAGGGGAGCGTGGGATGATGCACGACATGATGCCGGGCAGGGGCCGACGGATGGGGGCCGTAGACCTCGGGATCGACCGGACCGAAGATGGAGACCGTCTTGACGCCCTGGCTGACGGCCAGATGCAACGGCCCCCCGTCATTGCAGATGACCAGCTGCAGGCGGCCCAGCAGTCCGACGAATTGGCCCAGCGTCGTCTGGCCGCTCACATCAATCGTGGAATGCTGCATCAGCCGCGCCACGGTTCGGCAGACCGGGGCGTCGGCGGCCTCGCCGAACAGCAAGACGGTGGCGCCGTAGCGCTCGATCAGCCGGTCGCCTACCTGCGCAAATCCTTCGATGCTCCAGCGGCGAAATGGGGCGGCAATGCCCCAGCTCACCCCGCCGGCCGGGACCATGCCAACAAGCAATGGGGCGGCGTCCAACTCGCGCGCGCGCAGCCACGTCGCGGCCCACCGGGCATCCTCATCTGAGCACCGCAGCTCCAGCGAGTCCTCCACGAGCTCGATCCCGATGAACCGTAAGAGGCGCCGGTAGTAGGCCACGACATGGTCATCGTGATAGCCGTCGATCGGCAGCGAGTCCGAGAGAAACCGGCCCCGCCGCCGATAATTGAACCCGACGCGTCGCGGCACCCCGAGCGTCCGCAGCAAGAAGCCGTAGCGCTCCCCCAGCGAGAGGTCGATAGCCAGGTCGAAGCGGCGCGCCCGGATACGTCGCAAGAAGCGGCCAATCTCTCGGAGACACCGGGTCGGGGAACGACGCCACAAGCGCACGAACTCATCCTTCTCATAGACGAGGAGCTCATCCAGGTGAGGGTTATTGCGCAAGATGGCCTCTGTGCGCCGATTGCACAGATAGGTCAGTTGCGCGGCCGGAAACGCCCCGCGCACGGCCCGCACCAGCGGCGTCGTGAAGAGCACGTCGCCGATCCCAAAGGGATTGATGATCAGTATCCGTCCCGGCGTTTCACGTGGTGTCTTCATGCGTGCGATCGTCGCGCTTCAGCGTCGGCTCAAGCGCCTTGAGCACCTCCGCCACACTGATGGCCTCCATCGAGGGTTTGCAAATAACCACATGTCCGTTGCCCCACGGCCCCCAGCGGCGCGGCCCCGTCGCGGGATCCGCGGTGCCGAAGAGCACGGCGGTCGGGGTACCCACCGCGGCCGCCAGGTGCACCGGGCCGCTGTCATTCGAGACCAGCAGCCTGGCTCGACGCAGGAGTGCCGCCAGCTGGCGCAGCGTCAGGCGCCCCACGAGGTCAATGACCGCGCCGTGGGGCGGACGGACTTCGCTCACGCGCTCACGAACCTCTGCGCCGCCGATGAACACGACGGGGATGTGCTGCGCGACCGCACCTGCGAGCTCGCGAAACTTCAGACTTGGCCACTGTTTCAAGGGGTTTGAGGTCCACGGGTGAATCGCGATGAACGACTCATGTGGCTTAATCCCCTGCTGCTCAAGTAGATGGTCAATCTCGTGCTGCTCCGGCTCGTACGGCGGCAGGGTTGACTGCGCACCTAGGGGCGGGACGGACGTGAGAATGAGGGTTCGCACTAGGTCAAAATTATACTCGACTTCGTGACGGTCGCCAAGCCATTTGCGGTCCGGGAGGCGGTCGGTCAGGCACCAGGCCCATTTGCGGTCGTACCCGATCCGGCGGGGAATGCCGGCGAGCCACACCGCCATGTGCAGCTCTTTCATGGGGTTGGAGATGACGGCGACCTCGAAATGGCCGGCCTTCAGGCGGCGCGCCAGACGCCATGCGCGCATCCACCATAGGCGGGGCGAGCTGCGGTCATACGCGAGGATCGCATCGCAACATGCCCCACGCAGGAGCGGCTCCAGCTCCACGTTGATGAGCCAGGAGAGGTGCGACTGCGGCAGGGCGGCGCGCAGCGCCGCCACCACCGGGAGATTCAGGAGGGTTTCACCGAGCCGGTCCGTCCGCACATACAGCAACCGCGTCATGATGTGTAATGTTCAATACACGTGACACATTACACAGGAGGGGGGGATTGGATTCGCTCACTCAGGCCGAGGGCCAAGCCGGCGAGGCTCCAGAAGAGCGCCGCCTGCCGCAGCGCATAGAAATTCGTGTCAATCGCCGCTTGCGCCACGAACGCTGCGAGGCCAACTGCCAGGCCCAACAGCAGCGTGCGGTCGGCGCCTTTCGCCCGTTGGACACCTCGAGCGATGCACCACCCGATCGCGCCGAGCAGCCAAAGAAACGCCGCCAGCCCGAGCAGCCCAGTTTCAGCGGCGACTTGCAAGTAGCAGTTGTGCGCATACCGCGGTTGCCGCTCACCGCCCACCCAATAGCGCAGGTAATTCGCCATGAAGGTGTTCACGCCATGCCCGATGACCGGGCGATCCTGGATCATGCGGATCGCGGCCTGCCACATCACCCAGCGGTCTGTCAGCCCGATGTCCACGATTGAGAATTTGCTCCCGAACCACCCGCCGATCGCGGCCAGACCGCCGAGGCCTACCCATGCGGTCCGATGCTGCGCGGCGCCAAACCCCAGGGCGATCAGTCCTGCCGCCAGCCCGAGCCAGGCGCCCACCGCATGCGTCCTGACCAAACAGCTCACCAGTCCCAGCGCAAGCGCACCGAGCAGCCAGCGCTTCCAGCCCGAGCGGGTCACGGCGTAGCTCACAATGATGGGACTGACCACCATGAGGTAGGTGGCCAGGTCGATCGGATTTTGGTACGGTCCCACCATGCGCCCGTAGTGCCACCAGTACGTCTCGCGAAAACCTGAGACTATCCGCAGCGCCAGCTCATCACGAAGTCCCCAGAGGAGGACGCCAGCCGAGGACCAAGTCAACCCGATGATCGCGCGCTCGAGGAGCTTGGGCCGACAAGCCAGATCGGCGATGATGACGAAGAACAGCAAGTACTCGAGCCACTTCCCGATGAGCCCTCGGGCACTGTGAAGCGGAAAGTCACTGAACATCATGGAGACGACGCAGGCGGCGAGGTAGGCCCCAAGGCCCCAGCAAATCGGACGCAGTGACATCGAACGCCAGATCGTGCGGGCGCGCGCGCGAGGATCCAGCAGCAGTTCCAGGCTCCACCCGAGCAGGAGCAGCCCGAACGAGATTTCCACCGCGGCCTTGGCGAACGGCAGCAGCAGGATCAGCATCCCCAACCCCACCTGGTGCACGAGGCGAGCCATGCCTGCGAGCCGGTGAGGCCAGACGTTCTCGCCGTCTGTCGCGCCACCCGATGGTTGGTCGGACGCTCGCGTTGCCGGTGAATCCTCAACGGCGTCGGCGCGCGGCTGCGCGCGCGAGGCAGAAACGGGATGAGAGGGGATCATACCGCGTCCCGGATGCCCGCGGTGACCACCTTCCACTTCACGCCGGACGGCGCACAGCAGCGTTGAATATACTGGAGCAGCTCGCCAGGCGGATCGGTCATCGCAATCAGCACTTCCTGAACCCGCGCCTCGCGGATGATGTCGGGCAGCCGACTTCGGCCGCCCACCACCCGCGCGCCCTGAATGCGCGTGCCGTGCTTGCGCAGATCATCATCCAGAAATCCGATAACCCGGCGCCCGATCTGCCCTTGCTCCTTGAGCAGTCGCAGCACGCGCGCGCCGGTGTCGCCGGCCCCGATGATCACGATCGGCACGGCCTGTTGCGAAGCCCCCTTAATCCATTCATCGAGCAGGCGCTCAGCGACGCGCGAGCCGCCGACCGCCAGAAACGTCAACATCCAGTCGATGATAAGGACTGAGCGCGAATACCCTTCAAACCGCCAGAGATAGACCAGCGCCAGCAGCGAACAGATGGATCCCAGCGTGACCGACTTGAACACCGTCACAATGTCGGCCAACCCCAGGTATCTCCAGACGCCTCGGTAGAGCCCGCAGATCCCGAAGCACGTCAGCTTGATCACCAGCAGAATCGGCAATGTGCGCACGATCTGCTGATGCAGATCCTGCGTCAGCGCTTCAAACCGTAACAGGTGCGCGAACACGTAGACGCTGCTGATCAGGCAAAAGTCCACGAGGACTTCGGCCAGGCGGCGCTTGTGCATCAGCATCGTGTCGATGAATGTCGAGGGAGCCGCCCCGGTCTCCGACGGCGCGGTGTCGGCCCCTGGCCGCTCCAGGCGATAGACGCTGACTTTCGCGAGGTAGCCCCCGCACAAAACCAGGCCCGTCAAGGTCGACAGCCACAGGGCCAGCGCCGAGAGCGGCTTGACGTCCACTGAGGCGAGACTCAGCAGGCCCAATGCGGTGCTGACGCTGTAGAGGACGAGCACGGTTTGCCGCGTGCTGAGCCCGAGAATCGCCAGGCGGTGCGAGACGTGGTCCGTGCCTCCAACAAACGGGTGCTGGCCGTGAGCGAGACGCTGAATCGTCACGAAGCAGGTGTCAAAGATCGGCACGGCGAGGACCAGAGCCGGCACGAGCAAGACGCTGAGCAGCTGGGTGGAATGGCGCCAGCTGCCCATCAGCGCCAGCGCCGCCAGGACGAGGCCGAGGAGATGGCTACCGGAGTCCCCCATGAAGATCTTGGCCGGGGGAAAATTGTAGCGGAGGAACCCGAGGCAGGAGCCGGCGAGAATCGCCGCGGCCGTGGCCACGCTCCAGTTCCCCGCCAGGACGGCGTGGACCGCGCAGAAGCCCGAGCCGATCGCGCCGATGCCGGCCGCCAGGCCGTCCATGTTATCCAGCAGATTGAAGGCATTCATGACAAGCACAAACCAGAGCACCGAGAGCGGCACGGCGAGCCAGGGCGAGGAGATGAGGTCGATGCGGATGCCGCTCAGCACCACCAGGCATCCGATTAGCAGCTGGCCGACGAGTTTCGTGTACGGCGGCATGCGCCGCATGTCATCTGCCAAACCCAGGGCGAAGACCAGCACGATGCCAAGCAGCAAGCTGAGGATTTGCGAGTGCGGAGGGATCCACACGAGCGCCGACAGGGTCACACCGGCGAAGATGGACACGCCTCCTAGCCGGGCAATGACGCGACGGCCCCAGCGATCCTGAACCGGTTTAGCGATCCAACCCCACCGCAAGGCGGCGCGGCGGACCACCGGCGTCGTCGCCATCGTGAGGGCCAGCGCGCACAAGCCCGCGAATCCCACCCGCTCGGCTCCGGCCCACATCGGCGCGAGCATCGGGTTTCCTTACGCGTCCTGCCCCGCGACCGCCGTCTTCGGGCGGCTTCGAGCGCGCTTGAGCGCGCCGGGAGAAGCCGAGGCGGCCGGCGCGGGCCCTGAGGGCGAGGCGGGCTGCAGGCTGGCCACCACGCTGCCAATAATCTCATCCAGGGTCATCGTGGGAGCAAACCCGATCAGTGCGGCGATCTTCGTGGTGTCGGGGACTCGCCTGGGCATGTCCTCATACCCTTCCTCGTAGGCTTCTTCATAAGGAATGTGCTGAATCGCCGAGGTGCTGCCGACGATTCGGATCACCCGCTTCGCCAGCGCCTCGATCGTCACCTCTTCTTGGCTTCCTAAATTGAAGACTTGGCCCACCGCCCCCGGATGCTCCACAAGCCGAATCAGGGCGCTCACCACATCGCGGACATGGAGAAAGCAGCGTGACTGCTTGCCGTTGCCGTGCACCTGCAAGGGTGTTCCCGCCAGGGCCTGCGCCACAAAACGCGGAATGACCATCCCATAGGCCCCGCTCTGCCGAGGGCCGACGGTATTGAAAAGCCGGACGATGATCGTCGGGACGCCCTTCTCCTTCCAGTACACGTGAGCGAGGATTTCATCAACGGCCTTGGACGTGGAGTAACTCCATCGCGTCTTCAGCGGCGAGCCCAGCACGCGATCGGTATCTTCGCGAAGCGGACCGTGAATATTCTTGCCATACACCTCGGACGTCGAGGCGATCAGCACCTTCTTGCGGTACCGATGGCACATCTCCAGCACGACCTCGCTGCCGCGGATATTCGTCATCATGGACTCCAGCGGCTTCTTGATGATGAGCTCGACTCCGACCGCCGCCGCCAGATGGAAGACCACGTCGACGCGTTCGACGAGCTTGTCGACGAGCGATTCATTGAGGATGTTCCCGATCGCGACATGGAGGTTCGGGTTGCCATCCAGGTGCGCCAAGTTTTCATACCGGCCCGTGGACACATTGTCCAGGACGCTCACCTCATCGCCCCGCGCGATGAGCGCCTCCGCCAGGTGCGACCCGATAAACCCCGCCCCTCCCGTGATCAAGGCCTTCATGCCGTCCCTCCCCTGGTCCCCAGTGTTTCGTAGACTGCCGTCACATCCTGTACCAACCGTGCATGCGTCAGATGCTGCAGGACGTACGCGCGCCCGGCCTCGCCCAACCGCCCCCGCAACGCCTCATCCTGGACCACGGTCCGCAGCGCGTTCGCCAGCCCCTCGGCATCGCCTGAGCGGACCAGCACCCCCCGTCTGGCCAAGCGGAATGAGCCGGGATCGATCGGCTCGCGCGGCGTCCCCGCATCGTCAAGCAGGTCGCGGACGCCGCCGACGTCGGTCGCCACCACCGCCCGGCCTGCCGCCATGGCTTCGATCAGCGCCACCGGCGTGCCCTCGTTCCATGAGGTGAGGCAGGCCACAGCCAACTGCCGGTACACGGCGCACAGATCGTGCTGCCAGCCCGTGAATCGGACGCGCTCGGCCAGGCCGAGCCGATGCGCCTCATGCTCCAGATCAGGGCGTAACGGCCCGTCGCCGACGATCAGGCCGCCGATGGGCGGGGCCGCCTGCTCCGCAGCTAGACGGCGCAGCGCCTCCAGGAACAGACGCGGATTTTTGATGGGCACCAGGCGCCCCACCAAGCCGACCTGCGCCGGGGCCCCGTTGTGCCCTGGCACCTGGGCCAGCGCGTCAAGGTCCAACCCAAGGGGAATCACCTGCCATTGCTCGGGCCGCCCGATGCCCTTCGCCAGGAGCTGGTCGCGCACCGTGGCGCTGACCGCGATCAGCCGGTCGGTTCGCCGCGCCAGCCACCGCTCGATGGCGAGGAATGCCCGCGTGGCCCAGGGCGAAAAGTAGCCGTCCAGGACGTGGCCGTGAAACGTGTGCACCAGGGCCGCGCGGCGGTCGGCCCGGCGGCCCGGTCCGAGCCGATTATAGAAGACACCTCCCAGCCGACCCAGCGTTCCAGCCTTCGCCATATGCGTGTGGAGAATGTGCGGTCGCTCCCGCCAGATCAGACGCAGGATCCGAAGGAAGCTGACCAGATCCCGCACCAGGTGTACGGGCCGGCGCAACTGCGGCAGCTGCACCACACGGACCCCGCGCGCGTTCAGCTGCTTGGCCAAGTCCCCCTCGGTGGGGTCGGAACGCCCGGTGACCAGGCACGTCGTGAACGCTCGAGGATCCAGCTGCGTGCACAGCAGCTCCACGTGCCGGGACGGGCCGCCGATATTCAGCCGGGTAAGCAGGCGCAGGATGCGCAGCGGCGAGCGCGGCGCCGGCACGTCGCTGGCGGCCTGTGCCGCCGGCCGAGCGGACTTGGGCGCTCCCACGAACCACGAGTGCAGGTTGATCCCCGACCGGAAATACCCGCTGTTCCGAATCTCCACGTAGGGGACCACGCGCATTCGCTGCGCAGCCAGCGGCCGGATGTGCCGGCCTTGATCCAGACGGTAACACAGCATCCCGAAGAGATTGAATCTGAGCGGCGCCATATCCACGATGATGACCTGGTGGCGCGTCACCCGGCTCAATTCTCCAAGCGCCCGGCGCAGCTCGTCATCCGCGAGATGATGCATGACATTGATGAGCAGACTTTGATCGAATGACGCGTCGGGATATGGCAGCCGCGTCGCGGACTGATACGCAAACTCCCGGTGAGAGTCGCCGTGGCGCCGCGCGGCGTAGGCGAGGAACCGGCGATCGGTATCGATGCCGAGATAGTGACCGCTCACGAGTCGACTGAAGGCCCCGCTGCCGCATCCCACTTCCAACACCCGCTCCTGTGGCGCGCGTTCCAGGGCCTGCCGGACCCTGGACTTGATGGGACCGCATCCCCAGGCCAAGATGTTGCGAAGCGCGTCGCTGGCCGCAGGATGGCTGCAGATCCACCCGATCAGTCCGCCTCGCGCGGGATGGTGGGCCGGCCGCTCGGTCCGTAACCGGGCGATGGACCTGATGTAATTCCAGGAGGTGGCCCACAGCTTGACGCGGCTCTCCGGGTCCTCCACCCAATACACCGGGATCTCCCGGATGCGCAAGCCCATCCACTGGGCCTTGATCAAGAGCTCCGAGTCGAAGAACCAGCTTTCATCGGTGACCTGGTTCAGCAGCTGCGGCACGAGGCTGCGGCGCATGGCTTTGAACCCGCATTGCGCGTCGTTAAATTCAACTCGCAAGAGCCGCTTCAGCAACACGTTGTACCCTCGCGAGAGCAGTTCCCGCTTGAGCGACCGCCTCACGCGGGCTCCTGGAATCAATCGGGAGCCCGTGACGAGGTCATAGCCCTCCTCGGCCAGGCTGGCCACCAGCGGCACGAGCGCCTCCAGATCGGTGGAGAGATCTACGTCCATGTAACAGACGATGTCCGCGGCGCTGGCGAGCCACGCCTGCCGCAGGGCGCGCCCGCGACCGCGCTCCTCCAGCCGCAGGTACCGGACATTGTCGAATTGGTCTTCCAGGATCGTCCCGATCTCCGCCGTCGTGTCCGAGGAGGCATTATCCGCGATGAGAATGCCGCACTGATAGGACGCCAGGCGGTCACGGAGGAATCGCCGGAGCGTCAGCACGCTGCGGGCAAGGTCGCGTTCCTCGTTATAGACGGGAAGGACCACGTCAACGCGCATCGGACGCCCGTTTCTCCATCACGATGACCGTCGTCCAGCACCATCGCCGCAGGGAGGGGATCAGCCGCAGGAGGAGCCCGTCCAGGCGATGCAGCCGGCGAAACACCGGGCCGATACGCGGCCCGTCTCGGATGATCCGCTTCCAATATCGATCCGTGCTGGGATCGACCCGCTCGATGAAGTAGTAGTACAGGAAGACGCCCAGGCTCGTCAGCCAAAATTCCCGATGCTGAAAGGACGGAAAGTAGCGTTGAACCACGCGAAACTCCCGGAACGCAAACGGCCGTTCCGTGGGTGTGCGCACTTCATGGGCGAGCCGCCGGTACACCTTGATGGCCGGGTTATGCGACAGCGGTTCGATGAACACGGCCCGGCCGCCCGGCCGGAGCACGCGCGACACCTCGCGCAAGGCCGGTTCGAGCTCGACATGGTGGAGGACGCCGTTGCCGTAGATGCAGTCGAATGTGTCGTCTCCAAACGGCATCGCCTCGGCGAGAATCTTGACCGGCTCCAGGCGCACGCCGCGCTGCGTCGCCAGGGCGCTCGCGATTCGCAGCATGTGCTCCGAGACGTCGGCGGCGGCGACCCGCGCCCCCTGCAGCGCGAAAAACACCGCCGTCTCTCCGGCGCCGCACCCCAGATCGAGCAGACGCTTTCCGCGTAAGCTCTCCGGCCCGCCTAGCGCCTCCAGCGCGAAGCGGTTCTCGACGGCCGTGGGCGAACGGAACGACTCCTCCACCAGGAGGTCCTCCAATCGAATGGACTGCGCCCAGGCGTCGTGAAAGATTTCTTCCACGCGCGCCCGCTCCAGGATGGCCGTAGCGCCGTGATCAGACATGTCGGGTGGGCCGCGGGTTGGAGGCGCGCACGGCCAGGACCAACGCGGCCCCCATCCAGAGGAATCGAAAATGCATGATATCCACGTGCACGCTGTTCACTAACAATCCCACAAGGCCCGCAAGCGGCGCTCGAAGGCGCCACGCCTCGGAGGCTCGGGCGATGTGACGTCGCGACGGCCAAGCCGCCCGCAGGAGCATGATCCAAAACCCCGCAAGGCCGAGAAGCCCCAGCAGCCCGGTCTCCGCCATCGCCCCGAACCAGGTGCTGTGGGGATCTACTCCGCCGGCATAATAGGCATGGATTCGTCCGGCCTGAAACGCCGCCCTGACCTCATATGGGAACTGATCCAACCCGATTCCCACCCAGGGATGGCGCCGCCAGGCCTCCCATGCGAATTGCTTGAGCAGACTGTACACGACCCGCGTGTACCGAACCTGCACGCTGAGCGTCTCTCCAGCCCCGGTCGGGCCGGCAAACTCATGGTCCGCCAGCGACGCAAGCGAGCCCGGTGCCGACGCCCGCGATGTCCGGACCTCATGCACGGCCACCGTGGTGGACACCAGCCCGAAGATGAAGACGCCGACGGCCAAGCCCCACAGGCCTCGACGGCCCCAGCGGTCCCACCGCGTGGTCCGCGGCGCGACCAGGGCGGCAGCGGCGAGGCAGCCGGCGAGGCTGTGCGAGACCGTCGCCGCGGTGGCCAAGACTCCGGCCGCGATGGTCCCCCACCCCAGGGCCCGCGGCCGGGAGCTTCGTGCTATCACATAGCCCGCCAGGAGGGGAACGCCCATCGTGAAGTAGTTCGCGAGAAACGTCGGGCTGTGCAGCAGCCCATTGACACGCACGGCATGCCCGACGCTGGGGACGTCCATCGCAACGGCCAGCTGCCCGGGGATCTCGTGCAACCACACCGCCCAAACCCACACGCCGAGCGTCAAGATGATCATGGCGGTGGTCGTGGCGGCCGAGACGCGCATGAGACGATTCCAGTCACGCTCGTCCGCGGTCCATCGCGCCATGGCCAGGCCCAGCACCACCAGATAGACCGTCTTCACAAGCTCCAGCAGGGAACCGGGGACATCGTGCGTGCGCGCAAAGGACGGCAGCAGCAGCGCCAGGTAGATCAGGCAGGCGAACAGCGCAGGCCGATGGCCCGGACGTCTCCACACGCCTGCGGCCGCCGACGTCAGCAAGAAGCCCAGGGCGGCGACATCGGACCATTGCAGATTCAGCCCGAGGATCCCCGGGCTTCGACTGAACGGCATCAGGAGGACAAACAGGGACAAGAAGCCGGCGGCCGCCCGGCTCCACGCGGTCGCCGCGTGCGCGGGCAATGCCGGCGCACCACCATAAGGCCGCTCGATCGGCCCGGCAAGCGGGCGCAACTCGACCCCGCCAGGGGCTCTCGCTACATCCATCCTTTCCACCAGTAGTACGCGATGCCCAGATACTCATGCAGAATGCCACCGATTTGCTCCAGAGTCGCCCCCCGGCCATGCCAATAAAACTCACTCAGGGGAACCGGGCTAGGCACTACAGTCAGGGACGGCCCATGCTTGCGAAACGTCGACACGGCGCGCCGCATGTGATACGGCGAGCTGACCAGCAGCAGGGACCGCCAGTTGTGCTGGGCCAACAGCGCGGTGAGACGGACGGCCTGATCGCGGGTGTTCTTGCCTTTGGTCTCCAACAGGATGGCCTCCGCCGGCACCCCCCGTGCGACGGCCAGCTCCTTCATCACCTCCGCTTCCGGAAGCGCAAAGGTGTACCCCGATGCGAACACAATCCGCGGCGCGCGTCCCTGCCGGTAGAGTTCCACTGCATGCTGAACCCGCTCCTGGTAGCCCGAGCCGGCCTTGCCGGATTCGCCGACTCCGCCTCCGACCACGACGATCGCGTCCACCAGGCGCGCCGGCTCGGTCAACTGCAGCGGCTGCGCCGCCCACCAAATGAAGGGGCTCTGAAAGAGCACCAGGTAGCCCACCGCGAGCGCCAGTCCCAGCCCGAGCAGCCGGTGACGAGTCAACCGATAAATCCGACGAAGCCGGTGCTCCCAGGAGCGGCCCTGCGCGCGCCGAGTCGCGAGCTCTTGCTCCACATGGGCGCACATCTGCTCAATGCGCGTGCGCCAGCTATTTTGCCGAGCCACGTCAATCCGGTGGGCGGTTTCTCCCGGCGAGGAAGGCCTCAGCCGTTCCTGAATGAGCCTGGCAAAACGCTCCGGAGTGCTGCCGACCGCCACGACATCGCCGTGTGCCGCATTGAACCGGCGGATTTCCGGCAGGTCGGTGGCGATCACGGGAATGCCCATCGCCAGATACTCATTGAGCTTCGTCGGATAGACATGGGCCGTGTACTCGCTCAAGTGGTAGGGCACGATGCCCAGGTCGAATCCCTTGATGTACGCCGGAATCTCCTCATGGCGCCTAGCACCCAGCAGATGGACGTTGGGGTGGCGCGCCAAACGGGTGGCGGGTGTCTGCAGCGGACCGACGAAGACGAAGCTCGCCTCCGGCATGGCGCGGATGACTCGCTCGAGCAGCTCCTGGTCCACCCACTGGTGCAGTCCGCCCACGTAGCCCACAACCGGCCGGCGAAGCGATCGAAGCTCGGCTGGCACGCCGTCGGAACTCGTGCGCGCCCGCTCGAACTTGTCGAAATCCACCCCGAATGGGAAGACGTGCACGCGCTCGTTGAACTGCGCGGCCCGCGCTCGCAGTTTTTCGGATGTCACGAAGACCAAGTCGGCTTCTCGGAACAGCTTGGATTCACTCCCGCGGATTCGGTGGGCCGCCGGCGAACTGGAGGCCAAGTCGTCGATGCAATAGTAGATCGTGAGCTCCGGGCGCAGTCCGCGGATGACATCGCGCGCCAGCGGCGTCGGCAAGAAGGTCCACACGACGGACGGCCGAAACCGCGCGCTCTCCATCCAGCGGCGCATCGCCTTGAACAGCAGGAGGCGATTCAGCGGGCGGATCAGCCGCGAATACGGAAACGGAAGGATCAGTGGTGAGTACACGGACAGGCGTGGCTCCTCCTGGCGGAATCCCTTGATCCCCCGAGACCAATTGCGCAGGCGCTGCCGCAGGCGAGGCAGATCGCGCAGATTCGGCGCGCGCACACCCGTATTCTCGACGAACAGCACGCGGTTGCCTTCCCGCGCAAGCGTCGCCATGATTTCCTGGTGGCCCTGCCACAGGAAATCCCAGTCAATCGACGACACACAGATGATGTCTTCCCCGTGCAGCATGCTGGGCGGTCTCGTGACGGCTACAGGGCGCTCACCGGCGCGCGTCCGCTCGTCTCTGCCGCGGCCCCCTGCCACTGGTGCCACCCGCCGAGCTTCTCGGCGACGATCCGCTTGCCGGCCCCCGGCGCAGGGAGCCCGAGGGCCTCCAAGTCCGCATCCACCATGATCCGAACCAAGTCCCGGAAGGTCACGCGGGGGGACCAGCCCAGGGCCCGCCGGGCCTTGCCGGCGGCCGCGACCAGCGCGGGCGCCTCGAGCGGACGAAAGTACCGCGGGTCGACCACCACATGCGGATTCCAGTTGAGGTCCACGTAGCCGCAGGCTTCCTCCAAGAACTCCCGAACCGTGTGCGCTTCCCCGGTGCCGATCACGTAGTCATCGGGTTGGTCCTGCTGGAGCATGCGCCACATGGCCTCGACATACTCGGGCGCGTACCCCCAGTCCCGCTGGGCGTCGAGATTCCCGACGTAGAGCGTGTCGTGCTTGCCGCCCAGAAACTGGGCGATCCACCGCGTGATTTTGCGGGTGATGAAGGTCTCGCCGCGCCGAGGGCTCTCATGATTGAACAGAATGCCGTTCACCGCGTACAGCCCGTAGCCGTTGCGGTACAGACGCGTCATCCAATAGCCGTACGCTTTCGCCGCCGCGTAGGGGCTGCACGGATCGACCGGGGTCTGCTCATCCTGCGGCGGGGGGCTGGCCCCGAACATCTCGGAGCTGGCGGCGTGGTAGAAGCGGGTCGTAATGCCGCTCTGGCGAATGGCTTCCAGCAGCCGGGTGGTGCTCAGGCCGGTGACCATGCCGGTATACTCGGGGATCTCAAAACTCACCTTCACCTGGCTCTGCGCCCCCAAGTGGTAGATCTCTTCAGGCGCCACTTGATAAATGAGGTTCGTCACCTGCTCGGCGCTCGTCAGGTCGCCGTAGCGCATCAGCAGGCGCGCGTTGGGCAGGTGCGGATCCTGGAAGATGTGATCGATCCGCCGCGTGTTGAACGTGCTGGCTCGACGGATGATGCCGTGCACCTCGTAGCCCTTGGACAGCAGCAGCTCGGCGAGGTACGAGCCATCCTGGCCGGTCACCCCTGTAATCAGCGCCCGTTTGGACACGTCACACCTCCTAGGTCTCTCGAGCCGGTTCGCGTTGAGAAGGCTGCGCCAAACGCTCCATGAGGCGCCCGGCCAGTTCAGGATAACGACGCCGCACAATCCGGATGCCGCGGGGCGTCAACAACCGCAGCCGATCCCGCAGGACGCCGTAAGGAAAATTAAACAGCATGCGCCAGAACTCCCACTCGCGACCGAGGAGCCCAGCCGACGCGAGCTTCACCCGGAAGCGGTTCGACAGATACAACGTTTCCCAGTGAATAGAGCCGCTCACTGCGGCATGGAGGACGCCCGATCCAAGATGAATCTCAATGGGCTGCGCATGTCCATTCTGCCTGGTGAACGGGTCAGCAGGATGCGTGCAGTCAATGACCCAGCGCTCCTGGCGATCAGTCAGGACGAACCCGATGGGCACGCCGATGCGCCTGCGCATCAGCGGATTCTGCTGCAACAGGCGGGTGAAATAGCCTCGCGCCTGCTCCGCGAAGGTCTCCGGTGGCTGGCCTTCGCTTCGCAAGGCCTGTTGGACCTCGTTCGCCCGTGCCTGGACCAAGGCATCGACGAGGGCGTCGCGACGCTCCCAATCAAATCCTGGGCCGCGCCGCTGGACTCCTTCTCCGACGACGAGCTGATCGCCCGGGTTGAGCAACACGCCTTCGCAGGCAGCCCCCCGCGCCTGCAGCGCCGCCAACGCCTGCAGCGGCGTGGGAATCGCGCGATTCATCCAGGCCTGCTCCGGAATCAGAAATCCATATTGGGTCGCGAAGGGCACGGCGTATCGAGGGGCGAGCGTCGTCATCACGCCCGCGAATTGATCGAGCACCCGCTGCATGGATTCGGTGGCGGCGCGCTTGGCATCCACCCCAGCCGTCTCATAGCACACCGGGTAGGCGCTAGCATAGCTAAAGGCGCTCAGCGCGAGATCCGGCGAACCGTGCCGCATCCGCCATCTCCGCAGCCACGGGATGGACAGAGGGCAGTCATTGAGATTCAGGAGCGATGTCTCCTTCCATTTCACCCAAAAGGCGCTGTCAATGCGCCCACATTGCACGTTTTCAACCAGCAGCTGCTGTGGCAAGCGATACGTCCGTCCGTGCTCGAGCTCCACCACCCGGGCAAATCCCAATGCACGAAGCGTGTCGCGCATCCAGGGATCAAGGCTGTAGGGAATGAGGACGGTGGCGGTCTTGGGAAGGCGTGCCAAGGTTGGCAGGTGGAAGTGATCGTCGTGCACATGGGAGAGCATCATGTAGTCAATCGGAGGCAGCTCATCGATCGCGTGGGCCACTGGAGGCACCTGCCACCAGGCATTCAGCTGGCACGGTCCAACAAGCCACGGATCGGTCAAGATCCGTGTGGATCCGACTTCGATCAACACACAGGCATGCCCAATTAACGTGACGCGCATGTCGAGACCGCCCTGGTTCGAGCGAACGCACCGATCGGAAGGACGAGCTGCTGGACCCCCAACCAGAACCACGGCGGCCGCTGCCCCGGAAAGGCGAGCGGCGAGCGGTACACCTCCGGAAGCCGCCCCAAGCCGCGCACCCGAAGCCCCAACGCCATCGCCCGCTGTCTCAGGGCCCTGTACAGGCCTCGAGGCCCCGCGCTGGTTCCAAAATATTCGCGCCAGACGTGGCGCCACTCTTCCTCCAGCCGAGCCGACCGCGAGAAGCTCTTGCTGTCAGGATAGACACGGTAGGCGGCCACCAGCTTCTTCAAATGGACAAAGCGCTCCGTGGCGCACAAACGCAGCCAATACTCATAGTCACTCAGATAGTGGAGGTCCTGCCGAAGGGAGTAGGCGTGGACCACGCGGCGCTGGAAGAAGGCGGCGCATTGATCGATGCCGTGGTACTGCAGGTCTTCCCGGGTGACGGCGGAGGTCGCCGGGGATACGCGAAACACCGTCCCCGCGCGAGACATGAACACGCAGTCCCCATAGACCACCGAGGCATCCGGCGCAGCCCGGAAGGTCCGCACAACGCTCTCAAGGGCATCCCGCGTGAAATAGACATCGTCGGCGTTCAACCAGCCGATGATGGCGCCCCGGGCCCTGGCGAACCCCTTATTGACGGCGTGTGACTGCCCGCCATCCGGCTCTGACCACCACCGCAGGGCATACCTCGACTCGTACTGACGCAGCAGCTCCAGGGTGCGGTCGGTGGAGCCGCCGTCCAGGACCAGGTGTTCGAGGTGAGGGTAGGTTTGGTTCGCCACGCTCAGCAAGGTGTGCTCGAGGAATTCGCCCTGGTTCAGCGACGGCGTCACGATGCTCACCAGCGGCTGGTCGGTCATGGGGGCGGCGTCATCTGGCGTGGGGCGCGCCGGCTTCCGAGAGGATCCGTTGCTGCATGTACCACTCAATCGTGCGGCCCAGCCCCTCGCGCAGACCCACACGCGGGGCGAATCCCAACTGCTCCCGAGCTGTTCTGAGGTCGCCTCGGCGGCGGGCCTGCCCGCTGGGCCGGCCGGGATCGAATCGCACCTCCGGCGCCCGGCCGCACAGCTCGCTGATCAGCTGCGCCAGCGCCGCCGTCGTGATTTCCTCCTCCGTGCCCAGGTTCACCGGATCCCCCACCGCATACTGCTCGACGGCCCGTAGAAGCCCCTCAACCAGATCCGTGACGTAGAGGAACGAGCGGGTCTGCGTGCCATCCCCCCACACGATCAGCGGATCGTCTCCCTCGAGGACTTTACGAATCAGCGCGGGAATCACGTGGCCCGTCTGCAGCTCGAAGTGATCGCGCGGCCCATAGGCGTTGTAGGGCCGCACGATGGCGACGTTCATCCCGAATTCCCGCATCGCGGCGCGCGCCTGCACTTCCAGGAGCCGCTTGGCCCAGCCGTAGCCGAAATTGGTGGCTTCGGGATCGCCCGCGAATCCCTCCGATTCCGGCGTGGGGATCGTGCAATCGCCCGGGTAGACGCACGCGGAGCTGACGCAGAGCAGCCGGTCGACGCCCGCGCGGGCTGCGGCGTCGACGATGGGCAGGCCCAGACGCACATTATCCACCAGCATGGTTGACGGAGACGCCGCGTTCTGTCCGATGCCACCGACATGGCCGGCGAGGTGGCACACCATCTCCATCCCCGAGCACGCGGTCCGGGCGACGGCAGCAAGCGTGAGGTCTCCTTCCATCCATTCGATGTGGGCAGCTTGCGCTCCGAGCGCGGCCTCGAGGCGCGGGCGGCTGCGGCCAAGGCCCCGCACGCGCGCGCCCTGTGCCAGCAACGCCTCCACCAAATGGGAGCCGATGAAGCCCGACGCACCGGTCACCAGCACTCGTCTCCCGGCCCAGAAGCTCATCCTGAAACCGCCGCCTGCTGGGTTGCCGGGCGGCCTCGGACATGCCGCATGAAGAGTTCCGTCACGTAGGCCAGGTCCTGCGCCGAGAGGTCTTGATGGCACCCCATGTAGAACCCTTGCCGGTTGAGACGCTCAGCCACCGGGAAGTCGCGCTCGCGCCACCCGAGCATCCTCTGGTAGACCGGCTGGTTGGTGATCGGCAACATGTCCCGGGTCTCCACGCCATGCGCTTCCAGGAATTCCACGAGCGGTTCCTTGGCCTCGTCGCGCAGCACCATGGGGAACATCATGAAGACATGCTCATTGCCCGGCCGGGTGTCGGGCAGCTGCACGCGCGAGGCAAGCGGCGACAACTCCCGCCGCAGCCGGCTGGCATTCGCCTGCCGGGCCGCGATCATGGCCTGCCAGCCCTCAAGCTGCGCCAGCCCCAAGGCCGCTTCCATCTCGGTCGCCCGAAAGCTGTGCCCGATGCTGGTAAACCGAAAGCGGCGAGCCACGACCGATGGCAGCGCGTCATCCTGGAGTTGATCGTCGTCATCGATGCTGAGGTAGGCCGGGTCCCGTCCATGATTGATCAATGATCGCAAGCGGACGGCGTAGTCCGGGTCATTCGTGGTGTTCAATCCTCCGACGCCGGTGACGATGAGGTGCG
Organism: Candidatus Omnitrophota bacterium; assembly: GCA_023247235.1. Taxonomy (GTDB): domain Bacteria; phylum Omnitrophota; class Gorgyraeia; order Aquiviventales; family Aquiviventaceae; genus JAHFGW01. The sequence continues at coordinate 45,680 of JAHFGW010000003.1, read as the reverse complement.
CCATGTAGGTGGAAAAGCACCCGATGTCCCCCAGGCTGCCGACCCGCCGGCCTTGGTAGCGGGCGAAGAGCGTTTCGCAAGAGTCCTCGATCACCTTCAGGCCATGCCGGCGGGCGATGTCTTGAATGGGTCCCATGTCCGCGGGCTGCCCAAAGGGATGCACCGGGATCACGGCTCGGGTCCGCGGCGAGATCGCCGCCTCCAACCGGGCCGGGTCCACCGCATAGTACGCAGGGTCCACATCGACCAGGACCGGCTGCATGCGGTTGTGCAGCACCACGTTCACCGTTGAGACGAAGGTGATGGCCGGCACGAGCACCTCATCGCCATCCATCCAGCCATGCAGTTCCTTCATTGCTTGCAGCGCCACCTGCAGGGCGCTGGTGCCGCTGTTGCTCATGATGCCGAAGCGGCACTCATGGAGGCTCGCGAAGGCCTCTTCGAAGCGCCGCGTCATGGGTCCGTAGGAGAGGCGATGCCGCCTCAAGGCGTCCAGGACCAACTCCTCGGCCCGTGCCGTGAGGCGGAAGGTCCCAATGGCAATCCGCGGCCCGGCCGTGCCATCCGGTTGCCTTGGGTTCATTTGAGCGAACTCAGCGTGGCGCGCCAAGGCCCGGGCGCAAAGAACACCGCGTAGACTTTCGCCAGCAGCGACTTCGCCCAGGGGGGACATCGCACGTAGTCCAGCATGGAGAGATCTGCCTTCGAGAACAGGCGGGCTGCCCGAGCCCACCAGACAAGCACGGCGGCTGAGCCGGCAACCACCAGCCATGTCAGGCGGGAATCCAGCAACGCCATGGCCAAGAGCGCACCCGCCACGAGCGATGAGGCGATCACTGCCGCGGGGCGCTTGAACGGCAGGCGGCGATGGCTCCACCGCCAGCACAGCAACGCAGCCACCGCGAGACTCGTGACGGTGGACAGCGCGGCGCCGGCCATGCCCCACCGCGGGACCAGCACGATGTCACCGAGGACATTGAGGGCGGCCATCATGAGCATCACACGGGCGTTCTCACGGGGCCGGTCCTGGCTCAGCAGGAGCGTGCCATAGAGCACGAGGATCGGTTGGAAGGCCAGGCCGGCGAGCAAGAGCGCGAAGGCGTGTTGGCTCCCGGTAAACGCCGCGCCAAAGACCAGCGAGAACCCTGGCCGTTGCATCCCGCCAAGCAACAGCAGCAGCAGCCCCCAGAGGACGCTCACCTGGGGGATGAACCGATCGGCATAGCGATGGACTCGCTCCTGATGCCCTTCCGCGACCCAGGCCGTCAGCACCGGAAACAGGAGCGTGTACAATCCGGCGAGCGCGCCAGCCAAAAAGAGGAACACTTGATACGCGATCTGGTAGATGCCGACGTCGGCGTGCCCCCGGAATGCGCGAAGGAAATACAGATCCACCCACTCGCAGAGGTAGCCGGCCACGCACGCCGCCCACAGCGGCAACGAATAGCGCGCGAGCCTGCGCAGCACGTTCCAGTCGACCGTCACCGGCCGCAGCAATGGCGGGTTCACGGCCGCCAGGCTCAACACGCTCTGGACCGTCAACGCCGCCGCCACGCAGGCGACCACCGTCGTCGGCGTCATCGTCCAGGGACTGGCGAAGGCCAGTCCGGCCAGGAGGAGGATGAGGAGGCATTTGCCCGCCACGGGCGCCCAGGCTGCCGTTTTCATCCGGCCTTGCGTCTGAAGCAATTGCACCCCGGCCATGCTCAAGGCGGTCAGCACAAAGACCGCCAGATAGAGTCCGACGGGCGGATTGTCGGACCCGACGAGCGTGCGCACGCCTCGTGAAGCCGCCAAGAGGCCGAGCGAACACGCGATGACGGCGACGAGAAACAGCAGACTCCAGGACCAGACGACCTCACCGGCGCGCCCCGCCAGGACCAGGGCCTCGCGAGCGAAGCGCATGACCGCTGGGAAACACCACTTGGTTCCGCCAATGAAGCAGAGTTGGACCACCATCATGAATAGGACCACGGTCCCATAGCCCGCAGGGCCCAAGAGGCGCGCGCAGAGCGCCAGGCCGGCCAGAGTCGAAACCGCAAAGGCCGCCTGGGCGGCGACGAGCGAGAGGTAATCTCCCCACAGGCTCTCGACGCTGGCTGCCGAATCGAACGCCGTGCCAGCGGCCCGGGCTTGCCTCCGTGCCCGCGGCTGCATCGCGGGCGAGTCGATGACCAGGGCCGTGGTGGGATGGGCCATCACCGGCGCTCCCCCGCGTGCATCGCAGGCGCCTGGGGAACCTCACCCCCGCGACCGTCATCGTTGAGTCGCTGAACCGGATAGAGAAACTTCCCTCCCTTTCGGCCGAACCAGACGACGTCCCGCGCAAATCGCTCCAGATCCCCGTTCAGCCGATCCCCGACGAGCACCCGGTACCGGAATGCTCCGCGCTCCAGCGCAATCGGCTCGCCCATCCGGCAACTCTGGACGTACTCGTGGAGGTTATAGCCAAGCGCCAGGAGCACATCGGCCTGGCGATCGGGCCGGACCACGACGGCTTCCTGATATCGCAGCAGGTCGGCCCTGAGCGCATCAGGCATCCCCAGCCGCTGGCGCCTGATGACGTCATCCAGAAACGCGCGGCATTCTCGGTAGAATCGGTCAAGGGTTCCGCAAAGGCGCAGATGCGAGGCTTCTTCGGCCGGCCAGTTGATGCCGAGGAACTCCGGCAGGTACTGATGGAACCCCACGCCAGCCAGCACGTTGTCCAGAATGTCATCTAGGATCGACAGTTCTTCGTGCAGCAGCGTCCCGGGGTGGCTGTGACCATACGCCAGCAGCGCTTCATAGAATGTCCCGTAGCGGACGCCGCAGCGGTGCCGGAGGAACGCGCTCACCGCCTGCAGGCTCCCGAGCAGATGGAAGCATTGGACCGCCCAGGCGAACTGGTACGTCCGGCGCCAGTCCTGGACCGTGAGCGTGCTCGTGCTGATCACGATCGGCTCATATTCCGTGATGGTGTCCCCCTGCTCGGCCGGATCCGCATGCGCCTGGAAAATCGGCAGCTCGATGGTGCGGATCTGGAACCGGGCCTGGTACTCGGGATTACCCATCTCCGCATTCGGCATCACGGAGCAATTGTAGATGTTGATGCCGCTGTGCTGTCCCTGGTCCAGCAGGGTGTCCAGACCCTTGACAAAGGATTCGTACGTTTCTCCAGGCAGGCCGATGATCAGCTCGGAATAGGTCGGAATCCCCTCCTTCAAGTAGCGTCTCTGCAGCTCATGAAAGACTCCTAGCTGAATATTGCTGCGCTTGATATTTTGCAGGGCCTCGTCGCTCAGGGACTGCATGCTCAGCGAGATGCCCTTGGACATGTCGGCGTCCTGGAAAATCTTGGCGATCTGAAAGACCTTGTCATTGCTATTCTTGGTGAAACACACCCGGAAGTCCTGCGGATAGCCCGTGTCGCGCTTGGCCCTGGCGAGGGCCTCCGCCAACTCCCGATCTCGAGGCAGGATGCCGAAGTTGGCGTCGCAGCCGAAGACCCAGCCGACCCGATGGTCCGCGAACCAACGGATCTCCTCGAAGAGCCGCTCGATCGCAAATGGCCGCACCTTGCTGGCGATCGCGGAGCCCCAGTCACAGAATGTGCAGCTGAATGGGCAGCCCCGGTTGGTTTCCCACATGACGTGCCATTCGATCTCGGCTCGCCCCTCAATCAGATGGTCGAACACCCCGGTCAGGTACGGGGACGGGATCACGTTGAGGTCGGTCAATCGCGGCCGCCTCGGCACCGGATGGATGCGGCCGTGTCGGCGGTCATGGTAGGACGCCCCCTCAATCTGGCGGAAGTCCCGTCCCTCCAGCGTCGCCTGGATGATCTCCGCGAACGTCAGCTCCCCCTCCCCGTGCACGGCCAGATCGATGGACGGATAGCGCTCGAAGAAGTCGCCCAGCCGATCCGGCACGTGCGGACCGCCCACGACAATCAGACACTCCGGATCCCGGCGGCGCATCTCCTGGGCGAGCGCCATGTTCAGCCGGAAGTTCCACATGTAACACGAGAGGCCGAGCAGGCCCACCCGGCCGATGCGATCGGCGATCTCACCGACCGCTTCCCGCTTGTAGAGAAACGGCCTGAACTCGCAGCGGCTCCGGAGCGCCTCATCCCGCTGGACGTAGCCAGCCAGTATGCCCACGCTATACGGCAGGTACTGCTGCTTCCCGTAGCCGCTGTTCAGTTGGGCCATTTGAATCACCAGCGGACGGTCAGCCATTGCGCCCCCCGGTCAACCGCTGGAATTCCCACCAGAGACGGGGCCACCATTGCTGCCACGGGGTCCGCGTGAAGAGCTTCGAATGGCTCTTCAGCGTCTCGAGGTACCGCCAATACGCCACGCCATCGACCGTGGGCACGGGTGCCAGGCGTGCCATCCCGCGAGGATCTTCAAGGATCTCCGGCAGATCGGCCAGCTGGCCGTCGGGGCGGCGGAAGATCACGCGGTTGACGACGTCAAGAATGACGCGGCGCTTGCCGCACTGCACCACGGCCAGCGTCAGTTCATGCGGAGCACCCGTCGGCCGGGCGCGGAACACCTCGGTCGGCATGCCGGCATAGCCGGCCAGGAGCGCGAACGCCTCGGTGCGCTGGTCCTCGGCGCCATAGCTCCGGATGAGAATGTGGAATGGGTGGTCATCCACCACGTCAAAGCCCTCGGGCATGGGGTGCATGTGCTCGGTGATCCAGGCCAAGATCTTCACGAGCCTGTCCTCTTGGCTGGAGGAGCCCGCCGTGACTTCGCGCACCAGGCGGCGTGTCTGGAGATCGCGGCTGGCAAAGTCGATGGCTTTCTCGTAGAGGGGCATGCGCTTTCTGGAGACCTGGTAGTTGATGCCGACGCGCGTGGTCACCGGCCAGTGCGCAAGGCCAACCAGGGCCGCCAATCCGGCGAGCGCCATGAGCCCCCATCGGCCGGCAGCAGCAAGCCGGCGCCTCATCCGAGCCCCGGCGCGCTCACCGCCGCCTCCTCAGGCGCCGTGGACCACGTGGGCAGTTGGCGCAGCCACACTTCAAAGGTCAGCAGCGTCCACAGCCTGGCCGAGTAATCCGCGGCGCCGGCCACGTGCGCTTCACACAGCCGCCGAACGTAGTCTTGATCGACATAGCCGCGCAGCCGCGCGCCGGGGGCCAAGAGCAGATCACGCAGGTAGTCGCGCAGATCCGTCTTGAACCATCGCTGCAGGGGCACGCCGAAGCCCATCTTGTCCCGTGTCAGAATCTCGCGCGGCACCAGATCGGCGAACGCGCGCCGGAGGATCACCTTGGTGTGGCCCCGGCGCAGCTTCATCTCGTCAGGCAAGCCGAAGACGTATTCCAGCAATTCCCGATCCAAGAACGGCGATCTGGCTTCCAGCGCGTGCGCCATCGAGCACCGGTCCATCTTGACCAGGAGATCATCCAGCAGATAGGTTTTCAGATTGAGGAAGAGCAGCTGCGACAGTCCTGAGGCGCCGCGGCATTGTGACCAGTAGGGCTCCAGGCGCCAGAGCGGCTCCGGCGCGCTGCGGCCGTTGCCCTGCCGCGTGTCGCTCCAGGGCAAGAGCGCGGGAAGATCCTCGTAGAACACCGCGTTCCAGCGGCTGAAGCGCTCGCTGAATGGCAGCGAGGCGCTGGCGGCGAATTTCTGCGCGCGGCGCACCAGGCCCCTCGGCCCGCCAATCGGCGGGAGGCTGCCCAGCATCCGATGGGCCGCCCGAGGCACCCAGGCCGGCACCCGCTCGGATAGCACGGCGGCATAGAATCGAAGATACCCGGCGAACAGCTCGTCTCCCCCATCGCCGTTGAGCGCCACCGTCACATGCTCGCGCGTCAGCCGGCAAAGCAGATACGTGGGAATGGCGGAGGAGTCGGCAAACGGACCGTCATGGTGCCACACGAGTCGCTCCACGAGCTCCACCGCCGAGGGCTCGACCGTGAACTCGGTATGCCGCGTGCCGAAGCGTCGCGCGGCCAGACGGGCGTAGGCGGTCTCGTCGAACCGCGGATCGCCGGAGAACCCGATGCTGAACGTCCGAACCGGCTCCCGGCAGAGCCGGCTCATGATCCCGACGACAATGGACGAATCGAGCCCTCCGCTCAGCATCGCGCCCACCGGCACGTCGCTGACGAGGCGGCGGCGAACCGCAGCGGTGAGGAGGTCCCGCACCCTGGCGGCCGCATGAGCCGGCGTGGGGATCGGACCGGACGGACCGCTCGGCCGCAGGTCCCAGTACGGCGAAAGACGCGCCTGACCGGCGGAGTCCAGGACCAGCGTATGTCCTGGTGGCAGCTGCTGGATCCCCTGATAGATGGTGTCGGGGGTAGGCACATAGCCGTACAGAAAGAACGCCGGCAGACTCTGCCGGTCCACCGCGGGGACGATGGCGGGATGGCGAAGCAGCGCTTTGATCTCTGAGCCAAACGCAAACACCGTCGGGCTCCAACAGTAAAAGAGCGGTTTCTTCCCCACCCGGTCGCGGGCGAGCAGCAGGCGCCGCTGGCCGCCGTCCCACACGGCGAAGGCGAACATCCCCTCCAGCCGCTCCACGCAGCGGGGGCCCTCGACTTCGTAGAGTCGCAACAGCACCTCGGTGTCTGACCCGGTGCGAAAGCGCATCCCGCGCTGCTCCAAGGACGCCCGGAGCTCTCGAAAGTTGTAGATCTCGCCGTTGAACACCAGCCACACGGATCCGTCGTCATTGCCCATCGGTTGCGACGCGGCGTCGGAGAGGTCGAGAATCTTCAAGCGCGTGTGTCCCAAGCTGATCTGGCAGTCGCCAGTGGTCCACTGGTGGATCCCGGAACGTTCCGGTCCTCGATGGCGCAGCGCCGCCGTCATCTGCCGTAGCGACTCAGGGTCCAAGACCCCGTTCCGTTGAAGGCTTCCCACAATGCCGCACATGCAATGGCTAGCCCTGCTGTCCCGCGCCAACCGCCGGCTGCCGCTGCCCGCGGATCCCTGCGATCCATCGACGAAGCGTGGCGTAGGCACCGAGGTAGACCCCGATCGGGTTTCCGGCTGCTCCGACAACCAGTAGCGGCAGGAAGAAGAGCAGCCGCAGTCGGAACAGCGTCCCCAAGTTGGCCACCACCATGGAGATGGGAATCGCGGCGATCAGCACGTAGGCCAAGATCAGCAAGCCGGCGGCCTGGCGCTGTTTTACGACCCTGACGATGCCCCAGAGAATCCCCGGCAGCAGCAGATAGACCAGCAGCATCTCCACGCTCGACACCAGTCGCATGCCCCCGGTGCTGCCCTTCGTATCGATCCAATGGCGCGGAAACGGGGCCAGGAACCCGACCGCCAGGGCTCGCGGAAGGTAGCGGAGCATCTGCCGGGGTGTTGCGACCTGCACCAAGGGATCCATGAGCGAATGCCCGCCGACTGAAATAAATCCCTGACGGAGATATTCCATCGACTCCGGGCTCGTCTCAAACACCATTTTCTGCGCCTGCACGTCAAGTCGAGAAAAGCGATAATTGACCTTCTTCTGATAGCTGGGGACGCTCCTGCGCTTCGGAAGCAAGCCCAGCGCGAGGTTTAGAATTTCCTCGTAATTCTTTGAAAGCGGCGCCAGCTCCGCCGTATCCGCTGACGGGGCGGTGGATGGGAGCTCCGCGAGTAGCGCTAATGCGCCGGAGCTGAGCACGCCCGGCGTGCTCCATGTCGAGATCGTCCAGGGGTATCTCCGGTACGATCCGAGGATTCCCCTGTCGAGTTGTGAGCGTGGGCTGCTCGAGGCGCCGAGGGAAGCCCAAGACAGGCGCGCCGCGGGTGGCGCTGTGGCGGATCGCGGTGTCACGTGCGGTCCGGCCGCCACCGGGGTGACTGCCGACTGTGGCGCGGCAGACAACGCGGTACGCTCGCCCGGCGGGTTCCAGGTTGGCGAGCCGATCTTCTGCACGATGGCCTCGATCCACTGTTGCGCGACGCGTGGCTGGCCTGGCTCAAAGGCCTGCCGGAACATTTCACCAGCCTGGCTTCGTTCGCCAGCGCTAGCCAGCAGCAATCCGAGCTGCACAAAGGCCGGAGGAGCATTGGCGGAGTCAAGGGCGTGGACGCGTGCATAGGCCTCCAGGGCCCGGTCGTTGTGTCCTCGCCGGAACTCCAGCGCTCCCTCCACTGTGTAGGTCCTGGCGGCAAGGGCCTTGATGCGCGTCCGCTCTCTTCCTGGCACGGCCAGCTCCAAGGCGCGTCCGGCCAGCCGGTCGGCCTGCTCTAACTCGCCGCTTCGAACCAGCGCCTGCGCGAGATACGCCGCAGGCTCCGCCCAGGAGGGATCCACGGTGACGGCGTGGGCAAAGGCCCTGATGGCCGCCTCCTCGTGGGGAATCGCGGCGCTCCCGCCCCGTGTGACGGTGGCCATCTCGCCCTCATGGAGCCCCCTCACCAGATAGGTCTGCGCCACCACTCGCCTGATTCGCTCCTCCTCGGCTCCTGGCCTGGCCATGTCCAGGGCCTGCGCAGCCCGCTCCGCGGCTTGCTCAAACTGCCCCATGCGGGCCAAGGCAAGGCCGGCATTGGCCACCGGCTCGGCGAGCGAAGGATCGTAGGCCACGGCGCGATCATAGGCCTCCACGGCGTCCGAGAGGCTCTTCAGAAATCGGACGTTCCCCAGCCCGACATATAGCCGCGCAAGAATGGACCGGGCCGTTGCGGCTTGCGCCTCCTTGACGTCCTCCTGCTCCAGGTAACGCTCATAGGCCCAGATTGGCGTGTCCCAGTCTCCCTGCTGGATCTTGATGGCGGCAAGGCCCAGATACGCGTCCTTGTGTCCACTTTCAACGCGGATCGCCCGCGAAAACTCCTGTCCCGCCTCATCGAGCTGGCCGCGGTCCCAGTACTCGTTCGCCAGCCGGCAATGCGCCTGCTCAGGCTCGCGAGGGGACAAGAGCCGAAACGTGTTGAGGGTGCGGGCGGAGAGCGTCGCCATGACGACCAGCAGCGCGATCCCGGCGTAGCGCACTCCCTTCCTGACCTGTGTTCGCCAGACGGCGAAGACGCCCGCGGGGACCAGCACGACCACGGCCGCCGTGCACAGCGCCGTCGCCAAGTAGAAGCGAAACCGCGTCAAGGCGATCACGGCCATTCCAAGCAGGACAGCGCGGAGCACCCAGCGCGCCACCGAGCGGTGCGGCCTCCCCGTCCGTGACACGGCCTCCACAATCAGCCATAAGGAAGCCAAGAGCAGCACCCACGTCAGAGAATCCCTCAGCAGCTGGCTGGACCAGACAAAGGTGGAGGGCCACCAGGCCGCCAATAGGCTCGCCAGGAAGGCGGCCCGCCGATCAAAGAGTCTCTGCCCAATCAGGTACACGAGCAGCGCAGTCACAGCGCCCAGCCAACTGTTCACCAACAGGGGATAGAGGGGGTTCGGACCCAAGAGCCTGTACAGTGCGCCCACGACCGCGAAGTATTCGAACCCCAATCCTGTCCTGGGCAATTCGGTCCCATGTGTCCAGGCCTCGGCAACCTGCGCGCCAAAGTCGTGGTAGACATTGGCATCCAGGCCAAAGTTCCAGAACCCTCTCACGGTCTGCAACGACTCAAGGATGGGCCATCTCCAGTACGAGATGAGGAAGAGGGCGGTCGCCAACAGGACACGGGCGCTGTAGGACGCCAGGAGGACCCAGCGCAGGCGCCGGTCGTGTGTCGCGCGGTTCGCCATCCACCAGAGCGCTCCGCAGCCCAGCGCAAACAGCCACGTGAGATTCCAGGCGATGAGCAGGACGGGCTGGGTCATGGGGACGCTGTCGCCTCCTGGAGTGCCAGGCGCGTCCTGGCGGGCGCCGGCTGTCGCCCGCTCAGCTGCTCGATAAGCGCCAGCAGCCGCGGCGCCTGCCGCTGCGCCGAATACCAGCGCTCCACGGTCCTGCGTCCCTCGGCTGCAAACCGGCGCCTCAGCGGCTCCTCCGAGAGGAGCCTTGAGAGCTTCTCGACCCATTCTGCCTCGCGTGAGGCGAGGAAGCCGTTGGTTCCATCCTCGATAATCTCGGCGTTGACGCCCACCGGCGAGGCAATGGTCGGGATGCCGAGCGCCATGTACTGAAGCGCCTTCAGGCCGCACTTGCCACGCGCCCACGCGTCGTCCGGCAACGGCATGATGCCGATGTCGAACGAGGCCAACTCCACCAGCTCGGCGTCGGCACTCCAGGGCCGGCTGTCCACCTCGAGGCCCTCGAGCGAGAAGTCCCCGCTGCCGAACACCTTGAGCCGGAAAAGCCGCTGCGCTCTCAGCCGTCGGAGGGCCGGTGCCACGGTCCTGAGATGCTCCAGCGTGGTGAGGCTGCCGCTCCAGCCGATCGTGGGCACGCCGTGGATCTGCACATCGGGCTTCGGCAGGTAGCGCTCGATGTCAATGGTCGTCGGAATCACGGAGACGCGCGAGGTGTGCGGTTGTACGCGCGATTTCAGGTGCTCGTTGCCGACGATGACATGACGGCTCAACCGGGCGATCGTCCAGGTCTTGCGCGGCCGCTTCAACCACTGGAAACCCTGGTTCGCCTCGCTCACCGCGGGCAGAAAGATGGCGTCGTCGAAGTCGTAGAGGATCGGAATCCCCTTGGTCGCCAGCCACCCTTCAAGCCAGGGCGGCCCGATCGGCAAGAGCTCCCGGTAGAGGTAGATCACGTCCCAGTCCTGCCGGTGGATCGCCGCCACGTCGCGGAGGCGGCGCCCGACGCAGGCGATCAGCGCCGTCAGTTTCTTGAAGGGAGATCGCGTCGTGTAGAGCACCTGTTTCAACTGTCGCGACTCAAATGGCAGGAACTGCACACGCACGCCTTGCGGCGCCAGGAGCCTCGCCCACTGCTCGATGCGAAACCGCTGCCCGGGCACCGTGTCATAGAGGTAGGGTATCAGCGCCAGGACCCGCAGCGCGCCCCGCGCCCCGGGTAGCGGGCCGACGCCATTGCCGCCAGCCGCACGCTGGTAAATCCCCCAGTAACGCTCAACGCCCGTCGGCAAGGCGCAGGAGCGCTCCGCGGCCGCGCGGCAGCGGGCCGCAAGGTCCGGAGCCGTCCAGAGCCGCTGGAGCTCTTCCAGCGCGCGGTCATAGGCCTCCGGCGTGAACTCCGGCAGGACAGCGCCAGTCTGCGTGTCGCCGATCAACATTTCCGTGTCTCCCACGCCGGTGTTGACGACGACCGGCAATCCCATCGCGAGGTATTCGCCGATCTTGGTGGGGCACGTGCCACGGCGCGAGAAGCCTGGTTTGTAGAAGGCCAGGCCCGCCTGGGCCCGGGCGAGCCAGCCGGGGACCTCATCGGTGTCCGCCGTCACCATCGTGACCGCCCCGGGATTCAGTGCGCAGGCCCGCAGCGCGGCGGCGGCCTCCTCGGTCTGTCGCGTCAGGAGTAATAACCTGGCGCCGGGAAACCGCTGTGCCGCCCGCTCCATGAACCGGAGCATCTCCGGCAGCAGGTACCAGGTCCCCACAGAACCGGCGTAGACGAAGACCGGCCCGTTGGCCGGCGGACCGGCCGCGGTCGCCGGCGAAAACCGCTCAAGATCCACGCAGGTCGGGATGACGGTGATCGGAGGACACGCCGCGCCGAGCCGTTCCTGGACCGTGTCGCGGGCCCACTCGGTGAGCGTGATGATCTCGTCGGCCTCCTCAAGGAAGACGCGCTCCAACCGCTTGGCCACGCGGTACAGCCACCCCGTTGGCGCCCAGTGCCCGCCCTCCACCCGCTCATCCGCCCAGAACCCTCGCATGTCGAACAGCATCCGCGTCCCGGTCGCCCGCTTGAGGAGCCATGCGATGAGCGCGGCGACATCGCTGCGCGCGTGCAGCAGTTGAATCCGATCGCGGCGGATGATCCGCCATGCGCTCAGCGCGCCGACCAGCACATCCCATGAGGTCGCCAGCACCGTCGGACGCTTGTGGTAGGCCAACGGGACCCAATGAATGCCCTGGGTCGACAGCTCATCTCGCAGGAACCGGATGCGCTCCGGCCGCCTCCGGTCGGCGCGTTTCTCAAACGTCAGCAGCGTGATCGCCGCCCCTCGCGCAGCCAGTCGCCGGAGGTAGGGGAGGATCTGGGACTGCCCTAACGGTTCCAGCGCCCCGTCGTAGGAGAGGTACAGGACCCGCGGTGGACCCATCAGGGCTCCATCATGGGCTGCGCCAGCGGAATGATTGCGCCCCGCCCCTGCTGCCGCACGGCCCGGATTCGCTTGGACAGGCTGCGGCCGAGCAGGAGCCTGGCGAGCACCTGCCAGAAATCCACTTCCTTCACCACGGGCGGATAGTGACGGATCGCCGCCGCGAGCCACCGACCGGCCTCAGACCACTGGCCGGCCAGGTAATAGACGTAAGCGCAATGGCACCGGTTGATCGCCAAGATGCGCGGCCCCGGAATCCCGACGTGTGCTGGCAGACCCGTCGCGATGATCCGCTGGGCCGCGAGCATGAGATTGTGCGTAAACTGCTGCGGATGGCTGAACGTTCCATGGGCGTGCACGCGCATCCAGACCGTCACGTCCCCAACGGGCTCAAACACCCCTCGGTCTGCCAGTAAGAGCCACAGACGCCAGTCCTCCACGCCGGGACACTCAGGGTCGAATGGATCGGTATCGAGCGCGGCGCGGCGCATGACCACCCGGCTGGGATGCAGGATGAGCCGTTTGAGGCAGAGATCACGCAGGAAGTCGCGTCCCTGGCCGAGCGGCCAGACAACCCGCTCGCGAATCACCCGGCCGTCCTGGTCGATTTGACCATAGTCGCCATAGGCCGCCACCGCGCGGGGATTTCGCGCCAATACCGTCAGGCACCTCCTGGCATGGTCCGGGCGCCAGAGATCATCGGAATCCAGAGAGGCCACGAAGGCTCCCCGCGCTTCTCGCAGACCCCGATTCCTGGCGACGCCCCGCTCGGCGTGCTCCTGCCGGAGATATCGGACACGCTGGCCCCAGCGCGCGGCGCGTCGTTCCAGCACCGCGGCAGTGCTGTCTGTCGAACCGTCATCCACGACGATGACCTCCACCTCGACGCCGGTCTGCGCCAGCACCGAATCCACTGCGCACGCGAGGAATGCGGCCCGGTTATACGTTGGGATGATGACCGACAAGACCGGCGGTGTCATGGACCCTTGGACTCCAGGCATCGCATGCCGCTGGCGCGCCGTCGAGACCACCATCGGAGTGGGTAGCCGAGCACGCGGGTGCTCTGCTGGGGTGTCAGCCACAGGCCCTTGAGCAGATGACGGAACCCCTGCGCCCTCCACCCGGTCGTGAAGAACGAGCCGGCGAGCACCATGTGGAGATGGCCGTAACACCGGCGGCGCAGCCGGCGCAGCGCCGGCCCGCCATCGCGAAACGCCTTGTGGTAGGCCAGCAACATGTCATGTTCGATCGCCCGGACGTTGCGCTGCATGCTGCTCGTATGCGATCGCACCGTGACCAGCGCCTCTGGAACACACCCGATGCGGTAGCGCACAGCAATCCGATAACAGAAATCCCAATCAGCGAAGGTCGACAACTGCGTGTCAAAGCCGCCGATCGCTTCAAACGCCGCGCGCGGAAGGAGCACGGTGCTCCCCGGCGCGATCACGACGATCCGCTCGTACCGCAGCAGGTCCTCGGCCACCCACCCTTCAAGACCCTCCACGCGCCGTTGCTGCAGGGTGCCCGCCTCATCGATCACCGATTCGCCGCAATGCACCAGACCGAGCTCGGGTTCTCGGAGCCATCGCGCGACTTGGCGCTCCAGCTTCCTCGGCAGCCACCAGTCGTCCGCATCCAGAAACGCCAGCAGCTCACCTCGGCCCTCCCGCGCGCCGCGGTTACGCGCCGCGGAGACGCCCTGGCGCTCTTGTCGGATCCACCGAATCTGCTCTCCGTAGCTCCGCAGAATGTGATCGGTGGCATCGGTCGAGCCGTCATCGACCACGATCACGTCCCGATGCGCATAGGACTGTCCCAGCACGCTGTCCACCGTCTGGCGGAGATACCGGCCGTGATTGTATGTTGGAATAATCACGCTGACCAGCGGCGGTGGAGCCCCCAAGGGAAACCCGGGGCTCCACTGCCCTCGTCCTTCGATCCCTCGACTCGCCCCGTGGGCTCGCTCGGGATCGTGGTGAGCGACCGCAGGGAGTCGAACCACGACTCGCTGCGCTCGCTCAGGACGACCCCTCGACCCGTCCGGGGCGACATCCCGAGCGAGGGCCGTCTGATCGGGACTTGCGCCCGAGTCGAGGGGCCGCTCACCAGAGCGGATAGATATTGCCTCGGCCGTCATCCTGGGTCCTCGGGTTGTCCTGGCGCCGCTTCGGCCGCCGCAGCATGCTGGCCAGACGTTTCCTGCCCCGCCTGAGGAAGGTCCAGACGCCCCGCAGAGCCCGCTCACCGACCATGGGCGCTCCCCACTGGAACACGCGTCCTCTCCTGCGTGGCGGCCCGCGCTGCGATGCGCGATCTGACAATCGGTTCAAGCGAGTCTGCCAGCCTCTGGGCCATCGCCTGAAGTCCCTGCGGACTGAAATGCATGCCGTCCGCAAAATGCTCGGAGGCAAAGGGCCCCACATCGATATACTCGCAGCCGTCAACGCGCGAAGCGACCTGGGCCAGCGCCTCGTTATTGGCCTCAAGAAACTCGAAATATCGGTCCGTCGTCTCCTGGCCGCGGTTGCGGTAATACGCCGTGGGGTGACGGCGGGCTGTCCAATCGCATTCCCATTTGACCAGCACCGGCACGCAGTCCCACGCGCGCGCCACACAGGCCAGGTTCGTGATGTTCCGGGCAAAGGCCGCCACGGCTGACGGATTGAATGCGCGCACCGCGGTCCACGGCGGGTCCGCAATCCAGTGAATGAGCGCATTGGCCTTCCCGAAGCGCTGGGTCGCCCAGCGCCAGAGGGCTTGGTAGGTCCACAGCCAAGGCAGCTGCGGGATGCGATTGATCCACCCAATCCGCCAAGGCTTGTGTCGCCTTGCATGAGAATAATCGCTCTTGAACCCCTCGATCATTTGGCAGGTCCAGGCGTCGTTCACATTGTGGTAGACCAGCAGGACATCCGGGCGCAGCTCGAGCCCTCGGAACAGGAACTCGGACAACGATTCGGCCGAGGTATACCCTGCGGAGGCCGCATTGATGCACTCGATGCGGACCTCGGGACACCGCGTCGCCAGGAGATCCTGCAGTTTGGCCGGCCAGGAGGAGTCCGGGCCCTGCGCGGGATCATGCGCTTCCATGGTGGAGCCGCCCACGCAGTAGATGCGAACCAACGTGGCGCTGCGCCCGCTCGCCACCTCGCGCTTGCCGGTATAGCCGAGTGTGTTCGAGGGGTAGAAGCCGTCGCTGTTGGGCCTCTTGACGTACAGCGCATACGGGTGCTCGGCGAAGGCCAGCGATTTCGGCGACGGCATCCGCCAGAGGCCCCACCACGCCACGCCGTGCCGCGCGCTTCGATGGCGTCGAAGCACGACTTCCGCGATCGTGACGGCGGCCAGGAGAGCGAGGACCATGATCATGCCGGCGCCTCGCGTAGCGCGGCCTCATGCCGCGCGAAGTGTTGAACCACCTGCTCTGCGCTGCGCCGCTCCATGGCCGCGCGGGAAGCTCTTGTCAGCGTGGCAATGTGCGGCGTGCACAGCACATTGGGCAGCTTGGCGAGCGGCCCATGGTACGGCTCTGCCGCATAGACGTCCAGCGCGGCGCCAGCCAAGCGGCCTGTGCGCAGCGCCTCTTCCAGCGCCCGTTCCTCGATGAGGAATCCGCGCGCCGTATTGACCACATAGGCCCCGGGCTTCATGCCGGCCAGCTCGTCGCGCCCAAGGAGTGGCCCCTCCTCGCGGCGGCGCGCCGCATGCAGGGACACCAGGTCGGCCTCCGCCAGCAGT
>JAHFGW010000003.1:4961-29753 GCA_023247235.1 Candidatus Omnitrophota bacterium | reverse complement strand
CGCCGTATTGACCACATAGGCCCCGGGCTTCATGCCGGCCAGCTCGTCGCGCCCAAGGAGTGGCCCCTCCTCGCGGCGGCGCGCCGCATGCAGGGACACCAGGTCGGCCTCCGCCAGCAGTGCCTCCAACTCGCGAAGCGCAATCCCTGGCGGCAGGTCAGCGGCGCGCCGCCGCGGATCGGCCACCAGGATCCGCGGCTGGAACGGTGTCAGATAGTGCGCCACCGCCTGCCCGATGCGGCCAAAGCCGATGAGCCCAACCGTCCACTCGGAGAGCAAGACCCCGGTGCGCTTGCGCCAGGCGCCGAGTTTGGCATCCTGCACGTGTTGCGGGAACTGGCGCGCCAACGCCAAGATCATCGCCACCGTGAGCTGCGCGACAGGCTCCACCGCTTCATCCGCCGTCGTGTAGACGGCGACCCCCCGCGCCTGGGCTGCCGCGACGTCGATCGAGTCGGTCCCGGCGCCGCACCGGCTGATGCACTGTAGACGCGGCAGCCCGGCCAGGAGTCCCGCGTCATAGGGTTCCACTCCGGCCACCACCGCATCGACGTCGCTCAGCAATTCGGGCATTTCCTCGCCGCGCAACCGGCGGCCCAGAGGATTCAGACGCACCTCCAGACCGGCCTCCTCCAGGATACGGCGCGGGCGCTCGTCGTGCTCGCCGAACTGCTGGAGCGTCACGTAGACGACTGGTCTCGTCATGGCTCAGAGGGCATCCTGCTTAGTTCATTGTTCATTGTTCATTGTTCATTGTTCGGTGGCGGTGTTGGTCAGCTTACTATGAACGACGAACAACGAACTATGAACAATCCGTTCCAGGACGGCCCGCTGGGCGGGATCCTCTTCAAGGTAGCGCTCGACGAGTTCGACCTCGCGCAGGTCGTTGATCCCGGGATAGCCTTTGGCGAATGCGACGCCTTGCAGGGTGATGTCATGTTCAATAATGCGGGATTGATCGATCTCTTCGGCGCGCTCCAGCGGCGTGCGCGACAGCTCGCCGTAGCGCTGGAGGACATCCCGCCGGTAGCCCAGGATGCCCAGCACCCTTCGGAACGGCTCAAACCCCCCATCCTCGCCCCTGGGCACTCGTGAGACATCACGGGAACAGAACAGGACCCGTCCCGACTCCGACACGGCGCATTTGACAGCCGTCCGGTCCGCAAGCTCTTCGACGTGTTCGATCGGCCCGAGCGCATTCCATGCCGGGGTCATGGGCTCCGCCTCGATGGCGCGTACCAACCGCTCCAGCTCCTCCGGCAGCACCAGGATCTCGTCTCCCTGGACGTTGACGACATGCGTGCACTCCAGCTGTCGGGCGGCTTCGGCCACGCGGTCCGTTGCCGCGGGATGCGATGCCGACGTCATGATGACGCGTCCGCCGAGCCCCTCGATGGCCTCCTGGATCTGGCGGTCACACGTCGCCACAATAACCTCTGAAAACCCTCGACACAAGAGCGCGCGCCGCCGCACGTGTTCGACCATTGGCAACCCGCGGATCTGGCGCAGCGGCTTGCCAAGCAGGCGGGTGGAGGCCATGCGCGCCGGAATGATGGCTGCTACTCGTATGGTGCCTGGCACCCTCGGAGTCAGCTCAGACTCCAAAGGTGCCTGGCACCGTTCGCGAGCACCGTTCATTGGGGCAGCGTCCCGCAGTCCACGTTGAGGCACTGCCCGGTAATCGCCGCGGCGGCCGGGCTGGCTAAGAAGGCCACGGCCTCTGCCACGTCCTGGGCGCTCGGCAGTCGGCCCAGCGCGGTGTGCTGCGCCGCGAATGATGCGAGATAGGCGCCCACAGGCCCTCCGCCGGCCGGAGAAACCGACTCGGCCAGCGCGACATGCAACTGCTCGGTCTCGACGTAGACTGGGCAAACCGCGTTCACCCGGATGCCGCGAGGTCCGAGCTCTTTGGCCAGCGCCTGCGTGATGCCATTGACCGCAAATTTCGCGGCGCAATAGGCGCTGTTCTGCGCGCTGCCGCGCTTGCCGGCGAGGCTGGAGACATTGACGATGCATCCCGGCGCGGCCAGGACCGGCGCGGCCGCGGCGCAGGCCCACAAGGTCCCCAGGACGCTGGTCTGGATGACTTCTTCGACCATGGCCTCATCGATGGCCTCGACCGCCCGCCAGCGCGAGACCCCTGCGCAGGTGACCAGCACATCCAACGCCCCGAACGCTTGCTGGACCGCCGCAAGAAACGTCTTTAAGTCGTCGCGCCGCCTGACATCCACACGGTGGTGGAGGATCTCTTGAGGCAACGAGGGCTCCCGCGGCGAACGCGAGCAGACGGCCACGGCCGCGCCCTGGCGGAGGAACAGCTCGGCTACGGCCCGCCCGATCCCGCGCGTGCCGCCAGTCACGGCCACCACTCGCCGGTCCATTAGATCGTCATCGCGGTGAACCCGCCGTCTACTGGGATGATGGCCCCTGTCACGAAGCTCGCCGCATCGGACGCCAACCACAGGACCGCGCCGATCAGCTCCTCCGGGCGCCCAAAACGCCCCATCGGGGTGTGCCGCAGAATGTTGGCGTTTCGCTCGGCATCGATGAAATAGCGCAGACTCCACTGGGTCGGGAAGAAACCCGGCCGAAGCGCGTTGACGCGCACGCCGAATGGGGCCCATTCTCTCGCCAGGTTTTGCGTCAGGTTCGCCACTCCCGCTTTGGCCGCCGAATAGACGAACGCCTTCGACAACGGCGGTCCCATCGAGACGGACGTCACGTTGATGATGCTGCCGGCCTGCTGGCGCACCATGGTCTCGCCGAACACTTGGCAGGCCAGCAAGGTCCCGAGGAGGTTGACATTCACAATGCGATGGAACTCGGCTTCAGAGATGTCCAGAAAGGGCGTCGGCGCATTCGTCCCGGCCCCATTCAGCAGCACATCCACCCGGCCATAGTCCTTGAGGATCGCATCCCGGCACCGTGCCAGGCTGGCTTTGGAGATCACATCGCACGTGAATCGGCCGTTTCGAGTCCCCGGCGCGCGCCGAGGCTTGGGGTCCGCGATGTCCAACGTGATCACCCGCATCCCGCTCTCGCGCATCGCTCCGGCCAGCACGGAACACAGATACCCCGCGCCGCCGATCACGGCCGCCACTTTGCCTCGCAGATTGAACCGGTGATCGATTGCCGCGGCGATTCCACCGGCCGTTGCCGAGCGCGCCTGCGAGGGGGATCCCCTGCTGGTGGACCGTCGTGTCGCGCGCACTGCCTCTCTGATCGAAGGGGCCATGCCTTGGCTCACAGGACCGCGGGCTGGTTGTCGGCAATCGCTTGCAAGAGCCTCATGGAGTCCCGGGGCGCCTCTCCGTCACCCACATCCACCTGTTGAAGATAGCGTCTTGCCTCGGCAGTCGCGCCGCGTGCGAGGAGCGCCTTGCCTGCAAAGAGCCGGGCGTAATTCGCCCAGCGGGAGCTGTGCGGGTCCTCTAAGATCTCGTCGAAGATCTTGCGCGCCCCCTCGTAGTCGCCTGCATGGTAAGCCACGAGTCCAAGAAAGAAGTGGCTTTCGTCTCGATGTGGGCTTGGGGGAACGGCCGCCAGGACGCGGCGATACCAACGTCTGGCTTCTGGAAATCGCCCCAGGACATGGTAGGTCCTGGCCGCAGCGTAGGCATACTCGTCTTCCGACTCATACTGCTCTCGCATGGCCTGGACGTACAGATCGATGTACAAATCTGATCCGACCCATGCCGGCAGCGCAAACAGCCGTTGCCATGACCCGCTCCTGGCCTTGGTGCGCTGCGCCGCCTTGGCATCGACTTCCAGGGCTTGCGCCGCGACGTTGCGCATGCGCTGCGTCGGCTCGTTACAGAACAAGCCCAGATAGACCGGAAGCCCGATCTTCTGCGGAGGGAGGTAGGCAAACTCCGCCTCTCCTCGACACACCTCGTCGCGGGTCGCGATCTCCTGTGAGCGGTTCGTCGGGATGTACATGTACAGCGGGTCCACCATGCGCCAGGCGCCCTTCAGGTGGACATTCACCACCGTGTGGGGCGACACCCCCTGTTCGTTGCGCAGCAGCAAGACAAGTGCCGGAATGTCCCGGCCGTCCAGGAGCTCGACCAGGAGATACGACATCTGGTCGCACCAGCCAATGCCCCGGCGCAGGACGTCCACCGGGACCTCGTCGATCGGCGCATACGCCCGGTGTGCAAACACGTTTTCGTGCACAAACGCCGTGAGCTTGTGAATGATCGCCTCCGGATCGTGCTCCGAGCCGACCACACGCTGCGTGATAGACGCATAGGCGAACCCGGGAAAGTGCTGGAGGAGCGCCTCGCGAAACGTGTCGTAGGGCTGAGGGTCGGGCGAGAAGCGGCGATAGAGCCTGTCCATCACGGGACTGCGCACCAGCCACCGCTGCACCGCGGGCGTCTGAACGGCCAGCAGGCCTGCTCCTGCGAACAGTCCCAGGACCGTCAAGCACAGCCCGGCCCGCCGAAGGCTGAGCCCCCAACGTGATCGTGTGATGCTCATCAGATGTGTCCCACCGCAAAGAGGCCTGCGGAGGCAAGGAGGATGGCCAGCCCCGTGAAGAATGCCCACCGACCCAAGGAGGTGACCTGTTGCATGGTCCGGTCGTCGCGTTCCCCATGAGAAAATCTCATCAAGTCTCCGAGCCGAACGCAGCACGTCAGCATGGCCTCTCGACACACCAAGCACATCGCGCCCGGCACCAGCAACACGAGGCCCACGGCGAGTCGGTTCTTGAGGATCGCCCCCGGACTCCCATCCTTAAACGTCAAGGCTACGGTGAGCACGGTCACGATCTCACCCGTCAACGTCCCGTACAGTCTCTTCAATCGACTGGTCATCGAAGACTAGAACCGGTCGGTTCGCCGCAACGGCCCGTGGGGATTAGCGAGCCGATAGTAGAGAATCCCGGCGCGCGCCGACGCAATGCTGAAGTTCAGGGGACGTTGCGCCAGCTCTTGGGCCGGTTCCGCACCGGCGACGACGATCCCATCGAAGTGAAAGGGCGCCGGATCGATCCCCAAATGATGCAGGATGGTCGGCAGCACATCGACTTGCTGGATTGGCGCCGAGATGGTCCGGCCTTCTTGCTGCCGCGGACGCTTGATGGCCAGAAAGATCCGGACCAAGTCAGGATTCATCGTCAGCTCGTCGTTGCCCATCACCAACCGGTAAAAGGGATCATAGCCGGTGTCCGCGGAGATGAAGATCAGCGAGCGATCGTACAGGCCGGACGTCTTCAGCCAATCCAGAAACTCGCCTAAGCCGGCATCAAACGCGGCGAGGTTATCCCTGGCCGCTTCCAACTCCTGGAGGCGCCCGGACTCGCTCTGGGGGCCTCCCTCCAGCACGGAGGTGGTGACCCCCGGCCCGCTGGTGACGAAATCGGAGATGAAATTGTGCATGACGTAGAGATTGGGCGCTGATCCTTGGGCTTGGACCAGCTCTTTCAGGCGCTCAAATTGACGGCGGCCGACGTCGATATAGTCGCCCGTCTCCCGCCCCCAGAGATCCCAAGCCGTATTGAAATTTCTTTTCAATCTCAGCGCCCGCACCACACGGGCCTCAATGGGATCTGGCAGGATGTCGTTCAGATAACTGGTGTACCAGGCAATCAGCAAGTCTCGACTGGCTAGGTGCTCTTGCCCGATCGTCCGCAGGCAGACGGCGGGCGGGCGACAGTACTCCGTCAGGACGTCGAGCAGCATATAGGTCCTGCGGCCAGGTCCAAGAATCGACGCGAGGGTGGGGCGGACCGACCAGTTTCTCTCGCTGGTCCAGGCGCGTCCGGAGTAGAGGGCCTTCAGCGCGTAGATCGTCGCGGTGCTGTTGGCATAGGCCCGGGGGTAGTAGTCCGCCTCACGCGCGAAACGGGCCAGGTTGGGGAAGCGATCCTTGAGAATCCGTCCCTGCTCATCCGCCACGTAACTCGCCACCACCTTCTCAAACGTGAGAAAGAAGATCGGCGCACCTGTTTGGAGTGTGGAAGGCGCCGGGGAGGCAGAGGCGGCCGCCAGCCGCGTCGGCGCGGCGTGGGCAGTAAAGAAGGCGAAAATACCCAGCCCGAATACCGCGCACACCTTCAGCACCTGGATGACCGGCTCCCGGAATCGGACCAAGGGGATCACGGGCAGCAGCAGCAGGCCCGCGAACAGCGGCTGCCTCCACGACGCGTGCGGGAAGCGAAATTTGAGCTCATGGACATTGAGTTGGGTGGCGACCATGAAACTGATCCCCATCGCCAGGAGGAGCGCACAGGTCTTCGGGTACGCCTTCCACAGCGTCGCCAGCACCAGGCCCAGGACGAGCGGAATGACGCCAAAGGTAATAGCGGAGAACAGGAGGAAGGTTGGCCAGTTCCAGATGCCCAGATGCAGCGACTGTGGATCGTCCAAGATCATTTTCGTCATCGGCAGTTGGAGAAAGAGGGCGGCCAACCCGAAACCTGCCCAGAACAGATCCCGACTCTTCATCATGGCTCCTTTCATGACTTCTCCATGAGGTACAGCGCGCGCCCTGTCGTCGCCAAGCGCTCTTTGCGCGCCACCGAGTAATGGCGTCCGAAGGCCGCCTCGAACGCTGCTTGTGAGTAGCCCTCAGTCGTATCCAGGCGGGTGCTCAAGAGCCGCTGCATCTGCGCATCCTCCTTCGGCACGTATTCGATCACCAGCCACCGGCGGCACAGTCGGCTGAAGAAGTCGGCGACCTTGGCCAGCGGCAGGTTGTTGTCGACGACCAGGTGATGGATCAACGCCAGGGCGAGGAGGACATCGGTCGGACCGCGCTCGATCAGCGATAGGCGCTCTTGACTTTCCCAGCCCAACGAAGGCGAGGGGTTGAAGAGGTCCATCCATAACGGGAGCAGGTGTGTCTGGTGTTGGTCGCTCATTTCAAGAAAGTTCTTCTCGACACAGCTCGGATCGGCATCCATCGACACGGTCAAGATGCCTCGTCGGCTCGCCAGGCGGCTGAAGTACCCGGTATTCGCTCCGAGATCCCACACGCTCTGCGGTGCGGAGGTGACGGCCGCGAGGAACTGATCGACCCGTTGCGCCTTTTCCTGCAATGCGGGCAGGGCGTGGGGTCCCGAGGCATAGTAGTCCGACCAGGCGCTTCGCCGCGGCTTCCACTGCATGGAGTGGATGAGTGCCTCAAGCTGCTCAAGAAACCCCTCCATGGCCTTGAGCGAGACGGCGTGCCGCCGGGCGATCCCGGCCGCATGCGCCAGCCGCCGCTGCGCGGCGGCGTGGAGATGCAGATGGGCCGCAAGGCCCGGATGCAGCCGGGTGCGCAGAGGCAGCAGCCCGCTGGCTTGATCGAGCGGGATGCCGTCAAGATGCACTTTCAAGAGCTGATTCAGACGCACATCGCGGTAGGCCATGAGCGCCAGCGGAGCAAGAAAGTGCTCGCAGAACTGGCGATAGCCTTGCCAGAGCGTGCCGTCCTCGTAGAGGTCGAAGGACAGGGTGTCAATCAGAATCGGCTGGCCGTGCACGAACTGGATGTTATACGCGCTGCCGTCCTTGAGCGACATCCCAAAGTCCAGGGCCTTCCGCTGGATCCGAAGGGTCAGCAGGGCCGCGGCCTTGAGCTGGCTGAAGCACCACTCATACGGATACGAGATGAATGGGATGACGTCCGGCTGCAGCAGCTTGTAGCACGGTGCCGGCTGCGCCGTCTCTTCCCTGACCTCTTGGTGCCGCACCAGCATCCCCGCTTCGGTCAGCGCGTCGTACAGACCCGATGTCATGAGATGATCAAACGGCTGTTGATACCCCTGGTTGACCTGGCGGTACAACGTGCCGTTGGACACCAGCATGCACCCGCTCCGATCCCGAAACGAGCTGGGCAGAACCTGCCGCGTCTGGCGAGGAGGGGTCTCAGCAAGCATCCGATCCCCGCGAGAGTCGGGCCGGCTGCGAGGGCACGTGTTGGACGAACGGGCACCCGCTTGGCATCAGGTTCGGCATCTCAGTGCGCGTCCTTGCCCGTCACGTGAATGGTGAGCGGGCTTGAGATCACCGTGCCCACCCACGCCTGGGGCAGGTCCGCGGCGGTCAGATGACCTGCGGTCACATGCTCCGCATAGTCTTCTGCGGTGAATGTCACCACCATGACGACGTCGTAACGCCCGCTGGCTGGAAACCGCAGCTCGATCAGCTTTCTCAGCACGCCCTCGGGCGCCACCGGAGGGACGACCTCGACTTCGCCCCACAACACCTGGCGGTCAATCGCAGGGAGCGGCTTCTCAAGCTGCAGAACACTCCCGCCATTGGTTAGATCGAGCGTGACGGCGCGCAGCATGCCCCCTCGCGGGCCTTGTCCCTTGGGCGCGTCAGTCCACCGTCCCCGATACAACCTCAGCAGGCGAGAACCGACGTTGCTGATCACCAGTCTCACAAGCACCGGATCGTTGACGCGGAATGTCTCCGGCTGCGCTTCGACCAGCTCCAGCTGCAGCTGCAAGCCGTTGACCGGTTCCCCGGGAGCGTGGGTTTCGGCCCGGCTGCTCCCTGGTTGACCCGCGAGCAGACCGGCCAGCAATCCGCACCACATCATCTGAAACCAAGGCGACCTCTCGTGTCTCACGGCAACACCGATGGGAATCTACTGGCGCTCCCGCTCCCGCAACTGCTTGGGCGACGGGTCGCGGAGCCAGCGCGCCTTCATCCACTGCCAGGACCTCCGGAAGGTGACCCAAAGCCCCGCCATGCCGACCAGGAGGAACTGCAACACCAGACTTCCGGTGCCCGGATTGACGTACGCCAGAAGCGCGAGCCGCTCGATCATCAACCCATCCCCTCCCATTTGGCGGTCAGCAGCCGTTCCACGGCGGCGCGTTGACACGCCCAGCGCCGCGGGCTATGAGCTCGTCTCATCCTCTCGCAAGTCAAGCGCGCGCCAGTCGGGAAGCGTCCACCCGATCCCCGGCAGGAGCGCGCCGGCTCCCACGCCGACGAACGCGCAGCCAGCGGCACCGGCGGCGTCCGAGTCCTCGGGGGTATCCCCGAAGAACAGCACCGCGCCCGCTCCGCCGCCCTGCGCGTGCCGCGCCTGCGCGAGCCATTCCATCTTGTTCACCGGCGCGCCCTGGATGTGGCCGAAATACGCGCTCCAGCCCCGCTGGCTGATGATGTCCTGCAGCGTCTTCTGCGGCGTGCTCGAAAGCAGCGCGGTGGCCCGCGCGCGGCTCACCATTCGCAAGCACGCAGCCGCCCCGGGGATCTCAGGCGCCGCGATGATTTGGCGTGTCGTCTGCGCGGCATACTGGGCCATCAATGCGGCGGCCACGTCCGGCGTGTAGGGTTTGCGCAGAATGCGCTCGTACACATGCCGAAACTTCTCCCACCGAGGCGCATGATGGCGCGTCCCGCAATAGGCCATGATCTCTTCGAGCCGATCCGCTTCGGGTGCAAAGCACTGGGCGAAGGCCCGCTGCTTAATCGCATTGGAATCGACCAGCGTTCCGTCGAAATCGAAGACCACCAGCCGCGCGCGGTGGAGCGCGTCAACGAGCTCTGACGCGGCTGCGCTCAGGCTCATGCGTCACCTCCCGGCGACGTGTTCCGATCAGCGCGCGCATGCGCTCGCTCCACTTCCAGAGCACAAACACGTCGGAGGCGAGCACCACGAACGTGTACCCGGACTCCAGCGCCGCGGCGGCCGCCTCGGGCGTCGGCTCGACGAGCTGCGTGCCGCAGGCCTTGCCCCGCTGCCGGCACGCCTGGACGACCCGCTGGCAGGCTTGCCGAACCCGCGGATGATCGAGCTGGCCTGGCATGCCCATGGAGCCGGACAAGTCGTAGGGCCCCACCATGACGCCGTCCACCGCCTCCGCGGCCAACAGCTGATCGACCACCTCGACGGCCTGGATCGACTCAATTTGTAGCAGGAGCGTGGAGCGGGTATTCCACGTGGTGACGTACTCCTCGAACGCCAGCCCGTAGCCTTGGGCGCGGGCGACGCCGTAGCTGCGCCCGCCGAGCGGTGGATACTTGCACCAGCTTACGAGCTGCTGCACCTGGGCCACGGTCGAGACATTCGGCACGATGATGCCGTCCGCGCCGGAATCCAAGAGCCGGGCGATGGCCTCTCGGTTGTGGGAGGCCACCCGTGGCAGACACGCCGCGCCCCCGGCCTGGGCCGCGGCGATGATCCGTTGCGCCTGCGCTTGGCTGATGGTGCTGTGCTCAAGATCGATGCCGACAAAATCCACGCCGCTCGTCGCGAAGATCTCGGTAATCGACGCATGTCCCAGCGAGGTCCAGGCGCCGAAGATGGGCCGCCCGGTCGAAAAGAGCTTCCGAGGCTTGTTCATTGTTCGTTGTTGCACTACGAACTAACGCGCGCCCACATTTGGTTGGCGCCCTTGCCACACGGGTCGCGCCAGGCGCAACGTAGCCCCGATGCGACCAGCCGCTGTTCGCACTGCGCACCGGCCGACGGCTCTCCGGCCACTTCAACCAGGACCGAGCGAAGCGTCGGGGACGCCAGCGTCCGCTTCGCGCCGTCAAGAATGCGCAGCTCGGTTCCGTCCACATCGAGCTTAATCGCCTGTGGATGCAGCCCGGTCTGCTCGCAGAAGGCGTCCAGGGTCATGACCGTAATGCCCTCGCGCCACACCACCGGGCGGCCGGTCAGGGTCCGCGCCAACGCCTCCGTGGCTTCCGTATGCAGGGCCGAGCCTGGCGTCGCGTCCTGGATATGCAGCTGGCTGATGCCGGTCCGGTTACCCAACGCGATCCCATAGACCTGGACCCGATCCTGCAGGCCGTTGTCGAGAATGTTATCTCTGAGCAAATGGAGATTCGCGTATTCCGGCTCGATGGCCACGATCTGCGCCCCGGGATGGCGCAGGGCCGCATACAGGGCATACACCCCGATGTTGGCGCCGACGTCCAGCACCGTGTCCCCATCCTGGACCCACTGATCAATCCAATCCAAGGTCTCGGGTTCTTTCTCGTTATAGGTCTGCCAGCGGTATTGGGTGATCCAGTTCTCGCACTGCAGCGTGAAGCGCAGCCCGCGAGCGTGCACGACCCGCCGCGGCGTGAGCGCGCGCACCATGTGCCAGCGCAGACGCAAGAATCGGTTCTGCCAGCGGCCGGTGCCCGCCCAAGTGCGCCCGCCCAGCGGCAGGGCGCGACGGGCGTTCGACGTCACGGGGCTCATCCGCCCTTCCCCGCCTCGCAGGCGCCGGCGGTGGTCTCCCACTTATTCCCCTGCACCATCAGGCGCGGATCGCAGACGATGGCGTGCCAGACGACCGCCTGAAACGCCTCGGTGTGCGGCGTCACGGACCGTTCGTTCACCGTGGGAATGACGACGACCAGATCTCCGCGCTCCTTCGTGTAGCCTCCGTCCCGGCCCACGATGCCCAAGACGTCCATCCCGCGCGCCTTCGCTTCGTCGATGGCGGCCACGAGATTCGCGCTGATGTTGCGCTCACGGCTGCCCCCGCCGACCGACAGCACGAGCAGGACGTCCCGCGCGCTCGCCCGGCTGACCTTCAGCCACTCCGCGAAGACGGTCTCCCAACCCTCGTCATTGGTGCGCGCGGTCAACTCGGAGACGTTGTCCACCGGCGTGGACGCGTCGATCCCCGCCAGCTTGCGAAAGTCATTCACCGCATGGCTGCAGTTGCCGGCGCTGCCGCCGACCCCGCACAGGAACAGCCGCCCACCCGCTTCGCGCAGCCGTGCGAGCCGCTCCACCATGCGGTCAACGACGCCGATGTCCAGCCCCTGCGCCACCTCGGCGCATTCCCGGAAATACTGCGGCAGGAACGCGTCAGACATTCGAGGATTTCCTCGCGACCAGCCGAGCGAACGAGCTCAGGCCCTGCTGCTGCAGGAACGTCTGGAACCCCTCTTGGGCTTCCGTCGGCGCCTCGAGCAGCCCGCGCTCAAAACTCGACAGGGAAATCGTCGGATCGTGCCGGAGATGCGCCTGGACGATCTCGACATCGAGCACGCCGGGCGTGCTCAACTCCAAGAGCTGGAAGCCCGCGCGCCTGAGCAACGCCGCAAGCCCTGAGAGACTGAAGCAGTTCGCGCGGTCCGGAGGATAGAGGTACAGATTGCGGATCCCAAGCACCGCCAAATCAAAGCCGGAGGCTACGAGCGCGGTCACAAAGAGCAGCCCTCCCTCGGTCAGCTGATCGGCCACCCGGCCCAGCAGCACCACCGGATCCTGGGCCCGGTCGAGCGACTCCAAGAGCACCGCCGCCTGGGCGCGCGGGCCCTGGGCCGTTGTGGCCAACTCGGTTTCGTCTACCGTCAGCACGTCGGCGAACGACCCGCTGTCCGCGAGGAAGCCCGTGAACTCGCTGGGCGGTGTCACGACCTCCAGCACCATCGGCCGATGCAGGTCTTGCAATCGAAGCGCGTCTTCAATCCATTCAAGCTTTGGCGCGTACACATGGTCGGTGCGGGACTTGGCCAACCCCGCATGAAATGCCTCCGGTGAATGCCGGTGCCGGCTGACGTGCGCCAGCAGCCGTCCCCAGGCCTTGGGCGCGGCCCGCTCCAACAAGAACAGCCCGCCGCCATCCGGACAGCGTCCGTAGGCGAGTCCGTCCACGTCGCCACAGGGAACCAGGGGCGAGCCGCTGATCGGCGAACGCGTCCAACGCAGCGCCCCCTCCTGCAGCGCCCGACGCGTCGCCTCCACGCAGAACGCGCGGTAGGCGATCAGCCCCTCCAGCGGCTTGACCGATGAGAGCGAAAACGTCTGCTGGGTCTGGATGGTTCGCATGGTTACGTCCTCGCGGCGGGTGTGGCGTCCGCCTTGTGGCGATCCGCCAGCGCGTAGATTTCGCGGATGGTCTCCATGACCGCCCGCGCGTCGTCGAGGGTCCCGTGCGTCGGCGGGCGTCCTTCCAGGACCGCGGCGAGAAACTCCTCCACTTCACGGTCCCATGACTCATCGCGGTCGAAGTGGATGATCTCTTCGCGCGGATTGCCCAGCGCCAGCGCTTCGTCCTCGAACTGGCGCTTGCCGATCACCAGCTGCTCTCGGCCGTAGCTGCCGGTCCGTGACAGCAGTCCGCTGCCGATCAGATAGCCATCGCGGCAGCCGACTTCAAAGCGAAACGTGTGCTTCCAGAGCGTGGCCGAAGAATGCAAAAACGCCGGCACGCCCCGGGCGGAGCGCAGCAGGACAAAGGCATTGTCCTCCAGCCCGCTGCCCCAGAACGCGTCGGCCAGGACCGCGTCGACCACCGCGAGCGGTCCCAGGAACAGGTGGAACAGATCCAGCATGTGAATGCCCTGGTCCAGCAGGATCCCGCCGCCCGCGATGGCCGGGTTGCTGCGCCAGCTCTGTCGGTGCTGCGTGCCCCCGGACTTGCCGTAGGTCCCTTTGAGATACAAGACCTCTCCGAGCTTCCCATCCTTCAGCAGCGCTCTGGCCGCCTGGACCGAGGGATGCAGCCGGTGGTTGAAGCCAAACACGAGCGTCGCCTGAGGGACGCGGGCCGCGGCCTCCACAAGGCGGCAAAAATCTTCCCAGTTGCGCCCCGGCGGCTTTTCGCAGAACACCCGCCCGCAGCGGCCTAGCGCCTCCACGCACAGATCGACGGTCACATTGTTCGGCGTGCAGACGAACGCGGCGTCGCAGGTGCTCCAGGGAATCGGCGCGCCCGGCGGCAGCAGCACCCCGTCCAAGCCGGTTGTCGACGCCTCGACCGCGGGGTCCACGATCGTGATGCGTCGCACCGCAGGATGCCCGCGCAGCACATTGTAGCGGATCTTGCCCATATACCCGTAGCCGAAGATCAGGCAGTGCATCAATCGCTCGTGGCTCGTGGCTCCAGCGCAGAATCGGTCACGCCGATCGCTTCAAGCAATGCTTCGATGCTCCGATGTGTGACCGGGCCGGTATAGCGATCCACGAAGCGCGCCGCCGCTTCCCACTCCGCTTCGCGCAGCGCCGAGTCGGTCCGCTCGTAGTCGGCGAGCGTGTCGATGAGGTCTTCGAGGCTTGCGCAGCGCCTGCGCCACGCGTCCAGCGCGGTCAAGGGATCCCGATCCCTGCTGCCTTGGGCCTGGTAATACATCGGCAACAGCCCATGGCCGATCGCATAGAGCACCGAGGACGATCCGCGGTAGAGCAGCACCGAGGCGCGCTGGAAATCTTCATCGATGCTCCCCTGCTCGGAGATGGTCAGATTCGGTTGGGTCCGGAGCGCTTCCGCCACCCAGGTCCGTGCCAGAGCGGTGGGGATCTGCGGATGGCACCGCAGGATGAACGTGTAGGACGGCAACCGGCTGGCGCAGGCCGCCGCAAATGTGAAGAGGGTGTGCGTCTCCGACGGGATGCCCTCTGGCACGACCAGCACGCTGCGCCGGGCAGGCTCCGGCGGTCGCCTCACCCCAACCGACCGGTGCCGAAAACTGCCGAAGCGTATCATCCGGGTTCGATGCCGCGCATGACCTGCCCGGAGCAGCTCAAGCGGAATGGGACCAAGGCCCAGCACAAGGTTCGGGCAGGACCATGACCCTCGAGCCGGGGGAGCTACCATGGCCCGCGATTCAGGAAAGATCGCCGTGTGCTGATAGCCGACCGTCAGACAGGAGGGATCGATGTCCTTCGCGCCACGCCAGAGGCACGGCTCCCAGGCCGCTCCCTCATACAGACTCAGCAACGCCCGCGGCTTCCAGACGCGAACCGCCTCGCGACCAACCCAGAACATCAGGCCGGTAAGCGCCGTCGTTTGCGAGAGGCAGTCGCGGCTAGCCAGCTCGCCGATGCCTCGAAGATCCGGCTCGCTCATCCGACGAAGCCTTCGCCGCAGCCGCAGGCAACTCCGCAATTGCTGGACGGCCATCTGAATCGGAGCCAGCGGAGATACGAGTCCCCATTCAGGGAGTCGGCAGAGCCCAGATCCCGCGATGTGGCCTCGGGCAAACGGCAACCAGTGTCCGCCTGAGGAATCTCCGCACAGCAGCAACATGCCAACCCCGCGTTTGGCGAGCCGCGCCTGCAAGTCCCCGAAGTAGAAATCGTTGCCGTCTGCTGGCGGCTGGGGGCCGAAGCAGCAGGTCCGCGCAATCACCGTGAAGCGCTGGCGTTTGAGATCGCGCAGCTGGCGGCGCACGGCCCATCGCACCCGCAACAGCCAATAGCTCAGATACCACCCGAAGAGCACGCACCGCAGCATGCGAGGCACGAGACTCACGAAGGCCGCGTGCGCCTGGGGCTCCTGGCGCAAGAGCCGTTCCTGAACAGGCCCGAGCGGATGCCGCAGATGCATCCAAGGAATCGCCAGCACCGGCAGCTCCGGGAAGCGCTGGGTGAACCGTTCGAGCGCTGCCCCCAGACGCTTCAAGTCCGGCGTGTCGGCGCCTTCCTCGCGGGGAGGTTGGACCCGCGCCGCTCGATGCTCTCGCGTGAGGACCTCGGGCAGGAGGAGTTTCATGCCGCCACGCCTTCAGTTGCCTCGGCGACCGGCTCCAGTGGCGTCAGGAAGGGCTTCGTCGAGCCCGCACGATTGACCTGCGCAATCTTGTCGCTCCCCCATTGAGCCGCGTACCGGCTTGCGGCATCGGCCATGACCGTGTCGCGAGCCAAGCCGGCCTGAAAGCCCTCGAGCAGCCAGCGGAGGTAGGTGCCCATGCGCTCGGCCGCGCGCCCGTCGCGAAATGGATCCAACTCATCCAGCATGGGGGACCAATCCCCGAATCCCGGGATCCCGCCCGGCCGGCGCCAATGTGCTCGACTCGCCTTCCAGAGCGCGTCCCACTCCGTGAAGACGACCCGGCCGACGCCCAACCGGTACAGCGGGCTCACGGACCAGCCGAACCGGTCCAACAAGAGGGTTGGGACGCCAGCCAGGGCCGCTTCTAACCCGGCGGTCCCCGCGTTGAGATGTCCGTGGATCATGAGATCCGCAGCCATGGCGGCAGCGGCCGGCGGATAGGACCCCTGGATCACGCCGTCTTCGAACATGAAGCACCGACCCGTGGCCTCGGCTTGCGCGAGCAACTCGGCCACGGGGCCCAGCCGCCGACGCAGCGTCGCCGGCGTCTTAGGCTTCAGCACCAATCCGAACCACGGCTCCTTCAAGACCCGTTCCAGCAGGAATGCGTAGTTTTCCCGCTCCACGCCGTGCCCCGTATGCCACCGCTCATCCTCTCGGGAATTCTCATCGGTGAACGCCACGATGCGTTGCGCCCCGTGACGCTGGAGTCGCTCACGCACCTGCTGGGATTCCTGCCGGAGCAAGGCAAATTGACGATCGCCCAAGTAGCCGGTGGTCACCAGGTAGGCGATCTGCGAACCGGATCGCTGTTCAAGATCCGCCATCGCCTGCGAATAGGCGAAAAAGATATCGGTCATCACGGACGTTTCGGCTGAGGGAAAGGATTCGTAGGCCCGTTGATAGATGGCCGACACGCCGCCCGCGTCCTTCAGCGCGTCGGCGAGCGCGCAATGCGCCTCGGTGTATCGGAACCACGACACGTACACTTTGACGTGTTCCGCCTCGAAGAACTCCGACCAAAACGGCCGCGCTTCCCGCGCATAGGTGCGGGCCTGCTCGCGCAGCCACGCTCCCTCCATTCCGCCGGGCAGGCGCAGGCGCCTGGGCAGCAGGCCTGCCCTGCCGCGCAGCCGGGGGAGAAACACTTCGGCGCCCGGGGTCGCCCAGACGCGAGGCCGCATGGCCACCGCGTCGATGCCGTGCCGCTGCAATTCCGCGAGGTCCCGGGCGTTGACCGGGCGGCCCTCCATGTTGAACGTCATGAGCAGATCGCGCCCCGGGATCCCGGACACCGGCCAGAAAAAGAGATTGGAATATCGCTCCGGACGGTCGAGATTCAGCGCGCCGTAATACTCGACTCCCAGCCGAGGCCGATGCGGGCCCGGCCGGGACATGCCAACGGTGGCCCATCGCGCGCGAGGAATCCGACGTCCCCCTAACAGCCCCAGCGCCTGAAGGCGATAGAGCACGCGTTTGAGCTCCGGGGCCAGCACCCGTCGGCGCCATGCGCCACCCTCAAGCGTTCGAGGCACCGGGATGGCGATGAGCCCGTGCCGGGAAGCATAGCGCGCAATCACAGGAAACAACATCCGGCGCTCCATGAAGAACAGCGCGTTCCGCCCGCCCCGCCCTTGCTGCCGTTCGTGCCAGGCGCACACCTGGATGGTGAGCAGCGCCCGCCAGAGAGTCTGTCGTTCGGTCACGCTGGGCGTGGCGATGGCTTTGGCCACATACGCCGGAAATCGATCGCGCGCCCATTCGCCGCTGACCGCCTGCTGAAACAACGGGTCCGCCATCATGTCGCGTTGCACCTCGGCCAAGTCCTGATACGCGATCCGCAGCCGCAGCAGCAAGCCTTGTTCGTCCTTGACGTCGATCAGGCGAAAGCGCAGCGGCGCGACCGTCACACCCGTCAACCGGCGGCTCCAGTGGGCCAGGAGCTGGCCCCCGCGCGTCGCGTCGAAGGCCCAGCACGCCGCCGGCCGCTCGCCGCGCAGGCGCATCCACACCAGGCGCGGCAGGATCGTGAAGAGCCAGGCGCGCACGGTGAGGAATTCGATGAAGCAGGTCATGGCCGCAGCGCCTCTCGGACCGCCGCCGCGCACCGCTGGAGGTCCGCGTCGCTGAGGTTCACGCTGCTGGGCAGGCTCACCGCACGCGCATACAGGTCATCGGCATGCTCGATCTCGAACGCCTCGCAGTCCTGATAGGGCGGCAGGCGGTGGATTGGATGCCACAGCGGCCTGGCCTCGATGCCTTGCGCCCGCAGCCGCTCAATGAACGCCTGACGCGCGGGCACGCTCGTTCCGGGCTTCAGGAGCACGGTGTACAGCCAGAATGTGGGCTCGGTGTGCGCTGGCGTCGGCATGAGTGTGAGCTCGCTGACGTCTCGGAGCGCCTTCTCATAGAAGGCTGCGATGGATCGCTTTCTCTGAATGAAGCCCTCCAACTGCTCGAGTTGCGCCAGCCCGACGGCGGCCTGGAGGTTCGTGAGCCGATAGTTGTAGCCGACCTCACGATGGATGTATTCCGGACCGTCATCTTTGGCCTGTGTGGTAAGGAACCGAGCATATCGCGCGGTAACCGGCTGGTTGCTCATCACCACCATCCCGCCGCCGCCTGCGGTGATGATTTTGTTGCCGTTAAAACTCAGGGCGACCACGTGGCCCCATGCAGCGATGTGACGATGCCAGTAGAGCACACCCATCGCTTCAGCCGCATCGGCGACAACTCGCAGGTGGTACTGCTTGGCCAGGCGCTCCATAATGAACTGCATGTCACAAGCCAGCCCAAGGATGTGCACCGGCAGGATGGCGCGCACGCGACGGCCTGTCTTCGTATTCCGGTACTCCTCCGTAGCGTCTCCGCGCGGCCGCCGGGGCTCACATCTGTCGCGAAGAAATCGTGCCGCCTTTTCGACGTCCATCTGCCAGGTGTTTGGATCCGCATCGATGAACACCGGATGCGCGCCACAGTAGCGAATGGCGTTCACCGGCGCGATAAAGGTCAGGTCTGACACCAGGACTTCGTCGCCCTCCTGGACGCCGGCCACTTTCAGCGCGATATGCAGCGCCGCGGTTCCGCTGGACGTGGCCACCGCGTGCGACACGCCGAGGTACGCGGCAATCTCCTGTTCAAAGCGGTCCACAAACGGCCCTACCGTGGAGACCCACCCGGTATCCAGGCACTCCTTGAGGTAGGTCCACTCGTTGCCCTGGAGCACCGGCACCGAGAGCGGGATCGTTCGTTCCGTGGTCGACACGCCTGCGGTCGTCATGGAACAGCCGCTATCTCGGGAGCTTGGGGCCGCGGCGCGGCCGCCGCCTGCGCCCGCAAGGCCTTCTCATTGCTGTAGCGGGGGTGCTCGACGTCGCGGATGACGCCCTGCGAGAGCGCGCCGAGCACTTCGCGCACGCCGTCCTCGACCGTGCGCGTGATCCGAAAGCCTAGGGCGTCGGCGATCTTGTCGAACCGTACGCGATAATCGCGCGGGTCCTCCGTCTTGTGGACCCGCTCGATCCGGCACCCGTCCCCGACCTGCGCACGGACCAGCTCCGCCAGCGCCCCCTTCTGGTAATTCTGGCTGGTGTCCCCGACATTGAAGGCCTGTCCCCGAATCGCGGCCTCCGGAGCTTCCAGCGCCAAGCGGATCGCCTCCGCCGCATCCCGGACATGGATATACGGGCGCCAGAACTGCTCGCCATAGATCGTCAGCCGGCGCCGAGTGGCCAACTCCAGGGCGAACTCGTTCACCGTCAAGTCAAACCGCATCCGGGGCGAGAGGCCGAACACCGTGGCAAACCGCAGGACGCCGGCGACCGGGCCGGCGTGGCCTGAGGCCAGCAGCGCCTGCTCGAAGCCCACTTTGGTCTGGGCGTACAGCGACACCGGCCGCAACCCCGAATCTTCCGTCAGGTAGCTGGACGAATCGGCCATCCGGCCGTAGTTGCTGCAGGTGGAGGCGAAGAGGAACCGCCGCACCCCATGACGCCGACTGAGCTCCAGAAGCTGCAGCGAAGCATCCAGGTTGACCTCGCGGGCCAGCGCCGGCTCGAGCGAGCACACCGGATCGCCGACCAGCGCCGCCAGGTGCACCACGGCCTCCATGCCGTCCAGCGCGCTGCCCACCACTGCCGCCGAGCGCACATCGCCATAGACAAATTCGAACCGGTCCTCCGCGTAGAGTCCCAGGAGCGCCTCGCCTCCATAGAGCAGCGAGTCCAGCACCCGGACGTGGTAGCCGCAGGCCAGCAGCGCCCGCGACAGCACCGATCCCACGTATCCGGCCCCGCCGGTCACCAGGATGCGTCTGGGCGCAGCGCTTCCAAGGCTCATCGCGATGGCCACGCCTTGACCGCTTCCTGCGCTTGCTCATAGTCCACCGGCTGGCCGATGTCCAGCCAATATTCCCGGATTGGGAAACTCACGACCGGCCGCCCCGCCTGGAGCGCGCGCTGGATGAGGTCGGTCATGTCGAACCGCTCCCCGTTGGGGACCAGGCGGCACACCGACGGCTCCAACAAGTAGATCCCCGCGTTCACGAACAGCCCTACGACAGGCTTCTCGCTCACTCCGCGCACCATCGGGCCGTCACATTCGATGACCCCATAGGGCACTTTGATGTCGTACTGGCGGACCGCCACGGTCAGCTCCGCCTGGTGCTCCCGGTGGTAGGCCAGCATGGCTCGGAAATCCACCTGCGTCAGAATGTCCCCGTTGATGACCAGGGTGGTTTCCTTGACGGCTTCCAAGAGTCCCAGCCCCCCCGCGGTCCCCAGCGGGCGGTCTTCCTCGACGTAGGAGAGCTCGATGCCAAAGTCCTTTCCATCGCCGAAATGCGCCTCGATTTTGTCGGAGTGATGATGCGTGGTCACCTTGACCTGCTTGATGCCCGCGTCACGGAGCTGATTGATGATGATCTCCAGCACCGGCCGATCCCCCACTCGCAACATCGGCTTGGGTGTTTCCTCCGTGAGCGGGTGGAGTCGGCTCCCCTTGCCGCCGGCCATCACCACAGCCCGCAGGGGGAGCGGCTGCCCGGACAACAACTCGTCCATGGTGACCAGTCCGGCCACTCGGTGCTGGGCATCCACCAAGGGCAAGTGCAGAATGTTGTGCTGCTTCAAGAGCGCGACATACGTGGCATCGTCGGCCCCGACGGCGGCCGTGACGGGCGTCGCAAACCGCGTGCCAGCCTTGCGATCCAGCAAGAGCCGGACGGGCTGCTCTAAATCGATGTTGGCGAGAATGGCGCGCCGAATATCCCCGTCCGTGGTCGTGCCAAGAAGCCGTACGTGCTCGTCCACCACGAGCACGATGCCCCGCCGGTTGCGATCAAGGCGGGCAATCGCCTCTCGAATCGGCGCGTCAGGGCTCACGCACAGCAGGTCCAGCTCAGCTCGCATGCGCTACGCCACCTGGTGCTTCAGTTTCCACTCCCCGTCCGTCTTGCCCCAGAGGTGCGGCTGCCGGTAGGCATCGACCACGCGCCAAAAATGCTCTTCATCAATCTGGAGGTAGTCCAGGAACTCCGCGAAGTACTTCGACGGAAACTCGCCGTCGTAGCGGCGCACGAGCGCCACGCCTTCCTCGCGCGTAATGTGTCCGTCGCGGATTTCATGCCCGGCGTCCGACGTGGCCCTGGCGATCCCGAATTTGATGAAGGCCATGTAAAAATGGAAGCCGTCCATGCGATCGTCAAGGCTCGCATACTTGGAGTACGTTCCTTCGGATCGCTCCGGGTTGGCGCAGAATCCCGTGTGCTCGACGCTGTAGTAGTAGTTCTCCTGCGGAATCCACTTGTGGTAGTAGGAGTACCAATGCATCTGGATTCCCGCGGGCCCCAGCTTGTCGAGCGACGGCGGGCGATAATACATCACGTCGGGCTGATCGATGTCGGCCGGCGTCAGATACGACTTGTGCTTCAGGCCGAGCTCAATCAGCTTATCAATCGTCGGCCCTTTGAAATACAGGAGCGCCCAGTCCTCGAGCGGCATATACGGCTTATAATTATTTTTCGGATCTCCTCCGTACTCGGCCTCGCCATTCTCCCCGAAGAAGATCAACTTGATCCCGAACCGCAGGGCGACGTGGAAGGCGTAGCAGACCTGGCCGTAGGTGAACGGCTGCCAGGCGTCCCCCAGCTCCTCAAAGCTCAGCCGGGCCAGCTTGCGGTGAAATCGGCCATTGGGATAGGCCGTGAGATTGGAGAATCCCGCGTCGACAAAGTTCAAGAAGTTCTGGCGCCCGATCTCCGTATAGCGGAAGGGGGCCCACGTGACCGTGAGCGGGTGCATGCCATACTTCGTGCTCAATTGGTGGGCGACGTAGGAGGAATCTTTGCCTCCGCTGCATGGCACCACCACGTCCCACCGGCCATCCTCTCGACGATGAGTGTCCAAGAGCGCCTCGAGCTCTCGCTCACGCGCCTGCCAATCAATGTCGTGATACTTCTCATAGGCAAACCGGCAGGCGCTGCACACCCCCTCCTCATCGAAGACAATGCGAGGACGTTGATTGGAGACCACGCATGTCTTGCAGAACCGCACATCCTTCGGCAGCATCGTCAGCTGCTGTTCCAGCCCTCCGATCACCACGGGCTCTGGTGTCTCCACGGCGCGAATGATCGTCATGGGCAGGCCCTCACGAAACCTGATGCCGCAAGATCCATCGGCTGCCCTCCTGTGTCCAGAGATGCGCGGGGCGAAATTGATCGCAGAGCTCCAAAAACCGCTCGGGCCGCAGCTCAAGATAGTCCATCACCTCGCGAAAGTACCGCTCGGGAAACTCGCCGTCAAAGCGCCGCACGAGGGCAATCCCCTCCTCGCGCGTCAGATGCTGGTTGCGGATTTCCTGCGAGGCGTCGTAGCTGGCCCGGCCCAGGCCGAATTTGATGTAGGTCGTGTAGTAATGCAGGCCGTCGATCTTGTCGTCCAGGCTGTTATATTTGCTGTAGGTCCCTTCCGTCCGAACCGGGTTGGCCTCGAACCCGGTATGCTCCACCGCGTAGTAATAGCTCTCCTGCGGCGTCCAGCGCAGGTAGTAGCCCAGGTAGTGGACTTCAATCTTCGATCGCTCCAGCTCCTCGCTGTCCGCCGGCAGGTACGCGCGCAGGTCATTCAGCCTCAGCCCATAGCGCTCCATGAGCTCCGGCACCGAGTGCCCGGCGAGGTACACTTCGGACAGGTTGTTCATGGTGTAGTAGGACTTATCCCGAAGCGACGAGGCGTTGTCGGCGATCGGGTTCCCATACTCCGCCTCGTTTTCGCCGAAGAAGACTAAGGGAATCCGTTGGCTGAGCGCCATCTTGGGCGCGAGGTTCTTCTGTCCGAGAATGAACGTCTGGAACGGATGGAGGAGGCGTTCGATCGCCAGGCGGGTGAGCAGCCGGTGCACCCGTCCATTCGGTTTCAAGGTGAGATTGGCCACCCCGCCGGTCTCGATCCAGTTCTGGAAGTTCTTCCAGCCAATGTCGGTATAGAGGAGCGGCGGCCAGGTCACCGTCAGCGGGTGCATGCCGTATTTCGACTTGAGAATGTGGGCGGCGTAGGCGCTGTCCTTACCGCCACTGCCTGGCACCAAGCAATCATAGGTGCCGTCGCCGCGCCGATGCCGGTCCAGCAGTTGCAGCAGCTCGCGTTCCTGGACCACCCAGTCGATGTGCGCCTTCTGCTCGGCGACGTGGCAGGCATCGCACACGCCTTCCTTGTCGATGTGCAGCGACCGCACCTTCCGGTCCGTCGTGTGCTTGAACTCGATGCTGGAGCTCGGCCGCTGGTTGGACATCACGCAGCGCGTGCAGAACCGGACCTGTTGCGGCAGTCCGAACTGCGCGTTGGCCGCTTCCGTTTCCGGCACGTGAACGCTAGACACGGTGCACCTCCCTCGCTGAGGCCATCAGCCGCACGGCAAGATTGCGATACATCCGAAGCCCTTGGGGGCCGCTCCGCTCGGGATGGAATTGGCTGGCGATGAGATTGCCCTGCTGGAGGCTCGAGCAGAACTCGATATGGCCATACCGGCTCGTGGACAGCACGACGCTCGGGTCCCGAGGCGTGACGTAGAACGAGTGCACGAAGTACAGAAACGTCCCGTCCTGGAGCCCTTCGAGCCACGTCTGCTCCCAGGACCGATCCCTCCTCGTGATGCGGTTCCATCCAACCTGCGGCACCTTCATCGTCGCCCCGCCCTCCTGGGGCGCCTCAAAGCGGACGACGTCGCCGTCGATCAACCCCAGGCCTTGATGGCGGCCAAACTCATGGCTCTGTGTCATCAACAACTGCATACCAAGACAGATGCCCACCAGCGGCCGCCCGGATGCCGCCACCTCGTGCAGCACCTCCACCAGGCCCAGCCGCCTCAGGGTCGCCATCGCATCCCCGAAGGCCCCGACGCCAGGCAGGATGACGCCATCCGCGCCCAGGAGGTCCGACGAGGACGAGGTCCTGTGTGCCCGGAGCCCGACATGCTCCAAGGCCTGCTGGACGCTGAAGAGATTCCCCATGCCATAGTCCACGATCGCCACCTGCGGCGCGCTGGCGTCAGCCATGCATGGCCTCCGCCAGGGCGTCTCGGCAGGCGATGCCTCGTTGCAGCAAGTGCGCCTTGATCTCCTGCAGCGTGGCTTCCTGGATCTTGGCGCGGCCGAGCTTGGTCTTCAGGTATTCCGTGTTGCCTTCGCTCGAGAAATCCTCCTGCTGCGTGTGCTGGCGCAGCGCGCGGTAGTGCAGCATCGACGCGACACAAATGGCATCAGCCTTGCCTTCAGTCGCCACCGCCTCCAGATGACGGAGTTCGCCTGCCCCACCGCTGGCGATGACCGGGATCGGCACCGAGCCGGCGATTCGGCGCGTCAGCTCCAGATCGAATCCTTTGCCGGTGCCCTCCCGGTCGATCGACGTCAGGAGGATCTCTCCGGCTCCGAGCTCGGCGGCCCGCACGGCCCAGGCGAAGGCGTCCACGCCGGTGCGTTCGCGCCCGTTGTCGGTGTAGGCTTCATACCGGCCGTCCGGCTGCTTGATGGCTTCGATCGACACGACGATCGTTGAGGATCCGAACCGCCTCGACGCTTCGTGGATGAGGTCCGGATTCCGGATCGCGGCGGTATTGAGCGACACCTTATCCGCCCCGGAGCGCAGCACCTGCTGGATGTCCTCGAGCGTGCGCAGCCCCCCGCCGACCGTTAAGGGAATGAAGATCTCCTTGGACGTTCTCGCCACGATCTCGAGCAGGCTGTTCCGACCATACAGGCTTGCGACCACATCCATGTACAGGAGCTCATCCGCTCCCTGCTCGTAGTATTCGCGGGCAAATCGCTCCGGCTTGCCCAG
>JAHFGW010000003.1:0-4861 GCA_023247235.1 Candidatus Omnitrophota bacterium | reverse complement strand
GTGGGAGGCTCCCCGACTGACAGGCCGGCATGTTCCGGACGGTAATCCATCGCACGCGCGGGTACCCCGATGACGATCGTCCACGGCTCGACGTCTTTGACCACGACCGCGCCGGCGCCCACCACGGCCCCCTCGCCGATGCGCAGGCACTGGCGCACGGTCGCCCCGGCCCCGATGTGGGCCGCCTCGCCGACGTGCACCGTGCTCGCCAGCCGCGCTCCCGTCGCCACGTGCACGTGGTCGCCGAGCACGCAGTCATGCTCAATAATCGCGCCGGTATTCACGATCACATTGCGCCCGATGACCGCGCCGGCGTTGACGATGGCACCGGCGAACAGCACCGAGCCCTCGCCGACCCGGGCCGCCGCCGAGCACACCGCGGCCGGATGTTGGACGGTCAAGGGACGCAGTCCGTGCTTCAGGGCGAGTGTGAAGAGCTCTCGGCGGGGCCCATTATCTCCCACGCTCCCGACTCCGACCACGAAGGCCCGGACCCCTCGGTCCACCAGTTCCGGCAGCCGCTCATCCCCCCCAAGGATCGGAACGCCCAACACGTCCTTCCCCCACAGACTGCGGTCAGAGTCCAGCACCGCTTCCGGAGCGGCCGCTCCGCTGGCGCGGAGTGCATCAACCACCACGCGCGCATGGCCCCCGCCTCCGAGGATGACGCAGCGCACGGCCTCACCCGGCATGTTCGCTGACCCATGGTTCGGCTGCCGCAGGCGCCGCGAGATCCGCGAAACGCTTCCGCAGGAGGCGGTCATCTAACGGCACGTCCCGGAGGCGCCGCACGATCATCTCCGCGGCCCCGCCTTGGTCATAGGGATTGCGCAGCGTGCCGAGCCGTTCCCGCCAACCCGGAGCCGTCGCCTCGGCAATGCCTCGTGAGATCTCCTGGCGACTGTAGCCGACATCGATGACATTGGCGGCGCGGACCCGGCCTTGCTGCCGCGTCCCGATGTTCACCACCGGCAGCCCCAGCGAAGGCGCCTCGATGAGGCCGCTAGAGGAATTGCCCACCATGGCCGCTGCGCAGGCCATCATGCTGAAGTAGCCTTGTGGCCCGAAGGTGCTGACCAGCGCGGCGTCGGGATGGCGGCTCGCGAAGTCTTCAATCATCCCGATGATGATCCGCCCGTTCGTATCAGCGCTGGGCAGGGTGAACACGATCGGCCGGTCGACCGTCTCCAAGGCAGCCAAGAGTTCGCCCATCTGCCATCCGGCGCGCTCATATTCCAGGGTCACGGGGTGATACGTCACCAACAGCGGCGCCTGATTCAATGGCAGCCGGTAGGCGGCCGCCAGGGCGTCTCGGTCCAGCAGTTCCAGCGTCCGCAGCAGGTCCAGGGCCGGAGCGCCCGAGACGGTGACCCGCCAGGGTTCTTCGCCGAGCTGGATCACGCGCCGTGCGTAGTCCTGGGTCGCCACAAAGTGCAGGTGGCTCAGCTTCGTGAGCGAATGGCGCAAGGCGTCATCGATCGCGCCCTGCGTCAACTCGCCGCCGTGCACGTGCGCCACGGGAATCTTAAACGGCAGCGCGGCCAACGCCGCCGCGTGCATTTCAAAGCGGTCGCCCAGCACGACGAGCAGGTCCGGCCGCATCCGTCCATAGGCTTGGCCGAAGCCGAGGACGCCCAGCCCGACGGACTTCGCGATGCCTTCCGGAGTGTCCGACGAAAGCAGCATGCTGATGCGCTCGCCGATGCTCCATCCGTCCGCCTCGATCGTCTGTGCCGTCAGGCCAAACTCCGGCGAGAGGTGTGATCCGGTCACCAGCAGATGGAGGCTCAGCTCGGGCTCCTGCGCCATGCGGCGCAGAATCGGCAGATAGATGGTGTAGTCGGATCGGCTGACCGTCACGACTCCAATGGTTCGCGCGCTCACGTGATCATCTCCATCGTCAGAACCGTATCGGCCGGGATGTCCTGCCGCGCCGTGCGCCCAACGACCTGCGCGAGCATGGCCGGCGGAAGCCCCGTGCCCGGCCGCTTGACGGCGATCAACTCTTCCGTCAGGGTGCTGCCGGAAGGAATGTCCTGGGCCGCCACCAGGCTCTTGCGGGCGACCGCAGCGACTTCCAGTTCGCCCTGCGCCGGCCGCTTGCGCCCGTCGCCAAGCGCACGCTCGATGAGCCGGACATCGCGGATGAGCGCGGCCAGCTCGTCCGGCTCGGCCGAGGCGGCATGGTCCGGCCCGGGCATGCCGCGATCCAGCGTCACGTGCTTCTCGATCACGCAGGCGCCCAGCGCGACAGCGGCCAGCGCCACCTGGTGGCCCATGGTGTGATCGGAATAGCCGACCGGCAGGTCGAACGTTGAGCCAAGCGTGTGCATGGCTCGCAGGTTGACGTCCGATGGATTGGCCGGATAGGCGCTGACACAATGCAACAGCATCAGCTCCCGGCCTCCGGCGGCCTGAATCGTCCGGACCGCCGCGGCGACTTCCTCCAATGTGGACATGCCGGTTGACACAATCATCGGCCGGCCCTTGGCGGCCACGTGTTGAAGCAACGGCAGATTCGTGAGCTCTCCGGAGCCGATTTTGAACGCCGCAACATCCAACTCGTCCAACAGATCGGCGCTTGCGCTATCGAAGGGCGTCGAGAGAAACATGATGCCCTGGCTGCGGCAATAGGTCGCGAGCTCTCGATGCGCCGCGGCGGACAGCTCCAAACGGCGCAGCATGTCCAGGTGTGATTCCTCGTGGCCGGTCGCTTCCGACTGATACCTGGCCTTGGGGGCCCGCGGAATGGCCAGCCGCTCCGCCCGAAAGCTCTGAAACTTCACCGCGTCGGACCGGGCCCTGACGGCTGCATCCACCAGCCGTCTGGCGAGCCCGAGGTCCCCGTTATGATTGACGCCGGCCTCTGCGATGATGAAGCAGGGGTGACCGGGACCAATCGTGCGGCCCGCAATCGCAATCTGCGCCATGCTCGCTGAGGTTCTCCTGTCGTGTAGGGTGTTACGGCGACGCCGACTTGCCCCACG
Organism: Candidatus Omnitrophota bacterium; assembly: GCA_023247235.1. Lineage (GTDB taxonomy): Bacteria > Omnitrophota > Gorgyraeia > Aquiviventales > Aquiviventaceae > JAHFGW01. The sequence goes on along the minus strand of JAHFGW010000003.1, from coordinate 1,874 downwards.
CCGGCCGTCGTCTTGCCACACGCTGCGGCTTCGAGGGCGCGCACTGGATCCGCAACTGTGCCGCAGCAGCCTGCCAGGGCGCCTCGCAGGGGAGCACATCTCCCCGGTCCATGAGGCTGAGGGCTTCGCCGCAGCGGGCGCGATCCCCAGCCCGCCAGGCCGATCGGCCTAACCAATACGTCGCCGCACACTGCACAGGTCGCGAGACCGCCGGGTCGTCCGCCAACTGGGCATACTGCGCCCGTGCGGCAGCGTCTTCCCCGACCAACTCGGACCAGCGCGCACGATCCAGCCTGATCACCTCGGACCAGCGCGCAGGATCAACGGGTCCGAGTCCCCCTGGCACCAGAGATTCGCTGGTCGCGCCTTGTTCGCTCGCTGGTTGCGGCTCCGCTTGGCAGGCCGGGGGGCATGGCTGCGCGCCCGGCTTGCCGAGCGGGGCGGCGCGCCGCCCGCGCCGAAGGCGCCTGAGCACCTTGTTGACCAATTGATCGGGCGGGGCGTAGGGCACCGTCGTAAAAATTGTGCCCCGCTGGAAATCCGCCAACTGCACCGTGGCGCCTCTTGACCGATACATGTCAAGCCGCCCAGGGAACTTGGCCAAGCCGTCAACCGACAGGAGCCGTCCCTGCGGATCCTGAAAGAGCGTCTTGAAATAGGGATCCACGACCACCCACTGTCCCTTCACGAAGACTTCCATGACGGTATGATGCGAGATGTCATCCGCGCTGAGCAGCATGCGCAGCCGCGCAGGATAGCCCGCGCTCCAGTACAGGGTCGCCAGCACATGGGACAGCTGGTCGCAATACCCGTAGCCCCGACGCGCCGTGTTGAGAAAATGGTCTTCCTGCGCCGGGAAGGCCGCCTCGTATCCCACGAAGTGATCAAACACCCACGACGCCAGGCGGGCGACGCGCTCCTCGTCAGGCAAGTGCCGAGGGGCCACCTTCGCGGCGATTCGCTTCGCCCAGTACAACCCTTGGATGTAGTCGTGCGCCTCCACCCACCAGGACCTGGCTGAACCGCCAAAGATCTCGGTGTACCCGACCAGCTGCAACGACCTCTCCGTGAGCCGCTCCCGAATGACGAGGCTCATGATGACGACCACACCGGCCACGCCGGTCAGCCAGACGAACCGCCCAGGCCTCTGCTGTCTCTGCGACGCTACCATATGGTCCAGCCTCCATCGACCACGAGGTTATGCCCGGTCACATAGGAGGACAGGTCGCTCGCCAGATAGACGGCAGCACCCTTCACATCGGTCTCCGTCGCCATGCGGCCCAACGGCGTGCGCGAAACATAGCGCTCCTGAAACACCGCGGGCTGATCGCGCCAGACCCCGCCCGGTGACACCGCGTTCACACGAACTCTGGGAGCCAAGAGGGTGGCCAGGTACCGGGTCAGTTGAAGCAACCCGCCCTTGGACGCGCCATACCCGACCGGATTGGCCATCGTGGTGCCCGTATACAGTCGAGGGTCAGGCCCAACCACCCCGTACATCGATGCGATGAGAATGACCGAGCCGTGGCCGGATGCCGCGAGCGCCTCGCGAGCTTCCTGGACCATGACGAACGCCGAGGTCAGGTTCACTCGCAGGGCGGCATCCCAGGCCTCGACCGTCTGGCGCTCAAACGGCACGCTCCAACCAGGAACCTTCGTCGTGCCGACGTAGGCTGCACAGTGGACCAGGACGTCCAAACCTCCCATCTGACGCGCCGCCCCCCGTACCGCCTTGCGCGTTGCCGTGTCATCCCGAAGGTCGCACGAGAAGGCGATCGCGCTGCCAGGCCGCAACTCCGCAAGCGCCAGAGCTTGTTTGCGGCAGGCCCCCGCATGCAGATCGAGGATTCCCACGCGCGCCCCGAGCTCCACAA
>JAHFGW010000019.1 GCA_023247235.1 Candidatus Omnitrophota bacterium | reverse complement strand
CGATCTCCACGGAGCGCAACCACATCCGCTGCTCGGCCCAGGAGACCCACAGCAGTTCCAGCGTCACCCGCTTCGCAGAGGCGCCGACCGAGGGCCACTCCGTTTCCAGCTGCACGTCGGAGAGCACCAGGGTCATCGGGAATTGCCAGGAGGCCTTGCCCACGCGGACGCCGACGCCGAAGTGATGCCGGATGAGGTGGACAGCGTAGCGCGGCAGCAGCCAGGCGAGGGCCGCAAATTCCGCGGCCGCTACCACCAGCAGCACGATCACGACACCCCAGACCCAACGTCCCGGCCGTCTCATGTCATATCTCGCATCGCTACTCGTCACGGTTGGCGGGTGACGCCGGAGGGGAGGCCCCTGCCCCCGCCCGCAGCGGCCGCGAGGACGGGGGCGGGGTCCCGCAGGCGGCAGGACCCGCCAACCGTAACCGTCTCCGTCAGAGAAATGAAAAGACGCGCCCGGGCCGAATCGAACGGCCAACCAGCAGCTTAGAAGGCTGCTGCTCTACCAATTGAGCTACGGGCGCAAACCGCCAACAGTTTTGCGAGGGACGGTTTCTAGGAGGGAAAACCTAGGTTTTCCCTCCTAGCGGTCGCTCGCTACACCTAAGACTACAGCTCGCTCCCTCGTCTCCCTTTCCTAAAATGAACATAGCCCCATCTGAAAGGAGCGGCCCGCGCGGAAGATAGACGAGGCGGCACTATGCGCCGCGCCGTACTGTTTCAAATGGTCAAGAACTCGGGGCGGCAGGATTTGAACCTGCGACCTCTTGCTCCCAAAGCAAGCGCTCTACCAAACTAAGCTACGCCCCGGAGTCGCTGTCGCGCCATTCTAACATACCATGTAGAGCCTTTGCGGCGCGCCAGCCGCTCTCTATAATGGCGTGAGGATGCCGCGACGCCTGAGACTGGCCCTGGTCATCGTCGCCGCCCTGTTCGTGGCAGGGACGGTCGGCGCCTGGATATTCCTCGCCTCCTGGGTGCCGGCCAATGGCAAGGCGCTGCTGATCGAAGAGCTGCAGCGCCAATGGCCGGCGGTCCAGGTGTCGATCAGCTCGGTGCAGCATCGTCCTCTGCAAGGCTTCCTCCTGGAAGAGGTCAACGTCACCGATCGGACCACGCGCCAGCCCCTGGTGACGATCCCGCGCCTCACGCTCCGGATCGCGTGGCTTCCCCTGCTCCTTCAGCGCGTGGCGTTTCGCGCGGACGCGCCGCTGGAGCGTCCCTGCCGCACGCAACTGGTGGTTTCCGGACAGTACGCGCTGCGGACCAAGCAGCTGCGTTGCCGGATCGTCAGCTCGGATACCCCGCTTCAAACCCTGGGCCCGACTCTGCGCGCCCATGTCCCCAAGCAGCTTGCTTCGGGCGCGGTGCGCCTTGATGCCACGCTGCAGTGGGAAGCCGGAGCCCCCTGGCAGCTTCGCGGCCAACTCGCCGGCACCCAGCTCATCTGGCAGGAGGCCCCGCTGCGGCTAAGCGGCGACGTGACCCTTGAGGGCCAGCTCATCGCCCCGCATGCGCCAGGGTCGGCTCCGCTGCTGGATTTGGCCATCACCGCGCGGCATGGCACGCTCGAAGGCGCGCCCAAGCTCCCGACGGTGACCGACTTGGAAGGGGCCGCGCGGCTCACGCCGCAGCAGCTTGAAATCAAGTGGCTGCGCGCCCGCGCGTTCGACACGCTGTGGCAGCTGGAGGGTGTGATCGAGCCGCTGGAGGCGCCGGCCGTCGAGCTATTGATCAGCTCGAAGCTCGAGCTGGCGAATGTGCGGGAGGCGATCGGACTGGGTGAAGACTGGCGGCTCTCGGGTGACGGGCTCTTGGCGGCCGTCTGCCGCGGACCGCTTCGCCCCGCCCCATTTCTGGATTGTCTGGCGCGCGCCGAAGTCCACGGCGCCTCGATTGCGTCCGCCAGCGCCGAAGCGCCCTTGACGGATGTGTCGGGCCGGTTTGACTATGACTGGCTCGCGCGCCGCGCGGATCTCGAGGAGCTCACCTTACGATTGCGCGGCCAGCCCTTAGCCGTGCGAGGCAGCTTCGCGCATACGCCGCCTGTCCGGCTGAACCTGCGGACCAACGGCACGGTGGATTTGCAGGCCCTCTCGAGTTGGCTGCCGGCCTCCGCCTCCCGGCCCACGGTCAACGGCTTAGTAGGCTTGGACCTGGCCGTCCGCGGCCGCTGGCCGGCTCCGGCGCTTGAGGGCCACGCGGACTTGCGGCGCGTCACGCTGCAATTGCCCGGCATGGCCCAGGCATTTGAGAACATCGAAGGCACCGCGGAGTTTGCCGGATCGCGCATGGAGCTGCGCGAGCTGACCATGCGGCTGGCCGAAACACCACTCCGCTTGGCCCTCACGGCCGGGCAACTTGATGCGATCCCTGTCTTCGACGGAACGCTCGCGTTTCCGGATGGGGCCCTGCGCTGCCTCGGCCAATGGCGGCCGGATCGCGTGGCGATCGACCGGTGCGAGGTCACGCTGCCCTCTTCAAAGATTCAGCTCAGCGGCGATCTGAGCCGCGATCCGATGCGGCCGAGCCGCCTGGCCATGCGCGGACGCCTGGAGGTCGTGGACCTGGCCCGCGTGCCGTTGGCGGACTTCAAGACGTTCGATTTGGCGATGATCCATGGTCCGCTGGATGTCAATGTCCGCTATGAAGGCCGGGTGAACGACTGGGAATCCGCCGCCATCGGGGGAGAGCTCATCGCGGATCGAGTGTTCGTCCGCGACGTGCCGCTGGAACACGTGCGCGTGGAGTTGGCGCAGGCGGATCGCGTCTTGACCGCGGCGGTGCCGCAAGGCCGGCTGGCCGAAGGGGTGTTCTGGAGCCGCCTGACGCTGGACCACGAGCGCGAGGGCACGCGGTTTGCCTGGCAACTGGATCTGACGAACATGCAGCTGGCCCGTCTGGCGCAAATCATCCCGTATTGGCGCAACCGCGCGATCACCGGCACCGCGTCGGTGGGCGTCTCGCTGGCCGGAACCCTGGCGCAACGCGCCACCTGGCGCGGCGAGGGCTGGTTGAATGCGAAGGGCGAGCAACTGGGCAACGTGCCGTGGCTGGAGAAACTGACGCAGGGGCTCTTCGGCGCGCTGGGCGACCGGCTGGGGCTTGAGCCGCTGCGCCAAGCGGAGATTACCGAGGCGTCTTGCCGCTGGCGGCTGGCCGACGAGCGCATCCACACCGACGATTTGCGGCTGGGCGGCGTGGCCGGGGTGGAGCCGGTCGCGATCTACGTACGCGGCAGCGTGGGGTTGGACCACACGCTCGACTTTGTCGTCGAACCTGAGCTGTCCGAAAGCACGGTGCTGCAGGCCCCCACGACCTCAACGCTGGCCCGCACGGTCCTTCAGGCGGCCAAGCGGTTTGAGCGGCTGCGCCGGCTGGTCGGCCGGCACCGGCTGACCGGTACGCTGGACAAGCCGCAGTACCGGTTTGAGTTCAGCATGCAGGACGTCTTCAAACAACTCACGCCGGGCCCGGCCGATTTGATCGAAGGGTTGCTCAATTCCGTGCAGTAGCCGATCGGCGCGCCAGGCGCGCGAGCATCGGCCGCAGCCTGCGGGCCGCCAGGGCGCGATGGCTGACGCGTTGCTTGGTTCGTGCGGAGAGCTGCCCGACGGTCTTGCCCACGCGCGGCACCTCGAAGATCGGATCATACCCGAAGCCGTTTCGCCCGGCCGCCGCCCGGGCGATCCGCCCCGCCCACTGGCCTTCAGCCACCGCCAGCACACGCGTCGGCGCGGCCAGCGCCAAAACGCACCGGTAACGGGCCCCCCGCGCGCGAGGGCCGAGTCCGCGCAACAGCCGCAGCACCTTGCGGTTGTTCGCCTGGTCATCGCCGTGCCTGCCCGCAAAGCGCGCCGAGCGCACGCCAGGCGCTCCGCCTAACGCGTCCACTTCAAGCCCCGAGTCATCCGCCAGCGCCAGGCAGCCTGTCGCCTTCGCCACGGCGCGCGCCTTCAAGACGGCATTGGCCCTGAAGGTAGCGCCTCGCTCGGCCAGGGGTCCGATGCCTTGAAAGGCCTCCAGCGAATGCCATCGAATGCCCGGCGTGCGCAGCAGCCCGCTGAGCTCGCGGACCTTATGGGAGTTGCGCGTGGCGATGACGATGTCGAGCATGGGGGAGATGAGCGCGCTACAGGGCGCGCAGCGACGAGGCACCGAGGGTGCGCTGCTGCAGCCGGATGAGCTGGCGCACGCCGTGGCCGGCAAGCTGAAGCAGGCGCGCAAGGTCTGCGCGGTGGAAGGGGTGTTTCTCACCGGTGCCCTGCACTTCGACGAAGGCGCCGCGGCCGGTCATGACCACGTTCATGTCCACGGCCGCGGTGGAATCTTCTTCATAGTTCAGGTCAAGCAGCGCCTGCCCGTTCACCAGGCCGACGCTGGCCGCGGCGACAAAGTCGCGGATCGGCAACGCGCCGCTCACCAGCCCCCGGCGGCGCAGGTGGCGCAGCGCGGCCACGAGCGCGATAAAGCTGCCCGTGACGCTCGCGCAGCGGGTGCCGCCATCGGCCTGGAGCACATCGCAGTCGATCAGGATCGTGCGCTCGCCCAGCCGGCCTAAATCGGCGACCGCGCGCAGGCTGCGGCCGATCAACCGCTGGATCTCCTGCGTGCGGCCGGACACATGGCCCCGCCGGCCTTCGCGCTCAATGCGCTTGGCGCTGGCGCGCGGCAGCATCCCGTACTCCGCGGTGATCCAGCCGGTGCCGGTGTCCCGCAGGAAGGGCGGGACCCGCTCCTCGACCGTTGCGGTGCACAGGACGCGCGTGTGGCCCCACTCAATCAGGCAGGACGCCTCGGCGAATTTCAGGAAGCGTGTGCGCAGCCGGACGGGGCGAAGCTGCGCGGGCCGCCGTTGATCAGCTCGCGCGGCGCTCATGGGTGGCCGTTGACCTGCTCCACCGCCATCGCCCTCCGCTCAAGGAACCGCCGGCTAAGACCCGCAAACTGCTCCGGCTCATCGGTGACGAAAAAGCGGTACGACGGCCTGGCGTTGCGCTCGCGCAGGGTGTCGGTGCCCATCAGCAACCCGCGGACCTCCAGCGCCGTTTGCCGCGCGGAGTCCACCAGGGCGACGCGCGGGCCCAGGACGTGCAGGATCGTCGGCGCCAAGAGCGGGTAGTGCGTGCAGCCAAGAATCAGGGTGTCGATGCGCTGCCGCTTGAGCGGCTCCAGGTACCGCTCGGCGGCCGCCTTGCACACCGAGCCGTTGAGCCACCCTTCCTCGACCAGCGGGACAAACAGCGGACAGCTCTCCGAGAACACCTTCATGGAGGGATCGATGCGGTGGACGGCGGCCTCGTAGGCCCGGCTGCGGATCGTCGCCCGCGTGCCGATGACGCCGATCCGTCCGGTCTTGGTTTGGCGGACCGCCGCTTGGGCGCCAGGGCGGATCACGCCGACAATGGGCACTTTGAAGTACTTGCGCAGCGTTGGCAGGGCCCAGGACGAGGAGGTGTTGCAGGCGATGACGATGCACTTGACGCCGAACCGCAGGAGAAACTCGACATTCTCCAGGGAGAACTTGACGATCGTGTCTTTCGATTTCGTGCCGTAGGGCACGCGGGCGGTGTCCCCGAAATAGACGATCGACTCCGAGGGCAGGTCTTCGATGAGCGCCTTGACGACGGTCAGGCCCCCGATGCCCGAATCAAAGACTCCGATCGGCTGCCGCGAGGACGCCATTACCCGGTCCCCTGGCGGCGGACGTAGGCGAGTATCCCGCGGGCGATGGCCCGCGCCGCCGCATTCCGGTACTCCGCGGTGCTCAGCCGGCGCGCCTCCGTCTGATTGCTGACGTAGCCGACTTCGACCAGCACCGCCGGCATCTGAGATTCTCGCAGCACGACAAACCGCGCGGATTTGACGCGGCAGCTCACACCGAGGTCTTGGCGCAAGTGGCCGCAGACGGACGACGCCAGCGAGCGGGAGTGGCTCCGGCTGCGCCGCAGCACCATGTCCCAGAGCACATGCCGCACGGTGGGCGACGAGGTAGCGACTTCGGTGGGGCTGAGAAACGGCGGCCACCGCGTGCGCGAGGCCGCGGTGGATTCGCGGGCATAGTAGACTTCCGCGCCGGAGACGCTGCCGCTGCGATTGGCGTTGATGTGGATGCTGACGAACAGCCCCGCCTCATTGCGCGAGGCAATCGCCGGGCGGCCGCTCAGGCCGATGAACCGGTCGGCATCCCGGGTCATGACAACTTGAAGGCCCGCTTGTTCCAGCTCGGCGCGCACGCGGCGCGCGATGTCCAGCGTGAGATGTTTCTCGCGCAGCCCGAAGTGCTGCGTGCCAGGATCGCGCCCGCCATGTCCCGGATCCAGCACGATCGTGCGCAGGGGCTGGCTGGGCACGCGAGGCCGATAGGCGCGCGACGGAGTCGCTGGCGAGATCGGCGCTGATGCGCAGCCGGAGAGGAAGGCGAGGCAGGCAAGGAACGCCACGAGCCGAGTCGAATGCTCTTTGCGCAACTCGTTCACAACCTTGACTCGCTCGTTTCCTGCTAGCGGGAATTCGTGGCAGACCTGATTGCAACTCTTCTCTTATATCTTATACCAAAAAATCGCCCAGAAGGCCACACCTGTGACCTCCTGGGCCTATTACTGCCGCCGGAGGAAGCGGCGGACCTCATCGTGATGACCCAACAACGCCAGCATCATCCGATTCCCTTCTTCCACGTACACAATCCGTAGCCCAAGTCCGGCCCGCGCTTCAAACACCCCTGGCCCGAGTTTCTTCAGACCCAACCCTATGGGTGCGCGTCCCGTTTCGAGATACGCTGCTAGACCCGCAAGGGCATGGTCAACGAGATGTTGGTCCGGTTCCTGGAGGCGGTAATAGGCGCGCCGAAACCGCGCGGTGTACACCAGAACCCGAGACATCACTTAGCGGTGACGCTTCAGGTCTTTGATCAGCGCCTCCATAGAAGAGAAGGTGCGATCTCCGGGTTGCCCTTTGAGCACCTTGGCCCGAAACCGCGCCAGCGCCTCCGGAGGGATTTTTTCTTCAATGTCCACTGGTCGTAGGATAATCGCCCCGGCCTGATACGCGATGCTGAAATAGACATCCTCAGGCCCCAGCCCCGCCCGCTCCAAGAGCGCTTTGGGCAGCGCGACTTGGTTCTTGCGCGACCGCTTCACGAGCATGAGCCACCTCCTTCAGTCAGTGACAGCTAACAGGATACTTTACTTCTTTACTTTCGTCAAGTAAATCCACAGAGTGGACTCCGGAGCCAAAAAGAGAAACACCCTTGCCCTCTTGGACGAGGACAAGGGTGGGGCAGAAACTCATTCGGTCGTCCCTCGGTCCTCGGGGACCTCGGGACACCATTTTCCATCGCCTAAAGCCTGGAAAATGGTGGAGGCGGCGGGAATTGCACCCGCGTCTTCGGATCGAGAGCGTGAGCCCTCTACATGCGTAGCCTCGCATTGAGCGTCTCGTCCCTGCCTGCCTGCGAAGCCGGCCGACAGGGGACCAGCCGTTGATGCGCTCCTCGCTGCGATTCTCAGCGGCAGAAACCGCAGCCAGCCTGCTGAGCTCGCCCTCCCGGCCCGCAGGCTGACCAGGCGACGGCGCTACCTAAGAATTAGGCAGCGACTGTCAGTGCCTCAGAAGCGAGAATGTTCTCCGCTTCTGCTACAGGGTCGTAGTTGGCACTTGTCAATGTCAGGTGTTTTACGAGGCCTCCTGACCACCTCGGCATGCCGCTCACTACCCACTGGTCCGAATCGATTCTAGTCGCCCCCAGATGCGTTCGGAAGTCGACGGCCAGCGCCGATCGCGCCGCGTCGCGGCCCTAGCGCTTGGGCTCTTTCGGGCTTCGGCGCAGATGCTGGCGCAGCTCGCGATCCTCTTCGCGCTGGCGGATTCGGTCCCGCTTTTCAAAGACCCGTTTGCCGCGCGCCACGGCCAATTCGAGCTTCGCCATCCCGCGGCGCGCATACAGTTTGAGCGGGACGAGCGTCAATCGCTTCTGCGAAACCAGACCGGTGAGGCGGTCGATTTCTCGACGGTGGAGCAGCAGCCTGCGAAGCCGGACCGGATCGACGTTGAAGCGATTGCCCTGCTCATACGGGCTGACGTGCATATTATACAGGATCACTTCCCCGCCTTCAATTCGCGCGAAGCTGTCATCGAGGCTGGCGCGCCGCTGGCGGATCGACTTAATCTCCGTCCCGCGCAGCTCCACGCCGACCTCGCACGTTTCCAGGATGTCGTAATCGTGGCGGGCCTTGCGGTTGGTCGCGAAGACGACGAGATCTTGTTTCTTGTCCGTCATCGCCGGCGCAGGACGCTGACCATGCGCCAGGAGGCCCCAGCCTGCCCCATCGGCTTGGCAAGATCAAAGTCGCTGAAGCGTCCCGCCAACTCAAAGACCCCGGAGTGCTCGACGAGCAGCGCAAACTCTTGCGGCAGGAGCAGCCGCGTGCGCGTCGGGCCACCGCGGATCTGCTGGACGTCGCCGTTTTGTTGGACCTCGAACACCAGCTCATCCTCGAATGTCTGCGCGACAGGATCGACGCTCTGGGGGTCTTGCACGTAGAACACGCGAACGGTGCGTTCCCCCTCGGTCTGCTCCCACTCGTGGACTTCATTGGCGATCTGATCCCACTGTGTCGGGACCCAGAAGTCGGTCACGTAGAGGCCGCCCGGCGCCAAGCGCTCCGCGACACGCCGCAGGTGCGCCAGGATCGCCTCGTTGGTGAGCAGAAAGCGGAACGTGTCCATGAAGCAGTACGCCGCATCGAACGGCCCGGTGACGGAGAGCGCGTGCAAATCATCGACCTGCGCGCGGATCGAGTGCGTGCGCGCAGCGGGCTGGTGTCGGATGTAGTCGATCATCTCGGGCTGGACGTCGATCCCCGCCATCTCATAGCCTTGCTCGGCCAATTGGAAGAGATGCCGACCGGCGCCGCAGCCGATGTCCAGGAGCCGCCGCGCCTTCTTCGGCCCGTACCGCTCCAGGCAGGCCCGGAGAAACTCGCACTCCACCTCCGTATTCCACCGATACGCCAGTGCGTAGTATTCGGGGTAGCTGTACACTTTGGAGTTAGGCAGCATGGGGCAAGAAAATGGAAACGTCCCTAATTATTTTGAGCACGACGAAGGGCGAAAATCGAAGCGTCCCCATTGTTCAGGCGGAGGCAGGCGGAGTCGACGATGCGGCCGACGAGCGCCGTATAGGAACTGCCCATGCATTCGGCCAACAGGCCCATCGTGCCCTCCGGATCAAAGGAAGGCAAGGGATTGATCTCCAGGAACCAGATACCCCCTTGCGCATCCAGGCGCAGGTCCACCCGCGCCATGTCACGGCATCCTAACAGCTCGAAGATCGCGACGGCATCCGTGTGCGCCTTGGCTTCCAGCTCCGTGGTCAACTCAAGCGGGCTGACCGGCGTCTCGGCGCAACCGGGGCCGGCCACGTGCCAGGCGAGCCGGCTCACGGGATCGAGCGGCCGCTGGATGATCGGGAGCGCCTCGGGCGGGTGATTGCCGATGAGCAACACCGTCAGTTCCGCAAAGGCAACGAATTCCTCGATGAGGCAGGGTTGCTCGAAGCGCTGGCAGGCCCAGGCGACGCGAGCGCGCAACGCTCGGGTGTCATGCACCAACGCGCCGCGGTCAATCCCAAGCCCTGACCCCCCGTAGCGCGGCTTCACGATGAGAGGAAACCGTAATGGAAGATCCGCGGGCAGCTCCTCCGCGGCGCGCACCGTCATCCACCGGGGCGTCGCCAGGCCAGCCGAAGCCGCCAGGCGCTTGGTGGCGACTTTATCCAGCGCCAGCGTCTGGGTGAGCGAGCCGGACCCGATACAGGGCATGTCCCACAGCTCCAGGAGGACCGGAACCCAGGCTTCGCGGCACCGCCCGTGGCGGCCCTCAGCCAGGTTGAGGACCAGCTCAACGCCGCGGAGAGCGCCGCGATGGGCGATCAGATCGTCTGCGCCGCCGAGCCGGCTGACCTCATGCCCCAAGTCGGCGAGGGCACGGGCGACCGTCTCAATAGTGGCCTGGGGATCGAATTCCGCCTGCCGCCAGTCCGTGGGATCGGTCTGAAGATCGTAGGTGAGGCCAAGATGCATGGACGGCAATCACTCGCCGAGCAGTTGCACGACAAACGCGCGTGTGCGCGGCCGGACGTCGAAATCCACCAGCACGATCTGCTGCCACGTGCCCAGTTGCAGCGTCCCGTCAGCGATCGGCACGCTCAGGGAGGGCCCGATGAACGAGGCACGCAGATGAGCGAACCCGTTGTCGTCTCCACCTGTCTCATGGTGGGCGTAACGCAGCGTCTCTGGAAATAGCCGCCGGAGAGCGTCCTTCAGATCACGGACCAATCCCGGTTCATGCTCGATCGTGGTCACGGCGGCGGTGGAGCCGGTCACGAACACCGTCGCCAACCCGTCCCGGATCTTCGCGCGCGCCACGTCATGCCGCACGACCTCGGTCACATCAAAACAGTCGTCTTGTCCCTTGGTCTTGAGCTCGTGGGTCTGGGTGGTGATCGTCATGGGGGAAAATGCCGAGGGGGGGAGTCGAACCCCCATGAGGTTGCCCCCACAGCGCTCTGAACGCTGCGCGTCTGCCAGTTCCGCCACCTCGGCGAGACGGCCAGTATAGCGACGCGGTCGTCTGCGTGTCAACGCGCGCGAGGCTGAGCGCACTCAGACGTCCGCGGCATTCGCCTGGTGTCGTCCTGATGCGCGGGTGGCTCGCGGTGGGTGAGCGGCACGTCTGATTTGCGAGCGGCCACGGTGCCCCGCCCGGCACGGGCGGGGCGAGCGAGCAAATCAGCCGAGCGCCGGCCGGCCTCGGTGGGGCCGGCCAAGCGGTGCCGCGAACCCATCGCGAGCCAGACCCGCACAGGGGGCTACCAAGCCTAATGACTGCGCTGGCGATAGGCGCGGGCCAACTGGATGTACTTCGCGGTCCAGCGCCGGATATAGGCGACATCGCGCGCGCTCACCCGGCGCACGACCCGGGCCGGCGCGCCGACGACCAACACGCGCGGTGGAATTCGCATCCCTTCCAGCACGACGCTGCCCGCGCCGACCATCGCGCCCGCGCCGATCCGGGCTCCGCTGAGCACGATGGAGCCGATGCCGATCAGCGCGCCAGGCTCCACGGTGCAGCCGTGCAGATTCACGTGGTGGCCGACATGGACGCGCGGGCCGATGAGGCACGGCCAACGGTCATCGACATGCAGGATCGAGCCATCCTGGATATTCGTGCCGTCGCCGATGACGATGCGGTTGACGTCGCCCCGCAGCACGCAGCCGAACCACACACTGGCGTCGCGGCCCACGCGCACGCGGCCGATGACGTCCGCCCCCGGCGCCACGAAGGCGCTCGAGTGAATTGTCGGATACACTCCGCGAAACGGCAGGATCATCCCACCACCTGCTGGCTGGCCGCAGGCCGTCGCGCCAGTGGCGGGACGTTTCGCCTACGGAAGTTGGTCGCATACGGAGGGCGAAACCCAGCAGGTGGTGGGGTCATGGCTCTTCCTCCTCCTCCAAATAGCGCGCGAGGATCGCGGCGCGGCGCGCCTCCAGTGTCTCAAGCAAGTACGTGCGGTCTTTCTGGGACGCGTACTGGCCCGCCGACACGGCCGCGTCGATCTGCGCCCGCGACAGCCGGGCGAGGCGCCGCGCGAGCCAGTCCGCGTCATCATCGTTCATCTCTGCAAACGCCAGATTCGGCGCGTAGGGCCGCCAGCCCGCGGGATTGAATCGAGGGCTGAAGCGCCCCACCTGCGCGTTGACCGGCGTCTCCGTGAGGTCGCACCCGGACCGATACCTGCCGAGGCTGGTCAGCTCGCGCACGGCCAACGGCAGATCGACGGCGTAGGTCCAGCCGGCGCACGGATTCTTGGGCCCGCCTGTTCCGGCATCGGCCCCAAACGAGGTGCCGAAGTCAATCAAGTACCCGACGGCCCTTGTGCCATCCCAGACCATCAGCGTGTTGTGATCCTTGCTGTCGGTATTATTGACCCACGCATAGGCCAGGCGAAGCCCCCGGATCTCCGTGCAGTCGCGGAACTGCTTGAACCGCATCGGCCCCAGGATCTCCCCATCAAGGAGCTTGCTGGCGGCCAGCCGGATTTCGCCGCCGCGCTCATGCTGGGTGAGCAGCGTCTGCAGGGCCTCGGCGCTCAAGGCCCGCGCGCGGCCCGCCGCGGCCGGATCGGGCCGAAAATCCCGCCGGTGCGCGCGCACGATTTCGTAGCTGGGCACGTGGTAGCCCAGCGCCGAGAGCAGCTTGCTCGTCACGACTTCGGCGCCCGTCAGAAGTTCTGGGGCCTCCGGCGGGTCCAGCTTGAAGAGATACTGGTGCCCGCGCGCATCGCGCACGAAAAAGCCCGCCGTCTTGCCCTCCAGCTTCGGCTTCGTCACGGTATACGGCGGCTGCGCCAGATCTTCGGGCCGCGTCGGGCCCCAGCGCACCGCCTCGGGTGTGAGCGTTTCGATCGGACGGTCCGTGAAGAACATGCTCTGCTGAAGCTGGTGCTCCTTCAGGTTGAGCGAGCGCACCGGCGCGCCGGCCACCTTGCGTCCGATCCGCACGACATGAAAGACCTGTTCCACTTGGGAGACCAGCGTCACGTCCAGAAGGTGCCACCAAATCGGCTGCCGGTGCATGGCGGGCTTCTGATCGATGCAGCACGGCCGGTCGCTCCACCGACGCGGCCAGGAGGCGCAGCCGGCCGGCGCGCAGGCCAGCGTGAGGAGCACGAGCGTGGCGACGCCGGGACGGCGCGTCACGGCGAGATCGACGGCTGAAGCGCCGCCTTCGCCGCACTGGCGATCAGCGATTCCTTCTGGCGGGCGGCCCGCTCCAATTCCTGGCGCATGGGCGCCAACTGCAGCCGGCCCACGGCGCAGATCACGGTGACGCCCAGCCAGCTGTTGTGGTCCCAGATCGCCTCTTGAAACACGCGGTACGCAACGGTGGGCTCCTCGACCGCCTCAGCCGGCTCATCAAACAGCGAGAGGAACCGGTCCTCGTCCAAGATGGGCAGCAACGTCGCGCGCATCGCCGGGTCGACGAGATTATCGAGCAGCTCCATCGCATCGGCGCGCAGGTAGGCATCCGCGGCGCGGAGGTGTTCGTACACCAGATGGATGTCCTCCGGGCGATAGAGGAGCATGAGCAGCCGGAAGATCTGCTCGACGGATTCCTCAAGGAAGATTCGCAGCAGTCCGAGGACCGGATCTGCCGGAGCCAGCGGCCCCTTGGACTGCTGGCGATAGATCCGCGCGACGTGGTGGATACGCACGTAGTTGGCGACCTCGCGCCCGATCTGGCGATGGATCTGCGCCGCGGGAAACTGCAAGGCCGGCTTGGCCACGCGCAGCCTGACGAGCGAGCGGCTCACGTCCTGCGCGAGCATCGCTTCCCGCTCGATCAACAGCAGGCCGCAGAGGTAATCCACCGTGTCCTGGTCCTGCCGGCGCGCCAGCAACCGGATCGCTTCGCGCCGCAGCGCCATGGGCACTCGGCCGTTCTGCACCGCCTGCTTCAGCTGAGCCAGCTCATAGCCAAGCTGCGTGCGGCCGTTGCGTCCGCCGCCGCGCTCGGATTGCCTCAGCCGCGACAGCAATTCCTCGGCCGCGCCGTCGGCGGCTGACGCGCCCAAGAGCTGTTGCATCAGGGCCAGCTTCGGCTCGGCGGACCGGTCCGCCGTCAACGAGCCCAGGGCGCTGAGCTCCGCCGAGGCGCCCGGCGACCCCTGGCCGGCCGCGGAGGGCTGCATCACCGCGTGCGCCCGGAGCACCGTGCGGATGCGCATCGTGTATTCGCGTCGAATCGCCATGGCGGCGCCGATCCACAAGAGAATCAGCGGGATCGTGACCACGCTCAGATACTGGACCGAGAGGCCGAGCCCATCCAGCAGGATGATGGCGGTCACCGCCGCAATGCCCTTGCCAAATCGGAACACGACCATGTCGATGAACGGTTTGACTTTGTAGCGGACCGAGCGATCGATCGGTAGGTAGAGCATTTCTTTCGCGGTATTGTTCAGCGAGTAGTCCAGCGAGCGGTCGCAGAGCTCGGTGCCCGCGGCGATCATAAAGACGGGCGCGGCCAGCAGGGCGCCCGCGCCGAAGAGCAACACCACCGGCAGCACGAGCAGCGCGGACAAGAGACCCCAGCGGCGAAGGATCCAGCTGGTCAAGAAGAACTGGACCACAAACGCCAGCGCGTTGGTGGCCCCGAAGAACGCGCCGTTGAACGTCGTCTTGGCGTCCACGGTCAGGAAGGCTTGTTCGATGAAAGGATTGAATTGGTAGTACACGAACGTCCCCACGAGTTTCCCCAAGCCCACGAGCGCCACGAGCAGGAGGAGATAACGCGATTCCAGCAGTAGCCGCGTGAAGCCGCGCAGGTCCGAAAGAAACGTCTCCCGCGGCTCGGGGTGCGACGGGTCGGCGCGCGAGGGCGCGTACGCCCACAGCTGTCGCACGATCAGCCAGCTCAGGCCCAACAGCCCCGCTGAAGCCAACAGCAAGTTCCTCGTCCCGACGATCTGCGCGCCGATCGAGGCCAGCGAAGAGCCCGCGATGCCGCCGAGGATTCCGCCGGAGCCGACAAAGCCGAAGAGCCGCTTGGCCTCGCGCAGCCGGTAGATGTCGTTCGCCACCAGCCAGAACAGCGTCACGACGAGCACCGAGAAGATCGCGACCCAGATGTAGAAAAGGCCGGCCACCCACGGATGCTCCCCCCCGAGCAGCAGCCAAAAGCCGATCATGCCGGCCGAGATGGCGCCGAAGCTCATGCTGACCAGGCGCGGCTTGGGGACATAGTTGACGCACCGCGCAAAGAGCGTGATGACGGGCCCCATGAGGATCGCGCAGATCAAGTCGGCATAGGGGATGAGCCGGTGCCCCAGCTCGTCAAGGACCAGCGCGCGGCTGGCCGGTTTGATGACGTAGTAGGCGCTGATGATGCAGAAGAAGTAGGCGAAGGTGAGCAGGACTTTGCGGCCCTCGCCGGGCCGGATCTGCGTGAGGCGTTTGGAGAGATACCCGATCGTCCGATGCATCAGGCGCGCCCCATGATAAACGAGGAGAGCCGCCCGGTCGCCTCACCCTCGCGCCGGAGCGAGTACCAAGTCTGGAGCGCGCAGGCGGTGCACAGCCCGCTATCCACAAGGCGCGCCGGCCGCACGCCGCAGGCGAGCAGTTGCGCGCGCGCGGCGGCTGGGAGGTCGCAATACCATCGCCCGTCCCGGGCGGCCAGGAATGGATGGCACCAGGCGCCGCCGAAATCGGGCGAGACCTCGTAGCAGCAGGCGCGGATGCCTGGGCCAATCGCGACATCCAGCTCGGCGGGCGCGCTGGCCGTCAAATGTCGGAATGCCGCCACGACACGCATCGGCAGCTCCGATGCCAGGCCGCGCCAGCCGGCATGGATGATGCCGATCGCCCCGCGGCGGGGATCGCTCACGAACAGCGGCAAGCAGTCGGCGCTGCGAGCAATCAACGCGACGCCGGACAGGCGGGTCAGGAGGGCGTCACATCCCGGGATCACAGCGGAGGACAAGGCGGCATGCTCGATCAGAGCCAGGCTGGCGCCGTGCACTTGCTCCGCCTGGATGAGCCGCGTGGCGCCAGGGAGCTGGCGCGCCCAGGCCGCCGGGTCGGCCGAGCGTCCGGCCACGCCGGCGAGGATGCGGGGACTGCTCCAGCCTTCCCACCACCACAGGCCGTCGGTTGAAGGACCCTTCAGCTCGCCCTTAGTCGCGACCGACGTCATCAGGATCCTGTTCTTGGCCGATCACGGCTGCATGGTCCAGCACATAGGGCGTGGGATCGATCAGTTGGCCGCGGCGGGCCATTTCCAAATGCACGTGGGGCGCAATGGCCGGATGGCGCGCATTACCGGTCTTGCCCACCGTACCGATGATCTCGCCCTGCCGCACGCGCTGGCCGAGCCGCACCTGCACCGTGCCCAGGTGCGCATAGAGGCTGGTCAGGCCGCCGACATGTTCCAGCTCCACCAAATGCCCGAGCCCACGGTGCGCGCCCACTTGAATGACGGTTCCGCTGCGCACGGCTCGGATCGGGCCGCCCAGCGCCCCCGCAAGATCCACGCCTCGGTGGCGGCGATTGCCGCTGCGCGGCGCCTGGTACGTGCCGCTGCCACGGGCATCATGGCGGATCGACACCGGACGCTCATCGACAGGTGGAACCGCCCGCCGCCAATTCACGTATGGCAGCTCGAGCGCGGCCCACATGACGGCCGCACCCGCCAACCCGCCAAGCCAAAATCCCGGGCGTTGGAGGAGTGGCTGGACGATCCGCCGGGCGATCACGGCGCTGAGGTGGCCTCGGGGCTCGGCGAGACAGGCGGCGCCGGCAACCGCCGCTCGCTGGCCGACCCGTTCGTCGAGGCCACGGAGACGCGATTGCGGCCGTCGGTCTTGGCCCGGTACAGCTGCTGATCAGCCAGCCGCAGGAGCTCTTGGTCCTCGACGTGACGGTCCTCGGGAAAGCGGCGCAAGACGACCCCCACGCTGATGGTCACCTTGAGCCCTTGCATCTCGGAAAATTCCTCTTCCACGGACCGACGAACCCGTTCCGCCACCGCGGCCGCGCTGCCCTCGCCGGCCCCGCCGCCGGTCTCCGGCAACAGGACGACGAATTCGTCGCCGCCGTACCGCGCGGCCAAGTCGATCGCACGGATGCTCTTCTTGATCAGTTTCGACACGATTTTCAAGACCGCGTCGCCTTGGAGGTGCCCGAGCGTATCATTGACCACCTTGAAGTGGTCGATATCCATCATGCACAACGTCATCGGCAGCCCGTAGCGATTGGCGCGATCGACCTCCTGCATCAGCCGCTTCAGGAAGTAGTCACGGTTATAGAGCCCGGTCTGTCGGTCCATGATCGCCAGTTCTTCCTGCATCGCGATCCCCATGGCCAGCGTCAGCTGCTTCCAGGCGACGTCGTAGAACCCTTTCGCGTCGCGATAGCGTGTCAGCATGTCCGGATGGCAGAAGATCACGACGACGTTCAATACCGCGCCTTCGATGAGCAGGGGCACGGCTATGACGGCCGTCGCCGAACCCCACCGCGCGGTTTTCTTCGCGTTGATGAAGTTGGGTTGCTCGTCGAGGGACGCATAACAGACCGGCTGCTTGGTCTGCAGGACTTTCGAGAAGGGGGCTTCGTCGAGCTGGAAGGCGGGCTTGATGAACGTGGTCTGATCGCAGTACTTCCCTTGCTCGAACTCGAACACGTCATTCGCGAAGTTGAGGCGCCAGAGGCTCACGGCGCTATCGACCTGGGCCACGCTGGTGAGGCGGCTGGCAGCCTCCACGACGGATTGCATCAGAAAGCGCTTCTCGAGGCGTTCGCTGAAGAGGACGCCCAGGCGCATGAGCTGCTCGAGCTGCACGCGCTGCTGAGCCTCCAGCCGTTCCGTCTCCCCTTGGACGCGCAGGCGGGCGGCCGTGTAGCGGGTACGCGCCACGGAAAGTAGGAGCCCCGCCGCCCCAAGCACCACCGTCAGGATGATGAGGCTGGCGGTCGCCACGGCAATCAGCAGCTGCTCAAGGGTGATGGTGGCTGGCAGCCGAGTCTGGAAATTGACCAGGACGCCCATGAGCACGTCCCCCAGGCCGTAGCTGTCATTGGTCATGAGCGCCGCCGTGAGGGCGCCGACCATGATCACCGCGAGTGCGAGCACGCGCGTGCGTCTCATTAATGGCCCTGTGGTCAATTGTACCTGCGGCTGGGTCGCATCGTCAAAACAAAACCCGCCCTGGCAACCGCCCCAACAGGTTCCGCCAAGCAGACTTGCGAAGTCCGCCGCCTTTCGCTAGCATAAGCGTAGGAACCAGGGATGCAGGGGAGCGAGGCAGCAACACGGAGGACGCGATGGCCGTCTCTGATCGGCTGAAGAAGTTCTTGGAGGAGCGCAAGGCCCGCTATACGGTGGCCAAGCACCCGATTGCCTATACGGCTCAAGAGATCGCGGCCGCGCAGCACGTCTCCGGCCGCCAGCTGGCGAAATGCGTGCTCGTGCTGGCCGACGGTCAACCGGCGCTGGCGGTGCTGCCAGCCGCGCAACTCATCGCGCTGCCGAAGCTCAAGGCCGCCTTGAAGGCCAAGCGGCTGGGGATCGCGCGCGAGGCCGACATCAAGCAGCACTTCCCGGATCTTGAGGTCGGCGCCATGCCGCCGTTTGGGAATCTCTATGGGGTGGCGGTGATCGCGGAGGAGGGATTGACCGCGGTGGGCGATATTGTCTTCAATGCCGGGTCGCACACCGAGACGATCCGGATGGCGTACGGGGATTTTGCGAAGCTCGCCAACCCGAAGGTGGCCGCTTTCGGGCAGCCGGTTCCAGGCATGGCCCCGGCCAAGAAGCGGCGGGCCACAACATCAGGCAAGCGCAAGCCATCCACGCGCAAGTCCCCTGCCCACAGAGGTCGGGCCGTCGCCAAGCGCCGACGCTAACCGACGGGGGTCTCGAGGTGGGCGGTGGCATTCACCCACAGCACGCTCGGAGGCCGGCCAGCCTCAAACGCGACCGCGCTGATCCCGGCGTTATCCAGCGCGACGTGCTGCAGGCAGTGGTCGTAGGTCGTGCAGAGCGCATCGGCGAGCAGCGCGGCAATGACACCCCCATGGGCGACGATCACCGCCTCCTCCGCCTGCAAGGTCGCCAGCAGCCGCTCGCGCGCTCCCCGAACGCGCTGCAAGAAGATCTCAAGCCGCTCCGCGTTCGGGATGAGCGTCGAGGAAGGAATCAGCCGCCACCGGTCGTACGCCCCGGGATAGCGGGCGTCGATCTCCTCCGGCGTCAACCCCTCCCAGGCCCCCAGATGGATCTCTCGCAGGTCCGGCTCAATCACCGGCTGCAGGCGATGCCCGTTGGTGCTGGCAATGGCGAGCGCGGTCTCCTGGGTGCGCTGCATGCCGCTGGAGACGATGGCGCGGATAGGACGGCCCGAGAAATACCGGGCCAGGCAGCGGGCTTGCTGGCGCCCACGCGCGCTCAGCGGCGGATCGGCGCTGCCTTGAATGCGCCGCTCGCCGTTCCAGGACGTTTGGGCGTGCCGAACGAGGTACCACCGACTGCGGATCACAGACCGTAACTCGAGGCGACTTGATTAAGGACGTCTTCGGCCACGAAGATCGGGGCGTCGGCCCGCAGGGCGACCGCAATGCTGTCCGACGGGCGCGCGTCCACCGCATGCACGCTCCCCTCCTTGCTCTCAAGGATGAGCTGGGCATAGAACGTATTGAACTCGAGCTTGTGGACCACGATGCGCTGGAGCTTCGCGCCCAGCTCGGAAATCGTGTTGCGCAGCAGATCGTGGGTCAGCGGCCGCGGCGGTTGAATGCCGCTGATCTTCATTTTGATGGCTGTCACTTCCGAGATGCCGATGATGATGGGCAGCAGGCGATTGCCGTCTTTCTCCTTCAGCACGATGACCTGTTCGCCCCGCCGCTCATCAATGCGGATCTTGCTGACTTCCATGCGGACTAATCCGTTGGATGGGCTCGTGGCGTCTGACATGGTTCCTCCAAACTCACGTCCAATTTCATGCTATCATGCGTGGTGAAAGGGTGTCAATCCCACCACGCCCAGACAGGACGTAGACGACGATGGCTCGAACGATTCGATGGTCCCTCCTGCTCTTGGTCTTCGCCGCCTTCCCCAGCGTGGGGCTGGCCCAGGAGAAGGCCGAGCCGCGCCCCCAGTGCCCATTCTGCCGCGCGGCCAACAATCCCGATGCCCATTATGGTGAGAAGGCCGGCAATACCCTCGTCCGCGGCGCCCTGAACACGGGGCTTGGCTGGACGGAGCTGATCCGCCAGCCGGCCAAGGAAGCCAAGGCAGGCGGCAACGTGGGGCTGGGCCTGGCGAAGGGCCTGGGCGAGGGCGTCACGCGAACCTTCACGGGCCTTGCCGAAGTGTTCACGTTCTGGATGCCGAAGGTGCAGGATCGCTATGTGCACTTCGCGCACGACTGTCCCCTCGATACCACGAAGTAGTTGACAGCCGTTCGAAACACGCGTAACGTACGCGCACAATTGACCGGTCGTTGGGAGTGAGGGAAGCCCGTGAAAATCGGGCGCGGGCCCGCCGCTGTCACCCCTCGAACGTGCCCTTGCTCAAGCCACTGCTTCCGCTCGGCGGAGGTGGGAAGGCGCAAGGGAAGTGGGGAAGCCAGAAGACCTGCCCAGCGATGTGTCCCCCGCCACAGTGCTCTTGGCGTCGGCGGGGGGCCTTCACTGTCGCTCCGTGGGAGTGAGTCAGGGTGAAGGAACCGGGCGCTGGTCCCTGACGTGGTGTCAGGGATCTTTTTTTCGCCATGACTCCTCCCGCCTACGCCCCCGGTGCACGGGGCAAGGAGAACGTCATGGCTCACCGGTGCTCTGCTCCTCGCTCGTGGCGGCTCGCCTTCTGGCTTTCAACCCTCGCGCTGGGGATCGCGCCGTCCCCTGCCTTTGCCGCCTCCCCCGGCTCGCCGGCGGATACGATCTTCTCGGCGCGCAAGGCGCCGGAATCCTCCCTGAAGACCACGCGCGCCGTCACGGTCATCACCAGCGAAGACATGGAGCGCTGGGGGGCGAAGTTCGTCGCGGACGCCCTGCGCCATGTCCCGGGCGTGTACGTGCGCCGTGCGGGAGGCATCGGCCGCGCGACCACGGCCATTATCCGCGGGTCCAGCGCCGGCCATGTCCTGGTGCTCATCGACGGGGTCCAGGTCAACAGCGCAACGACCGGCGCCTTCGACTTCGCGCATTTGACCACGGACAACCTCGAGCGGATTGAAGTGCTTCGCGGCGGGGCCAGCCCGCTCTACGGCTCCGAGGCGGTGGGCGGCGTCATCTCGATCTTCACGAAGTCTGGCCGCGAGACGCCCGGGACGTCGGCGAAGGCGCTCGGCGAATTCGGCAGCGACCGGACGTTTCGGGAGAGCGGCGAGGTGCAATGGACCGGCGGCACCACGCGCACCTCCACCGCGCTCAGCCGCATCGATTCCCATGGGGTCAGCGCGGACGATGACTACCGCAACATCACCGTCTCCGGGCGCACGGTCAGCGACGTGACGGACCGCCTCGGCGTCGAGACGGCCGTGCGATGGCACCAAGGGCGCGGGGGCATCGATGACGGCGCCTTTCTGCCCGATCCGAACCGCCGGCTCACGGAAAACCAGACGATCGCCACCACGGCCGTGCGCCAGGAGCTGACCCCCTGGTGGCAGCATCACCTTCAGTTCTCCACCGACCGCACCGAGCTCATCGACCTCGATCAACCCAACCCCGGCACGACGCAAAGCCAGAGCGAAAGCCGCATCGTCACAAAGCTCTACGGAGCCGAGTGGCGCCATGATCTGAGCTGGGGCGAGCAGGTCGATGTCGGCACCGGGTTCGAGATGAAGTCCCAGCAGGGCGATACCGGCTCGTTTGATCAGCGTGTCCGCACGTGGGCGCTCTATGCGCAGCCGAGCCTCACCATCGGCCCGGTCACCGTGGTCGGGGGCGGCCGGCTATTCCATCACAGCACGTTCGGGCATGACACGACGTATGAGCTGTCCGCCGCCTATCGCATCACGGAGCGGGGGCCCAAGCTGCGGGCAGGCTATGCGCAGGGCTTTCACGCGCCGACGCTTAATGACCTGTATTTTCCCACCTTCAGCAATCCGAACCTCAAGCCCGAAACAAGCGACTCGTATGAGATCGGAGTGGACCACGCATGGGGGGACGGACGTCTGACGACCTCGGCGAGCCTTTTTCACCGCGAGGTGGACGGCCTGATCCAGTTCGGCGGGTCGATCCCTGAGAACCTCGGCGAGACGGAACAAAAAGGCGCGGAGCTGGAATTCAGTGCCGAGGTCGGCCGCGGCGTCTCCCTCCAGGGCCACTACACGTACGTGAATGCCATTGAGGAACCCTCGGGAGAAGAACTGTTGCGCGTGCCGCACGCGACGGCGGATCTGGCGCTGCGCTATGTCCCGATCACGCGCCTGGCGTTCGATCTGCGCTGGAACTTCGTGGGGAGCCGCGAGGACGTCGGCCGCCAGCACCAAGAGCACTATAGCCTGGTCGATGCGCAAGCGACGCTCACGCTGGCGCAGGCCGCAGAGCTCTATGTGCGCATCGAGAATCTCTTCAACCGCGAGTATCAAGAGATCATTGGATTTCCCGGCCATGGATTCGGCGTGTTCTTCGGCGGCCGCGTCCAGTTGTAAGCTTTACCTCGGAGGTGGCAAGCGCTACAATGCGGAGAGCAGCTCATCATAGGAGTGACGCGATGGATCGTGAGGATCGCCCGCAACACCCGTGGCTCGCGTATGCCCTGGTCGCGCTTGGCGTCGTGGCGCGCCTCGCACCGCATCCACCCAACGTGAGTCCCCTGGCCGCCATTGCCCTCTTTAGCGGCGCGCACCTGAGCAAGCGCTCGGCCCTTGCGCTGCCGCTGGTGATCGTGGCGATCAGCGATGTGCTGATCGGCTGGCATCGGACGGTGTTCTATGTCTGGGGAGCCTTCGCGCTGACGGCACTCATCGGCTGGTGGGTGCGCCGCCACGTCAGCCCCGGGCGGATCGTGGCCGGGACATTGGCCGGCTCTGTGCTGTTCTTTCTGATCACCAATTTCGGCGTCTGGGCGCGCGGCAACTTGTATCCCCACACGCTGGCCGGCCTGTGGCAGTGTTTCATCGCAGCCCTGCCCTTCTTCCGCAACACGGTGCTCGGCGATTTGTTGTACTCGACCGCGCTCTTCGGCACGTACGCGTTGGCATCCGGCCTGCGCCCGGCGTGCCAACGAGCGCCCTTCGACTCGTCCTGCGGACTCGCTCAGGGCAGTCCCGAGCGAAGACGAGAGACGCGCGATCGGTAGCTCGATGGGCCCGCTGGCCCAGCTCTACCTGTTTCTGGTTGGGCTGGCGGCGGGCCTGGCCATCCTCGCGGCGACGGCCTATCGCCGCATCTCACCTGTGTGGCTTCGAGGAGTGCTCCTGGGCTGCGCCGTCTTGATGCTGGGCCGCTATGTCGCGCTGGCGGCCCATACCAGCCCGGAGGCGGCGGAGCGCTGGGCGTTCCTGCGGCGGTTCTGGTTCGCCAGCGTGATCGGGTTAACCCTGCCGAGCGTGATTGCCGTGGATCAGCTCGTCAAGCATCCGGCGATGACCCCGAAGCGGTTGCTGCGCTGGTGCGCGCCGTGGCTTGCCGTGCAGGCCGCTCTGCTCCTGTTCGCCCCATTGCGCCTGGTGCCCGATTCGATCGGGGCGTGGGCCGTCCGCATGGACGCGCCGTGGCGCTGGGTGCTGTCGGCCACGCAGGCCCTCTTCGTGTTGGGGTTCCTGTTCCTCTGCCTGAAGCTTCTTCGCCTGCTGCCGGCAGGGCCGGGACGTCGGGCGCTGGCGGCCCTGGCCGCCGCCCAAGCCTGGCTTGGGCTTGATGGGGTGGTGCTGGCGTTGGGCGGGTCGTACTTCCGTCCCTATCTCTTTTCGGAGATGGCTGTCCTGCTCGCCCTCTGGTACGCGTATGAAACCACTGCGCGACCCTGAGCATCAGTTAGGCGGGTCCTGGCAGGGCATTCGCTCGCCGCTCAGCGAATTTTCCTGCGCCGCCCTCAGGCGAGGGCTCGAAAAATTCGAATTCGCGGCTCCGCGAACGCCCTGCCACCCGCCGGCTGAGGAAAGGGGGTTGCGCGGGAGCCTGGCCGCTCGTATAATATGGTCCCGGTTTTGTCCTACCCGTGAGGCTCATCGTACAGGAGGTCTGCATGGCGGTCCCGGCATCGGCAACAGCGGTCCAGCCAGGCGTGCTTGTGTCGACCGAGTGGGTCGCCGAGCACTTGAACGACCCTTCGATCCGCACCGTCGAGGTGGATGTGGACACGAAGGCGTACCAGGAGGGGCATATCCCGAATGCGGTCGGGTGGGCCTGGGACACCCAGCTCTGCGACACCGTGCGACGGGACATCATTCCCAAGGAGAAGCTGGAGCAACTCCTGGGGCAGTCTGGCATCGACAATAACACAGCCGTCATCCTCTACGGCGACAACAACAACTGGTTCGCCGCGTGGGCGTTCTGGCAGCTCAAGGTGTACGGCCACAAGGACGTCCGATTGATGGATGGCGGGCGCAAGAAGTGGCTGGCGGAAGGCCGCGAGCTCTCAACGGAAGCCACCAAGCCCACGTCCAAGACCTACCAAGCCAAGAATCCTGATTGGAGCCTGCGGGCCTTCTTGCCGGAAGTGACGAAGGCCTCCAGCGAGCGCGCGGCGCAGATGGTGGATGTGCGCAGCCCTCAGGAGTTCAGCGGCGAAATTCTGGCCCCTCCCGGCCTGCCGGAAACCTGCCAGCGGGGCGGTCATATCCCCGGGGCCAAGAACATTCCCTGGGGCAAGGCCTGCAACGAAGACGGCACCTTCAAGAAGACCGAGGAGCTGCGCACGCTCTATGGCAACGCGGGCATCGACGGCACCAAGCCGGTGATCGCCTACTGCCGCATCGGCGAGCGCTCCAGCCACACGTGGTTTGTCCTGACGTACCTTCTCAACTTCAAGCACGTGAAGAACTACGACGGCAGCTGGACTGAGTGGGGCAACCTGGTCGCCGCACCCGTCGAAAAACCTTAACACCGATGCCGAAGGCTGAAGAATACTCGGAGCGCGCCACCCAGTTGGCCGGCTGGCCGGTGCGCATCGTCACCTACCGGCTGGGGACGACCTACCGGACCACGATCGACAACACCGATCCGGGCGCGTGGGTCGTCAAAGCGGAAGGCGCCAGCCGCCAAGAAGCCGAGGCCAAGGCGCTGAAAGAAGCCGAGGCGCTCCTGGAGAAGGTCAAGAAACAGAAGCCGCCCACCGGCTGCACATCCGTTCCCGGCTTTTGATCGCGTCACCGACTCGCTGATCTGCGCGCGTCCATCCTCGAGGATGGACGCGCGTTTGTGTTTGGAGTTACAATACGGCCATGTGGGTCGACCGCCCGCGCGCGTGGTTGGTTCGTTTCGCCGCCAGACGGTACCGAGGCGTGCTCGCGGCCTGCCTGCTGACGGTCCTCATCAGCGCCGGCCTGCTCGGGCTGATCGGCCTGACGCGCTGGCGCGGCCAACGCGCGCTGCACGGCGACACGTCGGTGCTGGTCTCGCAAGCCGGCCAAGAACTGCTCCGATCGCTCACCAGCCGGCGCGGCACGCTCACCTTCATTCGCG
>JAHFGW010000042.1 GCA_023247235.1 Candidatus Omnitrophota bacterium | reverse complement strand
CTGATTCTCACCAAGTGGGGTCGCTATGTGCTCAAGGAAGAAACCGGCCTCACGGAACATCACTTGGCCGAACATGTGAAGCGGACGTTCACGGACGAGGACCTCTCCGCGCCGTTCGCCTCAGGCTCAACGCCCTTTGATGCCTTGGTGATCCTGCCATGCTCGGCCTCGACGATGGCCAAGATCGCCTGCGGCATCGCGGACACGCTCCTGACGCGGGCGGCCCAGGTCGCGCTGAAGGAGCGCCGCCAGCTCATCATTGGCCTGCGGGAGACGCCGCTGTCAGCCATCATGCTGGAGCAGGCCCACAAGCTCTCACAGGCCGGCGCCATCGTGCTGCCGATCTCGCCGCCCTTCTACCACCGGCCTCAGACGATTGAGGAGCTCGTGAGCCATTTCACAGGCAAGGTGTTGAGCCTCCTCAATCTTGAGCCCGCCCTCGCCTGGAGGCCTGAAGCTCTCGAGTAGCGAAAGAGCATCGGTCAGCGTATAGCGGATAGCGTTGAGCGTATAGAAATGAAGACAAAAAGATTTAAGGATTTGATTGTGTGGCAGCCGAATGCTTTACACCATGCTCCACCCTGCCGTTCCCGTCTCTCCTATACGCTATCCGCTGAACGCTATACGCTAATCCAGTGAGCGACCTACAGTCTTTTCTTGCACTCCTTGATGGAGAGGGCCAGTTAGGCCGGGTGCGCGTTGAGGTCGATCCAGAACTGGAAATCACCGAGATCGCCACGCGCGTCGTGAAACAACAAGGCCCGGCCTTGCTGTTTGAGCGCGTCAAAGACTCGCCGTTTCCGCTTGCCATCAACATTCTCGGCAGCCCTCGGCGCATCGAGTTAGCACTCGGCCGCCACCCGCAGCAAGTCGGGGGTGAGCTTCGGCGCCTGCTGGAAGCCGCCATGCCCCCCCGCCCCAAGCGCCTCATTGAAGAATGGCGAACGATCGGCCGGATCCTTGCCGCGCCCCCCAAGCGCGTCCGGCATGGACGGGTCCAAGCGGTACAGGAGTCCCCGGACCTGCGCCGGCTGCCCATCATGAAGTGCTGGCCGAAGGACGCCGGACGGTTCATTACCTGCGGCATGGTGCTGACGCATGACCCGGACACCGACGCCCGCAACGTGGGAATCTATCGCATGCAGGTGGTCGGCCCAGACCGGGTGCTCATGCACTGGCAGATCCAGAAGGGCGGCGGCTTCCATTACTGGAAGGCCGAGCAGCAGGGCAGGGCGCTGGCGGTTGCCGTCGTGATCGGGGGCGATCCGGTCCTGTACCTCGCTGCGGTGGCTCCCTTGCCGGAGGGTGTGGATGAGCTGGCGTTCGCGGGGTTTCTGCGCGGCCGGCGCGTCCCCCTCGTCCTGGGGCGGACGGGCCTGACGGTGGCCCCGGCCGAGGCCGAATTCGTTCTGGAGGGCCATGTGCCGCCTGATGAGTGCATGCCCGAGGGGCCCTTCGGCGATCATTTCGGCCACTACTCGCACCCGGCGCCGTTTCCGGTGCTGTGGATTGAGACCATGAGCCGCCGGTCGTACCCGGTGTATTTGTCTGCCGTCGTGGGGAAACCGCCGCAGGAGGACCGCTACATCGGTGATGCCGTGCAGGAGATGTTGTTGCCGATGATTCGCCTTGTGCACCCGGAGCTGCGGGACCTCTGGGCGTATTACGAAGCCGGTTTTCACAGCCTGGCGGCGGCCTCGGTCACGCAGCGGTTTGGGAAGGAAGGCATGAAAACCGCCCTGGGCCTCTTCGGCACCGGGCAAATGTCGCTGACGAAATGCCTCATCCTGGTCGATGCCAACGTCAACGCGCGCGATCCGCAAGCCGTGCTTCAAGCCGTCCGCGACCACTTTGATCCGTCAGAGGACTTCCTCTTGCTTCCCGGTGTGCCTTTTGATACGCTGGACTTCACCAGTTTCACCCTGAACCTGGGCAGCAAGATGGTGCTGGACGCCACCTCAGGCGGCCAGGCCAGCGGCGCCCCAAGGCAGGCAGTTGATGCTACCCGCACCCCGACGCTCCATCCCCGGATCCGACGCGCCCGGCTGGTGCACGAGACGCTGCTTGCCGTGCAGGTGGAGGGGGAGGGCCGCGACGTGGTGAAGGCGCTTGTCCGCCGGCCGGAGCTTGCCGGGGTGAAGCTGCTGGCGGCTGTCAGTGAAGACGTAGACCTGGACGACCGCGTGAGCCTGTTGTGGGGGATCTTCACCCGTTTTGATCCGGCGCGCGATGTGATCTTCGCCTCAAGCGAGCTGCGAGAGGCATGGCCGGTGCACCGCGGCTGTCTGGGCATCGATGCGACCTTCAAGCAGGGGTATCCGGATCCGGTGGTCATGGACCCCGCCATCATCAAGCGTGTGGATGCGCGATGGAACCACTACTTGAACGCGTAGCCCAGAAGCTCGCGCGCCGCGAGCGGCTGACGCGCGAGGATGCGGTGGCCCTGTTTCGCGCGCCCGATCTGATCGGGTTGGGCCGGCTGGCTGGCCAAGTCAAACGCGAACGCTGGGGCGACCGGGCGCATTTCGTCATCAACCGGCAAATCAATCCGAGCAATGTCTGCGTGCTCTCCTGCCGTTTCTGCGACTTCGCCACCAAGCGCGGACGGCCCAACGCCTACGAGATGACGATCCAAGAGGTCTTGGCCCGCTGCAGCCCGGAGCTGCGCGAAGTGCACATCGTCGGCGGGCTGCATCCGGATTGGCCGTGGACCTATTATCTCGAGATGTTCCGCGCGATCCACGCCAACTTCCCCCAGATCCAGATTAAGGCGTGGACCGCGGTCGAAATCGATTACTTCTCGAAGAAGTTCCGCCTGACGGTCGAACAAGTCTTGCGGCAGTTTCAGGAGGTCGGCCTGGTCGCGCTTCCCGGCGGGGGCGCGGAGGTGTTTTCCGAGCGGGTCCGCAAGGCGCTCTATCCCTTTAAGATCGGGGCGCCCCGATGGTTGGACATCCACCGGACCGCGCATCAGCTCGGCATTCCCACCAACTCCACCCTGCTCTATGGCCATATGGAAACGCACGAAGAGCGGGTGGAACACCTCTTCAAGCTGCGTGAGCTGCAGGATGAGACCGGCGGCTTCATGAGTTTCATCCCTCTGGCCTATCAGCCGGGACGCACGCAAGTCGTCAGCCGCCAAGCGGGCGCGACCGAGGACCTCAGGACCATCGCCATCGCGCGGCTGGTGCTGGACAACATCCCGCACATCAAGGCCTATTGGGTCACGATGGGAGAAGAGATCGCTTCGGTGGCCCTGCAGTTCGGAGCGGACGATCTCGATGGCACGATTGGCGAAGAGCGCATCATGCATGCGGCCGATGCCGCCTCGCCCATCAGCCTCACCCGCGCCCGCCTCGCTGAGCTCATCCGCGAGGCCGGCTGCACCCCGGTGGAACGTGATGCCCTCTATCGCCCCATGGAGCCCCCTGAGCAGACTAGCGAAATTCCCATAGTCGCTTGTAGGGCGGAATCCTGAGCGAGGGCCATGGCGACTCTCCGGACGACTTCAGCCCGAGTCGAAGGATCCAAATCGACGACGAAGACGCGCGTTGCGCGAGTGCCGTATCTTAACAGCGCGCCGTTTTTCCGCGGCTTTGCGCCGCAAGACGCGTATACGCTGGAAGATTACGTCCCTCGGCGCCTCGGCGAGCAGGCGGCCGCCGGCACGCTCGATGCGGGGCCGCTGCCGCTGGCCGATTTCTTCCGCCTGGAGCGGTCGTTTGAGCGGTTGGGCCGCTTCGGCATCGCCGTCCGGGGGCGGGCGCACAGCGCGTTGCTGTTCGCTCGGCGTCCGATCCGGCAATTGGACGGCGCGGTCATCGGCGTCACCGAAGAGACGTCCACGACGGCGCTGCTCCTGCGCCTCTTGCTTGAGCAGCGCTACCACCTGAAGCCGGCCGCCTACGAACGCGGGCTCCAGGATGCCGAGGCGCGTCTGGTGATCGGCGATGAGGCGCTGCGGTTCCGCCAGGCGAACACCCGCTACCCCTATGAGATTGACCTGGGTTTTGAATGGTGGCTTTGGCAGCACCTGCCGTTTGTCTTTGCGGTGTGGGCGGTGCGCAAGGACCTCCCGGACGATGCGAAGAAGCGGCTTGAGCACGCGCTGGCCCATGCCCTCGCCGTCAACACGGCCCAGCTTGAGCCGATCGTCCAGGCGGCCGCCCAAGAGCTGGGTCTTTCGGCCGCGGAGATCCAGGCCTACCTGTCCAGCTTCATCTATCGATTGAGCCAACCCGAGGAAGAGGGAATCGCGCGCTTTCGGGAGCTTGTGGATGTCCACCATCTGCTCTGAGGCCATTGAGGAGCGCGTGCTCTCCGGGCGCAGGCTGAGCCGCGAGGAGGGCCTGTGGGTCTGGCAGCACGGGGATCTCCTGGAGATGGCGGAGCTGGCCAACCGCGTGCGCTTCCGGCATAACCCGCAGCCCGTCGTCACCTTCGTCATCGACACCAACCCCAACTATACGAACGTCTGCATCACGGACTGCGTCTTCTGCGCCTTTTACCGCAAGCCCGGCGCCGCTGGCGGCTACACGCTCACCGTCGAGCAGGTCATGGAAAAGATCCAACGCTCCGTCGAGCTTGGGGCCACGACCATCCTCTTGCAAGGCGGCCATAATCCCAAGCTGCCATTGGAGTACTACCTGGAGCTCGTGCGCGAAACCCGGCGACGCTTTCCGACGGTCACGCCGCACTTTTTCACCGCCTCGGAAATCACGACCATGGCGCAGGTCTCCGGGTTGACCGTGCGCCAGGTGCTCGAACGCCTCCAGGACGCCGGCCAGTCCACGCTGCCAGGCGGCGGGGCGGAAATTCTCTCCGACCGCATTCGCCGGCGGCTGGCCACCAAGAAGGGTCCGGTTGAGGCCTGGCTGTCGGTCCACCGCGAAGCGCACCGGCTGGGGTTTAAGTCCACCGCTACGATGATGTTCGGCCATATCGAAGAGGATGACGACATCCTCGAGCACCTGGAGCATGTGCGCAGCCTCCAGGATGAGACCGGTGGCTTTACGGCTTTCATTCCTTGGAGCTTCAAGCCAGGCAATACGCCGCTGGAGCCACGCATCAAGCATCACGCCGGCCCGACACGCTACCTGCGCATGATCGCCTTCGCCCGCCTGTACCTGGACAACGTCCCCCACATCCAGGCCTCATGGTTTTCGGAAGGGAAGAAGACGGGGCAGATCGCGCTCCACATGGGGGCGGATGACTTCGGCGGCACCCTGTTCGAAGAGAACGTCCACGCGGCGACGTCCTTTATCAACAAGACCACGGTCGATGAGATCGTGACGCTCATCCGCGAGTCCGGGTTTCGACCCGCCCAGCGCACCACCCGCTACGAGATCCTCCAGCACTTCGATCCCTCCGAGCATGCCCGTTAATTGGGAGCGCATCGTGCAGCAGTCGCTTCAAGGCGAGACGATTGCGCGCGAGGAGGCCCGGGCCGTCCTGGAGCTTCCCGACGAGGCGCTATTCGACGCGCTGCGGGCGGCCTTCGAAGTCCGCAAAGTACGCTTCGGCAAGCGCGTCAAGCTCTGCGTGCTCCAGAACGCCCGCAGCGGCCTGTGTCCCGAGGACTGCCATTACTGCTCGCAATCCTCGCTCTCGACGGCGCACATCGACAAGTACCCGCTGATGGCCACGGAACAACTTGTCGAGGGCGCGCGCCGCGCGGTCGAGGCCGGCGCGGTGCGGTACTGCATGGTCACCAGCGGCCGCGGGCCCAGCGATGAGGACATCGACCAGTTCTGCGAAGTCACGCGGGCCATCAAACGCCAGCATCACCTGGAAATCTGCGTGTGCTTGGGCCTCCTCACGGAGGCGCAGGCGTGCAAGCTGAAGGAGGCCGGCGTGGGATGGGTCAACCACAACCTGAATACCAGCCGGCGCTACTACCCGGAAATCTGCGCGACGCATTCGTATGACGATCGAGTTCAGACGGTGAAGAACGTCCGGCAGGCAGGGCTGATGACCTGTAGTGGCGGGATCGTTGGCATGGGAGAGACGGACGAGGACGTGCTTGATCTGGCGTACGCGGTGCGTGAGATGCAGATGGACTCGATCCCGGTGAACTTCCTGCACCCGATCAAGGGCACCCCGATGGCGGCCTATGACTTCCTGACGCCGGCTAAATGCCTGAAGATCCTCTGCGTGTTCCGGTTTCTGAATCCGGTGAGCGAACTGCGGGCTGCCGGCGGCCGCGAGGTCAACCTACGGTCGCTCCAGCCGCTGGCGCTCTATCCGGCTAACTCGATCTTTGTGGAGGGATATCTGACGACGGAGGGCCAGCAGGCTGAGGCCGCCCGACAGATGATCGAGGATATGGGATTTGAAGTCGAAACGGCCACTCTGACTATGCCCACGATGGCTCCTGTGGAATGTGGCATGCGTAAGGCGTAATGTCGCCGGCTTTCCATTACGCGTTACGCATTGCACATTGAACAAGCGGGAGGTTTTTAGATGAGTAGACGGTGGATCGTGACCGCGCTGGGCAAGGATCGTCCGGGGATCGTCGCGGCCGTGACCGAGCGGCTCTACCGGATCGGCTGCAACCTCGAGGACTCCGCGATGACGCGCCTGGGCGGGGAGTTTACGATCATGCTGGTGTGTTCGGCGCCGACGCGCCTGAGCCACCCTGCGCTCTCGGAAGCGTTTCGGCCGCTGTCACGCCGGCTGGGGCTGTCCATCAGCGTCAAGCAATTGCCGCCGGATGAGGCCGTGCGGCCCGCCAAGCGGGGCCCGGCGTACCTGATTTCCGTCTATGGGGCGGACCGGCCCGGCATCGTCTTCCACGTCTCCCAAGCGCTGGCCAGGACTCGCGTGAACATCACCGATGTGCACACGCATCGCAGCCCCGGG